>NZ_KI271585.1:54528-58091 GCF_000469325.1 Schleiferilactobacillus shenzhenensis LY-73 | reverse complement strand
AAGTCGTGCCCATGGCGTTCCAGCCCCAGCCAGCCGGAGGGCCCAAATCGCCGGGCCCACGCGAATACAAAAAAAGCGGCCGCACCGCAGTGCTGCCGCTTTTCTCACTTAATGGTCCCAAGCGCCCTAGGCAATAGCCCCTTCGATGGTCTCGATGTCGCCCTTGCCGTCCCGGGCCACGATGGCGCCGATGGCGGCGGTGATGCCCTTGACGTCATCCGCCAGAGACAGGCTCGGCGTGTCCGGCCGGTTCACGACTTGGTCCGGCAGGAAGGGAATGTGCATGAAGCCCGCCTTGATCTCCGGGAACTCCTTGTCCCGCATGTACTGCACCTGGTACATAATGTGGTTGCAGACATAGGTACCCGCCGTGTTGGACACGACGCTGGGGATGCCGGCCTCGCGGATGGCCTTGGCCATGGCCTTGATTGGCAGCTGCGCGAAGTACGCGGTCTGACCGTCGGCGTGGATCGTGTGGTTCAGCGGCTGGTAGCCGGCATTGTCCGGAATCCGGCCGTCGTCCAGGTTGATGGCGACCCGTTCCGGAGTGAGGGCGAAGCGGCCACCCGCTTGGCCGATGCTCAGCACGTAGTCCGGGTGCTTCGCAGCAATGGCGTCGTGGACGACCTGGGCAGAAACGTTGAACTTCGTGGGAATTTCTAACTTAATGATCTCGGCGCCGGCGATTTCGTCAGGCAGACGCTTGACGGCCTCGATGGCGGGGTTGATCTTATCGTCGCCGAAGGGATCGAATCCAGTCACAAGAATTTTCATAAATTAATCGGCTTCCTTTCTGAATCCTAGAAGGCTAACACGTACATCATGACGATCTGAATCAGCAGCAGGAACACCGCGATGGGCGCCTGCTGTTTGATGACCCCCATTTTATCATGCATTTCCAGTAATGCCACTGGCAGTGAATTGAAGTTGGCCGCCATAGGGGTCAACAGCGTGCCGCAGTAGCCGGAGGTCATGCCCATGGCCGCTACGACAGCGGGGTTGGCGCCTTGGGCAACAACAAAGGGAATACCGATGGCGGCAGTGATCACCGCAAAGGCCGCAAAAGCGTTGCCCATGATTGCGGTGAACAAGGCCATGGCCACACAATAAAGGACCACGCCGAGGAACTGGTTGCCCGCCGGAAAGACGTTAGCAATCAGCTTGGCTGTCAATGTGCCGACCCCGGCCGCGGTGAAGACGGCACCCAAGGTGGCTAGAAGCTGGGGCAGAACACCGGCGGAACCGACGGACCGGACCAGCCGCTGACTATCGTTGTAAAGCATCTTCACTGGCGCGCGGGTGAGCAGGATGGCCACGATCAGCGAGACCGCGGCACCAATCCCAATCCCCACTTGGCCGGCTTGCGGCCCCAGGCTCTTCACTTGGGCGATGCCGATGGAGACAATCGCCAAGACGACGCTGGGGAAGAAGACCCAACCGCCGATGCGTTTCGCCGCGGTGGCCGCAAACTTCGGGTCCACCGGAGCAATTTTACCCACTTGAATCTGCTTGAACAGGGCTAAAATACCGATGATCACAATGATACCGCCTGTGACAGCGTAAGGAATGAGGGTCCCGAAGGCAAAGACAACGGCCAAGAGCAGCCAGAAGATGCCAGTGCCGATATGCGCCGGGTTATCCTTGGCCTTGATCGATTCGATGCCGGCGATGGCGAGGAGAAAACCGATCAAACAGTACATGACGGTGAGCAGAATATTACCAAGTTGCGCCATCGGCTAGCCCTTCTTCGGTGCTTTGAAGCGGCGGTCGAACCAAACGTTGTACAGTGCCACCGTGATCAGCGTGACCACGGCAATGGGCACGGTGTACAAAACGATCTGAGTCCCGGTGACCGGATGCTTCAAGGAATCCATGGTACTCACGATCAGCAGGACACCGCCGGACGCCACGAACAGGTTTTGGGCGAAGAAGTTGCCGAAGTTATCCACGGCAGCGGACCGGCCCTTGATCTCATCCAAGTCCTTGGCGGTTAAGGGCCGTTTAACTTCGGCCGCGGCGGTCACCATCGGTGTGATCAGCGGCCGCACGAATTGGACCTGGCCGGAGAGCGAGATGCCGAAGACCCCGCCCAGTTCCCGGACGATCAGATACAGGTTCAAGATGCGGCTGGCGGTCAACGTCTTCAGTTTCTGAATCCCGTTGACGGCGACTTCCTTCAGCCCGTGGCTTTCTACCAAGCCGATCATCGGCAAGGTCAGGAAGAAAAGCGATACGACCCGGTTCTGGACGAAGCTTTGGCCGAGGGTGGTGAGCAGGGTAAGGATGTCCATTCCGGAGAACAGGCCCGTGACCAGCGCGGCGATGACGACCACGGCCACTGTATCCCACTTGAACGCAAACCCGAGGACAATGATGACGATGCCCAGCAGTTTGAGATATTCCATGACGCAACCTCCAATATGAAAATGACATTAGCCCCATTGTAAGGGCCGCTTGGGGGTTATGGCAAATTGCTATGGGACGTCAGTGATTTTGCGGATGACGATAGAGTGCGACCAAGCTAGCCACGGAATCTAACGTCATAATAATGCCCATGAGCCACATGGCCGCCATGTTGTGCATCGTCCCGATGAGAATCAGCAGCACCACGTTCAAGGCCAACATCAGCCACGCCATAATTGGTGATGACATACCCATTCAACCTGCCCCCTTTCAGAAATCCACAGTTCCTGAGAGCCTTTAGTGCTCCGCGTCCTTGATCTGCTTATCCAATTCCGGATCGTTCAAGTCGGCCCGGACGAAGCGGGAGTCGTGTACCGGCAGATGGAGGTTGAAGTCGGAGAACGTCTGCAGGGAGACTTTGCCTTCTTTAAGCGCATAGACCAAGACGTGACCGCCGAATTTATGGTCATCGGAGAGAAAGTGGACGTGGAAACCGGCACTGGTCGTTCCCTGGTACAGGTCTGGGGAATAATAACCAATCAATGTCCCGGCTACGTTGTCCGCCTTAAAGATATGCTGGCTCTTGGCTGCTTCAGCCAACGGGGGATATGGCGGCTTCTGCTTGTCGATCGCCCGCGTCTCCACGTGACTGAACGTGCCCACGATGCGGTAGGCAAAGAACTGGTTGGCAAACGGATGGGCCTTAAAAATCTCCTGCTCCAACGCGTCGCTGGTCATGTCCTTGCGGTCGTAGTCGTTGGTGGCATCGTCGAAATGGACGTTGGCAAACGGCGTCAGCTCGTCCGGGCTCATTTCCCGGACCTTGCCTTTGCCAGAAATCTGGTAGGCCTTGCCTTCCAGAATCACCATCTCGCCATCCAACCCATCCGCAGTACCGATCCCGGTATCGCCATGGGTCAGCAATTCACTGATACTCATCGTGCCGTCATACAGCCCCGGCACCAGCAACGCTAAGGTGCCGTGTTGGTACAACACATCTTCTTTAGCCATAGTTTTCAATTCCTTTCTTGGTTAACGGGAGCAGTCTGGGGGCGCTTGACATAGGTGTGAAAGGCGGCTGTCTGCATGTTGGCCCGGGTGACTACGGGCTCCGCAGATTGGGGCTGGAACGCGTGGGCGCGTGACAAAACTTGCCCGGG
>NZ_KI271585.1:54029-54379 GCF_000469325.1 Schleiferilactobacillus shenzhenensis LY-73 | reverse complement strand
TGATTTCACCACTGAGCCCGTTTTGCCTCCGCTTGCTACGCGTTGGCACTCAGTCACACCCAATACACAAGTTTTGTCACGGGCCCAACTTTCCAACTGATCCCACAGTCTGCTCCGCCCTTCGGCACCCTGCATTCTCGGAGACTGGAATGGTCTCACCCGAACCTGACACGAGACGAGGCAGCTTCTTCAGTGACCATTACGTCAGCTGCCGACCGCAGATCCGCGGGCAGCCCTCTGGCGAATATATCGTGCTACCAGAATTTTACGATCGGGTAAGATGTAGGCGATTTGGGCCCGGAGGCTGGCGGGCGTCAGCCATGAAATTGTTCTTAGCGGGCGGTCTTTGC
>NZ_KI271585.1:40779-53967 GCF_000469325.1 Schleiferilactobacillus shenzhenensis LY-73 | reverse complement strand
GTGCCCATGGCGTTCCACGCCCAGCCAGCCGGAGGGCCCAAATCGCCGGGCCTCGCGAATCAATTCCTCCCCAGAGGGATAAGAATCCTTTTCCCATCCCACGAAAAAAAGCGCCCGGAAGCGCCTTTCTCACACATTACAGCTGATCCGGCAGTAAAGACTCTCCCAATGCCTTATTATCGCTGTAATCGACAGGGATGTCCACGAGTACCACGCCCTTGGTGGCAAACGCCTTGGTCAGGACCGCGTCCAGATCTTCCGGCGCATCGACCCGCAGGCCGGTGGCGCCGAAGCTCTCGGCGTACTTGACGTAATCCACCGGCCCGAAGTCGGTGCCGGCGGCCTGGCCGTACTTCAGCTCCTCCTGGAACTTGACCATGTCGTAGTGGCCGCCGTCATTCCAGATCAGCTGGACGATGTTCAAGCCGAGGCGCACCGCTGTCTCCAGCTCCTGGCCGGAGAAGAGGAAGCCGCCGTCGCCGGCCACGGAGACAATCTGGGTATTCGGCCGTACCAGAGCCGCTGCAATCGCCCAGGGCAGGGCCACGCCCAGCGTCTGCATGCCGTTGCTGAAGAGGAGGTGGCGGGGTTCGTAACTGCGGAAGTGGCGAGCCATCCAGATATAGTGGGAACCCACGTCCACGGTGACGGTCATCGCGTCGGTCACGTGGTGCTGGAGGGCCTGAACGATGGCCAGGGGGTGCGAGGTGGTCTGGCCGGCCTGGATCGCAGGCGGCACGTCCCGGGCCTGGAGCTTCTCCCGCAGCGTGTCCAGGTACTCCTTGGCGTTGTCTGCCGGCTGGTAGCCGCGCATGTAAGGCAGCAGGAAGTCCAGCGTCTGGGCAATGTCGCCGACAAGTTCCTTCTCCGGCTGGAAGTGCTGGTCAATCTGGGCGGCGGCGTCATCGATGGCGATAATGCGCGCGTCCCCTTCGGCGTTCCAGTTGCGCGGCTCGTACTCGATAGGGTCGTAGCCGATGGTGATCACCAGGTCCGAGCGCTTCAGCAACATGTCCCCCGGCTGGTTGCGGAACAAGCCGACCCGGCCGAAGAAGTTCTTTTCTAAGTCGTGAGAAATGATGCCAGCGCCCTGGAAGGTCTCCACGACGGGCAGGTCGGATTCTGCCAGGATGTTGCGGATGGCGGCGGTCACTTCCGGAGAAGAGGCCCGCATGCCCAGCAGCAGGACCGGCAGCTGGGCGGTCTTGATCTGCTGGGCGAGCAGCGTCGTCTCGGCCGGGGAGGCCGGTCCCAGCGTGGGCGGAATCAGCGGCTTGATGACTTTATTCTTCACCGGGGCGTTGATGACGTCCTGGGGCACACTGATGAAGCTGGCTCCCTGCTTCGATGAATCCGCCGCCTGGTAAGCGTTGGCGATGACTTCGGAGAGATTCTCCGGTTCCTGAACTTCGACGGAATACTTGGTGACAGGTTCCATCAAGGCCGCCGAGCGGATACTTTGGTGAGTCAAGCGGAGCAGGTCCGCCCGGGGCACTTGACCAGAAATCGCCAGCACCGGGTCGCCCTCGGCGGTGGCGGTGACCAAGCCCGAAGCCAGGTTGCCGGCCCCGGGGCCGGAGGTGGTCAATACGACCCCCGGTTTGCCGGTGATGCGGCCGATGCCGGCGGCGATGAAGGCGGCGTTTTGCTCGTGGCGGGTAACGATCAGTTGCGGTTTCTTCGGCAGGTCGGCGTGGGCCAGCACCTCGAAGACCCGGTCGACTTTGGCGCCGGGCAGACCGAATACGTAATGGACATCATGGTTGATGAGGCTGTCGACGATAGCGTCGGCGCCGCGGTAAGTCGTATCAGACAATGGGGAGTCCCTCTTTCTTTGGTTGCAGCACGTGTGTATCATTTTACGCTTAGAACTGTATTCGTCAAGGGAAGAAAATGCTGTATTTGCGTGTAAAACAGCACAATTAACTGTTACATATTTGTGGCATCAAACCGCATGGTAAACTGGAAGGGAAGCAAGAGAGGAGCTGCTATCTATGCATTTAACCCAAGACTGGCTGGCTCAGCTGCCGGTCACCGTGACCAGCATTACCCCGGTGGGCGGCGGTGATGTCAATGCCGCTTTTCGGGTGGTGACGTCTGCGGACACGGTCTTTCTTCTCGTTCAGCCCGGTCGGGGACAGGATTTCTACGCGGGGGAGATCGCCGGCTTGCGCCTATTTGAGAAAGCGGGGATCAACGCGCCCCGGGTGATCGCCAACGGGCAGATTGCCGGGGATGCCTACCTGATCATCAGCTACATCGAAGCGGGCAGCGGGGACCAGTACGCACTGGGTCAGATGGTGGCGAAAATGCACCAGTACACCAGTCCCAACGGCATGTACGGCTTCGATTATCCGTACACCGGCGCCCAAATCTCCTTCAGCAACGCCTGGACCAAGGACTGGGCGGAACTGTTCGTGGACCGGCGGCTGGACGGGCTGGCCGCCGCCATCCGGGCCAAGGGATTGTGGCAGCCGGCATGGAACACGCCTTTTGCCCGCTTAACAGACCAGCTGCGCGCTCATTTTACGGCGCATCCCCCGGTACCGGCACTGCTCCACGGCGACCTGTGGGGCGGCAACTATATGTTTGACGCCCGGGGCCAGCCGGTGCTCATCGATCCCCTGGCGCTGTTCGGCGACCGTGAGCTGGATATCGGCGTCACCACCGTCTTCGGCGGCTTCAATGACCGTTTCTACCGAGGCTACCAGGATACTTATCCGCTGGCCGCCGGCTGGCAGGACCGCATTCGCGTTTACCGTCTCTATTATCTCATGGTCCACCTGAACAAGTTCGGGGCCATGTATGCCAGCAGTGTCGCTAGCGAGCTGGCCGCCCTCAGCCGTTAGTCTGTGACGTCCGTCATTGGGCGGAAGTCGCGTGGCACGATATTCCTGCGGCCGCTCAAAAACAGTTGAAGTAAAAAAACGAATCAGCCCCGGCGGGCAGCAATGCCGGCGGCTGATTCGTTTTTTAGTTAGTTTTGCTGCTGGGCTTCAAAGGTACTCAGCGGAATCAAATCTTCTGCGTAATAACGCTTCTTGAAGGCGGCGATAGTGGCTGCGTCGAAGCGGGCGGGGTCGAGCTGCAGATGCTCCACAGGAATGGGCCGCTCGTTGGTGATCTTCACGTCAATGAGGACCGGTGCCCCCTTGGCACTGACCGCCAGCGCCTGGTCGAAGGCCGGGGCTAATTCAGACACTTTGGTCACTGTGATACCCGTCATCCCTTGACCATCCGCAATCTCAGCGAAGTTCAAGGGCGGCATATCGATACCGAACCATTCGTGACCGTCGTCTTCCTGCTCATCTTCGATATACCCCAGGGCATCGTTAGAAAAGACCACGTTGATGATCGGCAGATGATAGCGGACTTCGGTGTTCAAGTCCTGCATCACCATGGCGGCGGCCCCGTCACCGGTCAGGTTGAAGACTTGCCGGCCGGGATAGCTCAGCTGGGCGGCCATGGCGCCGGGCAGACCGACGCCCATGGTGGCAAACAGACCGGAGGTGATCCACGGCTGCTTACCGTTCACCTTGAGGAGTCGGACTGAGTTCTGGGTGACGTCGCCCACGTCGATGGCGAAAATGGCATCATCCTTGGCAATTCGGTTGATCTGCTTGAAGGCCGGCTCGAACCGCAACGCGCCCTCCGTCCGGTTCATCATATGGTCGTTATACTGGTGCCAGTTGGCCACGTTCGCCTTGTTGGCCGCATACCAGCCGGTCGCCGGAGTAGCAGTGCTGCGGTCCAGAAGCTTTTGCAGCGTACTGGGAGCGTCCGCCAAGATGGCAACGTCGGCGTGGTGCCGCTTGCCCAGCATCTTCGGATCGCTGTCGATTTGGATGAACTTAGCCTGTTTGTTGAACATGACCTCGGCAAACGGGTAATTCGAGCCGACGAACATGATCAAGTCGGCTTCCCGCAACGCCTCATTGGCCGGCTTTGACGCCACCCGGGCAGCCGAACCCAACAGAGCCGGGAACTCGTACGGAATGATTTCTTTCCCTAAGGCAGTGGTGATCACCGGCAGCTGCAGTTTTTCAGACACGGCCTCCACCGTGGCCGCGGCCCCGATGGTCCCTTGACCAACGTACATGACGGGTTTCTGGGCCGCCTTGATCAATGCTAGTGCGGCGTCCACCTGCTCGTCTGAACCGGCGGCCAGCCGCGGTCGGGCAAAGTTAGCCGCCGAACTGTAATAACCGTTGGCGGGAATGTCCTGCCCCGGCAAGTCGTTCGGAATGATCACGATCGCCGGTCCGTGGGCGGCGAAGGCCCGCCGAATGGCTTCATCAATAATGTGGGGCAGCGTCGCCGCCGTGGTCACGGTGCGGGCGTACACTGCTGCATCCTGGAACATCGGATCCTCGTCCAGTTCCTGGAAGAAATCCATGTTCATGAACCGCTGCTCCACTTGGCCGACCAGGAACAGTGTCGGTACTTTATCCATCTTGGCGTCATAAGCCCCTTGGAACAAGTGGGTGGCGCCGGGGCCGGCGGAACCGAAGGCGACCCCAATATGCCCCGTCAGCTTGCCATCCGCCACGGCGGCCAGTGCACCGACTTCCTCGTGGCGCACGTGAATGTATTTGATCCGTTCTTTCTCCGCATCCAGTGCATACATCATGTTGTTAAAGGTACCGCCTGGGATACCGTAAATATGGTCCACGTGCCAGCTCTCCAAAGTCCGAAGTACCGCTACGCCGGCATTGATCGTATCTGCCATGTTAAAACCCCCTCTAAACTCTTTCTGGGGGTCATGATAGGCCGAATCTGGGGAAGCTCAAGGAATATGCTCACTGGACGACCGTAAGGGTTAGCTTGGGTGAAGAAATATGTTTGGTCGAACCGCATGCACGGATGCACGACAACCAAAACGGAAAGCACGTGAATAGTGATGAATACAGGGCTTAAAAAAGGCTAAAGTAAATAGCCGTGCGCTTGTGCGTAATCGCTTTCTTTGCCGAATTAAATCTGCTACAGTTATCCTAGAGTCAAGAAGGGGGATGAACAGCTGATAAGAACAGGTTATGGTTCCTCTCGTTTCCCGATTAAAAGCGGCCACATGGTAGTGACTTGTTGCGCGTCCCAGTCAGCGTCAAAAAGGTCCAATGCATCTAGAATGCGTCGGTAAAGATTCATTGCAGTGGCCAAATCACCGCGATGAAAAACCAGGGCAGCCTCAAGAGTTTTTCGATGGACAGAAAAATCAAGTTTTCCCTTCAACGCGTCTTCACGGCGTGAGGAGGCTAGCAGGCGTTCAGCCTCATCGTAATCTTGGGACACAGTGATGAGACTTGTGGCGATGTTCAAAACTGTATCGGCTGTAAGATCAGCATTATTCAACACATTGATGTAGGCTGATGCATGACTAAAAAGGTTCTGAGCTAGCCAAACAAGATCGTCATGTGGTAAAAGACCAGGGATAAAACGCAACATGTTCAGATCGTAAAAGAACCATGTTCGCTGGCTGTGCAAGTAAGACACGATAAACTCTGTTTCCTCTTTTGGCAGAGTTGCACCTTGTAACATGGCAATGGCAGCTTGAATGGTGATGCGATCGACGTGGTCAAATGGCAGTGTGGCTGACTCTTGAGGATTTGGTACTCGGCGAGTGGCCAACATCTGGTCTAATAGGACAGTATCTTTACGGTTGTAAGCATGAGTAACCCTACTGTAGAAGGCTGCCGTGTCCGTTTGACCAAATCCCTCCGTGCGTGCAAAGAATTCAGAAGGTGCGATGCGAAGTCTTTCCAACAAAGGCAATACGGTTACCCAGTACGGAGAGGTATCACCCTTTTCGAAGCGTCGAAGAGACGATTGGTTCATGATGCCATTTGCCACTTGAGCGACGGATAGTTTTCGGTCAGTCACCCGAAAACTGTGGAATATTTCGCCGGAAATGTCGTCCATAAATTTAGCCTCCTGGTAGAATGGGGTGGTGTGATGAATATGGTTAAATTGCTCATCCATGGTGCTTTGACTATTGTACTACTTGCCAACGTGTTTGTGCCATTACCTGTGCGAGAGCGAGATGTTGGCGGTCAGAGCTATGTGTTGCCTGTAAAATCAGGAATTGTGAATATGCGATAGTACCGCACTGGGTTCTGCACAACACAAGTGGGGTATTAGGATTGTAAAATCTGTAGATCTTTCAATCCTGTGAGGTAATATGCACTTGGGGGTAAAAAAGAAGGAGGAGATTCACCATGTTGAAGATTAAGGTTGGTTTATACACAAGCTTGACAGCGCTCGCCCTTGCCGCCCTGTTACCTGCAACGACATCGGCTGTGCAAGCAGCAGCGACGACAGCGGAGCCAATCCCTAGTACTGCACCAGCGGGAGCGCCCACCATGATTCTACAGAGTGGAAACGATGTGGATCAATGGTCTCCTGAGCAAATCGCTGAGGCATTGGCTAATCCCAAGAAGAATGTAGATATTCATGCCGATTACACCGCTGAAGCCCAGCGGCGCGTAGCCTTGATTCGCAAAGTGGGAACACACTTTGCTTTGTTGGGACACCACCTAGAACTGACGGCGACGGACGATGCGTTAAAGCGTGCATATGGTCTTACCGATGCAGATCTGTCTCTTTTGAAAGAGATCGTCGGTAACTACAACGCAGGATCGGATCAATTTAACGATGAGGCACAAACTCGAGCTTATATCAAAGGTGGCAATCTCTACCTCTCTTTCATGGAAGTTGAGGGCATTGTCGGTAGCGTTGCTGTTTTGGGACCTGCAGCAATCGCTGCAGCCTTAAGCGCAGCAATGTCCGTAGTTCCTGGTGCTGGGACGATTGTTGGTGCAGTGGTTGGCTTCTTTGGTGCCGGGGCTATTGCATCCGCGCTTATGAATGCAGCGGCTCACAAGAAGGGGATTCGAATTGGCATCTCCGGTATTGCAGCTGTTAAGTACTAACAGCTAGAGGCATTGCTAGCGTAGCGCGATAACGATCTGTGCCGGTTTTTCTTACTGGCACAACGCAAAATCGGCTTGGCTTTCTATTCAGAACGGCCAAGTCGATTTGTGTGAGACAAGAAGTCTATCATGACAGAGTGGGTATTTCCATTCCTTGGGACAATTCTCTTCTTTGTTTTCCAAAAGGCCTCAGCTTGAGCTCTTGGAGTCAACGATGTTGCCCGTTCATTGTCGGGTATTAGATTATTGACCAGCAATATCTTTGCAAAGGAATAATCCACCTACTCTCGTCATATACTGGAACAACTTGTTAGCAACTGTTGAGACGTACTGGTATAGGCTTCGCTATCGGCCAAAGAGTTACGAAAGAGGGGATCCTATGAATGGTAAGCTAAACACTTTAATCCTAATAATTGCAGTCGCAGGGCTATTGATTATTTCCATTCTAAATCAGCCACTTTACCAAATTGTGACTATGTGTATTGTTTGGCTCGTTCTGATTTACGGTGTCTACCGACTGATCCTGTGGGCAATTGTTACGTTCCACCAGCATAAATCGTGAATCAAAGAATGCTTGAAAAGATGTCTTTTCAAACAGTGATGCCATTGTCGCCGAAGACAAAGCCGGTTGTGCGTATTCAAGCCGGCGCGAGTTATAAAACGCAGGATGGCACTTTCGGGATACCTGAATGCTAAGGAAAGTCACATCACAATGAACCCAATCATTTGATTTGTGCTCTGCCTGCTGACTGGATGAACCCGCTGCAATAGAAAGAGGGAGGCTATCGCCTGTAGAACTTAGGCGGTAACCTCTCTCTTTTAATATATTGATGAATCAACGTTAATCGTGAAAATGCGTCTCCAGGAAGGATAGGGCCGCATCGTAGTCCGGTTCGTGGGTCTGTTCGTCCACCAATTCTTCGTAACGGATCTTGCCGTTGGCGTCGATGATGAAGATAGAACGGACTAGTACGTTGCTCTCGGGGACCAGCAAGCCCATCGCCCGACCGAAGGACCCTTCAGAGTCGGACAGCATCTGCATCTTCGTCACGCCCTCGGCCGCGCACCAGTTCAGCTGCTCGGTGACGGGGTTCGTGGAGATGGTGTAGAAGTTGATCCCAGGGAATTGATCGACTTCCTTATTGAACTTCTTAGTGGAAATGCTGCAGACCCGGGTGTTGATGTCCGGTACAACACTGATCAGTGCCGGCCGGCCAATCATCATGGCCGTGGTGAAGTACGCGCCGTGCGCATCCGTCACTGTGAATTTCGGCAGCAATGCCCCCCGCCGAATTGGTTCGCCAAGTACAGCGACTGGTGCGCCATTACGTGTGACTTGCATGAATAATCGTAGCCCCTTTCGAATTTAGCTAGCGCCCATTGTAACACGTTCCAGGATAAATGGAAGAGCCAATCGTTACGCCTTTGTTACAAGTCATCTTTGGCCGCATCGGCCTTTCTGAACTTGCGATAACTGAAGGTCCCGAAGACGATCGTCCAGATGATCGCCCCGGCTGCAGGAACGCGCGCGTCGGCGTTAATGAAGAGGGTGAAGAAGATGAAGACGAAGAAGATGATGGTGATGATGTTCGTCACCGGGAAGCCGGGCATCTTGAACCCGTCTGCCATGTAATCCGGCGAATGGCGGTAACGGTAGTGGGCGACCATGGCCAGCGCGTAGACCAGGATGTACAGGTCACTAGATGAGCTGGTAATGAACTCGAAGGCGTCCTTGATCTGGGGAATCATCGCCAAGGCCGGCGCCAGCAGCATGATGACGGAGGAAGAAAAGATGGCCCGAGCCGGTACGCCGGAGGAAGAAATCTCCGTGACCCGGCTGTCTTCCTTTGAATGCCCCTCCCGGCCGATCTGATACAGATGGCGGCCAGCGGAGAAAATGGCCGAGTTCAAAGCCGAGGCGGCCGAGGTCAGCACGACGAAGTTGATGATCCCGGCGGCACCCTTCAAACCGGCCAGCGCGAAGACCTGAACGAAGGGACTCTGCAACGGATTGATTTCTCGCCAAGGGTTAATGGACATAATAATGATGATGGCGCCGATGTAGAAGATCAGGATACGGTAAATCGTCTGGTTGATGGCCTTGGGCAGCACCTGCCGGGGATTAGCGGTCTCGCCGATGGTGATGCTGACGAACTCGATGCCCTGGAAGGCAAAGAAAACCATGGGGAACGCACCCAAAAACTGCCACGCGCCATTGGGAAAGAGCTGGAAGTGGTCAACGATGTTACCGAAGCTGGCAATATGGCCGCTGGGGGTCTTGAAGCCGGTGGCGACCATGATGATGCCGGTGAAAATCAGGGCCAGGATGGCGACGATCTTGATCATCGCGAACCAGAACTCCGTCTCACCGAAGACCCGGGCGGCAATCAGGTTAGTCGCCGTCAGAATGATCAAGAAGACGAGTTGAATGAGACTCGCGTTCCATGTGGGGAACCAGTATTGAATGTAGCGGCCGATGGCGGTGAGCTCGGCCATCGCCAAAAAGATGAGGCCCAGCCAGTAACTCCAGCCAGCGAAGAAGCCGGCCCCTTCACCAACGTATTTAGAAATGAAGGCGACGAACGTATGCTGGTTCGGGTCTTCGTAAAGCATTTCGCCCAGTGCCCGCATCATGAGGAACATGAAGATGCCCAGGACGGCGTACACCAGGATAATGGAGGGACCGGTGCGGTGGATGGTCGTCCCTGATCCCAGGAAGAGCCCAGTACCGATCGTCCCGCCGATGGCAATCATTTGGACATGGCGGTTGCGCAGGCTGCGTTTCATGTGGTCGGTACCGTTCGTGGCAGGTTGTTGCGCCATACAGAAAAATCCCCTCTCAAAAGTGTTCCTTTCTATTGTAACCCTGCTGTAACAATATGGTAGTTCACATTGCTCAGGGGAAGGTGAATTGAATTCACTGCTGGCGCAAGACAAACCAAACCCTTGTGGAATGTATTAACAGTATCGTATAATGTAAATACACAGAAAGAGGGGATATGCCATGCTTGACTCAACAAAATTGCAGGGCGAGGCCAAGATGTTCAAGAGCGGCAATTCTTATGGTCTGCG
Organism: Schleiferilactobacillus shenzhenensis LY-73; assembly: GCF_000469325.1. GTDB lineage: Bacteria > Bacillota > Bacilli > Lactobacillales > Lactobacillaceae > Schleiferilactobacillus > Schleiferilactobacillus shenzhenensis. The sequence goes on along the minus strand of NZ_KI271585.1, from coordinate 43,969 downwards.
CCTGACCAAGAAGGACAAGGAGCTGCTGCACGCTGATTTGAATACGGTCTTTGAGAAGACCATCTCACCCGATGGCAGCACCATCACGTATCGGAAGAAGCCGCAGGTGAATCCGACGTTCTTAGATGCGGCGAAGGCTTATTATCACAAGAACGAATCTATGATGGAACGGTTGAAGGACCTATGAGCGGAGACCGGAAGAACGACCTTGTTTACCCCACAGAAGCCGATCTCGTGGCGATTAATCAGTGGATCTTGCAGGCTGCTGGGGAAACTGGCGGCGGTGTGCAGTATCCGCCCGGTTTGGATTTGGTTGTGACACAGCCGCAAATGACCCTTTTTGGGGAAGAGATGTATCCCACCGTATGGCTGAAGGCGGCCTACATTTTACAGAAAATTACGAAGAAACACGTCTTTACTGACGGTAATAAGCGAACCGCTTTAGCCGCCGCCGCTGCCTTTCTGCACGTGAATGGATTCGACCTGGTCCAAGATGAAGAAGAGGGGATTCGCTTCGTTCTGTACGTCACGACTGAGAAGGACTCCGAAGAGGTCATGCTGACGACGGCGGAATGGTTAAAGGCCCACAGCCAGTCAATCACCAAGTAGTCGTCGGACACTTTAGGGCAGTCTGCCCAACCGCAGACTGCCTTTTTGTGCACAAGAAATTAGCACTTAACTTTACAGAGTGACAGAAGTGGTATATACTAATAGTTGGTTGATGAGGGAACACCGCAGCGGTGGTCATCAGCCATTCTCAGCAAACGTAAAAAACCATTGTCTAAGCGAGTTTTAGGGGGTATGTATTATGGCAGACGATTTCAATAACAATGATGATTTCTTCCACAACGATATGGATGATTTCTTCAATCAAGTCATGCACCAAATGGGGCAAGGCCAGTCCGCGCGGTACGTCGTGAACGGGCACGAGCTGACACCGGATCAGTTCGCCCAATTCCGGGCGACCGGGCAAATGCCCACCGGTGAAGAGAGTAATATCCCGGTCAATGACGGCAAGGTGACTGCCAAGAAGAAGGGCGGCATCTTGGAGAAACTGGGCACGAACTTGACCCAGGAAGCCAAGGACGGATTGCTTGATCCGGTGATTGGTCGAGATAAAGAAATTCAAGAAACGGCCGAGATTCTCAGCCGACGGACCAAGAACAACCCGATTTTGGTCGGTGATGCCGGGGTCGGCAAGACCGCCATCGTCGAGGGCCTGGCGCAAGCCATCGTCAAGGGCGATGTTCCGGAAGCGGTCAAGGACAAGCAGATTTGGTCCATCGACATTTCTAACCTGGAAGCCGGCACGCAGTACCGCGGCTCCTTCGAGCAGAACATTCAGAATCTGATCAAGGAAGTCAAAGCCGCCGGCAACGTTATTCTGTTCTTCGATGAAATCCAGCAAATTCTTGGTGCCGGCTCCGTCGGCGGCGAGGATAACGGCAGCAAGGGCTTGGCGGACATCATCAAACCGGCTCTGAGCCGGGGCGAGATCACCGTCATTGGCGCGACGACCCAGGACGAGTACCGCAACACGATCATGAAGGATGCCGCGCTGGCCCGCCGGTTCAATGACGTCACCGTGAACGAGCCGAGCAAGGCAGACACCGTGAAGATTCTCCAGGGTGTCCGTAAGCTCTATGAACGGCACCACCACGTTCAATTGCCGGATGACGTGCTCAAGGCCGCCGTTGATTATTCCGTTCAGTACATTCCGCAGCGTTCCCTGCCCGATAAGGCCATTGACCTGATTGACATGACCGCTGCCCACTTGGCTGCTGAACATCCGGTGACGGATAAGGTGGCTTTGGAGAAACGGCTGAAGGAAGTTCAGCAAGAAAAGGACGCTGCCGCCAAGAAAGAGGATTACAAGGCCGCGGCCAAAGCCAAGGCGGAAGCCGACAAGATTCAGAAGCAGCTGGATAACGACGGCAAGCAGGTCGAGGCCGTGGCGACACCCAACGATGTGGCTGAATCCGTTCAGCGGCTCACCGGGATTCCTGTTCAGCAAATGTCCACCAACGACATTGAGCGTCTTCAAGGCCTGGCGAAGCGCCTGAAGGGCAAGGTCATCGGCCAAGACGAGGCCGTGGACATGGTCGCGCGGGCCATTCGCCGCAGCCGTTCCGGCTTTGCCAGCGGCAACCGGCCGATCGGGTCCTTCCTGTTCGTCGGTCCCACTGGTGTCGGCAAGACCGAATTGGCCAAGCAGCTAGCACTGGATATGTTCGGCAGCAAGGACGCCATTATCCGCTTGGATATGAGTGAGTATTCCGACCGCACCGCCGTTTCTAAACTGATTGGGACCAGCGCAGGCTACGTGGGCTACGAAGACAACGGCAATACACTGACTGAACAAGTCCGCCGCAATCCGTATTCCATCGTGCTCCTGGATGAAATCGAGAAGGCCGACCCGCAAGTCATCACTCTCCTGCTGCAAGTGCTGGATGACGGCCGCTTGACGGACGGCCAAGGCAATGTGGTCAACTTCAAGAACACGATCATCATTGCCACGTCCAACGCCGGGTTCGGTAACGAGGCCTTGGCCAAGACCGGGAAGAAAGACGAAGACATCATGACTCGCATCGCGCCTTACTTCCGTCCTGAATTCTTGAACCGCTTCGACGGTATCGTGGAATTCAGCCACCTGACTAAGAAGGATCTGCACCAAATCGTTGACTTGATGCTGGCCGATGTCGGCCGCATTCTGGGCCGCAAGCACATCACCTTGACGGTCACTGCCGAAGCCAAGGACTGGTTGATTGCCAAGGGCTATGACGAAGCCATGGGCGCTCGTCCGCTGCGCCGGGTCATCGAATCCCAGATCCTCGACAAGGTCACGGATTACTACCTGGATCACACGGACGTGAAGCACCTGCACGCTGCCCTGCAGGACGGGACGATCGTGATTACGCCGGTCAGTGAGAAAGGCACGCCGACTAGCGGTCAGCCGGCCGCGCAGGGTGAACCTGTCGGCGCTAAGTAATCTGGTCACGGTACGTTGATGACGATACTGGGTGTTGTCCCTATGATGGGTACTGCTCCGGCCAGTCCGCGGCGGCTCACCGGGGCAGCCGCTTAGACAATGCCGAAACGTCATCAGCTGCCATAACGTCACGCCGTAAAAGCTCTGCCGCTTGGAGACTGCCAAGCGGCGGGGCTTTTTTGCGTTCGGGGAGAAAAAGTG
>NZ_KI271585.1:40470-40750 GCF_000469325.1 Schleiferilactobacillus shenzhenensis LY-73 | reverse complement strand
CTGGGGCTGGAACGCCATGGGCACGACTTGAAGCCCGCAAAAACCGCGGTCTTCAAGATCGGCCTTGTTGTAAGTGAGCAAAGAGCGCTCACTAACAACAATCTCATGGCTGAGCCCCGCCAGCCTCCGGGCCCAAATCGCCTACATCTTGCTCGACCGTGAAATCTTGGTGCCACGACGTGTCCGCCAGAGGTACCACCCATACTTTTGCGTCTGCGTGGCTGCAGTGTTATTTGCGGAAGGCGCCGCCTTGACTTTGTGAGGAACGAGACTATCCCCC
>NZ_KI271585.1:25860-40406 GCF_000469325.1 Schleiferilactobacillus shenzhenensis LY-73 | reverse complement strand
GATTGGCCTTAGCGGTCGGTTTTTGACCGCTTAGGCCAACGGCGAGCTTTAAGACAACGCGTTTTTTGCGTTGGCTTAAAGTCGCCGCACCACGTTCCAGCCCCCGCCCGCGGAGCCCGGAGTCACCCGGGTCCAGAGACACAAAGTAGTCTCTCCGCGGGACGTATTTCTTGCTTTTCTCCCCCGGATAGCCTAAGTTGAAATCGATTGCAAAAAGGGAGGATTTCTTCGATGGACAAAATGCGTGTCTCCGGTGACCGCTTCGTTAATGAACGCGGCGAACAGGTCATCTTCAATGGCATCAACTTAGTGGAAAAGGATCCCGCCAACGACATGATCACCCCCGGTGGCGACCGGCTGTATGAACAGCTCGCCACCCACGGCTTCAACCTCATCCGCTTCGGCATCTATTGGAATAAGGTCGAACCCGCGCCCGGGCAGATCGATATGGCTTACTTAGGCCGGGTGGCTGCGCAGATCCAGCTGGCTGCCCGGCATGAACTGTACGTCTTCCTGGATATGCACCAAGACTTATACGCCGCCAAGTGGGGCGACGGCGCGCCGGATTGGGCCGTTCAAGACGACGGCTTGGCCTTCAACCGCAGCGGCTTGTGGAGCGACAGCTACTTCATCAGTCCCGGCCTGCACCATGCCCAGGACCACTTCTGGGCCAATGACCCGGCTAGCGACGGCGTGGGCTTGACGGACCATTACCTCCATGCTTGGCAGGCCATCGCCAAGTATTTCCTGGAGGCCGATAACGTCATCGGTTTCGACTTGATGAACGAGCCCTTCCCGGGCAGCCAGGCCCAGGAGATCGTCCAGGCCGTCTTGGGTTATGCGGGGCAGCGATTCCAGGTGACCCCGGACCAGCTCATGGCCATGTGGCTGGATGATACCGCCAAGCAGAAGCTGCTGGCTCAGTTAAATGAAGGCGACACGTACAGTGCTGTTTTGCAGGCGATGACACCGGCGGTGCAAGCCTTTGAGACGCAGACGCTGAACCCGTTCTACGAGAAAATGGCGGCGGGGCTGCACGATTTGTTGAACGGCAAAGCGCTGTTTCTGGAGAGCAGTGTCTTCGCCAACATCGGGGTACCCTCGGCGCTGACGTTTACTGCGGACAACAGTTTGGTGTATGCGCCCCACGCCTATGACCTGGTCGTGGATACGAACCACTTCGAAAGCTACAGCACTGCCCGGCTGGACCATAGCCTGAAGGTCATTCGGGCGACCCAAGAAAAAGCCGGCGTGCCCGTGGTCCTGGGCGAATGGGGGGCCTACTTTAATCAGCCTGAAACCAAGGCCATCAGTGAATTCCACATTCAGCACGTCGAAGCCAACCAGTGGAGCCAGACGTATTGGAGTTATTATCCCGAGTTCTTCAGCAGTCCCACCGCCGCAGTGCTGGACCGGCCGTACCCCCAGGCAATCAATGGCGACCTGCGCCGGTACCGTTACGATCCGGCGACGCAGCAGTTTGAACTGGCCTTCAAGACCCTGCCCGGCACCAGCCGCATCTTCGTGCCGCACCTGGCGACGGTCGAGCTGAGCCAGCTGGCCGCCCAAGGCATGCGCGCCGATAAGCGGGCCTTGCCTGGCGGCACCGGCGGTGTGCTCTTCATCACGGCCGACCGGGAACAAGAAGTCGTGCTGCACTTGCAGATTGGGTAATCCTTAGGCGCGCCTCTGGTCATCGCGACCGGTGGCGCGTTTTGCTGTCCATGGGGTAAGATAGAAAGAAAAGAACAAAGGAGCCCCTGCCATGCCAGCACAAGAGGAACCCGCCGTCGTCACCGACACCAAGATCGGCCTCGACGACCTCGCCCCAGAAACGATCTACCGCCACTGTACCATCGACTATTCCAACCAGGACATCAACGTGCAGCAAGTGACCCTGGACAATTGCACCTTCGTTCAGCACGATTTCACCAAAAGCACCTGGATGGACTGCACGTTCATCGGCATCGACTGGTCCAACACCCAATTCGGCGGCAGCTATTTCACCGGGTGCACGTTCAAAGAGGCCAAGCTGGTGGGGGCGGATCTGTATGATTGCGGCATTGTGGACCTGACTTTGGCTGATTGCCTCGCCAACTACGTGAACTTTTCTGAAAGTATCATCAAGGGGCTGCAGGCCCGCGACTGTCAATTACTGGAGTCGTACTGGACGGCGGTGCGCTTCACCCGGAAGATCCGCTTCCAGCGCTGCGACCTGACCCGGGCGGACTTCGGCGAGACCAAGCTGAAGGGCATCGACTTCACCAGTTCGGAGCTGGCGGCGCTGCGCTTCGACTGGCACCTGGCGGCGGGGATGAAGATCTCCCCGGACCAGGCGGTCAACTTGGTGGGCATGCTGGGGATCGACGTGGTGTACTGATGCCGCCGCGCAATGCTAAAATGAAGCCAAAGGGGGACGGGCCCATGACCAGTCGGCGGCAGATCATTCTCAGCGGTATCACGGTGGCGTGTTATGCCGCACTGGCCGTGACGTACGCCTGTCGGCGGCAATGGCTGGCCGGCCTGACGCGCCAGCCGGTGCTGATGATCACCGCCAGCATCCTGGCCGCAGTCCTGCCGGGCCTGCTCAGCCTGTATCTTTGGTCCCGCGCGACCACCCTGTGGCCGCAGCTGCTCTGGGGGGCCTTGGTCACGGTGTCGGTATGGCTGCTGCTTTCCCTCATTGTCCTCTTGCTCATCTTCGGGCCCGCGTGGCCGTTACTCGTGTAACCTCGTTCAGAAAGGCAGAATCAGTCGTATGGCAGAAACAAATCATGGCTTCTTCATTCACTTGGCACAGCAAAAAATTACAGTGACGGAAAAAGAAATTCCCATGCCCGCAGTGGGGCCGGACGACGTCTTAGTGGCCGTCAGCGGCGCCAGCGTTAACCCGGTGGACCTGAAGCGGGCCGCCAGCGGCGACGCGCAGGTCATGGGCTTTGATACGGTGGGCCGGGTGGTCCGCAGCGGTGAGAACGTCACCGGCTTGACGCCGGGGGAGAAAGTCTTCTTCGCCGGTGAAGGCCAGCGCCAGGGCAGTTTTGCCCGGTACCAGAGCGTCACCCGCGACTTAGTCGTCCCCGCGCCGCGGGGGTTCGAGTCCACCTTTCTCGCCAGCATTCCGCTGACCGGGATCACGGCGTGGGAGCTGCTGTTTGAGAAAATGGGCTACACGGCAGCGGCCGGGGCAAACCAGGGGCAAGTTCTGCTGGTCATCAACGGTGCCGGCGGGGTGGGGTCGATCCTCACCCAGCTGGCCCAGTGGAGCGGTCTGACCGTCGTTGCCACCGCGTCGCCGAAGAACTTCGACTGGCTGACGGCAAACGGGGTGGACCATGCGCTGGATTATCACCACGACCTGCGCACCGCTTATCAGGCCTTGCATCTGGATGCCCCCACGGGAGTAGCCATTCTCTATCAGCCGGTGCCTTACGCCCCCGTGGCGGCGGACCTGGTGGCCTACTTTGGGCATGTGGGCACCATCGTCGAACCCAGCGGCCCTTTGGCTGTCGCGCCGCTGAAGAATAAGTCGGCCAGCCTGGACTTTGAATACATGTCAGCCAAGACCGATGCCGGCCAGAACGTGGCCTCTCAGGGCGTGATCCTCCAGCAGCTGGCGAATCTGCTGGCGGCGGGGACGATTCGGCCTACCGCCACCCGGACCTATCCGGAGCTGACCGCTGCTGCTTTGACGGAGGCGCTGACCACGGTCCAGAGCGGCCACACCGTCGGCAAGCTTACCTTTCACGTGGGGCCGGTCCAATGACGACTGCTGCTGTCCTGGCAGCCAGCGAGGAGCTGGCTGATTTGGCCCACCGTTACGAGCGGGCCTTTTTTGATTTACAGTGCGGGGTGCCGATGGCCGACAATCCCATCCAGGCCCCGGCCCTGCTTACCCGGGTCGATCGGATTCGCGAGACGGTCACGGCGCTGGAGAAGGAAAAGACCCAGCTTTTCGCCGATCTCACTGCGTATTTTGCCGCGCCGCCCACGGATTTCCCCGCTGTCCAGCACGCATTGCTGGCAGCCGCCGTGCAAAAGGCCCAGCCCAACGTTTCGCTGCCCCGCCAAGTACTGGGCCAGGTGACGCAAATGACGGCCCGTCTGCCCTGGCGGACGGACACGGATACGCCCCAAGAGGTGATCACCCAGCTGGCGAAGGCCATTGGACTGGCGCTGCCCACCCAGCTGCGCTCCTTGGCGGCTCTCCTGGGCAGCAGTACGCTGAGTGCCGCCTCCGCAGACTACACCGCCCGCAGTGCGGCATATCCGGTGGATACGCTGATCCGCGACCGGGCCTTCGTGTTCATGGCCATCGCTGCCGAGTATCAAAGCGCCAATTATGCTGCGTTGACCCCGGAGCAGTTCTGGCAATGGCAGTTGTGGCGCTTGCGCCGAGTCTACGGCGTGCCGATCACCGTGTATAACGCCCGGGCCATGGTGGCGGATGCGGCAGAGACGGGCCTAACGGCGGACGCCGTCGTCTTCTACCCGCCCGCTGCGCCGCCGGAAGCTTATTTTCTGTTCCGGGGAACAGAAAATGTCAAACGGGCGGAGGTCCCGACGCACCTGACGGATACTTTGGCCCACCCGCTGGCCGCGATGGATGCCAGTTTGATTGAAGGTTATCGGGACTGGCGCTACAACGTGCAGGCGGTCCTGCTGGGGGAAGACACCGAACTGTCCCAGATCGACGCCGCCCGGCAATTTGTCACCGCGGTCCGCAGCCAGCTGCCGGCAGACACCCGGGCATACGGCATCGGCCATTCACTGGGCGGACACTTGGTGCAGTCCCTCCAGCTCATTGACCGGCCGTTCCGGGCCGGCTATACGCTGAATCCTGCGCCCGTCCAGCTCAAACAGATCCACCAGATCGCCCCGGACCGTTTTTCACCCGCGGTATGGGCCGCCCTGCAAGCGGCCACCACCCGGGGTATTGCCAACACAACGGATCAAAGGCTCTTGGCCCAGACCGTTCAGGATCCGGCGCTGGCGATTACCAACGAAGGCTTTGCCCAGGACATTACCCGGCTGTTTTATAATCTGGCGGGGAACGTCTATGTGGGTACTTACCACACGGCTCAGCGCCCAGGATTGCAGTATCCGTTCATCACCCAGGTGACCGATTATTTATCCCCGGCGGAATTGCAGTTTGCCACGGCCACGTTGGGGGATTTCTTCAAAAAAACAGCCAGCGATCAGACGACGAGTCTGAGCTGGCAAATTGTGAACTATATGCGGGCGTGGGGCGAGACGCCCCACCTGCCGCCGAGCAAGGGGACGAAGTACGCCCAGGATTACGTGCGCTACCTGGAAGCCACCGGTTGGCTCAGCGAAGAACCGGTCATCAGTGCCCGGGCGCTGCCCCGCTGGCTGACGAGCCGGCTGTCCGCCGGCCGGCTGCGCACGTTCCGGCGGATTCGTTTCGATATGCTGGGCTTAGCCGTTTATTTTCATATCATCGACGGCGCGCAGTTTTTCTTCCTGGACTAGCTCCTGGTACTCTGGGGCCGTTAAGGAATAAACGGCGGTGTCGTGGTAGCCGCCGTCTTGGTAAATATCGTCGGGCAGGATGCCGTCCTGGTGGCAGTGAAGCCGCTCGGGGACGCCGCGGCTGGCGGTATTGGCGATGTCCGCCAGGACCTAGATCTTATGCAGGCCGAGGCGGGTGAAGCCCACCGCGAACAGGACATTCAAGGCGGCAGTCATGATGCCGTGGCCCTGGTAGTCGGCGCCTAACCAGTAGCCGACCGAGGCGTGGTGGGCCATCTCGTCGAAGTCGTGGAGGTCAATCATGCCAGCCGGCGTGCCGTCCACCAGAATGATCAACAGAAACAGCTTGCCGTCAATCATTTGGCTGCGGGCATAACGCAGGAAGCGGGTTTCATCCCGGACGTGTTTGGTGTCTTGACCCCAGGGCATCCACCGGGTGAGCAGCGCCCTGTTTTTTTGGACCTGGGCGAACAGACCCGCGGCGTGGCTTTCTTCCGGAAAAACCAGGGCCACGTGCTGGCCGGCTTGCGTAAATTGGGTAAGGGTAAACAAAATTGCGCCTCGATTCTAGTCTTGGGGCAGGGAGAACCCCTGCTGTTTCAGGATGCGGCCGATCTCGCCGCGGTGGTGGGCGGCACTTTGACTGTTGGCCGCGACCATCCGGGCGAAGTCGGTGTCCCGGGGGGCACTGGACCGGTCGGCATAGTACCGGTGGATCGTCTCTTCGTAGGCAGCCCATAACGCGGCCGCGGCGGCCGGGTGCGGGTACCCATTCTCACCCACCGCCAAGGCGTGGGGCAGCCGCGGCTTTTCTGCCGGCTTGTGCGCTGGTACGCCGATGCGCAGCCCCAGCAAGGGGAAGGTATAGCGGGGCAGGTGGAGCAGATCGATCATTCTTTGCGGGTCATTCAAGATACTGCCCAGGAAGACCGTCCCCAAGCCGCTGGTTTCTGCGGCAGCGACCATATTTTGGGCGGCCAAGACGGCGTCGAAGACCCCGGCGAGAAAGGCATTCCAGTCCGTCAGCCGGGCAATGGCGGCGTGCTGGTCCGCGGCCAGCTGCACGTTGCGGGCCTGATCGACCACGAAAATGTACAGCGCCCCCGGACCGGCCACGTAATCGTAGGTCGTCACGGCGGCGATCTGCTGGCGCAGCGCCGGCTCGCTGACCCGAATCAGCGTGTATTGCTGCATGTACTGGCTGGTCGCGGTATGCTGGGCGACGTCTTCCAGCGTGCGCAACACGGCCGGCGGAATCGGCGTCTCTTGGAAATCCCGGACGGACGCGTGGTGCAGGAGGGTCTCAATAGCGGAATCAATGGGCATGCGAGGTATCATCCTTTCTGACACGAATGGGTCTAGTGTACCACCAGAAAAGGGCCGCGCACCGCCAATTGCTGACGGCACCCGGCCCTACTACTTGTTTTCTTAACGATTACGCGACGGAATCTTCTTCATCATCGGCCGCGTTCTTCATCTTCAGTGTCCGCAGCGCCGGAATGGAGAGCATCACGGCGAAGCTGAGGAGGTAGAGGACGGCGAGGAAGCCCATGGTAGTGATCAGGTTGTAGTGATCCATCAGGAACCCGATAACGACGGAAGAAAAGCCGCCGATGGCCCGGCCGACGTTCACAATCAGGTTGTTCGCCGTGGCCCGGATGTGGGTCGGATAGAGGCGGGAGATGATGGCGCCGTAACCGCCGAACATCCCGTTAGAGAAGAAGCCCAGGACGGCGCCGGCGAGAATCAGGGTCAGTTCATTCACGGCCAGGGTGATCAGGAACACGGAGGCAGCGGACCCCAGCAGGAAGATGGTGTACGCCATCCGCGGCCCCAGGTAATCCAGGATGCTACCGAAGGTCATCATACCGATGGACATGCCCACGATGGTGGCGATCATCCAGATGGAGGAGCCGGAGACGGTGATGCCCAGCTGCTTCTGCATGATGGTCGGCAGCCAGTTCATCAGACCGAAGTACCCAGCGATTTGGACGACGACCATGAACATCAAGGCAATCGTTTGGTACGTCTGTTTCTTGCTGGTGAAGAGCTGGCTCAAGCTGATTTTCTTCTTACCCTCAGCGGATTGCTTGCTCTCTAAGAAAACCGGGCTTTCTTGCAAATGTTCCCGGACGATGAACGCCAGGGCAACAGGGATCAGACCGACCAGGAAGAGGGCGTTCCAACCGAAGTTGGGAATGATCAGGGAAGCCATCACGGCGGCGAAAATTGCTCCGATCTGACCACCGATGGCGGCCACGCTGGTCATCCGGCCAACGTGCTGTTTCTTGAAGTTCTCAGCGATCAGCGTGATTCCCACACCGTACTCGCCGCCGGCACCAATGCCGGCAATGAAGCGCAATACGTAGATGACCCAGATGTTCTTGGCAAAAAACATGGCGGCGGTGGCGAAGGCAAAAATAAAGATCGTATGCGAGAAGGTCTTCACCCGTCCGATACGATCCCCTAATAAGCCGAAGAGGATTCCGCCCACCAGCATCCCAATGTTGGTAATGGACGAAATCAGGCCCGCCTCAGCGCCGCTGATATGTAACGTGGCGATGATCGGTGCCAGCGCAAAAGATAAGAACATGACATCCATGTTTTCCAAAGCAAAACCCGCACTGGTCGAAACGATTGTCCGTTTCTGATTGCGGGTCATGGCTGCACTTTTGGTATTATATGATTCCACTGTATTGGCCTCCAAATGCATGCTCACTGACATGCGTTATTTATTGGCGCACTGTTTGCACAGATTGCTTGAATGTATTGTGGCATAGATTGGGGATGGGTGCAAGGGTGAGAGGGCGCAGCCGAGCGGTTAGGCCACCTGGGCTAAGTGGCCCTAAGCCGAAAAGCCCCGCACTTGGGCTTTTTGGCTTAGGGTCCTTAGACCATGGTGGCCTGCTCGGCGGAGCCCGTTTATAGAGCACGGAGCCAGCCCCCGTACTTGGGCTTTGACCGTTAGCGCCCTTAGACTGTGTGGTGCTGCCAGCCGGAGCCCGTTTACGGCGCACGGAGCCAGCCCCGCACGCTTTGCACTGTTCCACGCCTGTTACAAATCTTTGGCCGCTCTGGAAATCACACCAATCATCGCCAAATCCGAAGATTCTGAAAAATCATACTCGTTAAGAGTATGGTATACTAGAACCTGGGTGATGGGTTTGGAAAACAAAGTAGCGCTTATTCGGCACCACTTGCAGCTTAGTCAGTCCCAGCTCGCGACCTTGATGAATGTCTCCGTTAAGACAGTGCAAGGCTGGGAAGGCGGGCGGTATGCGCCGAATGGCGGGAATGAGAAATTGTTGCAACTGTTGAGTGCTAATAAGGAGATGAAGCCGATGCTAGAAAAATACAAGAATGACAGTACCTTTGCACCGCTAGAACGGGACCCAGAGCAGCTCACCATCATGGGGGTGCAAATGCCTAGCAAAGAAGTGTATGACGAGTTGGTATTTGCCATTACCAACCAAATGTACGAGGGATACGAACCAACCGCTGAAGATGTCCGCCATTTCCGTGATCACTTCGGGGAATTGACCCCTGCAAGTGAAATCATCAAATGGTGACGGCCGATGACTGTTTGGGAAGACTACCTTCAGCCCAATGGGACGTTGCGCAACAAACTGAGTATTGAAGACGCACACGTTCTCCAACAAGCCGAATACCGTATTACGCTGATGCGCCAGGTGTATTTATCTAATCATCAGTATCGTTTGCCCAGTGGTAAGCGGCTAACCGGTGCAACGTTTGATGATGTTCTTGCGATTCATCATTTTCTTTTTGCTGATGTATACGATTGGGCTGGTCAACTCCGTGAGGTCAACATGAATAAGGGCGGGGATGATTTTTTCCCCTTTCAGCGGTTTGCGATGGGCATTGCCGACTTGAATGAAAAGCTGTCTGCTTATACGGCCGTTCCACCAGAACGCCGGGCCGTCAGGGAAGTACTAGGGGAGATTATTTCTGAGCAAAATTTTCTCCATCCTTTTCGCGAGGGCAATGGACGAACTCAAAGGACATTTGCCAAGCTGCTGGCCTACCAGAAGGGATTTGCTATCGATCTCGATGGTATGTCGGAGGCCTATCAAAAGTACATGGCGGCAAGCATAGCCGATGACATTACGGCAATGCAGCAAGTGTTCGTCCATTTTGTTCAGCCGCTAACACATTAATCAAAAAGAAAAGGACAGTATACCCCGCACAAGTTTGCGATGCTTACTGTCCTTTTTGAGTGCGATATTTTAAATCGCCGCTGCCCGAATCTTCTTCACCCCGGCCGCATCCTGCTTCGTCAGCACGCCGTCGCGCATCTCGTACACGGTGTCGACGCTCCCCAACAGCCGCGTATCGTGGGTAATCATGACTACCCCGCGATCCATCTTGTGGGCAATCGTGGCCAGTAATTCAGTCACTTGCAGTGCCCGGCTGGTATCCAGGCTGGCGGTGGGCTCGTCCGCCAGGATGATCGGCGGATCGTTATACAGCGCCCGGGCGATGGCCACCCGCTGGCGTTCCCCGCCGGACAGCGCGCTGGGATATTGGTTCGTCAAGTCGGTGATGCCCAGCATGGTGAACAGCGAGTCCCGGCTCATCTTGTGCTGCTTGTGGTGGTTGAAGCGGTCCACCAAGGCCAGCTGGTCCGCCACGGTGAGAAAGGGGATCAGGTTGCTCCCTTGCAGAATGAACCCGAATGTGTTGAACCGCAGGTCAGTCCGCTGGTGTTCGCTGAAATTCGTGGTATCCTGACCGTTGATCAGTACTTGGCCGCTGCTGGGCTGCTGCAGGCTGCCGATAATCGTGAGGAGTGTCGTCTTCCCCGAACCCGAGGGACCGATGACGGTAGCGAATTCCCCAGCTTGGAGAGAAAAGTCCGTCGGGTGCAGCGCCGTCACAGCCGTGTGGCCGCTGCCATATACTTTCGTGACTTGTTTCAAATCAACTAATCCCATGTTATTCACCTCCGATGGCTTCCAGCGGGTCGATGTGCAGAATCCGTCGTAATGAGAACAGCCCGCCGACTAGCGACATGACGACCAAGGCCCCAGTAATCATTAACATCATCATCGGGTCGCCGTAGAACGGCATCGTCTTGGGCAGGACGAACGACGTGGCGATCATCAGCCCGTTGCCGATGCCGACACCGACGAGTGCCAGAATCAAGATCTGCCAGAAAAGGGCGGTGACGATCGCACTGGTCCGTATCCCCTGGGCCCGCATGACCCCGTACATGGCCACTTTCTGGATCGTCAGGATATACATGAAGATACCGATGATCAGCAGCGTAATACCGATCATCGCCCCGATCATCAAACCGAACGTCGACGTCTGGGCCGTATAACCGGGGATATTCTCAATGAGGCCGGCCTTCGTCAGCTGCTGGGTATTCTTCGGCAGGTCCGTCAGCTTTTTCTTACTGACGACGGCGGACACATTGGGTACTTGGGCACTGCCGAACCGGATTTGTCGGAAAGTGCTCAAAGTCGTGTAGAATACAGGTACAGTGGCGAAGCGATGGTCGCGGGTGTAGCCGACGATGCGATATTTCTGACTGCTGCCGTTCAAGGTGATGCGGTCGCCCCGGTGCAAGCCGTAGTACGTAACACTGTCGTCCGCCAGCACTTCACTGTTCTTCGTCGGCATCCGACCGGCGGTGACCGGGGGCTTGAGCGCCCCGGTCAAGCGAATACCGAAGATATTGCTGTTGAGCTTCTTATCCGTCTGCGGATTCTCGGCCACCACGGTCATCTGACCAAGCAAGGCCGTGTCGCTGCTGCTGACCTTGTCGTACTGGTCCTTCGTAATCACCGAACTGAGCAGGTTCTTATTGGCGTACTTCGACATCAGCACGTAATTGCCCGGCAAGGCATCGATGGCCGTCCGGTTGTTACGGGCCAGGCCCGTCGCCAGGCCCGTCAGGAAGAGCACCAAGTAAGAAATGAGCACGAACGTGACCACAACGAGCAGGTAGCGCGCCTTGTTATGCATGATCTCTTTGTACGCTAGGAACATCACGGATCCCTCCATTTCTCTTGTGTCGCTATTGTACCACCCATTTATCACTTGATAAACTAAAAAGGATTGACGACAATTGAATCTTCGGGAGCAGCAAAAACGAGCAACAACGCAAAATATCCTGCACGCGGCCCAGAAATTGTTCATGACCCGGGGCTTTTTGAATGTCACCACCCGGGCCATTGCGGAGGCAGCCCACGTCCAGCAACCCTTGATCTATCACTATTTCGGGACCAAGGAACAGCTGTATCTGGCCGTGGTCGGCCAAGTGAGCCAGGAAATGGCGGCGTTGATCACCCAGGCGACCAGCGGGCCTGGCAGTTTTGCGGTCAAGCTGGAACGGCTGGGGACCCAGCTGACGGCGAATAATCCCATGGATCTGCAACTGGTCCTGCACGATGTTTTCCAGTTTGCCCCGGCGGCCCAGCAGACCGTTTTCCAGGCATGGGAACGCGGCTTTCTGATCCCCCTGGACGCGTTCTTCGCTGCCTACCGCCAGCAGATTCAGCCTGCCTACGCCACCCGGGACGTGACCCTCTACTTTCTCAACATCCTGTCCGCCTTCTTACAGACTCCGGCGATTGAGCGGCCGGCCGACCGGTTGTCGCTGACTACCGCGCTGACGATGTTCCGGACCGGCGTGGAGGCCGGCGGCGAGAACTGATACAATAGGACCATTCACTGACAGAAAGCGGGATACACGTGACTCAACTCTTCTTCGACTTCGACGGCACGATTGCCGACTCAGAACAGGGCATCGTCGCCGGGATCAAGTACTTCGTCGCTCAAATGCAGCTGCCGACGCTGACGGACGACCAATACCGGTTGTTCATCGGGCCGACACTGTCCAGCAGTATGCACAAATTCTACCCGGGGCTGCCGGCGGCCGAAATCAAGCGGGCCATTGCCCTCTACCAGGTCTACTACGAAGCCCACGGCATCTATGAGCTGCAGCTGTATCCAGGAATCACGGACGTCCTGGCCCAGCTGAAGCAGGCGGGGTTCGTCTTGAATGTGGCCTCCACGAAGCCGGAGCCGATGCTGGCGAAGATTGCCGGCCACTTTGGTTTGACGGATTACTTCACCGGCCTGTATGGGGCGACGATGGATGAGTCGATCCGCAGCGCGAAGAAAGATGTGCTGGCCTACGCCTTGAAAAAGGCGGGGGCCCAGGCGGCGGACAGCCTCATGATTGGGGACCGGGACACCGACATGGTCGGCGGCGCGGCCAACGGCGTCGCTACGATGGGCGTCCTTTACGGTTTCGGCGACCGGGCGGAATTAACGGCCGCAGGAGCGAACGTGATCGTTGATACGCCGGCCGATATTCCCGCCGGTATCGACACCGCTCTCGCCAGTAATGCCCGCACCCGTTAAGAACGTTCGTTTTTGGGCTTGACCGGCGGAGCGTTTTGCCGTATGGTAATGGACAAGTCAATAAGCCACTTTAACCGAGTCCTGTGAGGCTCCAAAGTGAACGGAACAGGTCAAGCCATTGGCCTGGGGAGCTTTGGTGCAGAGGATGCACTGAAGCTCTTTTTTTGCGGCCGGCGCCGGCCAGGGTGGCATAACTAAGCAAAGGATGGCGGATGATGGACAGACCAGTAATTATCGCGTTGGATTATGTGGACGGCACGGCAGCCCAGCAGCTCTTGAACCAGTTTCAAAACGAAACCGGGTTATGGGTCAAGGTCGGCATGGAGCTGTTTTACCGGGAGGGCCCCCAGTTCATTAAGCAGTTGCGGGACCAGGGCTATCACGTTTTCTTGGACCTCAAGCTGTATGATATTCCCCACACCGTGCATCAGGCCATGCAGCAGATCGGCCGATTAGGGGCTGAACTGACCACGGTCACTGGCTTAGGCGGTCCGGATATGATCCATGCCGCCAAGGAAGGCTTGCTGGAAGGGGCCGCCGAAGCAGGGACCGAAGCGCCAAAACTCTTGGCCATCACCCAGCTGACCTCCATGGATGAGCGAGCGATGCACGTCACGATGCAGAATGATGAGTTCTCACTGTTAGATTCCGTGGTGCACTTGGCTCAACTGGCGGCCACATCCGGGGCCGACGGGGTCATCAGCTCGGCCTTGGAAGTGACCAAGATCCACGATGCCACCCCGGCCGGTTTTCTCACTATCAACCCCGGCATCCGCTTAGCGGCGGACGCTCGGGATGACCAGTCCCGGGTCGTGACCCCGCAGAAGGCAGCCGAACTGGGCAGCGACGGCATCGTCGTGGGCCGCTCGATCACCCAAGCCGCCGACCCGCTGGCCGCTTATCACACCATTCGCCAACAATTCGAAGGGAGTACCGTCCGCTAATGCAAACCAATGAACAGATCGCCAAAGACCTCTTAGACATCCAAGCCGTCACGCTGTCGCCGAACAAGCCCTTCACCTGGGCCAGCGGCATCAAGGCGCCGATCTATACCGATAACCGCCTGACGATCGGCTATCCCGAGATTCGCAGCCGCATCAGCGCCGGACTGGCGCGCCTGATCATGACTGAATATCCCACCGTGACCGATATTGGCGGGGTCGTCACCGCCGGCATCCCCCACGCCACCAGCACGGCTGACCGCTTGGGCCTGCCCCTGATGTACGTGCGGGCCAAGCCCAAGGACCACGGCGCCGGCAAGCAGGTCGAGGGCCACGTTGCTCCCGACGCCCAAGTCGTACTCATCGACGACCTCATCTCCACTGGCGGCAGCGTCTTGAAGGCAGCTGAAGCGGTGCAGAAAGCGGGTATCAAGGTCCTGGGCGTCGCGGCCATCTTCACCTACGAACTGCCGGCAGCCCAAGAAAACTTCGCCAAAGCGGGCCTGCCGCTGCACACCCTGACGAACTACACGACACTGATCCACCAGGCCGAAAAGGCCAACATCCTGACCGCTACCGAGCGCGAATCGCTGCTCACCTGGCGGGAGGATCCGTGGGCGTGGAAGTAAGTTGAGCACATACCAAGGCTGGGCCGCAATTCACTTTCGCCAGTGAATTGCGGCCCAGCCTTTTGTTGTGTATTCAGAAACTATTGGCGGG
>NZ_KI271585.1:6986-25850 GCF_000469325.1 Schleiferilactobacillus shenzhenensis LY-73 | reverse complement strand
TTGGGCCGGTACGGCGTTGCGCTTCGCGCTGCCGCCTCGTGAACCAGGATATGATTCACGAGACCTGGCAATTTGGCCCTCCGGCTGGCTGGGGCGGCGACAGACAGTTGCCAACCTCTCAAACCTTTCTCCCCCCGCCTTACTGCGCCAACCGTACGCCAATCGTGTTCTCGTCCTTGCGCAGCATGTTGCTCCGCAGCTGGCCGCAGGCGGCGTCGATGTCGCCGCCATGCTCCTTCCGGATGACGCAGTTGATGCCGCCCCGGTAGACGATGTTGTGGAACTGGGCGATGGCCTCCGGCGTGCTCCGGCTGTATTGGGGATGCTCCACCACCGTGTTGTAAGGAATCAGGTTGACGAACGCTAGCTGCTTGAGCGGCGTCAACAGCTGCACCAGCTCCCGCGCCTCCGCTGGATGATCGTTGACGTCGTTGAGCATGATGTACTCGAAGGTGATGCGCCGGTTCGTCGTCTGCACGTAGTAATCGATGGCCGCGAACAGCTTCTCCAGCGGCCACGCCCGGTTAATCCGCATGATACTGCTGCGCAGGGTGTTGTTCGGGGCGTGGAGAGAAATGGCCAGGTTCACCTGCAGGTGCAGGTCGGCGAATTCCCGGATCTTGTTGGCCAAACCCGACGTGGAGACCGTGATGTGGCGGGCACCGATATCCAGACCGTGCTGATCATTGATAATGTGGATGAAATTGATCACGTTGGTGAAATTATCGAAGGGCTCACCGATGCCCATGACGACGATGTGGCTGACCCGTTCGCCGTCGCCGGCTTCGTCCAGATAGTGCTGGACCTGCATGATCTGGGCGACGATCTCGCCGCTGGTCAGATCCCGCTGCTTGCGGATCAAGCCGCTGGCGCAGAACGTGCAGCCGATGTTGCAGCCGGACTGGGTGGTGACACAGACGGACAGGCCGTAGTCCATGTACATCAGGACGGTCTCGATGAGCAGCCCATCGGCCATCCGGAAGAGCCACTTGGTGGTCTTGTCCGTTGCTGTCAGTTTCTGCACCACAGTCAGCGGGCTGAACGAAAAGTTGGTATTGAGCAATGTGACCAGGTCGGCAGGCAGATTGCTCATCGCCGCGAAGTCCGTGACCCGCTGCTGGTAGAGCCATTGCCAGATTTGAGCGGCCCGGTATTTCTTCTGACCGTGGGCCAGCAGCCAATCTTGTAGTTGAGGTTGGGTCAAGCCATAGATCGAATTCTGCATAATTTCCTCCTGGGCGGCGGCTGCACAGCCCGTCGCCATACCTTAGTATGCTTCAGTCTACCGGCTCTGCCCGCCGATTGCAAGGTGAGAAAGCCCTTCCGCTCCTGGCGTCAAACCTTTATACTAGAAGAAACAACAATGTGAAGGAGCGGTCAAAAATGACGACACTACGCGATGATTTCTTCTGGGGCAACTCGACCTCCAGCATGCAGACGGAGGGGGCCTCGGCTGAAGGGGGCAAGGGGCCGTCGGTCTACGATGTGCGGCCAGCGACGGAAACGGCCAGCGACTGGTCCGTGGCCATCGACGACTACCATCGCTACCCGGAAGACATCGCTTTGATGAAGGATCTGGGGATGAATTTTTACCGGTTCCAGATTTCTTGGAGCCGGGTCCAGCCGGACGGGGAAGGGGCCTTCAACGAGGAGGGCATCGCCTTTTATGATCAGCTGATCAACAACCTGCTGGCAGCCGGGATTCAGCCGATGATCTGCCTGTACCACTTCGATATGCCGCTGGCGTTGGCGAAGAAGTACAACGGCTTTCTCGACCGCCACGTGGTGGACGCGTTCTACACCTATGCCCAAGAGATGCTGAAGCGCTTCGGCGACCGGGTGCACTACTGGATCACGTTCAACGAGCAGAACCTGTACAGCTTGACGGATGCCTTCGTCATCGCCGGGTACCTGGAGGGACCCAAGTCGCTCCATGATCTGTACCAGATCCAGCATAACGTCGCCCTGGCCCACGCCCTGGTGGCCAACACCGTGCACGAGAACTATCCAGCCTTGCAGATCGGCGGGATGGTCGCCTACCAGCAGGTCTATCCGGCCACGGCTAACCCTCAAGATGTCGCCGCTGTGCGCCGCTTCAAGGAATACGTCATGGCGAATCTGATCGATATCTTTACCACCGGCCAGTATTCTCCGGAGGTCATCAGCTTTATGCACCGCCAGCACCTGGACGATATTCTGAAGCCGGACGAACTGGCGATCATTGGCGAGACTCGCAGCGACTTCCTCAGCTTCAGCTACTATTCCAGTGCCGTCATGGACAGTACCAAGATCCCGCTGGGAACGGTGCCCAATTTCTATCCCCACACCGGAGTCGGCCACAATCCGTATCTGCCGACGAACGAGTGGGGCTGGCAGGTGGATCCCCAGGGGTTCAATACCGTGCTCCACGACCTCTACAACCAAGGCCGGGTACCGGTCTTCCCGATTGAGAACGGGATTGGGCTGCGCGAGCACTGGGATGGCGTCCACGAGATTCAGGACGACGTCCGCATCCAGTACATGCGCGAACATATCCAAGCACTCAAGGACGCCGTGGCGGAAGGCGTGGACGTCCTCGGCTACCTGGGCTGGGGCCTCATCGACATCCCCAGTTCCCAGGGCAACATGGACAAGCGTTACGGCGTCGTCTACGTCAACCGCGGCAATCATGACTTACGGGACCTGAAGCGGGTGCCGAAGAAGAGTTACGGTTGGCTGAAGGAAGTCATCAAGAGCAACGGCGCCGTGTTGTAAGAAGACAGAAAATGGGCGGGGCAGCGGCTGAGAAGCCGGGGCCTCGCCTATTTTCTTGCAGTGCCGGTCACCGTGTCAGGCGGCTCGGGTGAAAGATCCGGTAGAACTGCCAGATCAAGCGCAGGGCAATAATGATGATCATTGTGAGCAGCAGATAATGGACGACCGGATACGTGGTGTAATGCGACCAGTCGTCCGTGATTTGGAAAACAACGGCGCCGCCGATACTGAAGGCGATAGCGACTGCCCCAATACCGATTTGAATGTTCTTTTTGCCAAAACTGGCGGCTAAGTCGCCGGCGGTTTCAAAGGCAAAAAAAGCAGACATAATCGCGTAACCCAGGCCATAAGAGCGGACCAAGGGCGGGGCAGTCAGGATCCACGCGATGCACCCCAGGAAAAGCAATAGGCAGAGGGTGTCGAATAACCTGGCAAAAGCCGGCGTCGTGAAGTAATGGAAGAAGCGTTTTAACCCGGCAGGCATGATCGTGATCCTCCTTGGGCCGCGGTCGCCGGACAACCGCGGCCATTTCGATGGCCACAGCATAAACCGGTCAGGGGGGTAAAGACAAGCGGATTGACTTGGGTGTTGGCGAGTGGCCACGGGCTGCGGGACTGATTATTGTCTGCTGCATCTTGGCAGTCCCACGGCATCGTGGTATACTGAATTCAGTAAATAGATTGTACACAACTGAATGGCATTCCAGAAAGGACGATCGCAATGAAAATCAACATTAAGGATACCGCACGCGATTACTTGGCTCAGAAGGTTGCTCCGAATCAGTTCATTTTCTTGGGTTTGGACGATGGGGCCAGCAAGTTTTCTAAACTCGGCGGTTCCTGCGCGGTAGGCGGCAAGTTCCAGCTGGTCCTTTCTGACCAAGCCGATGCGGATTACAGTATTCCCGTGGAGAATAACGCCGGCTACCAGCTGTTCACGTCGAAGGAAGAGCTGCCGTACCTGGAAGATGGGCTGTACTTGCAGTTCCATAACGCCGCCTTGGGGCTGGGCGGCAATAGCGGCCTCCTTGACGGCGCGATGCGGGTCGTCAAGGCGGATCCCAGTCAGGTGACGCGGAAAGAAATGGAAACACTCGGCGGTAAAATTTGCTAAGGTTGTGACGTTTGGGGTAGAAGTCTGCGGCGAGGGCCGCGGGCTTCTTTTTTTTCGTCAAACGACCGGGGTATCTTTTTCGATGAAACCGCTGTACTTTGTCGTGGCTAAGCAGTACACTGAAGGAAACCAAGGTATGTTTAGGAGAATGAAGGAGCGGGGTGCCCTATGAAGGTCGTTGTATTTTCTACCTGTGTCGTCGACCTGTTCTTCCCCAACGTGGGGGCAGCAATGGTCGAGGTCCTGGAACGGTTCGGCTGCGAGACGGCGATGCCGAAGAAGCAGATCTGCTGCGGTCAGCCGACATTCAACAGCGGTTATGTGGCAGACAGCCAGAAGACGATGCGCAACGAGGTGGATGCCTTGCTGAGTGTCGACGCCGATTACATTGTGGGGCCGTCGGGGTCCTGCGTGAACATGCTCCACGAGTTCCGCATGCACCTGGCCGACGACCCGGAGTACGGCCCCAAGGCGGAACAGCTGGCCAGCAAGAGTTATGAGTTCACCCAATTTCTCTACCGGGTACTGCACGTCATTGACGCCGGCGCCGAGCTGGACGCGAAGGCCACCTTCCACCGCAGCTGTCATATGACCCGGCTGCTGGGGGAGCGGGTCGCCCCCTTCGTCCTGCTCGACCACGTTAAGGGGCTGCAAATGATCCCGCTGCCCCACATCGAGAACTGTTGCGGCTTCGGCGGCCTTTTCTCGGTGAAGGAGCCGGAGATTTCGAAGCTGATGGTCAATGAGAAAGTTGACGACGTGGTCAGCACCGGTGCCGATATCCTGATCGGGGCCGATCAGACCTGTCTGATGAACATCGGCGGCCGCTTCTCCCGGCGCAATTTGCCAATCAAGGTGATGCACATTGCTGAAGTGCTGAACAGCAACGTGGACATGAGCCGGGTCCGGTATGCGAACGAGGAAGAGCTGGCAGCGATGGCTGGGGGGCGTGACTGATGGGATTAGAAACGAGTAAGGACCCATTTTTGACCCGGGTCAAACAATCGGAAAAAGACACTTTCATGCAAAAGTCAGTGGCAAAAGCGCAAGATGCCCAGTGGGACAAGCGGGAAGCCGCTCGAAAAGAATTAGGTCACTGGCAGGACTGGCGCAACCTGGGAGAGCAAATCCGCCAGCACGTGATCAAATACTTGCCAGACTACCTGGAAGAATTCGCGGACAACGTCGAGAAACGCGGCGGCCATGTTTACTTTGCCAAGAAAGATACTGACGCCGTCAACTACATTACCAACCTGGCCAAAGAGAAGCACGTTCAGCGGGTGGTGAAATCCAAGTCCATGGTGACGACGGAAATCGACCTGGACAAGGCGCTGCTGAAGATTCCGGGAATGAACCTGATGGAGACCGACCTGGCGGAGTTCATTCTGCAAGAAGACGATTGGGATGAGCCAACCCATATCGTCTTTCCGACCCTGCACAAGAACCGGGACCAGATTCGGGAAGTCTTCCAGAAGCTGGGTTACGAAGGGGACAACGATCCTACCCACATGGCCCGTTTCGCCCGGGAATACCTGCGCCGTGACTTTCTCCAAGCGGACATGGGCATCACCGGCTGCAACTTCGCCATCGCCGACTCCGGCTTGATCAACCTGGTCACCAACGAAGGCAACGCCGACTTGACCATGGCCATTCCCAAGACCCAAGTCGTGGTGATGGGGATGGAACGGCTGGTGCCCAGCCTCAAGGAAGCCGAGGTGCTGGACAACATGCTCAGCCGCAGCGCGGTCGGGCAGAAGCTGACCAGTTACTGCTCCTTCAGCGGCGAGCAGGTGGCCGGGGAAAGCGACGGCCCGGAGGACCTGCACGTGGTCATCCTCGACAACGGCCGCTCGAATGCCCTGGGGACGCCCTTCGAATCCGTGCTCCAGTGCATCCGCTGCGGGGCCTGCCTGAATGTGTGCCCGATTTACCGGCACATCGGCGGCCACGGCTACGGGTCGATCTATCCCGGCCCAATCGGCGCGGTCTTGTCCCCCGTTTTGGACGGCTATGAGAAATTTGGCGACCTGCCCTTTGCCTCCAGTCTTTGCGGCGCCTGCACCGAGACCTGTCCGGTGAAGATTCCGCTGCACCGGTTGCTGATCAAGCACCGGGAAGTGATGATGGACAAGCTGAAGACGGACAAGGCCTTCAACAAGGCGATCATGAAGGGCATTGGGATGGGGACCGGCGATCCGGCCCTGTTCCAGATGGCGATGGAATTCGACCATTCGGCGACGCTGCCCTTCGTGTCGAAGAAGCCCACCAGCGTGGAGAACCTGTACAACCATGAGGGCCACATCACCCACGCCCCGTCCATGGCCAAGGGCTGGACGGACGTGCGCGATGCCCCCCGGCCGCCTAAGCATACCGAGAACTTCCGCCGCTGGTACAAGGACCACGAGGCGCAGAAAGGGGAGACCACCGATGGCGAATGATAACCGGGAAGACTTCTTGAACTTCATTGCCGAAAAGTCCGGGCGGCCCCGCCATCAGCTGGCTGACCATCCGTTTACGCCAATCAACGATCTGCCCGAAACGACGCTGGCAGATAAGACACCCGCCGAGCTGTTCACCTTGGCGCAGGAAAACAGCGAGGCGGAGCACGTGACCTTTAAAGCCGTGGCCAGTGCCGATTTGCCCGGCTTGCTGGATGGTATCATCGCCGAAAAAAAGGTGCAGTCGTTACTCTTGCCCACGGATTCTCGGATTGCCGCTTATGGCCTGACGGATTGGGCGGCTGAACAGACGCCGGCCCCGGTATACTGGAATCCCCAGGGCACGCGAGACGAGAATATTCAGCGGGCCCAAGACGCTGACTTGGCGGTGGGATGTGTTGATTTCCTCTGTGCCGAGGCGGGGACGATCACCGTGGCTACCACGCCGGGCCAAGGGCGCAGCTTCCACTTTCTGCCCACCCATTACGTTGCTCTGGTCCCCCAGAGCCGCATCGTGCCCCGTTCACGGCAGGCAATGGACTGGTATGACGCCGAGATCAAGGCCGGCCGGCTGCACACATCGAACATCAACTTCATCACCGGACCGTCGAATTCCGGCGACATCGAGATGGTGCTGGTGGTTGGGGTGCACGGCCCCATCGATATGACGTACGTGGTGCTCACGGATCAATAAGGCAGCCCGGCTCTTGCATTGGTCACAGGCCACTCTTATACTAGTGTCATTCAATGAATGGAAGGGATCGATGCAGATGACAGAAACGAAAACAGCCGCTGTAACGGAAACCGCGCAATGTGCTGACGGGGCGTGCAGCCTGCCTCAGCCTACACCGGAAGAGGAATTGCGCCACAGTCGGGAAGCCGCATATATGGATCAGGCGCAGCACCTCACGCGTCTGACCGTCGCCGAGCTGGATAAACAGCGGGCGGCCGGCCACCGGGTGACGGTGATGTTCAGCCGGAAGACCTGCCCTTGGTGCCAGGTCATGATGCCGAATCTGGTGCTGGCCCAAGCCGCTGCGGGGCAGCCGGTGGCGTACGTGGACACCTTGGCGACACCGACAGACGCCGCCTTGAAAGCTTTCCGCGACCAGTGGGGCGTCAAGTATGTTCCGACTCTGCTGGTCTTCCAAGACGGGCAGGTTGCGGCCCGGTACGATGGGGACCGCAGCATCGCTGATATTACGGCCTTTCTCAAGCAGCAGTAAACAGTGCAGCAAGCGAGCGAAGACACGGTGACAAAACCGTGTCTTTTTTTGTTTGCTCTAAATGACATAAAATTAAGTAATGATTAATAACATTCGTTATTATTTATCCGGTAATCCGTCACCGAAGCCTGGCGTTACTTGCTCCGCAGCACCATGACCGCTTCATAAGGCCGCAGCGTCAATAACGCTTGGGTCAGTTGCAACCCGTCCGGATAATTATGGGCCAGAATGGCTGCGTCGGCCAAATCGGCGGCTCGCCGGGACTGGCGGGTGCCGGACCAGTTGGCCCAGACGGAGAGAACGGTGGCGGCGTTCTCCCGCTGGTAGTGCATGACGGTGGTATCGTCAGGCGCCAGCATGGTGAAGGTGCCGTCCGCGAAAACGGCGTACTGCGGGCGGATGCTGATCAGGTGCTGGTATAGGGCGAAGATACTATGCGGGTCGGCCAGGGCGCCTTGGACCGTTACCGGGTCGGGGAGTCCTGGCGCGAGCCAGGGGGTGCCGGTACTGAACCCGTGGTGGACGGTGTCGTCCCACTGCATGGGGGTCCGGGCATTGTCCCGGGACTTTTGCTGAAGAATGGCCAGGGCCGTAGCGGTATCTGTCCCTGCCGCCAGCATAGCAGCATAGGCGTTCCGACTTTCTCGGTCATCGTATTGATCGATCGCCGTGAAGTAGGCATTGCGCATGCCGATTTCTTCGCCCTGGTAGATATACGGCGTCCCTTGCAGGCCGAATTGCACGATGGCTAAGAGCTTCTGGGATTCGGTCCGGTAGCGGTCGTCATTCAAGAAGCGAGAAATAGCCCGCGGCTGATCGTGGTTGGTCCAAAAAAGTGCGTTCCAGCCGTGGGCTTGGGCGATACCCACTTGCCATTTGGTCAAGGCCGCTTTCAAGGCGGGCAGAGAGAATTGGCCCAAGGTCCATTTCTGACCGTTGGTGTAGTCAATTTTTAGGTGCTCGAAAGAGAAGGCCATGGCCAGTTCGTGGTGGGCCGGATCAGTGAAAGCACCGGTCTCTGCGACCCCCGCGGAGGCCAGCTCACCCACGGTAATCATGCGGTGGGGGCCGAAGACCTGGTCGTTCATCTGGCGCAAGTAGTCGTGGACGCGGGGGCCGTTGATGTAGTAGGCGCGGCCGTCGTCCTGGGGCGTGGCCCGGCTGACATTGCCGAAAGGCAGACGCTTGGCAATCATGTTGATGACGTCGAGGCGGAAGCCGTCGATTCCCTGCTCGGCCCACCAGGCCATCATGGCCAGCAGTTTCTTTCTCACCATGGGGTTGCCCCAGTTGAGATCGGGCATGTGCTGCTCGAAGATGTGCAGGTAGTACTGCTGGCGGGTGTCGTCCCACTGCCAGGTACTGCCGCTGAACCGGGACACCCAGTTCGTGGGCGTGTCCGTCCAGAAGTAGAAATCGGCATAGGGATTGGTCTTGTCTTGGCGGCTGGCGCGAAACCAGGGATGTTCAGACGAGGTATGGTTCAGGACCAGATCCATCATGATGCGGATGTTGTACTGGTGGGCGGCGGTGAGCAGTGCCCGGAAGTCGGCGAGGGTACCGTAACGCGGATCAATGGCCTGGTAGTCGCTGATATCGTAACCATTGTCGTAACCCGGCGATGGGTACATCGGTGTCAGCCAGATCAACTGGATACCCAGTTCGTGCAAATACGGGAGCCGGCGAATGATGCCGGGAATGTCGCCGAAACCGTCGCCATTACTGTCTTGAAAACTGCGGGGATAGATTTGATATGCGGTTGCGGTATGCCACCAAGCCAATGTGCGTCACCTTTCTTAATTAAAAAATGCCCCAAAATCGGCAAGACCGGTCTTGAGGCCCAAATCGTATTACGAGCGGAACGTATCCAGCCAGCTGCGCTTCTGCTTCGGCTCTTCGTCCTGCTGGATGCCGCTGCGGTTGTCGATGGGGGGCAGGGCGCGGATGTCCACCAGGTCGGCGTCGATGCGCTTGACCAGGATGAAGTGGGCGACCAGGCCTTCGGTGGCCTTCAAGAACGCTATCGTGGTGTCGTCCATGTGGTCGATGATCACTAGGGGAATGACGTCGGTGATGGGGCTGGCGGCCGGCTGGTCGTCATTAGCGGCGGCTGGGTCGTCTTGGTAGGTGGCGTCATCGGCGTCCACCTGCTCATCGGGATTCGGCTGCGGGGCCGGAGCGGGTTGGCCGCTGTTCAGCATCGGGTTCAGCACCTCGTCGGGAATCTGGGTGGCGACGGCGTTCAGCCGGTAGATGATTGTCGGCAGCAGGTCGGTATTGTGCACCACCACGGTGGGATAGAAGATACCCGTATCCGACTCGTCCTGCATGATGAAGTCGATCACCTGACCGCTATCCGGCACCTTGACCTGGTGGTTCGTGGGATTCAGGCTGAAGATGCGGGCGATACTGCCGATCGAATTCGTGATGATCGTCTTGAAGGTATCGTCAGAAAACGGTTCGGGATGGCCTTCGGCGACGGCGGCGAGGCGGTCGTCGTGTAATCGAAACAAATTTTCAACTTCCATAAAAACAAGCCTCCTACAAGTTATGTTCGTAACTCAAGTATACGCTATCGCTCCGGCTCCCCGCCGTAAATTTACCTAAAAGAGGCAAAATCAGTCTGGGGGCGGAGTGGTCAAGTGCACGGCGGCAATCGTCACCTGGTAATCCCCGCTGGGGGCGTGGACGGTGACCGTATCGCCCTGGCGGTGGCCCAGCAGCGCCGCCCCCAGCGGCGACGCCTGGGAGATTTTCTGGTCCTCCAGATCTGCCTCGGGCTTGCCGACAATGGCGTACGTATCGGTTTCGTCATCATCCGCGAAGCGCAGCACCACGGTCTGGCCGATGGCCGCCACGCCATCGTCCTGGGGGCGCACGATGTCGGCGTAGCGCCGCTGTTTGCCCAGGTAGCGCAGACGCGACTCCAGGTGGCGCAGGTCCCGCTTGGCACTGCTGTATTCCGCGTTCTCCGACAGGTCCCCCAACGCCCGGGCCGCCTGCAGGGCCTGAATCAAGCCGGGCCGCTGTTTCTTCAACCGTTCAATTTCTTTACCCAGCTGGTCGAAGCCTTGCTGGGTCATTTTTTCGTAGTAGACCAGCGTCTTTTCCTCCCTTTGCAGAAATCCATAATCTAATGTAATACAATGGATACTGTTTAGGAAGAAAGGAAGCGGCATGATGGCATGGACGATCGGCGTCGATCTGGGCGGGACCAATATCAAAATCGGGTTATTTGACGACCAGCTGGCGTTGCAGGCCCAGCACTGGCTGCCGACGCCGGCCACGGCGCCGCCGGCGGCGACCCTGACGGCAATCACCGCTGGGGTCCGCACCTTGCTGGCGGCTCATCCCGGTTCGCTCACGGCGATTGGCTTGGGCATCCCGGGATTGGTGGATGCCCAGCGCGGCCTTTCACTCTTCTCCCCGAACTTCCCCCAGTGGCAGAATGTTCCGGTGAGCGCCACCCTGGCGCAGACGTTCGGCGTGCCGGTGCGGATCGATAACGACGTGCGGGTGAACACGATTGGGGAGTGGCGCCAGGGGGCCGGCCGCGGCGTGCAGGACCTGGTCATGCTGACGATCGGCACCGGCCTGGGCGCCGGTGTCGTGGTGGACGGCCATATGCTGCGCGGGGCTACGAACTCTGCCGGCGAAGTGGGCCACATGAACATGTTCCGCCGCGGCCGGCCGTGCAATTGCGGCAGTCAGGGCTGTCTGAGCCGGTACGTCTCAGCCGTGGGCATCGTCCAGACGTACCAAGAAAAGCGGGCGGCCCAGCAGCTGCCTGCGGACCCGGCGGCGACGCCGAAAACCATTCAGCACGCGGCGGAAGCCGGCGAGGCGGCGGCCATCGCCACGTACCAAGCGGCCGGCACGCTGCTGGGGTACGGCTTAACAAACATCGTGAATATGTATAACCCCAGCGTCATTATTATCGGCGGCGGGGTGGCCGGCGCTGGGGACTGGCTGCTGCGGCCTGCCCGCCAAATCGTGGCGGACCATGCCCTGGCGATTCCCGGGCACGCCTGCCGCATCGTCACGGCTGCTTTGGGCAACACTGCCGGCATGCGCGGGGCGGCCCAACTGGTACGAGAGGAGATACACCCAAAATGAAAATTGGTATGATCAACAATGGACCGGTCGTCGTCACAGAAGACAACGGCACACTGCATGCGGCACCGATCACGAACGCCGAGACGGTCATGGCCGCCTGGGCTTTGGGTCCGGAGCGCCTAACCACCGGCCCGCAAGAAGAAATTCAACCGGTCCAACTGGTCTGCCCGCTGCCGGACAGCCGCCAGGTCTTCGCCGTGGGCATGAACTACGCCGCCCACACGAAAGAACTGGGCGTGGCCGCGCCCAAAGCCCCCAGTGTGTTCACC
This sequence comes from Schleiferilactobacillus shenzhenensis LY-73, assembly GCF_000469325.1. GTDB lineage: Bacteria > Bacillota > Bacilli > Lactobacillales > Lactobacillaceae > Schleiferilactobacillus > Schleiferilactobacillus shenzhenensis. The sequence goes on along the minus strand of NZ_KI271585.1, from coordinate 13,933 downwards.
AAGTTTCCGTCCTCACTGACTGGTCCGACCGTTACCGTGGCCCATCACGGGGAGAAGACCGACTGGGAGACTGAGCTGGTCGTGGTCATCGGCCAAGGCGGCCGGGATATTGCCGAGAGCGATGCACTGTACCATGTCGCCGGTTATATGGTGGGGCAGGATTTGTCCGACCGTGCGGTCCAGTTTATCAACGACCCGCCCCAGTTCTCGCTGGCTAAGTCCTTTGCCGGATACGGGCCCATCGGTCCGTGGCTGACGACGCCGGATTCGGTGCCGGATTTCACCCAGCAGACGCTGACCACCACCGTGAACGGCACAACGATGCAGCAGAGCACGCTGGCTGACCTGATCTTTTCACCGGCAACGCTGATCAGCTACCTTTCTCACATTGTCGCCCTGGAACCCGGCGACCTCATCTTCACTGGTACGCCCAGCGGCACCGGTGTCGGCCGCCAGCCCCAGATCTTCTTGCACGCCGGCGACCAGCTGACCAGCCGGATCACCGGCTTGGGGACCTTGCACATCACGATTGCTTAACTAACAGACAGAAAGGAATTGACCCATGGCCTACCGCTTCTTACTCTTCGATATCGATGACACGCTGCTGGACTTCAAAGCCGGCGAAATGAAAAGCCTGCGGGCAATGTTCAAGGAACTCAATATTCCCGCCGACCCGCGGTTGGAGGACACCTACCTGCGTATCAACCAGTCCCTGTGGGAAGCTTACGAGCGGGGCGACATCAGCCGGGAAGACATCTTCCAGCGGCGCTTCGTGCGCACCTTCAAGCATCTGCACATCGCTGCGGACGGACTGCTGGCCGAGCGGGTGTACCACGCTAAGCTGGATACGCAGGCGGTGGTCATTCCCCGGGTGACGGAGACCTTGGCGGCCTTGCAGGACTATGAGTGCTACATCGTCTCCAACGGCATTGAAACAGTGCAGCTGGACCGGCTGCGCAAGAGCGGTCTAGCCCGTTACTTCCGGGATGTCTTCGTCTCGGACAGTGTCGGCGTGCAGAAACCGATGAAGGCGTTCTTCACGTATACCGCCCACCATATTCCCGGCTTCCGGGCCGAGGAAGCGCTGGTCATCGGTGATTCGCTGACCAGCGACATCCAGGGCGGGGTGAATGCCAAGATCGATACCTTGTGGTACAACCCCCATTTTCTGCCCAACCGGTCAGCAGTGACTCCGACCTATCAGCTCAACGAGATCAGCGACCTGACCGCCTTGCTGCAAGCCAACCAAGGCTAGCCGGTGGCACGGGTCTTGACCGTTTCTGTATCATAGGATACAGGAGGACACACCCTTATGGATATAATTTCGACCCTGGTCGACCGGCGCCAGCAGCTGCTCAGTGCGCTGGGCCAGCACCTCAGTATCTCCCTCATCGCGCTGGTGATCGCCATCATCATCGCGATGCCCCTGGCTTTCTGGGCGGCCCGGCACAGTAAAGCGGCGGCGGTGCTGCTGCAGATTGCCGGCATCCTGCAGACGATTCCGTCCCTGGCACTGCTGGGACTGCTCATTCCCTTGGTGGGGATCGGCACGACCCCGGCAGTCATCGCCTTGGTGATTTATGCCCTGCTGCCCATCTTCCAGAATACATATATTGGTATTACCGGTATTGATCCGGCGCTGGAAGAAGCGGCGGACGCCTTTGGCATGGGCCGCTGGCGCAAGCTGCGCAAAGTCGAACTGCCCTTGGCGGCCCCGACGATCATCGGCGGCATCCGCACCGCCCTAGTCCTGATCATCGGTACGGCCACGCTGGCCGCCTTGATTGGCGCCGGCGGTCTGGGCTCCTTTATCCTGCTGGGAATCGACCGCAACAATACCGCACTGATCGTCATTGGGGCGGTCTTTTCTGCCCTGTTGGCAATCATTCTCTCGGCCCTCATCTCCTGGCTGGCGAAGCAGCGCTGGCAGTGGACGGCGGGGCTGGTGGTGCTGCTGATCCTCGGGGTTGGCGGGACCCAGATCGCCAGCCGGGTGAACCAGCCGGAGACCGTCGTTATTGCCGGCAAGCTGGGCAGTGAGCCGGATATTCTGATCAATATGTATAAGCAGCTGATCGAACACGACGACCCCCACATTCGGGTGCAGCTGAAGAGCAACTTCGGCAAGACCACCTTTCTTTTCAATGCTGTCAAGACGGGCAGCGTGGATATCTACCCGGAGTTCACCGGTACGGTTCTAGAAACGCTGGTCAAGCAGGACCGCACGGCGGCCCACTTAACGGCGGCCCAGACGTACACCGCCGCCCGCCAGGCGCTGAGCAAGCAGTTCCAGATGACCTACCTGCAGCCGATGGCATACCAGAACACATACGGCGTGGCCGTCAAGCGGCGCTTCGCCCAGGACCACGGCTTGACCACCATCAGCAGTTTGCGCAACGTGACGGACCAGCTCTCAGCCGGGTTCACGCTGGAATTCTTAGACCGGCCCGACGGCTACCAGGGCTTGAAGAAAGTTTACGGGCTCCATTTTCCGACCCATTCCTTCGAGCCGGCGCTGCGTTACGCGGCCATCAATAACGGCAAGGTCAACCTGGTGGACGTCTATTCCACCGACAGTGAGATTGTGCAGTACAAGCTGCAGGTCTTGCGGGACGACAAGCACCTCTTCCCGCCTTACCAGGGGGCGCCGCTGATGCGGACGGCCTTTGCCCGTCAGCACCCGGGCATCGTGCGCAGTTTGAACAAGCTGGCCGGGCACATTACCGATAAGCAGATGCAGCAGATGAATTACGCCGTCAACGTGCGCAACGAATCGCCGGCCAAGGTCGCCCGGACGTACCTCACCAGTCACGGCCTGCTGAAGGGAGGGGATTAAGATGGCGGAGGCAGAAAAGACCGCAATCGAATTCCAGCACGTACGCAAGGACTTCACCGGCCAGACCATTCTGAAGGATTTGAACCTGACCATCCCCGCCGACGAGATCTTCGTCCTGGTGGGGCCTTCCGGTTCCGGTAAAACGACGACGCTGAAGATGATCAACCGCCTGGAAGAGCCCACCGACGGCACGATTACGTTCTTCGGCCGGCCGGTGGCGGCGTATCCCCTTCAGGAACTGCGCTGGTCGATCGGTTACGTCCTTCAGCACATCGCTCTGTTTCCTAACATGACGGTGGCCGAGAACATTGCCGTGATCCCTGAAATGAAGAAAATGCCCAGGGACCGCCTGCGTGCCCGCACCGAGGAGCTGCTGGCGGCGGTGGACCTGCCCGCCAAGACCTATGCCGATCGCTACCCTGATGCCTTATCCGGCGGTGAAGCCCAGCGGGTGGGAATCGTCCGGGCGCTGGCGGCGGATCCGGGGGTAATCCTCATGGATGAACCGTTCAGTGCCCTGGATCCGATTTCTCGCACCCAGCTCCAAGACCTGATCCTGCGGCTGCAAAGCAAGCTGCATAAGACCATCGTGTTCGTGACCCACGACATGCAGGAGGCCGTCAAGGTGGGGGACCGCATCGCCGTGATGCACAACGGGGTGATCCTCCAGGTGGGCACCCCGGCGGAGATTCGCCAGCACCCGGCGGCGGCCTTCGTCGCCGACTTCTTTGCCGGCGCAGAAATGGGCCGGGTGGCCTGGGCCGACACGGTGGCCCAAGTCTTGGCCAGCGGCGTGTTGACCGCCACGAGTCAGCCGCCGACCCCGGCGGTGACGCTGCACACGACAGTAGCCGCGCTGGCGCCGCAACTGGCCGCGGGCACGGTGCTGGCCGTGGCCGACCCCCGTACCCGTCAGACATACCGGCTGGATGCCCAAGGATTGTTGAACTATATCGTGCGCGTTCATACGGCGGAAGGAGAAAGCAATTCATGAATACACAGCATTTTGACACCCTGATTATCGGCGGCGGCCCGGGCGGGTTGGCCGTGGCTTACGGCTTAGCCCCGCACCAGCACGTTGCCGTCGTCGAAGCGGACCTCTGGGGCGGCACGTGTCCCAACCGTGGGTGCGACCCGAAGAAGATGCTTTACGGCGCCGTTGCCAGCCGGGTCCAAGACCAGCAGTACGCCGGCCACGGCCTGATTGGCGCGGCGAATGTGGACTGGCCGGCCCTGATGGCGTTCAAGCGGCAATACACGGAGAAAGTACCCAGCGGCACCCAAAAGGGCCTGGCGGCCAACGGCGTGACCACCATTCACGGCGCTGCCCGGCTGCTCGACGCTCATACGGTGAGTGTGGCCCGGGCCGAGTACACGGCTGATTTCATCATCTTGGCCACCGGTGCCCACGCGGCCCGGCCGGCCATTCCCGGGGCCGAACTGCTGGGAACCAGCACCGACTTCTTAGATTTGGACACGCTGCCCCGGACCATGGCCTTCATCGGCGGCGGTTACGTGGCGGTGGAACTGGCCAATATTGCGGCCAACGCCGGCGCCGAGGTGCACCTGATCCAGCATAATCACCGGCTGCTGCGGGCCTTTCCCGAAACCTATACCCAGCGCCTGGCCCAGATTATGACGGACCGGGGCATTATCTTCCACTGGGATACCAGTGTGACTCAGGTCAAGGAAACGGCGGCAGGGGTGGCGCTGACCCTGTCTGACGGTACCCCGCTGACCGTGGCCCAGGCCTTCAGCGCCATCGGCCGGCCCGCGAATACTAATTTGGATCTGGCCGCAGTGGGCATCACCGCTAAGAAGGGCGGTATCGTGGTCAACGACCACTTACAGACGGCCCAGCCGAATATTTACGCTATCGGGGACGTCATCGATAAGGCGGCACCGAAACTCACGCCAGTGGCCGGTTTTGAAGGCCGCTATGTCGTCAGCCAGATCCTTGGCACCAGCACCGCGGCCATCCGCTACCCGGCCGTGCCGCACCTGGTCTTCGCCACGCCCGAACTCGGGCAAGTCGGTGTCTCTGTGGCGGCGGCGCAAGCTGCACCAGACCAGTACACGGTGACCGAACAAGATCTCAGCGGCTGGTATACGTACAACCGAATCCAGGACCGCACCGCGCGGGCGACGGTCATCACGGACAAGCAGACCCATCGCTTGGCCGGCGCCGTTGTGCTGGCCACCGATGCCGAGGAGCTGCTGAATTACTTTGCCCTCCTGATCCACCAAGGCGCCCCTGCCAGCGACTTGGCCCAGTGGATCCCAGTCTATCCCAGCGTCGCCAGTGACCTCAGCTACTTATACCAAGGGTAGAAAGGCGCCTGATGGCAAATTCGGCAACCCGCCTTTGCTGAAATTAGCGCCCACCGCGGGCGCTAATTTGCTATAGTGACCTTATGCACTGGCCGCATATTGCCGGTTCAGCGTTTATGGTACGATTGATATAGAGAGAAAACGCAGGGGGAACGTGGAAATGGAAAAGTGTACGAAACGGTGGTCAATTTTAGGCTGGCTGATCCTCTGCCTATTGGCGGTGCCGTTTTTGACTGCTGCCGATAGCGGCAGCACCAGTCAAAGCAGCAGTCGGCCAGCCACCCAGCGGGCCGAGTACGCTTACGCCATTCAAGCCAACTTACCCAAAAATCAGGTCGATCCCCAGGTCCATTATTGGGTATTGCAGCTCAAGCCGGACCAGACGCAGAAACTGTCCACGATGCTCGTGAACACCGGCACCAAACCGATTACTATCCGAGTCCAGGCCAATAATGGGACCACTGCGAACAATGCCTCCATTGCTTACAACGATACCCGAGAGGCAATCACGCCCAAGTCGGCCACCAGTTTTGCTTCGCTGGTCGTGGGGGCCCGAGAACAAAAAATACGGCTAGCCCCTTACGAGACGAAGAACGTGGCATTCACCATCAAGGCCCCCAGCAAGGACTTCAACGGTATCATTCTCGGCGGCATCCTGACCAGAGCGTTCGTGAACAGCGCCGCGAAAGGGAAACTGACCCTGCGTCAAGAGGTAGCTTACTCCATCAGCGTGGTGCTCCAGGGAAAAACGATGGATGTGACCCCGGCGCTCACGTTCGGCAAGCAGGTGGTACCCAAAGCCGATGGCGGGCGCATGGTCCTTTCTCTCCCCACGACCAATGATCAGCCGATCAACATTGCCAATATTGCCACGGCCATGACCGTCACCGACAAGGCCACCGGTAAGCGTGTTTACCACGCGACCGCTAACGGGATGAAGGCGGCTCCCCATTCTCAGTGGAATTGGGCGCTGCCGGTGAACCACCTGGGGTCCGGCAGTTACCGCATGACCTTGGCCGTGTCCGGGCAGGGCTTAAAAAAAGAGACCATTACCCGGGACTTCTCAGTCAGCTCCGCTGTGGCTGCCGCGACGACCCAGCCGCAGACGCCCATGAATGCGAATCACGATGTCATTGTCGTTATTGTCGTTCTGGTCGTTCTGCTCTTGGTGGTCGTTTGGACGCTGCTGTATTTCTTCGCCATGGACAAGGGCAAGGCTCAGCGCAAGCGGTGGGAAGCCAAGCGCACCAGCCGGCAGGGCAAACATCGTCGGGGAAACAAATAACTAGGTGTTTGCGGAGAAATGTGGTAAGCTATTCTTTGTAATCAAGAAGCGGGAACAGTTTTATCTGTACATTCGTTACGATGGATTGGATTTCCTTTTTCGATTACCTGGTGCAACGTTACTTTAGTTTTTGAATAAGGAGATACTTGATCTATGGAAGGTACAGTTAAGTGGTTCAATGCAGATAAGGGTTATGGCTTCATCACTGGTGACGACGGCAAGGATGTATTCGTACATTTCTCCGCCATCCAAGGCGAGGGCTACAAGTCCCTGGACGAAGGCCAACACGTCACTTACGACGTTGAGGAATCCGACCGTGGGCCCCAAGCAACGAACGTTGTTAAGCAGTAATTAACTGCTGACAGAAGAAGCACCCGAGCGCGTCAGCGCTGGGGTGCTTCTTTTTTTGCTCTGGGCAGGTGACAGAAAAGCCCCGCGGATTGTCTGCGGGACTGATGTCATGAGTTATTGGAGTTCGGGTAGTTTACCCGAGGA
>NZ_KI271585.1:6606-6854 GCF_000469325.1 Schleiferilactobacillus shenzhenensis LY-73 | reverse complement strand
CATTAACAACAATTTCACGGCTGACGCCCGCCAGCCTCCGGGCCCAAATCGCCTACACTCTACCCAATCGTAAGATTCTTGGCGCCAGGGCACATTCGCAGGAGGTGCCGCCTGCGCTTTGAATTCTCAGGCAATTGTCGTGATGTCCGGGGAGGAGGCCGCCAGGGTTTCGTGTCGGGCGAGACCATTCTAGTCTTCGAAAATGTAGGGTGACGAAGGGCGGAGCAGATGGGGGCTCAGCTGTGAAG
>NZ_KI271585.1:0-6538 GCF_000469325.1 Schleiferilactobacillus shenzhenensis LY-73 | reverse complement strand
CCACCACGTTCCAGCCCGTTTTGCCGGAGCTTGCGGAGCTTTGGCACGGCGCCCAGGTAAGTTTTGTCACGTGCCCACAGCTAGCTCCGCAGGACCGGCTTCGCACTAGCTTCGCGTCGCCGCCCCAATCTGCGGAGCCCGTAGTCACCCGGGTCAGTGCCAGACATTAATCTGCCGCGGTTACTGCACCGGTTTCGGCGCCGGGGTCTCCCCCGGGCGGAACTCAGAGGCTGGGCGCTGCGGGTTCTCGGGGAACGGCATCGGGCGCGATGTTGTGGGAATTTCTGGCAGGGCAATGGGCGGGATCTGTTCGTAGGGTTCGGTGTAGTCCTTGCCCAGCGACTGGTACCCCTTGAGCAGCCCCAGCTTGATGAAGATCGTCTGCTGGTAGGCAATCTTCGCATTCCACTCCAGCGTCTCCATGATCCGTGCCGCAATGTGCAGCTCGGTGGCCGTGATGACGATGCCGTGGCTGTTCAGCAGGAAGACGTTCTCCATCGCCTTGTCGCCGATCTTCGTTAGGGCATCATGGACAATGTTCGCCAACGCCATGCTGGTCGCCGGGGCAAAGGGCAGGACCTTGATGGCCCCCAGCTCCCGCGTCGCTTCCGTGACATTGGGCATATCTAATCCAGCCGTCGCCCAGAAGAGAGACTCTTCAGCATGGGAGTGGTAGACACAACGAATCCCGGGGTGGGCTTTATAGGCCCCCTCGTGCAGGTTGATCTCCCGGGTCACGTGGCCAACGCCGTCGATTTTCTCCCCAGTCTCGGCATCGACCACCAGGATTTGGGCCGGCGTCAATTCGGCGTAGTATGTCTCGGACATGAAGGCGGGGGTGATCAATATATACGGGTGCTGGTGTTCATCGAAAACTTTGATGGACATGTTGCCCCCGGCCACGTTGGTATCCTTACGATCAAACATCTTGCGTACGGTCCAAGCGAGATCCTCCCGATCCGCTTCAAACATCATTCTCATCGTTCTTCGTCCTCTCTTTGTGCAGCCAGCGCACTGGTCATTTCTATCTGCCGTTATTGTACCCGGGGCACGGGGAGAAAGGAGCGGTGCAGGCATAATTTGAAGGAAGCGCATACACAATTCAGCCATTCGTGCACAGTTGTTCACGAATCGCCAAAATCGTTCAAAGATATTGCGGCGTGAGAATAAACGCGGTAAGGTAATCTCGAGCATAATATAAGCGCTTACATTCTTGAATAAGCTAAATCCGTGGCGTTTCCTTGGATTCACGGTATACTAGCAATTGAATCGTGGAACCGTTTTAGAAATGGAGGCTTGTTCATGTTAAAGAATGAACGCCTAAACTCAATTTTGGCGTTATTAGCCAAAAAGAAGGTGATGACGACCCAGGCACTGCAGAAGGAACTGTTCGTCAGTCCCTCGACGTTACGGCGGGACTTGGTGGAACTGGAGTCCCTGGGCAAGGTCGCACGAAAATTTGGCTGGGTCGAACTGGTCAATCCCAGCAACATTGAATTCCCTTACCTGTTCCGAGAACAGGAAAACGAGAAGGCGAAGAAGGCCATCGCGGATATTGCGAGCACCTTTCTCACCAACAACCAGGCACTATTCATTGATTCCAGCAGCACGGCATCATTCCTATCGAAGTACCTGGCCAAGCTGAGCCACGTGGTCGTCGTGACGAACGGGTTGCGGATCGCGGTGGCGCTGGACAGTATCCCGGAAGTCAAGACGTTCGTCACTGGCGGCCGTCTGCGCACCAGCTCTGGCTCGATTCTGGGCGACTACGCCGCGAAGTTCTTGGACAACTTCCGCGCCGATCTGGCGATTATGTCCTGTTCCTGCGTGGATGCCAATGGTATCTACATGGCCAGTGAGGAACAATCCAGTATTAAGCGCAAGATGATGACCTTGGCCGATAAGACGATTCTGCTGGTCGACCATTCGAAGTTCAACAAAACAAGTTATTACAAGCTCAGTGCACCCGACGGCGTGGCGGCTATTATCAGTGATGAGAAGCCGGACGCCGCCCTGCTCAAGGCCTGGGAAGCGCAGAACGTGGAAGTTCTGTACTGAGCGGACAAGAGTCAGACAGTTGGTCTGGCGAGAAAAGGAGCGGCCCGGCGAGGCTGCACCGGCATCGGCAGGGGAAAAAAGGCCCCCCGTTGCCTTGAGCTGTACTGGCACGATGCAGAGGAGGATTTTTTGATGTTGAAGATGACTTACCCCAAGATTGGTATTCGGCCCACGATTGATGGTCGGCGGAAGGGGATCCGGGAATCCCTGGAAGAACAGACGATGCAGATGGCCCACAGTGTGGCGGACTTGATCCACAGCACCCTGAAGTATCCTGATGGGACGCCGGTGGAGACGGTCATTGCCGATTCCACCATCGGCGGTGTGCGGGAAGCCGCGGCGGCTAAGGAGAAATTTGACCGCGCGGGGATCTGCGGCACGATTACGGTCACTCCGTGCTGGTGCTACGGCACGGAGACCATGGACATGACGAAGGACATCCCCCATGCCATTTGGGGCTTCAATGGGACGGAACGCCCGGGGGCTGTTTATTTGGCTGCTGTTTTGGCTGCTCATACCCAGAAAGGCATCCCTGCTTTCGGTATTTATGGTCATGATGTGCAAGAGGCTGACGACACGAGTATTCCCGCTGACGTCCGGACCAAACTGATCCGCTTTGCCAAGGGGGCACTGGCCACCGGCATCATGCGCAACAAGGCGTACCTCTCCATCGGCAGCGTCGCCATGGGCATCGGCGGCTCCACCGTGGACCCTGATTTCTTCCAGGACTATCTGGGCATGCGCAACGAATATGTGGACATGACCGAGATCACTCGGCGCATCGATGAGAAGATCTATGATCCGGATGAATACGCCGACGCGTTGGCGTGGGCGAAGAAGAACACCCCGATCGGGCCGGATATTTATAACGCCGACAACCCCAACAAGTTCACCGATGAGGCCAAGGAAAAGCAGCTTGAAGCCTGCGTCAAGATGGCAATCATCGCCAAAGACTTGATGGAGGGCAATCCCCGCCTGGCCGAGTTGGGCTTCGCTGAAGAAGCGGCCGGGCACTATGCTTTGGCCGCCGGCTTCCAAGGCCAGCGCCAGTGGACCGATCATTTCCCCAATGGCGACTACATGGAAGCCTTCATGAATTCGCAGTACGACTGGAGCGGCCAGCATGCGCCCCACGTTTTTGCGACGGAGAACGACAGCCTGAATGCGGCATCGATGCTATTCAACTACCTGTTGAGCAACACACCCCAGATCTTCGCGGACGTGCGCACCTACTGGAGTCCGGAAGCAGTGAAGCGGGTCACCGGTACTGAATTGACCGGCTTGGCCCAGAACGGCTTCCTGCACCTGAGCAATTCCGGCGCTCAGACGCTGGATGCCACAGGGGCAGAAAAGATCGACGGCCAGCCGGCGATCAAGCCTTACTGGGATGTAACTGAGGCGGAAGCCCAGGCCAACCTGGACCGCACCCGCTGGATCCCGGCGAACATCGGTTACTTCCGGGGCGGCGGCTTCTCCAGCAACTACGTGACCGAAGGCGGACCTAACGGAATGCCGGTGACGATGACCCGCATCAACTTAGTCAAAGGCGTCGGCCCGGTCATCCAGATTGCGGAAGGCTACGCTATTGATCTGCCCAAGAACGTGTTCGATGCCGTCAACGAACGGACTGATCCGGGTTGGCCGTCGACGTTCTTCGTGCCCAACCTGACCGGGCACGGCGCGTTCCAGTCAGTCTATGACGTCATGGACAACTGGGGCGCTAACCACGGGGCCATCAGTTACGGGCACATCGGCGCCGACTTAATCACTCTGGCCGCTATTCTGAGGATTCCGGTGAATATGCATAACGTACCGGCCGACCAGATTTTCCGGCCGCGGGCGTGGTCATCACTGGGCACTGAAGATTTGGAATCGGCAGACTTCCGGGCCTGCCAGACGTTCGGAGCGCTGTACAACTAACCACACACAGCGTGTCTTGGTTTCATAGGGAGGGGGGCCAGTGATGGCAACAGAAAATCTGATCGCGGTGGATTTGGGGGCAAGTTCCGGCCGGGTCATGTCCGGTCAATTCAACGGGAAGCGGATCACGCTGAAGGAACAGTTCCGCTTTTCTAACCTGCCGGTCCAAGTGACGGGCGGGCTGTATTGGGACTACATGAAGATCGTGCAGGAGATCAAGTACGGTCTGTCCATTGCCCAGAACGACTTGGGCGAGCTCGCCAGCATGAGTATCGACACGTGGGGGGTGGATTACGGGGTGCTCAGTCAGCGGGGTGAAGTCCTGCTGGCGCCCCACAGCTACCGCGACACTCGGGTGCAGGCGTATACCGATGCGTTCACTCAGCGCATTACCCCGCGCAATATGTTCCAACTGACGGGACAGCAGCCCGCCGATATCAACACGAACCTGCAGCTCTACGCCGACTGGCAGCGCTACCCGTTCCTGGCCGACCAGGCCGGCACAATCCTCTTGATGCCGGGCTTGGTCAGCTACCTGCTGAGCGGGGTGGGGGTCAACGAGTTCTCCATTGCCAGCACCACGGGACTGCTGACCAGCGATGCGCCGTCTTGGAATCGGGCGGTGCTGGACATGATCGGCATCAAGCCCAGCCAATTGGCCGACTTGGCATATGGCGGCGCCGTTCTCGGTGAACTGCTGCCGGCGATTCGGGACGAGGTCCATCTGCGACCGGGAATGAAGGTCATTGCCGGGGCCGGCCACGATACAGCGGCTGCCCTGCTGGCCCTGCCTATTCCGCCCCGGGAGCGCTGGCGGACCGCCTTCATCAGCTGCGGCACCTGGTCTATCGTCGGCCGGGAGACGGAGGCCCCGATCATCAATGACGCCGCCTACGCCGCCGGGTTGACGAACGAAGGCTGCTTCGACGGGCACAACCGGCTCCTCAAAAACATCACGGGCCTTTGGATCATTCAAGAGCTCCAGCGGGAGTGGTCCTTCCAAGGCGAGATGATCGACTTTGGGGCCATGACCGACGAAGCCCGCGCGGCCCGCACCCAGGACCGCTTCATCGACCCCAGTCACCCCCTGTTCAGTACCCCCGGCCGGATGGAAGAAAAGATCCGCTTCTTCCTGACCGCCACCGGGCAGTCGCTGCCCCGCTCCCGGGGCGCTCTGCTGCGTATTGTGCTGCAGAGTTTGGCCCTGTCCTATAAACAGGTAATCACCCAGTTGCAGGCACTGACCAGTGAACCGATGGATTCTGTGCACATGTTTGGCGGCGGGATCCAAAATGGGCTCCTCGTCCAGCTGACGGCGGATGCCCTCGGGCTGCCCGTCGTCACCGGCCCCATCGAGGCCAGTGCACTAGGCAACATTATCTCTCAGCTGATCGTCACTGGCGTATTGACCAGTGACGCCAGCGAGGTGGCCACCGCTTCGGCACAGCCGACGACGGTGGCGCCGACCAGCGAGAAAAACGGTGCTGCCCATTTTCAGAAGTTCCAAGACATTCAAGCCCTGGCCAAGACCGCCGTCAGTGCGACCGTCTTTGACCAGCAGCAAGCAGAGTAGATCCATTCATGCAAAAAGCACCCCGGCAACGCGCCGGGGTGCTTCTTTTGTCCTGGGTAACGCTAAGCCAGCTGGGCGGCCACCGCTTGAATCGCCGCAACCACTTGTTTTTGGTGAGGCCAAGCGGCCGCTGTATTCTGGAAGAGGTAGAAGTGGCGCCGAAACTGGGCACCGAGGGGCGTCGTGGGGACGTTGGCCAAGGGTACCCGGCGCGACAAGAGACCCTGGCCGACACCGCCCTCAATCAAAGTCCGCAGCAAGGTATTGCTGTTGACGGTCATTAAATGGCGCGGGGTGATTCCTTGCTCTCGCAAGTATTGGGCCGTGTAGAACCGGATCCCGGACCCCTCTTCCCGGGTGATCCAGGTTCCGGTGGGCTGCCCCGCCGCCACCAGCTGGTCTGGGCACAGCGTCAGGCGCACCGCCCCCCGCAGGACCAGCGGCTGTTCCACGAAGCCCAGGTCGATGCGCTGGGCTTCCAGCTGTTGCAGTACTTTTTGCGAGTTGAGGACTGTCACGTCGTAGTGCAGAAAGGGAAACTGCTGGGCCAAGGCGGCCGCCACCTGGGGAAACAGCACGGTGGCCACGCTTTGCGAAAGGCCGATACGCAGTTCGACATACTCATCATCGTGGACGTTCTGCACCGCTTCCTTCGTCTTCGCCCATTCGGCCAACAGCTTGCCGCTGGCCACGTAGAGCAGGTCCGCGGCAGCTGTGGGGACGGTGGCACTGCGTTTGTTGCGCACGAACAGAGGCGTATTCAGCTGCGCCTCCAGTTTACGGATATGGTGGGACACCGTGGGCTGGGTCGTATATAAGTGGCGGGCGGCGAGGGAAAAACTGCGGGTTTCGTAAACGGCCATAAAGGTTTGGAGAAGATCGAACATCACTGGGTCATGCTGCTTTCTAAAATGTCCTCAAATGTATACACACCCAGTCCATGGTGTTCCTTGAGATTTAGACCGGTTAAGAGTCCATCTTTATCGA
>NZ_KI271584.1:247732-259346 GCF_000469325.1 Schleiferilactobacillus shenzhenensis LY-73 | reverse complement strand
CTTAACCGGTCTAAATCTAAAGGAACACCATGGACCGGGTGTGTATACATTTGAGGACATTTTAGAAAGCAGTGATGGCAAATGCCCCAAGTTTATTTTCTTTGTACCGTCAATTCCTGCCGCAGCCAAATGGCAGAAGGGTTCGCCAAGGCGCTACTGGGCAGCGATTGGCGCATCGCAAGCGCCGGGATCGAAGCCCACGGGCTCAATCCCCTGGCCGTTCAAGTGATGGCGGAGAGAGGGATCGATATTTCTCAGCAGCGTTCCAAGGTGTTCGATAACGACTATCTGCTGCATTCAGACCTCGTCGTCACGCTGTGCGGCGATGCCCGGGACCGCTGCCCGGTCACCCCGCCCAGTGTTCAGCACCGGCATTGGCCGCTGCCTGACCCGGCGCAGGCCACCGGCAGCCCCGCGGCGGTCCTGGCTGTGTTCCGGGCGGTACGGGATGCGATTGAAGCCGATGTCCGGACCTTGCAGTCGTGGTCACCGGCACGGTAAGCGCGGGGTATAACAGACAGCGTACTACTCGAATGAGCGGCACGCTGTCTGTTGTTCCACGTGGAACAAACCGTGCTTTTGACTTAGCAACTGTTTATTACAGCCTTGAGGGTTGGCGGTAACTCCCAACGCGGCATAAAGAAACAGGCCGGATCATTGTCATCGCTACTCCACGGGCATACGATAAACTTCGGAGGTGGTATGATGACCAACAAGAACGAGACGACCAGGATTGTGACCCGCATCGACCGACAAACCAAAATGGAAGCACAATCAGTCTTGGCGGAAATGGGGCTGGACATGAGTACCGCCATCAAAATCTTTCTGAAACAAGTTGCCCATGATCGCCGCTTACCGTTTACCCCAGATGCAGAAGATCCCTTGGACCGGGCGACCGACCTCGCCCTAGAAGACGTCGCCGCCGGCCGAATCACCACATTTGATTCACTCGCGGATTTCCGTAAGGATCTTTACTCTGACGCGGATTAACGAGACCAGTCTTTTCCGAAAGTGGGATACCCCGCCTAATTGATTGAAAAACAGGTAGAACAAAAACCGGTTCTAAATATATGACAGCAAAACAGGGTGCCGTGGGATAAGCGGCTCCCCGTTTTTGTTTCACGTAAAACACAAGCCGTCATACCCCCGCAATAGTCCACGTAATCAACGCCTGGACTTGAGCCACCTTCTCAGCCAGCGGCAGGCGTCCATCAACCAGTAAATCCGCCCCTTTGCGCATGAACACGGCCGAGGCGGCAAAAATCGGTTGCGCACGCTCGTACGCCGCACACCAATCTAAAATATCCTGCTTCGTCTTCGTCGGGGTTTGGTAATCGCGCCGGATCTGGCGGGAGAGCGCAACATCCAGGGGCGTATCTACGACCACCACGGCATTGATCAGACCGGCCAGGGCATGGTGGCGGTACCCAAAGGGAAAGTCCAGGAAGATCAGGTCATGGTCCCGCTGGGCCGCGGCTACAGCCGTCAGCATCGGCGTAACATCAAACTGGTTGACCATGCCTTCAGGGTCAGTGAGTACCATGGCCAGGTCCGGGGCGCCGGGCTGCGCGTCGATATCGTAATCATCGAAGGACACGACGGCGCTGCTGGGATAGTGCGGCAGCAGCGCGTTGATTAATGTCGTCTTGCCGCTGCTGGTAATGCCGCTGATGCAGATAATGGTGTTTTTCAAAACCGGGGCTCCCTTCTGATTATCTCAAATATGATACAACAGTCGATTGTATCACCCAAGTGAGCGAATCTGGATTCGCTCACGATTAATGTGGGGCTCCTCATAAACCAGTTTCTCTAGCCGGCACCCATCTCCCACATGTTGTATAATGAGAACTATCCTAACAGATTAGAGGAGATTCCATGCCTGAATTGACCCATTTCTATGATGCCTTCCAACCCAGCCACTACGACGTCTATCTGGACGTTGACCGCGGCACAAAGCATATCAGCGGCAAGACCACGATCACCGGGACAGCCAAGACGCCGGCCATCGCGATCCACCAGAAGTACCTGACGATCACCGCTGTCCAGACGGCGGCTGGCGCTGACCTGCCCTTCACGGTGGACGACGCCAATGATGCTGTCCGCATCACCCTGCCTGCTGCCGGCGAAGCGACTTTCTCAATCACCTACTCCGCCCCGCTGACCGACACGATGATGGGTATCTACCCGTCTTATTATGAGATCAACGGTGAGAAAAAGCAGCTTATCGGTACTCAGTTCGAGACCAATGCAGCCCGCCAGGCCTTCCCCTGCGTGGACGAGCCGGAAGCCAAGGCAACTTTCTCCCTGGCGATTAAGTATGACGAAAAGCCCGGCGAGACCATCATCAGCAACATGCCCGAGGAGCGCGTGGAGAACGGCGTCCACTACTTCCAGCAAACCGTCCGTATGGCCAGCTACCTGGTGGCCTTCGCGTTCGGCGAGCTGCAGAGCAAAATGACCACCACCAAGAGCGGTGTCAAGATCGGCGTGTTCGCCACCAAGGCGCACAACCCCAACGAGCTCGACTTCCCGCTGGATATTGCCAAGCGGTCCATCGAATTCTACGAAGACTTCTACCACACCCCCTACCCGCTGCCCCACTCTTGGCAGCTGGGCCTGCCCGACTTCTCCGCCGGCGCCATGGAGAACTGGGGCCTGGTCACTTACCGGGAAGCCTATTTGACCCTGGATCCCGATAATACGACGTTAGAAATGAAGCAGCTGGTCGCCACCGTCATTGCCCACGAGCTCGCCCACCAATGGTTCGGCGACCTGGTAACGATGAAGTGGTGGGACGATCTGTGGCTCAACGAATCCTTCGCCAACATGATGGAATACGTCGCTGTGGATGCCCTCCAGCCGGATTGGCACATCTGGGAGACCTTCCAAACTTCCGAAGTACCCGCGGCCTTGCAGCGAGATGCAACGGACGGTGTCCAGTCGGTCCATGTCCCGGTCGAAAACCCGGCCGAGATCGACTCCCTGTTCGACGGCGCCATCGTCTACGCAAAGGGCGCCCGAATGCTGGTCATGGTGCGCGCCTTGATCGGTGACGACGCGCTGCGGGCCGGCCTGAAGGACTACTTGGGTGCCCACTCTTACGGTAATGCCACGGGCGCTGACCTCTGGGCCGCCCTGGGCAAAGCTTCCGGCATGGACATCGGCGGGATCATGCACTCCTGGCTGGATCAGCCCGGCTACCCGGTGGTTACAGCCGCCGTCAAGGACGGTCAGCTGACCCTTTCTCAACAGCAATTCTTCATTGGGGAAGGCAAGGACATCGGCCGGCAATGGCAGATTCCGCTGAACAGTAATTACGATGCGGCCCCGGCCATCTTCTCCGAGAAGACCGCGACGCTGGGCGATTACCAGCAGTTGCGGGCCGCCGCTGGCGAGCCGTTCCGGGTCAACGTCGGCAACAATTCCCACTTCATTGTGCAGTACGACAGCACCTTGCTGAAGGACATTCTGGACCACGCCGCCGACTTGGACAACATCGCCCAGTTGCAGATCCTGCAAGACCTGGGCCTGCTAGCTGAGGGCGGTAAGACGTCCTACGCCAACTTGGCGCCGCTCCTGCCCCGCTTCGCTGACAGCCATTCCGCCATCGTCACCACGGCGCTGTACCGGGCCGCCGGCAGCCTGCGTAAGTTCGTCACTCCCGATTCACCGGAAGAAAACAACCTGCGCGCCCTATACGACCAGCTGAGTGCTGGCCAAGTGACCCGCCTCGGCTGGCTGCCTCAGGCCAGCGACACCAACGACGATCAGATGGTCCGGCCCTATGTCTTGAGCGCTGCCCTTTACGCTAAGAACCCCCAGGCCATCGCGGCTGCCCACGAGATTTTCAACCAGAACCAGGACAAACTCGCCAGTCTGCCTGCTGATGTCCGCGGCCTGATCCTGACCAACGAAGTCCGCAACTTCGGCACACCAGCACTGATCGACCAGCTTCTGCAAGCCTATCGCCAGACCACCGACGGCAGCTTCAAGAGCAACATCCGCGCCGCTGTCACGGCCACCACCGACCCGGCTGAGGTTGCCAAGATCATCGCCCAGTTCGAGGACGCCGACACCGTTAAGCCCCAGGACCTGCGTGGCTGGTTCGCCAACCTGCTCCACAACCACCGCGGCGAACAAGCCGCCTGGGACTGGCTGCGCAACGACTGGGCCTGGCTGGCCAAGACGGTCGGCGGGGACATGGAGTTCCCCACCTACATCACCGTCGTTGCTGGCGTCTTCCGCACCCCGGAACGCCTCGCCGAGTTCAAGACCTTCTTTGATCCCAAGCGCGACAACCCCGCCCTCACCCGCGAGATCGCCATGGACACCAAGGTCATCGAGAGCCGCGTCAAGCTCGTCGAAGCCGAGCAGGATGCCGTGAATGCGGCCGTGGCCAAGCTCGTTAAGTAATCTTTTGTGAGAAAGCCGTAAAAAAACGCCCCGTACGTCACGCTGATTACGTGATGTGCGAGGCGTTTTTGCTTTGGACGAATACTCATGGGTGATCGCGGATAGTGAAAACCACTCCCACGATCACCACCAGGGCAAAAGCAGCCCAGCCAATGACGGGGAAATGGATGACAATGAGCGCCCAAATAATGGCGCCAGCGAAAGCACCTAGGGTGTTCCAGGGATGCTGGCGAATCGCAGCAAGTCTTTTTTTCACGGTCAAGTCCTTCTTTGTATAGTAGCCGGTAACCGCCGGTATCCCGTGTTTCGTAGGGTGGCCTGCGATTCATGCGGTCATCATACGCTTGCCTGTGAATGCGCCGCCAGTTTCCTGCTCAATGTAACTGGGTATCCCGAATATCATGGCACGCACGGTTATTTCTTTCCTTCTGCCCACGTATCATAAACTTCAACCGGCACACTAGGAAAACGCTGCTTGATTGAGTCGACATAAGCCGCCGCATTCCGTGAAACAACAATCAGATCCGGGGGCGTGGCGGTATCAAACAACTCGCTCAGCTTGGCCGCCTGCCACGAATAATCAGGCTGCTTGGCCTGTAAATCCAGGAGGGCTTTCTTGTAATAGTCCCCGTTAGCTTCCGCATGAATCAATGCACTGCCTTGGAAATCAAGGCGGTCCATTTCAGTGATGAAAATACCAGTTTTCATAGTCGAACACCCCTTCACGATTAGTCGACGCTTGTGCTTGCTCAGTCAAGCTTTTGCCGACCTTGAAACCATTTTACGACTTTTCTCGCAGGAATGACAGACTCTAAAATCTATGTCACAAAATGATTGAGTTGTGCACCGTGACCGCTCTGTAACCGCCGGGCTACTGGGGGCACTGAACGCAATCCCCAGCGCCCCGCAAGTCAATCCAGAAGGCCTATTCAAAACTCATAAGTTTAGCTAGGCAGGATTGAAACCCGAAGTAAGCTGCTTTATTTCCTGCCATTTTCATCGGTAAAGTTTGGTTCAGCTATTGGCCATTTGGTAATAGAGACGGCTCGGCCGCTCGCAATGACAGCTACCAGTACGGGTGTACTTACGGAAAAAAGTTCAGAATAAAGTCGACAATCCCGAGAAATAGATTATGAGAAAATCTGGATCGTTTTTCACCGGGAGACATACCTCGCTTGTTGTCCTTGTACAACTCAATCAAGGCGGATAACAGATTAAAGGCAATGACCACACCAAGGATAATCAGAAAAGGAGTTAAGTATTGGAAAAAGAGTGTCTTATTTTTCGTTGGATACAATGCGTTTTCATCTCCCATGGCTGGCTGCATTCGATAGAACGGTCAACATACAAAAGGTGGGATAGCAAATCCTCCTATTCCACCCTTAGGAAACACTAAGCGGAAATCGTTTGACCCGGTACAACCATTCCACGCATTGCAGGATAGCCAATGTAC
This sequence comes from Schleiferilactobacillus shenzhenensis LY-73, assembly GCF_000469325.1. Classification (GTDB taxonomy): domain Bacteria; phylum Bacillota; class Bacilli; order Lactobacillales; family Lactobacillaceae; genus Schleiferilactobacillus; species Schleiferilactobacillus shenzhenensis. Next base: position 253,480 of record NZ_KI271584.1, on the reverse strand, counting down.
TCCATCCACTTATTGAATAAACCCAGTGGTGAGGCATGGTCAACCATTGGACTCACATAGGTAGAAACCATGCCCGCAATTGAGTCCACAGCGCCGCCACCGCGTACGTTGCTAAGCTTTTCTTGACTTAACGGTTGATAATCGTTAATGAATTGATCCATCACCAGTTTCCCCTTTCTCTTGTTCAAAACCATGAGCAAACAAGTGAGTGGGCCCCCCTAAGGACAAAAGTCAGTTTATCTTATCCGTCTTGATGGGGACCATCCTATTACAGGATACCCGTGTCGTTGCTCGCTTATACTGCTCCACCCCTCCTTTCACTATCGACAATAAGCTTCTCCCGTTCCTAACTCAAAAACTGATAAGAATGCTTATTAATTCCATGTTGAGGAATTGATTGAGGCGTGCACTTGTTCACTTTTTCCCAAAAAAGTTTTGACTGTGATCCCCTTTTCCAGCAATCAACGCTGGTTCGTGGTCTCCATAATGGCCACCAGTCTTGACGCGGAAATGATTTTTTCTGTTTTCTGTTTTACCTATCAGGTACAAAATTTCAACACGATGTGCCACTTTGTTGTTAACCGCTTTTATTAATGCTATCGAGATACTAGTTACTGGTATTCAATCGATCAATAAAGCTCCGCCAATACGTCTTCTGACCCGTGATAATCGACACCTGTCCCATCATGCCGTAGTGCAGTGACGAAATTTGAACCTGGCGAAGCTCTTTTAAAGGCACCCTAGCCGTCACACCAAAGTAATTCCCCGTCTTGGTCACAGTCGGCGCAACATCAATCCGAACCACTCGCCCCGTAAGAATGAGCGGGCTCGGCACGTTGCGGGCAATTCTCAGCCGGACCTGCTGCCCACGCTCGACGCCCATCACATCCGTCGGTGAGACGGGCACTGTCACTTTGACCGTTGCTTGCTTCTGAATCTGCGGATAGATTTGGGCCAGCACTTCACCAGTGGGCACGAGTTTATCACCTGCTAACGCCGCATTCGTATGAATCGTTCCGGAGATTGGGGCCCTCACTCGGAAGTCCTTCGTCTGGTCTTTCAAGACGGCCGCTTTGGCGTTTGCCGCGTTCAATGTTTGGGTTGTCTGATTCGTCTGCGCGGCAATGCTCTTAAGCTGCCCAGCCTGCAGTGAACCGATTTTCTCATTGGCTTCAGCGGTCTGGATCTGGCTGGTGTCTGCCTTCTGATTGTCTGCCTGCTGCAGCTGTAAGGAGTCTAACGTAGTCTTGGCTGTATTCCGTTGCTGATTAATCTGCCCCAAGTAGCTGTCCTTCACTTTGGTCAGGGCGGCACCCGTCAGTCCCCTACTCTCAGCGGCATAACTGCTGTATAGATAACCATAGCGGGCTTGGGCATCATATGTCCGGCCACTGCTGATTGCGGATGCCACCGCGGACGCTGCTGCCACATTCGCCTGGGCATCCTGAATACTGGCAGCAAGCAGGGCTCCCTCTTTGCTCGTCTTACTGTTGATCGCCGCCTGCTCTTGATCCACCTGCTCAGACGCCAATCGATAAATCTCGCGCTGATTCAAGTAGTCCCGTAACTGCTCGTTCAAGCCAGACTTGTCCGGCTTGGAAAACGTATTGCGGTTTTCCGATACACCCGCTTTGAAAGTAGCCAAGGCCGCCAGCTGCTGCTTGGCTTGATTCACTTGATGGGTGAGCACCTTCAACTGTGCTGGGTTGCTCACATCGTGAAAGACCAGAAGCGTCGTGCCCTTACGAACATAATGGCCCTCTTGCAGGTGATTCTCTACCAGCCGGCTGGCCACAGTCGTCTGCACACTGACCGGATAGTGTAACGGCGCTAGTTCCCCAGTAGAACGCACCGTGACTTCCTTTTTGGCAAAGATAACAAAGAGGAGCGCGAGCAGTAGTACCAAAACCGCCGGTAAAATTGCTAACGTCGCAAAGTTCGTATAACGCCGCTGATAAAATTCCGTTGTAGCTAAGCCGCTCTTCTTTAAATTCTGCACGGGTCTATCCCTTCCTACTCGTTGACCAGCCGGGCGTAGTACCCATGCTTAGCCATCAGTTCATCGTGGTGCCCTTGTTCCACCAGTTGTCCATGATCAAGCACGACGATATTGTCAGTCCGTTTGGCAATCGTCAACCGATGGGCAATAAAAATGAGCGTCTTATCTGGGAGCGCCAGCAAAGCGTCCACAATCTTGCGCTCCGTAATCGTGTCCAAATTACTGGTAGACTCATCAAAAATCAGCACCGGGGCGTCCGTTAATAGGGCCCGGGCAATAGCCAATCGCTGGCGCTGACCGCCAGACAATGTACTGCCATCTTCCGAAAGATCTGTGGCGTACTGTAGCGGTAACCGGTCAATATCATCCTTGATTTGGGCCAGGCGACACGCTGCATCAACTTCTTCTGGCTGAACAGAATGATGTGCTCCCATCAACAAGTTCTCCATTACTGTTCCAGCAAACAGCTTAGCCTCTTGCGGCACATAAACCACGTGTTGCCGTAACGTGGTCAACTGAACTTCGTTGATATTGTGCTCGTTAATGGTGATGGTCCCCTGGTCTGAATCCAAATCGGCATAACCCGTGAGCAAGTGCGCCAATGTGGTCTTACCGGACCCGGACATGCCGACAATCGTCAGCTTGGACTTGGGCGCAATCGTCAACGAGACGTGATTCAACACAGCGGGTGCGAATCCGTATCGGAACGAAACGTCAGTGACTTTAATGGGCCCTGCCAGTGCAGCATCGTCTTGAATAGGCCGCTTTTTGACGAACTCCGAATCAACAAGCAGCACTTCGTTCAACCGATTGTTGGCTACCCGGGCCATCTGCAGCTTGGGCTGTAAGTTGATGATGTTCTCAAGAGGATCGGTAAAGTAGGCTAACAAAGCGTTATATGTGAACAGCTGCCCAAGCGTCAGCTGGTTGTGTATTACCAAAACGGCGCCTACCCACAACACGACAACATTCAGGACCAGCTTCAAAGCTGTTTTCAATGCTTGCTGGAGCTGGTCACTCTTAGCGTAGGCAAACGATTTATCCAAAAATTCCGCAAACTCAGTATCGACTTTCGTATAGCTCTTCTCCTCAGCAGTGAGTGCCTTGAGCGTATCGATGCCATCTAAAGCCTCAATCACAGTCGAGCTGAGGATGGCGTTTTTCTCCATTGTCGCTTGGTTAAGTGTCTTAAACCGTTTTTGAAAGGCCAGCACAATAATGACGTAGATAGGAACCGCGACTAAGGAAATGAGGAACAGCCGGGTGTTCTGTACTCCCAAAAAGATTCCGACAGACAGCACCATGGCCACGTCGAGAAAGACAGTCACGATCAAACTTGCCAAGGCATCAATGATTTTACTGGCGTCAGTGAACCGGGAAACAATCTCCCCAGTACGCCGGGTAGCAAAGAAGTTCATGGGTAAAGAAAAGACGTGGCGTACGTAAGCCATTGTGACGTCAATCGTCAACCGTTGCCCAAGAACAGTGAGCAGAAAGCCCTGGGTAAAGCCGAACACTGACCGGAAAACATAGGCAATGAGCAAACCGCCTGCCACAACGCTCAAGGTCGTTACCATGGCCGCGGGAATATAGCTGTCGACCATGACTTGGATAAAGTATGACCCGCCAATACTGATAACGGTTAGAAGAATGGCCGCTAGAACAATCTGACCAACCAGTTTTTTCTGTTTCAACAGTAGCGGCGCAAAACCCCACAGACTGCCTTTATCTTCCTTAACCGGTTTATATGCCGGTGCCGGTACAGCAAAGATGGCGATGCCATCCCACTCCTGGGCAAAACGTTCCTTGCTCATCTTGGTTATACCGACAAGCGGATCTGGATCACCCAGTACAATGCTGTCTTTAGTTGCCCGAAAGACAGTATAGTAATGTAGGAACTTGCCTTCCTTCAGGACGTGCACAATGAACGGAAAAGGCAGGTCTGCTGCTTCAAAGAGCGACATATCTGCCTTGATTGCCCGAGTAGAAAAGCCGAGCCGGTTGGCTGCTTTGACGATACCCAGGGCAGTCGTACCATCATTATCTGTCTGGGCAACATCTCGCAAGTGAGCTAAGATGTAATCAGACCCGTAAAAGCGGCAAACCATGTCAAGTGCGGCAACACCGCAATCGCGTTCGTCCACCTGGGGAACATAGAATTTCTGTAGTGTTGCCATTTGCCACCCCTACTATTCAACACTCACTTAAACAATCACCGACTGACGACTTGAACATAGGCGGCCGAAGCTGGGACTGCTTCATCCGGTACGGCGACTGCCCAAATTCCGAAAATGCTTGCAGCAAGTACAATGGCAACCTTCATCGCACGCTTCTTTTGACGCAACTTCCATGATTTATTTCTATTCAAGATAATCACCTCAAACACATCATATGGTAGAATGAAACTGGTGAACAGTTTCCATAAGCATTCTTATAATTTTGAGGGGGAATAATGCGATGGGTGATTCATGGCGTAATGATTTGGGGAAAATCGAGTATCAAGCGCGGTCACGAATGAACATGTCTGCCAGCGACATTTCCAACGGTTTGGGCGTGTCTCAACCTACTGTGACCAACTTTGAGAACGGACGGTCGGACATTAGTCTCAGTCGGTTCTACATGATACTCAACCGGTTCTACATGACTCCCGGAGAATATTTTGCACGGGTGGATGACCGAACCGACTTCTTGTCACATTTTATGCGCGAAATAAGAGCGGCCAATCAAACAGACGATTTGGCCATCTATGCGCGGCTACAGAATGAGGTTGAGAAAAAGTATCCTCGCTCCCACAAGTCTCCTGGTCCGGTTGAAATGTTAAAACTGGCAATTAAGGGAATGGCAGCGTCAGTTACTGATCCGCACTACACCTTTTCACTTGACGATGCATTTCAAATTAAGGAATTTATGGGCCTCGATGGAAACTGGTTTGAGTTTGAGTACGCCATCTTCTCACTCACCGGCCAATTTCTGCCATTAAAAATTGCTCTACCTATTTTTAAAGACATGCTTGCAGCGTACCTTGCACATCCCCTTTACCTTTATCGCGCAACGTTTAATTCTATTGTCTTTAACTTTTGTGCGTCGCTTATCATGGATCACAATCTAGCGGTTGCCACCCAGCTTTTAGATCTGGTTCAGAACACAGGTCCTAAGACAAGCAACGACGAGTTTTCACGAGTCATTTACATTTTACGACAGGCATGCATTTACCTTTCTAAGTTACCTGCAGCAAACGATGCCTTGGCGCGCGTCAAAATTGTTGAAGATGGCTTGTCGCTCTTTATGCCGGAAGAAAGTACGCGTGATCTTCACCTGCTTGGCTTGCTGGGAATCAAGCTGAAAACAGGATACCGTAATCTGTCATGATGGGGTTTTTGGCACCGTTGCCAATTCAAAGGTCAAGGCGCAGACTCGGAAAAACTGCCTGGCGATGGCCGGTTGTGATTGTCACAGACACAACAAAGAAAGCTTATGACCCCCACTAACGCTCAGGCTTAAGCCATCTTCGTTAACGTCTTACTTTCTTCCAGATGAAGGATGAAAGCGAAACCTGACAACACCATTCTCCCGGTAGAATACAAACGATCAAACCATCGCATTGAGACAGTCGACAGCCAAGCTACCGCGTTGAGCTCGGCTTCTGGTGAATAAGCGGCCAAACCATCTTGGCTGCGATCGCGACAGCACTGATTGACAAAACGGCCTGTACCAAAGTAAGGAGGATGCCGTGATTGCCGAGCCGATTC
>NZ_KI271584.1:247255-247722 GCF_000469325.1 Schleiferilactobacillus shenzhenensis LY-73 | reverse complement strand
GATCATCCCGCGTTCTTCCGCGCTGAGTTGAGTGTAATGCTTAGGACTGTTAGACTGACTGTGGGTCATGAAGATATCACCTTTCTTGTTGTTTAGACGCCTCAAGGATAGGTCTTCATGGCCTATTTTGTTAAACCGGTCCAGGTGGATTGGTCTAACTCAACGGCCGTTGCACTTCAATTTTAAATCCGGCAAATTTTTCAGCTGAAATTGCGTTCACCAGCGTAAATAATGATCCGGCGCTCTCTTCTGCTGGGAATAAAAGCAAAACCCGACAACAATCTTGTCCTGGTAGGATATAAATGGTCAAACCATCACGTCAAGACAGCCGGCAGAAAAGCTACCGAGTTGAGTTCGCCTTCTGATGAATAAGCGGCCAAACCATTTGGGCTGCGATTACGACAGCACCGATTGCCAAAACGGCCTGTACCAAAGTAAGGAGGATGCCGTGATTGCCGAGCCGATTT
>NZ_KI271584.1:245060-247130 GCF_000469325.1 Schleiferilactobacillus shenzhenensis LY-73 | reverse complement strand
TTGGCCAATTGTTGCGACGCCACCAGTAATAGCCGACCAACCAGCAACCTTGGTTAGACCTGTGGGCTCGGGAGCAAGCAGGCCAGCCACCCCGCCCACTGCTGCGGCAGTACCAGCAACAACGCCGAACAAGCTCCAAGCGCCAGTTCCGCTTCTGAAAGATCATGAGTGTGGAAGCGGGCAATTGAATACTATTGCAAAGTCGTTGTCCACTGACATGTTGCGTTCCTTCGACAAGCATCAATTGACAGAGTGCGATGATGTGGTTACTGGAACAGTCTTCAACCTATGCTTTTCTTGCCTTTCTCGAAATGATGCACCAGCATTTGTGTTTCCCTCATGATGAACCATAATTATCCAGTTGCCGCACAACTCTTAAATCAGGTTCAGAAGGAGACGACACAGACAGAAGGTAGCGAGTTCGCTCGCGTCGTCTACGTTCTGCGTCAGGCGTCTGTTTACTTAACCGATAAGTCCCACGCTGACACTCAAGTCTTATCAAATATCAAGAGGATTGAAGGTGGGTTAGTTCTAACTCCCCCAAAGAAGGCGAACGCGATCTTCATTTACTTGAATTGCTCGGGATTGAGCTGGAGACCGCATAAATCATCAAACCTTTCCAAGTATACTCAGTTGCACCATGAAATTGATGTGTGGTATGCGGGGCGGAATCAAAAAGCAGCTCCATCAGTTTCCAACCGTCGCCGCTCAGTCATTCGGTGCTTACCTTTTTTTAATACCCCAAGCCACGAAATTGTCGTGCGTACAAAAGAAGCAAATTATTACGACCCACCAACATGTGGGCGTCGAAACAATCTGCTTCTTTTTTGGGAATCATGTTGGTAAAAAGTGCATGACGACAACTAATGAGAACAAAGTTCCCGCTCGTCCTCATCGATTCTAGCTATCGCTATCTCGGGAAATGTCCCGTGTTTTAGTCGTAATGCCGTTTATGGCCCGTGAGACCATCAAGAAATCCTTTGACTGAATCCAGCGTTTCATGCCAGCTCGGTATTGGAAACGAAAAGTTGCCGCCAGACACAGTTGATAGCGTTTGCGCATTAATTGCCGGAAATGAATCAACGGTTTTTTTCAAAGCTTGTTCCTCCCTTGTAACTCGTCTGTTAATGACTCTTTCTCCTAACATTCCATTAGTACACTTTGGGTGGATTAAATAACGTATTCCATGCATATCCAATGGAATTACGTACGGTTTGCCCAACCTCGTACCAGACATCATAATCATGCTTACTGCCACCTGAAATTGAAGCCTGCTCTGATTCACTGAGGTCCTTAAACTTGTCCATTATTCTTTCTCCTCTCATATAAAAAGCAACGTACCGCAGGACACAATCGTGTTATATGTCACATGTACGATGATTCCTGGCACGAGTGAATGATACTTCTCATCTAACACGGAATTCGAGATGGCCATCATGAAAAGCCCGATTGAGTCAATTAACCCGGTTAGGTGACCAATCGTGAAAAATACCGCCGATGCGAAAATTGCAAAAGCTGTGCTCCGTGTCATCCTCTCAAACTCAGCGACTATGATCCCCCGGAATCCCAACTCTTCAAGAATAGGCGAACCAACCGATGCCGCCACATACGTGAGCAATCGTAAATTCCCTCGTAAAAGTGGTACGTTGCTAGACCTTGCAGATGTATCCTCTGGTGAATAAAACACACTATATTTCTTGGAGAGAAAAAGGATGATCATTGAAACGGCAAATAGAAGCATGCCCAAAAGTAGCGACCACATCACAGCTCTTATAGAAATATGCCAATGCTTGATTCCAGTTGCAGTTCTTCGATACTTTATAATTTCCAAAGTACCTACAATCGCGAACATAAACACATAGAATAGCCAATGAGGGAACGCAGAAACTGTGTCCTTTGTTTCTCCCGGCCAATACATGTCTGCAAGTATTGGTAAACCAATCAGAACTGGCATGACCAAGGAAAGCAACACAATGCATCCAATTTTCCATGAATAATGGAACCCTTTGACTATCAATAATCATCCCTCCAGAGGAATTGAAACAGTACATCAGTGGCAAATTTTTCAGC
>NZ_KI271584.1:244690-245050 GCF_000469325.1 Schleiferilactobacillus shenzhenensis LY-73 | reverse complement strand
CGAATTGTCAACCGAAGTGCAACACTGAAGCCTAAGGAAGAGGAACGGTCTACCAGGTGGTCCTGGCCCTGGTCTTGGGCCAGGGCCGCAGCCTCTGCTCTTTCCGGGGCCCTGGGGGGAGAGGGCCCCGGAAAATTTTTGGCATTTCAGACCGCCGAGGCGGTCGCCCGGAGTTTCTCCACACATTCCCGGAATGCTTCCGCAGGGCTGCGGTAGCCAAGGATCTTACGTAACCGCTCGTTCAGCACAACCTGCATGTGGTGGACGAACTCTTTACTGAAGTGATGCAGTGAGACACCCTTCTGGATGAACTCACGCAGCAGGCCGTTGGCATTCTCATTACTGCCCCGTTCGCTGGGC
>NZ_KI271584.1:147225-244680 GCF_000469325.1 Schleiferilactobacillus shenzhenensis LY-73 | reverse complement strand
TTGGCCAATTGTTGCGACGCCACCAGTAATAGCCGACCAACCAGCAACCTTGGTTAGGCCTGTGGGCTCGGGAGCAAGCAGGCCAGCCACTCCACCCACTGTTGCGGCAGTACCAGCAACAACACCGAACAAGCTCCAAGCACCACTGACATTTGCCAATTCCGCTTCTGAAAGATCACGAGTGAAGGAAGCGGGCAATTGAATACTATTGTTTTCCATGATATTACTCCTTTTCTGAATGACATTACCAACCGGATACAGTGTCAATTACCAGGTAAATATTTACTAGATACGCTCTAAAATGAACAATCCTTTCAGTTACTGGGATTTGCGCATCTTAGACGGTGTCAAGGCATCCATCCTGGAAGCACTGTACCTCACCAACAAAACCAGTGTACAATGGGCGTAATCATGACGCGAATATCTATCAGTATCCTAATAATTTACAATCTTTCGCAAGCTCGGACACGTTAGCGCGTGAACTGGGTAATCAGACGGTGTTTCAGTTCGCAAGAAGCAGCGTACCACTGCTGTCATTACAGCCAGCAACAAAACCACTCTCGCCACGTCCGCCACAGAAGCAAAGCAATGCCGCCGACAGCCACAAGGACACAACGGGCTTAACTTCGACTTTTGCTGGTACGTATTTCCCGAACCAAGATGACTGCAGCACCGTATGGCACCAGAATCAAGACAATGATGGAAAGTGGCTAACTTTCTTCAGCGTTACCACCGTTTTCTTCGATAACTCCTTTCCCCCCACTCCTGCCGGCCATAAAACGCTCCATTGGTGAAGCTGCGAATACGGGAAGCCGTAATTTGACGGTCGTGTTGATGAATCAGCGCAAACAAGCAGGCAAAGCCTACAATCAGCATCAGCGAGTTGATCCCAGTGGAGAAGGCATAACCTGTACCAAACAAACCGGGTATGACAATTGATGCGTTCCAAACAAGGTGGAGGACAATTGGCGAAAGAATATCAGCGGTTAGCAAATATACTTGGGCTAGGATAATCCCCAGAAGCAAAGTGAACAGGATTTGTCCCAATACCTGCTGTAATGGTTGGAACAGGGCATTGATCAGATGCGTTCCGGCGAAAGTAACGGCTGACAAAGTCACTACTACAGTTGACCGGCGTGTGTACTGCAAGACGATGGGAATGATTAAACCTCGCCCAAGCAATTCCTCGAAGACGACCGCAGCGGTCATTTCCACAATTACCAAAAACAATTGGTACTTGCTGGGAAATACGAAGTGCTGCGGAAGCACAGAAACAACGTTGGAAAGGATCATCGGCATCAGCCAAACCACCGTGGTCAGTTGCAGCGCATGTCCTTTACCAATTAACAGGCGAATTTTGAACACGTACTTCATCATCAGAAGAATCACCATAATCTCTGCCAAGTCAATCAGCAACCAGACCAGCAGGCTTTGGGATTGAGACATTGCTTGCGCTGCCTCGAATCGGTTGATACCAATGTGCCCAGCCATCAATATGGCGTAGAGCAACATGGTGCCGATTGTTCTAACGCGCGTTTTCTGAGTATCCATGCTGCATCCTCCAAAGCAAAATGGATTGAAGCAACTGGTTTGAGTTGACTGATGACTCTCACAAGTCAGCTAATAAGCCAAATACAGCTTCAATCCATTGTTGCTTACCACTTGCGGTTCTGAAACCGCGAACGAGCCAGTTGACGCTCTCAACGATCAATCCGCTGACTCAGCAAACACCGACTCCCGAACCGATTATCATGATGAACTCGCTGGATGAATTAGTGCCCGTCAAAGATGCGGTAGCCTTCTTCCAGCGAGTGGCGAAAGTTCAGCCCGCGAGCCGTTTGACGCTGTTACCGGGAAATCGGTACGCCCAAGCCTATGAAGACGACGTGCTGGACTAGACCAGACCGCGGCGTTCTTCGATGCGGTCTTGCGCGTAGAGCAATCACCGGTTTCAATCCAGTAACGGTTACCGGGCAGGGTACACCGCGCCGCCGGCGATGCCTTTGACCAAAAAACCCATGATCATTGCGAGATCTGAGTTATCCAGCTGTTTAAACTGATTGCTGGTCTGTACCATGAATATTGCGTCTCCTTTCGTTATTTCAACAACCCGCTCACGGTCATCACGGCAGATGCTGAAATAATCGTGTTATAGGTTATGTGGACCATGATTCCCGGTGTCAACGACTCGCACCGTTCGTCAAGTGCCGCGTTGACCATCCCCATGAAAAAGATTCCGGCGGAGGCAGCCACACCCGTCATATGGGCAATTGCAAAAAGAAGCGAAGCCATGACAGCGGCAAGAATACGGTTGTTAAGCAGCTCTCCAAATTGCGTCAGGACAATCCCACGGAATGCAATCTCTTCAAGAATTGGTGACCCTATGGAAGCAGCAATCAATGTTAACCATTTGAATCGACCGTGTAAGAGTGGAATGTTACTTGACCCAGTGACAGTATCCCCTTGATGGAAAAGAGTGGGGTACTTTGACGATATAAGGAGCAATCCTGTTGAAACAGCGTAAGCAATGACGCCAAACAGGATTGATAGTAGAATCCAGCGGACGGATATGTTCCAATTGTTCCTTCTGCCAAAGCGGCTATACCACCATTTGAGGATGAGAAAGACCAGGATGAACCCAATCAGGTAAGCGGCCCAGTGGATGGAAACGGGACACGAGCTCAGCTTCGTTCCTTCCCACGCCATATCGGCCAAAAGCGGCATGGCAATAAACAGCGGCAATACAAGCGCAAGGATAGCCGTACCAATAAATCGAAATCCCTTATAAAGCATGACGTCACCCCCTCTTTCTCTTGGATACTGAACAACGGATTGCCGCATCTGCTCTCCGCTTGACTGCTCCTGGAAATCAATCGCGCCAACAAGGACTAATATATAGGCTGCCCAGATGAAACGCCAATCACTATCAGTATCCTAATGATTTTGTCGGCTTGTCTCGAAGACTGCTCAACGTATCGTTCCGGCACTAAATTCAGCAGGCTAAACGCAAAGCAAGTTCGTACAGCAACCTGGCGATACCGCTTTTTTCTGGATCGCCCCTGCACCGGTGCGCGACACCCCTGTCCCATTGTTGTACAATCGCCTCAAGCACAAAATTTCTGAAAAAGGACTGACCAGAGTGGTAAAAATCCAAGAAGGTTACATGCCGTTCCGTGAATACAAAACGTACTATCGCATCGTTGGCGAAAAGACGCCGAGGAAGGCGCCCCTGCTGCTGATCCATGGCGGGCCTGGCTCGTCCCACAACTACTTTGAGCTGATGGACGATTATGCCGAGACTGGCCGGCAGCTGATCATGTACGACCAGGTGGGCTGCGGGAAGTCGTCGCTGCCGGAGGACCCGGCGGTCTACGTGAAGGAAACCTGGGCGGAAGAACTCATTGCGCTGCGCCAATACCTCCACCTGGACGAGGTCCACATGCTGGGTCAGTCCTGGGGCGGGATGCTAGAGATGTTCTATCTGACCAGTTACGACCCCCAAGGGATCAAGAGCGTGATGATCGACGGGTCGCCGTCTTCCATTAAGCTGTGGATCTCCGAGCAGCACCGGCTGATCAAATACCTCAGTTATGAAGATCGCCAGGCTATCGCTGAAGCCGAGCGCACCGGAGACTTCACCAACGTCAAGTACTTGGCCGCCAATGACCGCTACATGGAACGTTACTGCTGGGACGACCCGGATGAGAACTCGCCCGAACCCCTGCGCCGGCCCACCAACGGTAAGCGCGCCAGCCTCATCGCTGAAGGACCCAACGAGTTCACCGAGAACGGCACCATCAGCGACTTCGACGTCACCGATCAACTGCACAAGATTCATGTTCCCGTGCTAGTCACCAATGGGACCGACGACTTGTGCACGCCGCTGATTGCGAAGACTGTGTATGACCACATTCCCGGTGCAAAGTGGCACTTGTTCCAGAACAGCCGCCACCTGGCTTTGCTGGACCAGCACGACGAATTCATCAGCGTGCTGGATCACTGGTTGAAAGCCAATGACTGAGGCGATGACCGCAGCCCGTTACTTTGCCCGCGCCCTAAAGGCGCTAGGTCTGCCCGCTAGCACGCCGCTCACAGATGCCTACCAATTTGGCGATGATGCCGATAAGCTGGCCGCATTGGTTCTCGCTGGCAAGAAAACTGCCACGGCCAGTGCACGGGATTTGTATGAACCCGACGAACCGCTGCCCCACCCTGGCGAATATGATGTGATCCTCGACAGCACGCATCACCCGGTCTGTGTTACGTATACCGACGCGGTGACGGTGCAGCCATTTCTGGCAGTGTCCGCCGACCACGCCTACCGCGAAGGGGAAGGCGACCGCAGCCTGGCCTATTGGCGCCAGGTCCACGCGGATTTCTTCAAGAAGGCGTATGCGGCTGAAGGACGGGCCTTTGACCCCAAGACGGTCCGAATCGTGTTGGAAGCCTTCCACGTGGTTTACCCCATTCCAAACAAATAATTGCTTTAACACCCGGACGTCTCGGCAGCGAAACGTGCGGGTGCTTTTTGTCGTATCGGTCTATCCACCACTTACCGTCCTATTTCGACCACTTAACGCAATTCGTGAGACGTCCCAGGCGCTGGCCGCTCGGAGAAATGCCCAGAAGCCGCCGACGAAACCGTGAGTGCAGCCAACGAAAAGAAGCGCCGCTGCCATGAGCGTTGTATCGTCTCATCGCAGCGGCGCTTCGTCTGGCCAGCATGTCTTGCCCACTTGTCCAACAAATGACGGGCTACTTCAATTTCATGTACAACAAGGGATACGGCCGCCCCTGTTCATCGCGGTCTGTCCTTTTCTCCACCCGGAAGCCCATATGCTCATAAAAGCCCTTGGCCGCGGGGTTTTGTTCATTGACCGCCAAGACGGTGATACCATAGCGGTCGATTCCGTATTGGATGAGCTGTCGCCCCAATCCGCTCCCCCTGTCCGCAGGAGCGATAAACAGCATCTCCAGCATCTGGCCGGCTACGCCCATAAAGGCGACGGGGCGCTGGTGCTCATTTTCGGCAACAACTAAATGGGGGATCGTCCGCAGTGCTTGGGGGACATCCTTTTTTATTTCTGCAATCTCGGTGGCGGACAGGAAGAGATGTGTCGCCTTCACCGACTTCTCCCAGACGGCGGTGAGCTTGGCAATCAGTGCCGGCGACCTTTCTTGGATCTCGCTTATTTTCATCATGATTCCGCTCCTTAATAATCTGTTCGTTAGTGGTTTCGTTTAACCAGACAATAGCGCCCGCCTGGTCCTTCGCGGTCGAAAAGCATCCACCTCTGAGTTTCCTCGCTTTCAATCAGAAAATCTAGTCTTGATCAGAATCCGGCAAATCAGGCGCCAGCTTAACCCCGCTCAATTTCGCGGCGATCAGACCGCCCAGGAACCCAACGGCGATAAACGGCACAAAGTCCATGCCAATCGTGTACCAGGGGATAAAGGATGTGGCGAAATGCTGAATCGCCGCAAAGAACGGGAGACGCGCCAGACCAGCAGGCAGCGCATGCACAGCATCCAGCAAGGCGGGAATCACCGTGAACCCCACCGTCACCTTATAGATCCGCGTATTTTTGCCAATCCACGGATGAAGCAGGCCCAGCAGGATCAAGGCAATCGCTAACGGGTACAGCAGCATCAGAATGGGCGTGGAGTACGCAATAATCTGATCCAAGCCAAAATTCGCAATGAAGAACGCCCCAATGGCGGTGACTGGCAGGAAGAAGTGGTACCCCAGCCGAGGGAAGCGGTGACCGAGGTCCTGGGAAAAGGACGTGACCAAACCGATGGCGGTGGTTAAACAGGCTAATAAAGTCATCGCCTCCAGTAATGCGGTACCGGCCAGGCCCGTGTAATGGGTCATAATCTGATTGAACGCGGTACCGCCGTTCTCAGTCAGTTTAGAAAAGCGAAGACTGATCGCCCCTAGCATGATCAAGAGCACATAAATGACAGCTTCCAATCCCATCGCCAAGGAGCCCACTTTGGCGACGGCTTTGGCCCGACCACCCGCATGATGCAAGCCCATTAATTTGAGTGCGGTGATGATTGTCACCCCAAAACCGAGACCCGCCAAGGCATCCATCGTGTTGTATCCCTGGAGGAAGCCGTTGATGAGATTACTGCTGATCAATTTTGCGTTCCCCGTGGTGCTCACCGCCCGGATATCGCCCTTAATGAGAAAGGCCCAGAAGAAGATCGCGGCCAGCAAAATCAGAAAAAGCGGGTTCAATAATTTGCCAATGTACGTCGTGATTTTACTTTCGTTCCAGGCCAGACAAAAAGTGGTCAGGAAAAAGAGAAACGAGAAGATCAGTAACCCGATTTGCTGTTGCCCTTTGCCCAGGAATGGGGCAATCCCGATGGTGTAACTCACCGTCGCCGTCCGGGGTGACGCAATGAGGAGGCCAAGACTCGCGTGGGTCGCCAAAAGGAAAAACAAAGCGAAGCCGTGGCCCACCGGCCGGGCCAAGTCGTACATACTGCTGGCCCGGGTGAGGCTGATGGCCATAATCGCGAGCAGGGGCAGCAGAATAGCCGATAGCAAAAAACCGACTGCGGCGGGCAGCCACGCATCGCCAGCGAGCTGACCCAGATGGATGGGGAATATCAGATTCCCCGCCCCAAAAAACATGCCTAATAACAATGAACCCAGGGTAAGGTATTGCCGTTTTGTTAATTTCGGTTGTTCGGACATTGAGAATTCCTCCATTTTATAATGACATGGGTGTCGGCTGATCAGGTGATCGGCTAGTGGCGCCGGCTTAAATTGATGTTTTGGGCCATAAAAAAACGCCCCCACAGTCAAACCTGTTAAGGGCGCGGATTGCCGCACTGTACCACCTTATTTCACCGTTCACGTCACCGTTAACGGCCTCACTGCGTACGGCCTCCAGAGGGCGATACGCGCTTGCTGTAATGGGCAATCCCAGACCTTGCTTCCGCAGTCGCAAGGACAACTCATAGACTACTTTCCCAAGCAGGCAGAGGTCTCCTTGCACCAATCGAGACTCGCTGACGACACTGCCCATCCGGTACTCTTCTACTCATCGTTTTTAATGATGTCTTTTATTTTCACCCATTTTACAAATAATCTGGCAGAAGTCAACAGAAAAGATCCGATCGAACGCTCATTTTTTGGAAGGCCCGCCGACATTTACTCAAACACCATCTGGTTATGGTACAGCTCGGCGTAGAAGCCGTTCTCTTCTAACAATTCGTGGTGGTTGCCCTGCTCAATGATCGTGCCGTCTTTCAGAACGACGATCTTGTCCGCATTCAGAATCGTTTTCAGCCGGTGGGCAATGACGAAGCTGGTGCGGCCCTGCATGACGTTGTCCATGGCGGCTTGGATATTGGCCTCGGTGACCGTGTCCACGTTTGACGTCGCCTCATCCAGAATCAGCAGCGCCGGGTTGGTCAGGATCGTCCGCGCAATCGACATCAGTTGTTTTTGACCAGCCGAGAAAATGTTCTGCTCGTCCGATACAGTGGTCTCGTACTGTTGGGGCAGGCTCATGATGAAGTCGTGGATATTGGCTTGCTGGGCCGCATCAATGACCCGATCCATCGCAGCGGTGGGATCACCGTACCGGATATTATCCGCAATGGTTCCCGTGAACAGCTGGGGGTCTTGCAGGACGATGCCCACGTTAGCTCGCAGCGCGTGCAGGTCGAACCGGCGAATATCGGTGCCATCAATGGTAATGGCGCCGCTGTCCACGTCGTAGAACCGGTTCAACAAGTTCATCACTGTGGTCTTGCCAGAACCGGTGGGCCCGACCAGGGCGACCATTTCTCCCTTATGCAAGGTGATCGACACGCCGTGGAGGATCTCCTTGCCCGGGTTGTAACTGAAGTGCACGTCCTTAATCTGCACGTCATGCTGGATGCCGTTAAGCGGCAGGCCATCGGCGGGATTCACCTCGTCCGGCTGGTTGCGCACTTCATCGACCCGGCGGGCGCCGGTGATGGCCAGCTGGATCATCCCGTACAGGCTGGTCAGCGACATGATCGGCTGATAATACTGCTGGGCGTAGTTAACGAACACGACCACCAGAGCCAGGGCGGCGCCGGTGGACAGGCTGCCGTTCAAGGCCAGCCAGGAGCCGAAGAAGATGACGATGGCCGTATTCAGCAGCGACATGCCCTGCATCAGCGGGTTCAAGATGCCGGACCAGATCTGCCCGCTCAGTGCAGACGAACGCACCCGGTCGTTGTAACGGGTGAAGCCCTTGACCGAATCCTGCTGGAGGCCGTTGGTGATGATCATTTTCTGCCCGGTGATCTGTTCGTTGATATAACCGTTCAGCTGGCCAATGTCATCCTGCTGGCGATTAACGGCCGTACCGGCTTTCTTCATCACGTAGGCGGCGATGACCAGGGCGACCGGCGTGGACGCCATGGTGACCAGGGCCATCGTCACGTTCTGGGCGAACATCACGATCAGCAGGCCGATGAATTGGGCGACGGAGAGAAAGATCTCAATCAAGGCCTGGTTGAGTGCGTTGAAAATATTATCCAGGTCTGATGTGTAGCGGGCGAGGATGTCGCCATCGCTGTGGGCGTCGAAATAGCGGACCTGCATCCGCTGCATCTTGCGGAACAGACCGACGCGCATCGTCCCCGTGGAATACGCAGTGATGCGGGCCAGGACCAGGCTGGAAATAAAGATACTGCTGGCGTCGCCCAGATAGAGGGCCAGGTAGATCCACAGGGTGGTGTGGAAGGCGCCGAAGCTGTCCTGGGGCCGGGTGGCGGGATTGGTCCACAACTGGAGATACTGGGTCAATTCTTCGATCGCCCGGCCCAAATAGGTCGGGGCGATGACGATACACGCGGTGGAAATACTGATGAGCACGATCGTCACGAGGAAGCCGAACCAGTATTTCTTGAGATAGTGCCAGTAATAGCGGCCCGCGTTTTGTAAATCGGTCATGCTAACCCCTCCTCGCGTGCTTTCTGCGTCTGATAAATCTCTTGGTATACGGCATTATTCCGGACCAGTTCGTGGTGGGTGCCGCTGCCGACGATGCGGCCGTGGTCCAGAACCAGGATCTTGTCCGCCCGCAAAATCGAGGCGATCTTTTCGGCGATCACGATGGTGGTCGTCTTTTTCAATTCCCGGTCCAGCGCCTCCTGCACCAGTTTTTCGGACCGCGCATCCAGTGCCGACGTGGCATCATCCAGAATGAGGATCTTCGGGTCGGCGATGACCCCCCGGGTAATCGTCAGACGCTGCTTCTGGCCGCCAGAAAAGTTCGAAGAACGTTCCTCCACCGGGGCGTTGTAGGTCTGCGGCAGCCGGTCAATGAATTCCGCGGCCTGGGCCACGTTCGCCGCCCACTTCATCTGGGGCAGCGTGGCGTCCGGCTGAACCTGTTTTAAGTTCCCGGCAATGGTCCCGGAGAAAAGGGCCGACCGTTGGAGGACATAGGCAATCGTGTCCCGGAGGGTCTTTTCTGGCAGCTGGCGCACATCGATACCGCCAATCTTGACCACGCCGCTGTCCGGGTCAAAAAGCCGGGCAATCAGCAAGGCCAGCGTCGTCTTCCCCGATCCGGTGGCCCCGACGATGCCGAGCATGTCGCCAGAATGGATACTGAAGCTGACATCTTGCAGCGTGGGCTTCTCATCCCCCGGGTAAGTGAAGGTAACGTGCTCGAAAGCAATGTCGCCGTTGACCTGAATATCATCATTGGCCGGCACATAGGTCATGCTCGGCGTCGTGTTCATCACGGCACCGATGCGGCCGAGAGAAATAATTGCCCGGGAGGCAAAGGTCATCATAAAGCCGCCGTTGATGACGGCAAAGAGGATCTGCATCAGGTACGACGTGAAACTGACGATGGCCGCTAAATACGCCGGATGGGCAGTGATACTTTGGCCCACCAAGTAGACAGAGAGAACGATGGCCAGGTTGGCCGTCAGGAAGAACACCGGCATCAAGATGGCGAACAGATAGCCGATTTTGGCCGTCACATCCGTTAAGCGGTCCGACGCCCGGGAGAACTTCTTGATTTCATTCGGTTCCTGCACGAACGATTTGACTACCCGAATCCCCATCAGATTTTCCCGGGCGATGGTGTTCACGTTTTCGATGTCCTGCTGGGTCTGGGCAAAGTATTTCCCCATCCGTTGGAAAGAAAACAAGCTGACGATGACGATGATTGCCATCATCATCAGGAGGACCCACCATTGTTCCGGCATCGTCATCATGGCGAGAATGAAGGCCCCGGCAAACAGCAGCGGAATCCGGCTGACCTGCTGGAAACCGGCCATGACGATCTGCTGCACCTGGTTAATATCGTTGGTCATGCGTACGACCAGGTTAGAGGCAGAAAACTTTTCCACATCCGCGTAGGCAAAGGTCTGCACCTTGCGATACAGGTCGGCCCGCAGATCCGTCGCCACCCCTAAGGCGACACGGGCAGAATACACGGTATTCACGATACCCGCGGCGATGCCCAGCAAGGCCAAGGCAATCAGCATGATGCCTTCTTGCCAAACGGTCGTCTTATCGTTGCGCAAAATAGCATCCATCACCGTCTGCAGCAAGCGCGGCTGCCAAAGTGTGGCAAACACTAAGGCCACAACCGCCAGCGTGGCCAGCCAGGCATCTTTTTGGTAACGCCGTATGTACGGTAGCAAAGTCTTCATGTTCCGTAATCCTCCCATTTCCCCGGTCCCGGTATCCAGCCGGGCGGTCTTCCTTTTTGAGATTAAAAAAGGATAAGACATTGAACGGCTTGTCCGTCCGCATCTTATCCAGCCCCCGTATTAGGAAACCCTCCGATGACTACCAAGAAAGCAAATTATTAGAACCTAGTTTACAGGGATTTTGCTGTTTGTTCAAGTTGTCTCACGACAACGTACCCGCGCAAAACCAGGGGTGGTCTGCCAGTGGCGCAGGACGCGGCTGCTCCGCCAGAGCGGGGTTGGCCGGCGTCCTGGCCTATGGCTCGGCCGCGGCTTGCTTATCCTTCTGGGCCGCATTATAGGCCGTTCCCCAGGCCGCCATGGCCTGAATCACCGGCGCCAAGGTTTGACCAAAGGGTGTCAGCGCGTAGACCATAGTACGGTTGTCCACCGCCGGACCGCATTTCTTCACGATGATCCCGTCCGCTTCTAATTGCGCTAATTGCAACGCCAGCATGCGTGGGGACACAGAGGGAATCGCCCGGTCGAGTGTACTGAACTGCGTGGCATCGCCTTGCAGCAGATGGTACAAGATGACACTCTTCCATTTACCGGCGATGAACTGGACGGTACTTTGAACCGGGCAGCCCGCGGCACAATCATAGACTTCGTGACGTTTCATCAACAAGCCTTCTTTCTGACATCAGATAGCTTACATTTTACTCACTTACATTTCGATAGTAGGACACTTACCATCGGGTATGCAAGGTTAAGTAAGTAAGAAAGCTGGAATTGAAATGAAAGCCATTGGTTACACGCAGCATCTGCCCATCAGTGATCCCCGCAGTTTGGTGGATATCACGTTAGCAAAGCCCACCCCCACCGGCCATGATCTGCTGGTGAACGTCAAAGCGGTGTCGGTGAACCCCGTGGACACCGGCACCCGGCGGGCCGGTCACGGAACATTGGCCCAGCCGAAAGTCATCGGCTGGGATGCGGTCGGCACGGTGACCCAAGTCGGCAGTGCCGTCACCCGATTTCACGTGGGCGACCGCGTCTATTACGCCGGCAACTACAAGCGCCCCGGCAGCGACGCCGAATATCAGCTGGTGGACGAGCGCATCGTCGGCCATGCCCCCAAGCAGCTGACGGACGCTGAAGCGGCGGCCATGCCCCTGACGAGTTTGACCGCCTGGGAAGCCCTCTTTGAGAAATTGCATATCGCCACGGACCAGCCGGACCAGAACGCGAACCACAGCATCCTGATCATCAACGGCAGCGGCGGGGTCGGTTCCGTCGCCACCCAATTGGCCCACTGGGCAGGACTGCAGGTACTGGCCACGGCATCGCGGCCGGAATCCCAGCAATGGGTCCGGGCGCACGGCGCGGACCACGTGCTGAACCACCGCCAGCCGCTGCCGGCCCAGCTGCATCAGGCCGGCTACCGCTATGTGGATTATATCCTGAACCTTTCTCACCTGGACGAACACTGGCCCGAGATCGCCGAGATGATTCGACCCGACGGCTGGATCGCGGCCATCACCGAGAACCGGCGGGGCATCGACTTGCAGAAATTAACGAAGAAGCGGGCCACCTTCGCCTGGGAATGGATGTATTCCAAGTCCTGGTACGGGTATGATCTGGATTCCCAGGGGGCTATCTTGGACCGCATGGCGGCGTTGCTGGCTGCCGGAACGATCCAGTGTACGCTGACGAAGACGATCACGCCGCTGAATGCAGCGAGTCTGCGGCAAGCCCATGCTTTGGTGGAATCCGGCCATATGATCGGCAAAGTGGTGGTGAGCGGGCCATGGGCTTAAGGATCCTGGCTAATGCATCCACACGTCTCAAATTGGGATATACCAATAATGATATAGTCCGTGCATATTTGGGTATTTAGCTGATTTTGTTAGCTTTCACATCTTGATTTGCACATTGACCGATTGAGATTTATGCTGGTATTGGTAGATTGGACGCTACCAAAAAACATATTGGAGGGCTCCATTTATGGCATATCAAACAGTTGATCCGTATACGAACAAACTGGTCAAAACATACCCGGCCGCGACCGACGCCGATCTAGAAGACGCACTGGCCCAGGGCCACCGCGTCTATACTGACTGGCGCCGGCAGGCACCGGCCGCCCGCGGGCCGATTTTGCACAAGGTCGCCCAATTACTGCGGGAGAAGAAACACGATTATGCCGCCATTATGACCCGCGACATGGGCAAATTGATTGGCGAGGCCGAAGCCGAAGTAGAACTCTGCGCGACGATTGCCGACTATTTTGCGGATCACGGGGAAGCCTTCATGGCCCCGCAGCCCCTGACGAGCAGCCACGGCAAGGCGTACTACATTCGCCAGGCGACCGGCGTGCTCGTCGCCGTCGAGCCGTGGAACTTTCCTTTCTACCAAGTGATGCGCGTCTTCGCCCCGAACTTCATGGTGGGCAATCCAATGATCCTGAAGCACGCGTCGAACACGCCCGGCTCAGCGGCGGCCTTCGAAGACATGGTCCGCGAAGCCGGTGCACCGGAGGGCGCGTTCAAGAATCTGTTCCTTTCTTACGATCAAGTCAGCCAGGCCATCGCGGATCCCCGGGTCTCCGGGGTCGCCTTGACGGGGTCAGAAAGGGGCGGCGCATCAGTCGCTCAAGAAGCAGGCAAGCAACTTAAGAAATCGTCGATGGAGCTGGGCGGGACCGATGTCTTCATCGCCCTGGAAGATGCCGACTGGGACGCCGTCTACCAAGCCGCCCCCAACGCCCGGCTGCGCAACGTGGGCCAGGTCTGCACCTCGTCCAAACGGTTCATTATCCCGGCCAGCCACTATGACGAATTCGTTGCGCAGCTGGCAGCGGCCTTCAAGACATACCAGCCAGGCGACCCGATGGACCCAGCCACGACCTTGGCCCCGATGAATTCTGAACGGGCGAAAGAGAAGGTCCAAAGCCAAATCGATGAGGCCATTGCCCATGGGGCGCACGTCGCGTACGGCAACCAGCCAATTGACTTGCCGGGCGCCTTCATCCAGCCCACGATTCTAACCGACATTGACAAGCAAAACCCGTTGTTCAGCCAAGAAATCTTTGGCCCCGTGGCCGAGGTCTTCAAAGTGACTAACGACGACGAAGCCATCGCCTTAGCCAACGATTCCCGCTATGGCTTGGGCAGCGTCGTGTACTCCCAAGACCCGGCCCACGCTGATGCCATTGCCCGCCGCATCGAAACCGGGATGACGACGATCAACGCGCCGTTCATCACCTCGCCGGAGCTGCCCTTCGGCGGTGTGAAGAACTCCGGTTACGGCCGTGAAATGGACGAAATCGGCTTCGCGACGTTTACGAACGAGCACATGATTCTGAATACGTCGGTGAAATAACTTCGGTTCAAGCAGACCTCGCGTTATTCGCGGCGTTGCGCCCGCAAGATACGCCAAAGCCCCCGCAAACGACTGGCATTGCCAATGTTTGCGGGGGCTTTTTCATAGTTGCGGACGTATTTTGAATCACTGCTCATCGCCAGGGCTGATTTCAATGCGGGTCAGCACATAGCGGGTTTGGCCACGGCGGGTCACAGCCCGCATTTGGAAATCAACGTGCGTGTAACGGCCCATGGTGCCGACAAAATAGAGCAGGCTGCCGCCGCCCTGGTCATCCGAGAAGTTGCTGACGGTGACTCGGCGGTGGCGGTACTGTTTGAGCTGCTGGTACGTGTAAGTGGCGTCATCACCGCTCAGCTTGGCCAGGGCCGCCGGGGAACGTTCGTTGAGAATATGATTCAGCTGTTGGCTGGCAGCGATTTGCGGCTGCCTTTCTGCCCCCGCCCACTGGGCAATCTTACTGCCAATGAGCGAGCCATCCGTGCCGAGCACGATGACCGCCACCAGGGCCGCGAGCAGCCAGCGATGATGACCCATCATCAGGACCTTCTTCCCCAAGGGAGAAATGGAACCTCTTACATCGCTGTCATTATAGGTTGGCTCACTTGGCCGGGTCCGCACATGGTGCGCATCTTAATCAATTCTTGCGCAATTAATCGCCCAACACGTCGTCAGGAAAATCCGCCACGCTGCTGATCCCCTTCAACGCCAACTGGCTGACGATAGCCGGAGCTTGCGGCGTCACTTGCGGGTCCTGCAGCCACCGGCGGTACACCGCCACCAGACCGCCGACAGTGTAGTCGATGACCGTGGTCTTGGTGACGTCGTCGGGGAAATAGTCAGCGGGGACCCGTTCTTGCAGCCGGGCCTTCAATGTGGCGCCGATTTTCTCCAACAATCCGCCCACGTCCTCCGTCGCCAGACCGTGGTAGAAGGCGTAATCCTGGACCACGAGCTGGTGGAGCACCGCAAAAAGAGCGGTGGGCCGCTGGAAGGCCGCCGTCCAGTCCACGTCTTCCAGCAGCGCCGTCAACGCCGTGGTCACTTCGTCCTCAGCTTCCGCGATGACCGCGTCCACGTCGGGATAATATGTATAGAATGTCGCCCGGTTGATATCCGCCGTCCGGGCCACGTCTGTCACCGTGATCGCCTGCCGCGGCTTCTCCGCCAGCAGCTGACGCAACGCGGCCCGGATGGCTTTCTTGGTTTTCACGATGCGCCGATCAATGCTGGCCATAAAAGGGACCTCCCCGCTTCATAATTAAAACATAACTGTAGTTTAACATACAGGTGTTGCTTTTCTCCAGTGAGGCTGGCAAAATAAAAGTATTCTATTCGGAGGTGCTGTGCGTGGCTGTCAATTTTCTGGAACAATATGTAACGCGGTACGGGGACCAAACCTTTGCCCAGCGGCCGCTCAACGAGATCGATGGGGCCATTATGGCTCTGCTGGCGTCAATGAACTTTGGCGCGCTGCCGGCCGACCACGAACTGGCGGACCTGGCCGATGACCAGGCGAGCCAGCAGACACTTTTGACAACCACGTGGTCACTGACTTTCTTCGGCGGACTGCTGCGGGCGATGATCACCAGCGTGCGCTACCGCCACATCCGCTGGCTTCATTACCGGGAGAAGTTCAACACCGTGGCCGCCCAGCAATTTGCCGCAGTGACGTTTGCGCTGACCCCCGGCCACTATTATGTTGCCTTCCGCGGCACCGACGCGTCCATCGCCGGCTGGAAGGAAGATTTCAACATGATCTACCTGTCCGAGATCCCCTCCCAGCGTTCGGCCGTCGCCTACTTCCAAGAAGTCTACGCCAGCCACCCCGGCCGCTATTACCTCGGCGGCCACTCGAAGGGCGGCAACCTCGCCGTCTATACCGCGCTGCACGCGGCCCAGACCGTGGCCCAGCACATTACCCGGGTCTTCAACCTGGACGGCCCCGGATTTTTACCCAATTTGCACTTGGAGAAGCGCTACCGCGCCATGCGTGCCCGCATTACCAAGATCGTCCCGCAGGAATCGATCTTTGGGCTGGTGTTAGAAAACCACCACGACTACGCCGTCGTCGCCAGCACTCGCCGAGCTGCTGTCGACCAGCACGACCCCTTCTCCTGGCGCATCTACGGCCGCCGCTTCGTTTCTTGTGCCGAGACCGGCCGTTTCTTCCGATTCGTGCAAAAAACAGTGACCGGCTTTCTCCACAACATGTCCCGCATTGAGCGCAGTATCTTTCTGGCTTCCCTCTATGGGGTGGCTGATGCGGCCCACGCCCAGACGATGGGCGAGCTGATGCAGCTCAGCCCGCACCGGCTGCGGACGTTCTACCGGGCCGCGAAGGCCATGCCCGACACGATGAAGGCCCAGTGGAAAACAGCCGCCGGCCATTTCTGGCACGCGTTAGGCGCGACCCCGCGGCTGCCGTTTAGTTAACGGCATTTCTCAATTCATGTCGAAAGAGGGACACCAGCAATTCCGCCGGTGCCCCCCTTTTTTGTGGTGTGCCACCGACAGACATTGGGACGGTCTACTGTCTATTCACTTCTCTTTGCTCTCCGCCGCCACCGCGGCATAGTCGACGGCCTGGTGCGTTAACAAATGCCATTGATGGACAAAGGCTGCCCCCATTTCGTCCTGTCCCAAGTGATGCAGCGTTGCCGCCGCCCAGTGCAGTGCGTCCCAAGCGGCCTCCTGGCGACCGGTCAAAAACCAATCGGCGGATCGCAGAGTCTGAAAATTCAGGGCGTTGAACAATGATGATTGAATCATGTCATTATTTGCCAACAGGCCAAATAATGACTGGGCGTCCGCAAAACGCCGGTCGCGAATCATGAGGGCCAAAATATTCAGCAGCGTATTGCCCACTTGCTCTTGATTATGGCTCGCGGAGGCAAAATCGCCCCCATGCTTGATTAGTGATTGCGCAATTTGCAGGCGGGTGCCGTAGGACACGAAGATCAGGATCTCATCGATCACATTCACTTCGTAACTCAGCCATTCTTCCGTTTCAAACAAATAGTCCAGGACGTAATTGATTTCTTCCGCAGGCAGCACCGTATCGGTAATCGTATCTTTGCTGGCTCGCGCTGCAATGGCATCGATCCGGTCAGTGGGCAATCCCGATTGCGCATATCGGGCTTCCGCTTCGGCGATCAGGCGGTCGGCTTGGGCAATGTTCTGCCGATTATTCCCGACGGCCTGATTGAGGCGGACAAAGAAATCGTCGCTGGGCAGGCGGGCATGCCCCATGACCCGATACTGAAATTCTGCCGGCGTCACATTTAACCGTGCCAGTAATGCCCACAACTTGTCAGCAGAAATGGCGGATTGGCCCCGTTCAAATTTCGATAGAAACGACTTCGTCACAATGTCGCCAGCCGCTTGCCGCAAGCTGATGTTGCGGTTGGTGCGGAACTCGCGGAACGCTTCTCCTAACGGTAACCCCACGATGAATCCCTCCCTTGGTTTCTTTTCAATGCGCCAACGCTGGGGAACGGCCTTTGGTCCAATGGCTCTATCTGATAGTCTATCATCTTTCGTGTCATATAGTGGACACTGCTGAATCACCCCTTTTCTGCTTGTAAACTCAGCTTATCAAGTCCGGGCCGTCCCTTGGGGCGGTATCGACGATAGAAATGGGGTCAATGAAATGAAACAGTATCTCGATCGGCGCTGGTGCGCCATCAGCGTGGTCCTGGCTATCCTGGCCGGGCTGTCGATTCCCTTCAACACGTGGTCCTACGCCCAATTCTTCTCCCTCATGACGCAACCGCGCGTCAACGTCCGAACGGTCTGGCTGACGGTGGCCTTGATTGCCGGCGTCACGATCCTTTTTGCCGTCATCGACTACGGCTATCAGCGCGCTTTGAACCGCAACGTGGCGCTTTTTACCCAACACGTCCGTGAGTATCTGCTGACTTCGGATTTCATTGAGACCGACCAGAGCAACGTTTCTGCCCGGCTTTCTTACCTCACGAACGACTTGGATATGATCGAGAATAATGACCTGCGCCAAGTGTTTACCATGATCCGCGCGGTCGTCACGGTGGTGTTCACGCTGGCGCTGGCCATTCATAACAACTTCGGCCTGACCCTAATCTTCATTGCCTTCGCCAGCGTCACGCCCTTCACACCCAAGCTGCTGGCCCGCCGCACCAAGCAGCGCGCCCAGAACTGGAGCAGCCGGGTCGGCCGGTACATGACCTTCATGTCCGATGTGTTGAGAAATGCGGCCACCGTCCGCCATTACGCCGCCCTGGGGTTGTTCTTGCAGAAAGGGCGGGGAATTATTCATGCGTCCGTCACAGCCAAACGGCGGCGGGACAACACTGTTGCCGCCAGCAACTTGGTCGCCGCGGTTGTCGCCTATGTCTGCATGTACGTACCCATCGGCTTCGGCGTGGTCATGGTGATTCAAGGCCGCCTTACTGTGGCGTCGTTTGTGACCGTCCAGTATGCCAGCAACTGGATCATCAACAGCTTCCTTACGATTGCGCAGTCCCGCAGTCAGATGAATGCGACCCAGCCGATGCTGACCCAGTTAGTCCAATTTAAACCGCTGCCGGACACGAGTCCCCAAAGCGATTGGCCAGCCGCCGGGGACGATGCCTTTGCAACCCTCCAGTTGACCCAAGTGGTCTTTTCTTACCCCGATGACCCTCACCAGCCCGTATTACGCGGTGTCGATCTGCGCGTCAAGCGGGGCGATAAGGTGCTGCTGACCGGCCCCTCCGGTGTCGGCAAATCCACCCTCATTCATATTCTTATGGGGACTCTCCCGCCGACCAGCGGTACTGTGAGTTTCCGCAGTGCGGCCGGTCAGGACGTGCAACCGACTCCAGAAATGTTTGGTGAAGTTCGGCAAGAGTCTAACATTTTCAACGACACGTTGCGCTTCAACCTGACTTTGGGCCGATCGTTTTCTGACCAGCAAATCACCTCAGCGCTGCGGCAAGCGGGATTACTTGCCTACACGCAGGAACACGGAGTGGATACGCTGATCACTGAAAACGGTGATAACTTGTCCGGCGGTGAACGCAAACGTATCGAATTAGCCCGGGCATTCTTGTATCAACGGCAATTCCTCGTCGTGGATGAGGGTACCGCCTCGCTCGATCCGCAGACAGCGGATGAGATTCAGCGAATCCTCTTGGCCAGTCCGGCCACTGTGGTGGAGATCGATCACCATCTGTCGGCGGCGCTACGCCGAAAATTTGATGCGCATTATGAGTTGAACCAGGGAAAGCTGACGCTAATGACAGAGGGTAACGAATGAAAAAGGGTGGATTGCTTCCGGGCTGCCCGCGGCCGGCAACCAACCAATCATTGAACGATACAAGCAATCATTGGTCAAGGTCGGCCGTTGTGAAGTGTTAATTCCATTGGCTGACAAATAGACGGCGCCCGATTTCTCGTGATCCAAAACTATTCGTGGGACAAATATTCTTCGCCACTTGCAAAGGTTGATTCTTCGGTTTACACTGTAAACATAAATTACAACGTAAACAGGAGAGTGATTTTATGTCCGCCGCCATTCAGCTTATCAATATTCGCAAAAGCTTCAAGAAGAAACAGGTCCTCCGCGGGGTCACCTTGGCGATCCAGCCAGGAGAAGTGCTGGGGCTGCTCGGCCCCAACGGTGCTGGCAAGTCGACGCTGATCAAAATCATGACGGGGCTGCTTGCCCCCGATGGCGGGGACGTGAAGATCTTTGGCCGCTCGCTGGCCAAGAACAAACGGCTCCTCCGCCAATCCCTGGGCCTGGCACCGCAAGCCATTGCCGTCTACCCGCAACTGACGGTGGCCCAGAACCTTCGCAGTTTCGGGACGATCAACGGCTTGTCCGGCCGCCAGGTTCAAACCAAATACGATCAGGTGTTGCCGATTTTTGGATTGCAGGACATGCAAACCGAGAAAGCGGCGGACTTGAGCGGCGGCCAGAAACGCCGGCTGCACTCTGCCATTGCCCTCATGGGCCCGGCCAAGATCATCTTTCTCGACGAACCCACGGTGGGCGCTGACGTCGACTCGCGCAACCGCATCATCGCCGCTGTCCGCCATCTCAGCGACCAGGGCATCACGGTCGTCTACACGACTCATTATCTGGCAGAAATGGCCGCTCTGCACGCCCGCATTGCTTTTCTCAACCACGGCGTGATCCAAGCCACCGGCAGTACCGAAAGTATTATCCGGCAATACGCCCACCCGGCAGTTACCCTGTCCTTCAAGGGGCGACTGCCCGCCGGCCTGCCGGGCTGGGAGAAAGACGCCAACCATCTGCGCGTCTCTGTGCCGGCGGCCACGAGTCCTGCCCAGCTCCTGCAAACGGCACTGACGAATCCAGCCGTGCGGGATGCGCAGTTGACCGACGTGCAAATCACCCAAGCCGACCTTGAATCTGCCTATCATACACTGCTCGAAAGGGATGCCACTCATGTCGATTAAACAAGTTTACGCCGTGGCGAAGTTGAACACCCGCTTACAATTAGGGGATCCCACCGTCCCGCTCATCTTAATGCTGGTACCGCTGGTCATGGCCCCGTTTATGCTGCCGGCCGCCAAAATCCAGCTGCTGGCCCAGGGTTATGTCCACGTAAACGGCTCAGAACAGGTCATTCCCGGCCTGGCCGTCCTGTTTTCTTTCTTCTCGATTCAGTTGATCATTCAGATGTTCTTCGATGAAACCACGTGGAACACGTGGAATCGGCTGCAAGTATCCGCCACATCCCTCGGTGACATCATCCTGGGCAAAGTCGTGATTGCTTACCTGATCCAGGTCATTCAGCTCACCGTGGTGCTGCTGGCCAGCACCTGGCTGTTCCGCTTCCGTATCACCGGCAGCTGGTGGGCCTTCGTCTTGGTCGTCCTCACGTTCGCGGCCGTGCTGACCCTCTTCGGCACACTTCTGGTCAGCTGGACCCCCTCTGCCAACGTGGCCATCTCCCTGTCGAACCTGCTGGGCATCCTCATGGCCGGGCTGGGCGGCAGTCTTTCTCC
The DNA here is from genome assembly GCF_000469325.1 of Schleiferilactobacillus shenzhenensis LY-73. Classification (GTDB taxonomy): domain Bacteria; phylum Bacillota; class Bacilli; order Lactobacillales; family Lactobacillaceae; genus Schleiferilactobacillus; species Schleiferilactobacillus shenzhenensis. The sequence goes on along the minus strand of NZ_KI271584.1, from coordinate 223,650 downwards.
CACCAGCACCTTCCCCGCCTGGGCCAAACACCTGGCGCGACTGGATCCCGCCTATTGGGGGTTGTCCGCGATGCACCGCATCAGTCTCGGCGCTGCCGGGGTGAGCGACGTGAGAAATGATCTGCTGGTCCTTTTGCTTATTGCCGCCGCCTTCGGTATATTGTCCTTAGCCGGGTTCAGATACCGGCCATTGAAGGAAGGCGATGATTAATCATGGCAGCCCCCAGACCCACCAAGGAGACATTGAGCCGCTCGTATATTTTGGATACTGCGCTGGCGTTGATCGATCAGAAAGGCTTGGCCCAGTTCAGCATGCGCAAGCTGGGCCAAGCCATGGCCGTTTCCCCGATGGCGGTTTATCGCTATTTCCCGAACCAAGGGGCGCTCTTCGACGGTGTGGTGGAATCGATTTGGCAACAGGCCCTCACCATTGCCCCCGGTACCAGCAGTGCGACCTGGCAAGACACGGTCATCGGCGTGATGACGCAATTTCGGAGAACATTATTGCAGCATCCCAATGTTCTCACCCTGCTCTCCACCCATCCGCTGGTCACAGAATCCGAGTTTGCTTTAGTGGCAGAAATCCTGCCGGTATTACAAGAAAAAGGACTGCAGATCACAACCACCACAGTCTTTCTAATTAATTCTCTGACCGCTTATACCCTCGGCTTCGTCTGGGCGGAAGCCATTCCGCCAACTCCCGGCGGCCAACCAGACCCGGCACTGATGCAAAACTTGCCTGCCCCATCGGCCAGTGTCCGGGAATTGCTAGCGCCTATTGAGAAAAATCAGTACACCCCCGATCAGCAATACCTGATGGGTCTGAATGCATTGCTCCGTGGATGGGAATAACGCGAATAACTTGTCTCCGCCGGCCAACTATGGGACGATAGCGGCAGAAAAACCAGGAGGCAGTGTAATGTGAACACCCATGACTTGATCAATCAGCAGCTCGCCTTAGACTTTTCTTGCCCGCCGACCGTCTTCGACCAGCCCCGTTCATTCTTTACGACCGCTCCAGCCGTCCCTGGCGCCCGCTACTGGGCCCGGGACCGGGGGACCATCGTCTGCCTGCGCGACCGGCTCTTTTGCCGCACGGATAATGCGAAACTGACCGCGGCCCTGAGCGCCACGTTTGCCAAGGCCCCCGGCCAGTGGTTTATGGAAACAGCCAACCTGTATCTGTTGGATAAGATACTCGCCCCGTATGGTTTAGCCATCGCCAACCACGGTCCGTTTTTTGTACCGCCAGCCTTCTTCCCTGTACCGCCCGCTGACCCGCACTTTCTGCCCTTTGCCGAAACACCCGTCCCGATCTTCCACTTCAGCAAGAAAGACGGCCCCGATTCGTTGGATCATTCGAACCAGTTTTCTGTCCAGTATACAGCCAATGGCGATATTCGAGCCGTGGCCAATGCCGACCAGGATGGCGCCCATACGTGGGAAATCGGGATTGAGCTCCTGGATCCGGATTATGCCCACCAAGGCGTGGCCACGCAGCTGGTCCACCGCCTGGTAGCCAATCTCCAGGCCCTCCGACCCAACGTCCTGCCCGTTTACGGTACTCAGTTTTCCCATACCCGCTCGATGAACGTGGCCATTCGCGCTGGGTTGATCATTGGCTGGACCGAGCTGGTGATTGGAGATCGAGAAAGAGTGATCGACTGATTTTACTGGCTAACGACAATAGGCGGCGCAACTTGAAAATCCAAGATGCGCTGCCTATTGTTTTCTCTTCAGATTGTCGCTCACAATCTCTATTACTTATAGGTTGTCCATTGCCTTCTGATAGTCAGCAAACCCAGCGTACGAGTGCACCCGACCAGCAGCAACATCGGCTTCTGCGCGTTGCGTAACCTCATCCAAGCGTCTTTCCGCTGCCTTCATTGCCTGCCGTACACGTGCCGTCTTGTTTCTTTTCGCCATTGATATGTCCCCCTCACTAATCTGGTTTTACTACCGGCACATTCTCCGCTCCACCGGCCGTCCGCAGAATCATCTGCCAGAACGGCGGTTCAATGCCCAATTCAGGCAAGTCGCTCTCGGCCACCGCGTAACGAATGGCCGATTCCTCGCCGGCTTGGACTTTCTCGACCCACTGGGGCTCAATCAAGCTTTCTTTGCCCAGGGCCACAAGATCGAAGACCTCAGCGGCTTTCGCCACCATCGCCGGAGTCCGCATGCCGCTGACCACGATCATTGGCAACCGGCCGGCCAGCCGCTCCTTGATCAGTGTATTCACTACCCGCTGGTCATTGTGATCCCGAATCGACGTCCGCCAGACGTCCGAGTTCGAGACGTGCAGATAGTCCAGCGGCTTTTCTGCCAGGGCATCCACCAGCTGCAGCGTGTCGTCGATGGTAATCCCGGGCTTTTCCAACTCTTCCGGTGAGATCCGGTAACCCAGCAGGAACGGCCGGTCGGCGTCGGCCGCCACGACCCGGGCCGCCTCGTCAACCACGGCCAGCGGGAAGCGCATGCGGGCCTGCACATTCCCGCCCCAGTCATCAGTCCGGCGATTGGAATGGGGAGAAAAGAACTGCTGCAACAGGTAAGTATTGGCGCCGTGCAGTTCCACGCCGTCGAATCCGGCCACGATGGCCCGGTGAACGGCGGCGCCGAAGTCCTTGATCGTCTGCTGCACCTCAGCACCGGTCAACGCCCGGGGTGTTTCCATACCCGGCCGCGGTGCCGCCACCGCACTGGCGCTGACGGGCTGCTGTCCCCGCAGCACCTGACTGCTGGTCATCCGGCCGGCACTGAAGATTTGGACGATGGCTTTGGTGCCGTTTTGCTTAATGGCGTTGGCCAAGCGGGTCAACCCGGGAATGTCTTCGTCATGAGCAATACTGAATTCGCCTTCGAAACCCTTGCCCAGATCGTTCACGTTGGCCACAGCTGTGGTGTACATCCCGACGCCGCCGGTATGCAGGCTGTAGTATCGTAACTGGTCCTGGGTCACCGTGCCATCGTGGAACGCCATCTGTTCCGTCATGGGCGGGATGACAATGCGGTTCTTTAACGTCACGTCTTTCTTTGAGAAATGGAGCGGCTGCAAGAATTGATATTTAGGCATTGTTGGTCTCCTTACTATTGGTAAGTTACTGAACCCAGTTTAACAAACCGATACGAGAAAACAATGACCCTCAACATCGATTAATGCGTCTCTTTCAACTCCGCAAAACCGAAAACAGCATAAATGACACTGAGGGTCAGACCGAACGTGCGGATAATCCCGCCCAGCATATAGCCAATATCGTATGCCGCATGATTGCTTGCCATACTGGCCGTTGAAAGCCCGTCATGAAGGTACTTGACGATAAATGGTGTACTGATGCCCAAAAACAAAATGATCAGTAAAAGACGATGCGCCCATGTATTGAACCATTCCCGATACGCCGGGTAGTGGCTGGCGAGGATGCCAAGATTGATGACCAGAAGCGGCGTGAGCCAGCCTCTCAGGGAACCCCCTTGCGCCCAGGCCGCTTGGTCAATCACGGCCAGTATTAATAAAATAACGTTGGCAAAATACGTAATTTGAAAAATCCGGCGGTCCCGCTGCACTTGCTTGTCGATCGTTTCGTAATGATCCATGATTCTTTCATCCTCCCTAAGTAGTTGGTCCAATGAAATGCCGTAATAGTCGCTGATTCGCACCAATGTGCCGAGATCCGGAAAACTGCGGCCGTTCTCCCAGCTGGAAATTGTTTTGGGAGAAACGTGTATTTGCTCGGCGACCGGTGCTTGGGTCAGCTGTCTTTGCTGCCGGGCCGTCTTGAGTTTGTCGCTGAATTGCATTTCCTCACCACCTGTCACCATTGTTACGGATGGACCAAAAATGGACAAGCATTTCTTACTGAAAACGGCTCTGAGAATCATAGAGTCGTGACTAGGCGGCAGTTCTACTCATGTTCATGCTGAAAAGAGCACCGGCCATTGCCGCAATCTGCGAACAATGGCTGGTGCTCTTCTTGGTTCACAATAATCAACCGGCCGTCTGTATTGCTTGTTTGCGGGTCGGCATTTCCGTCATCTGCCCATTCTCCAGCCGCCACACGACATCGCAGATCCCCAGCGTTTCTAACCGGTGGGTGATCATCAGCACGATGCCTGGATAGTACTGCTTGACGCTGTTGAGAATGATCCGTTCATTGACCACATCCAGATTGCTGGTGGGTTCATCCAGAATCAGCACTGATGACGGGTGCAGAAAGGCCCGGGCCAAGGCCAGCCGCTGCTGCTCGCCGGCAGAAAGGACCGGTTCGGCCGCCCCGATGACCGTGTCTAAGCCCTGGGGCAAGCGGGCGATGCGCTCGGTCAGCCGGACTTGGTCCAATACGCGGGTGATGGCGGCTTCGGCTATCTCCGGTGCCCCTAGCGTTAGATTTTGGCGCACGGAGGCCTGGAAAATATGGGCCTGCTGGGGCAGATAGTTGATCTCCTGCCAAAGCGAGGCCGCGGACACGTCGCTGATCGGTGTGCCGTTGACCTGAATCGTGCCGGCCGGCGCGGGATACCACTTCATGATCAGCTTGGCCAGTGTCGACTTACCGGCTCCGCTCTCGCCGATAATGCCGCCGATCTGGCCTTTCGCCAAGTGCAGCGAAACGTCCGCCAAGACGCCTTGGGCCCGGTCAGGATAGGCGTAATTCAGATGAGCGACAGTGAGTGCGGTAATGGGCTGTACCAACGGTGTCCCGCCCGTGTTCGTGGCAGGGACAGGCGTGTCCAGCAGCTGCCAGATCCGGCGGGTGGCACCGAAGCCGTTGCTCAAGGCATCTGGCAGGTTGGCCAGCGCCAGCAGCGGCCGGAAGGAGAACGGGAAGGCCAGCATGTAGGGCAGCAGCATTGGGGCATAACCAGTGGCCGCCCCGCTGGCCGCCGCCAGCAGGAACCAGCCAGCGATGATGATGAGCCACGCGAGCCAATTTTTCTGCCAGTTCAGCCATCCCACCCGTTGCTGAGCGGGTCCTTCGACCTGGTACTGGGCATCGACCCGCTGAATCGTCCGGTCGCTGGCCACCAGCTGCAGCAACGCATCCCGGCCGCGGACGGCTTCCAGCATCTGCTGCTGGGTGGTACCCTGCACGGCCGCCAATTGCGCATTGGCCGTTGCTAACTGACGATACCGGAAGAAAGGCAGGCCAAAACCCACCAGTAAACCGGCCGTGAGCATAGTGAAGGCCGCGGTGAGACTGGCCTGGGCATAAAACAGCGGCAGCACGATCAGCGTGCCAATGCCGATGGCCAGCGGGACAATGGTATGGGCATAGAACACTTCCATCGCCTCAATGTCGCTGCCGACGGCCTTCAGCAAGTCCCCGGACTGCTGCTTATCCAAACCCGCCGGGGCTAATTGTTCCACTTTGCGGTACACGTGGTTGCGAATGTCGGCTAAGACCTTGAAGGCCACATAGTGCCCGGCGTATTGTTCGACGTAAGCGCAGAGGGCGGCCAAAACAACGCCAACCGCCAGCCACGCCGTTAACGGCCCGACATTCTGCCCCAGGCTGACCAAAATCCGGCCGCTTTGCCAAGCCACGAAGACTTGGCCCAGTTCCGCCACCATGCCGGCCAGCCAGCTTAGGAACAAGACTGGAATCAGACGGCGAATAAAGAAAAGCATCCGATGGATCATCCGGCGGCCTCCATTCCTTGTTGACTAGCTAACAGGCGCTTGAAGTCTGGATTATCCTTCGCCAGCTCGCTATAGCCGGCCGTTGTGATACGCCCTTGCGCCAAGAAGTTGATCTGATCCAGCAGCCGAATGGCCTGCCATTCGTGGGTAATGCACAGTACAATCTTAGTTTGGCTCAGGCGCTGCATGGCCGTCATCATGATCTGGGCATTCTCCGCATCGATATTTGCCGTGGCCTCATCGAAGACATAAACATCCTTAGCCATCAGTACCAGCCGAGCGAAGGCGATCTGCTGGCGCTGGCCGGGAGAAAGGAAGCGACCGTTCTCCCCCACAGGAGTGGCTAACCCCTGGGGCAGTGCCTCAACAAAAGCGCAAAGCCCCAAGGCCTGGACCTGGGCCCACCACCCCGTCTGGTCCGGGACCCCGAGGGCGATGTTCTCGCCAATCGTACCGGAGAAAAGATACGGCCGATCATTCAAATAAGCCACGTGAGAGGTAAACTCAGCCGGGGTAAGTTGCGTCGCGGTTTCGTCGTTGAACATGACCGTCCCGCTCGTTATCTTCAGTCGGCCGCGCAAAATTTGGGCCAGCGTACTCTTGCCGCTGCCGTTCTTGCCGACTAAGCCAATCAATCGCCCGGGCTGGAGGGTCAGTGTTACGTGGGCCCACAGCGGCTGCCCGTCAGGATAGTGGAAGCTGGCGTCTTGGAAACGGACTGTGGTGATCGGTGCGCTGGTGGCAGCATCAGTCGGCCCTGCCGGCGCTGTTTCGCCCGTACTTATTACCCGGGAAATATTCTGCAGTGCCGGCCGAGTAGACATAATGATGTGCATAAAGTAGCCCAAACGGCGCTCAAAGACCAGCAATTGGGCGAGCAGCAGCCAAAGCACCCCGGCCTGGGTAAGCGTGAGGCGTCCGGTCGTGACGGCGGGGGCCAGGAGCAGCGCACTGCCGCCGATCCCGGCGAATACGACCCCGTTCAGGACAAATAAAGATTGCAGCTGATACTTGAGCAGCGCCATGGTCTTCCCTCGGAAAAATTCGGCATCTTCCGCGAAGGCCGCTGCGGAGCGCTCGCCGGCACCAAACAGGACCAGCGTGCGCATCCCGCCGAGGTCGTCCAAGAAGCGCCCGCCCATTTTAAGAAAGCCCTGCATGTACTGGCGGTTGATAGTCGGGCTGAGTTTTTGCAGCAGCATCATGCCGCCGCCCATCAGCACCATGCACAGCAGCGGCAGCAGCGCCACCCAGCTGTGCCAGGCCACAGCGAGAACGACCAGGACAGCGTACACCAGACCGCTGGCACAAATGGCCGGCAGGAAGGTGCCGTAAAAGCTGTCCAGTCGGGCAATCCCGTTGAGGTCCCGCTGAATCACCTGATGGCTAGTCAGTGCTGGGTCGTCGACCAATGCCGGTGTGAACAGCCCCCGCAAGTAGCGGGTGCGAATCTCCCGCTTGGCCAGCACGGTCCATTCTTGGATGCGGCGGCGCGCGCCGGGCAGTAAATAGTAACCGCCGGTCACCCCCAGCAATCCGGCGATGAGCTCAAGCCCGCCCCAGGACCAGTGCCGTTCGGTCCACCAGGTCAAAACGACAGCGGCCGCCGCCACTGGTAACAGCAGCATGACCGCTTCATCAATCATCTGCTGCAAGGCACCAGCGCGGCCGGCCCGGCCGTATCGGAATAATTCTTTGAACAATGACTTCACCTGCTTTCTTAATAAAACACCAGCGCCGCATGCTGTTGCGGCGTCTGAATCGTTTCTGCCCGAACACCGAATACCGCCTGGACGAGCGCCGGTTGGAGTACCGCCGCCGGGGGCCCGGCAGCCACCACGCGGCCGGCCTGTAAACAGTACACTTGGTCAGCAAACTGGAGCACCTGGTTGAGGTCGTGCAGAATGATGCCCACCGTTAAGCCCCGGCTCCGCTGCAGCTGCTGCAGCGTCTGCAGTAAGGCTAGCTGATAGTGAATATCCAAAAAGGTGGTCGGTTCGTCCAGGAAGATCACGGCTGGTTCCTGAGCCAGCGCCAAGGCCAGCCAGACACGCTGCTGCTGACCGCCGGAGAGGGCCGTATAGGACCGGCCGGCTAAATCCGCCAAGCCCGTCACCTGCAGTGCGTCCTGGACTGCGCGTTCGTCTTGGGGCGTCCACGCTTGCCATAGCCGGCGAAACGGGGTCCGCCCCAGCCGCACAATTTCCTGCACGGTCAGCAACGGCGCAGCGGTATGAGCCTGCTGTACTAAGGCGATGTGCTGGGCGCGCTGGGTAGCGGACCACTCGGACAAAGGGGCCGTAGCATAAGTGACAACTCCCTGAACAGGGGTCCAGGTACCGGTCAGGCAGTGCAGCAGCGTGCTTTTCCCCGATCCGTTCGGACCCACAAAGGCCGTCATCTGACCCTGAGGCAGCGCCACCGACACGTCGGCCAACGCCCACTGGGCGGCGCCGCTGAACCGGAAGTGCAAATGGTCCCCGCGCATCAATGCTACGGTCATGCGCGACTGCCCCCTTTCTGCCGTAATAAGAGAAACAGGAAGAACGGGCCGCCCAAAATCGCCATAATCGTCCCCACCGGCAGCTCCACCGGGGCCACGATGGTGCGGGCGATGGTGTCGCCGCAGGAGACCACCAAGGCCCCCACCAGAATCGTGAATGGCACCAGGACGCGATGATTCCCGCCGACGAGCAGCCGCGCGATATGGGGCACAATCAGGCCGACAAAACTGATCAAACCGACTTGGGCGACGGTCACTGCCGCCAGGTATACGCCGGCAGCCGCGATGACGAGACGGTAAAAGCGTACCGGAACACCCAGACTGGCCGCTGCGGTATCGTTTAAGCTGAGCACGTTTAATTTACCAAGGAGTAGGACAATCAGCAAGTAAGCGGGCACACTATAAGCAAATACTAACCCGATCTGGCCCCAGGTCTTGCCGCTGAGGTCGCCGTTCAGCCACAGGACTACGCCCTGCAGTCGGTCGCTGAACAGTGTCGTCAATACGGATTGACCGCCGCTGATGACGGTATTGACGGCGACCCCGGCGAGAATCAGCACGATTGGTGCCAGCTGCTGCCGCCAGGAGAAAGCCAAAATAAGCAAAAAGGCGGCCATGCCGCCGCCAAACGCCGCCAGCGGTATTACCGCCGCGGCCGCTGGAAACAGCAGCATGACCACCGTGGCGCCAAAGGCCGCGCCGGCACTGATGCCCATAATACCCGGATCGGCCAGCGGGTTCTTCAAGACGGTTTGCAGCAGCAGCCCCGCCAGTGCGAGATTCACGCCCGTCACGAGCGACAAGACTACCCGGGGCAGACGAATCTGCATGAAGACCAGGGCATGGGCCGTCTTTTGCCCGCCGAGCAAGGCCAGCAGTTCTGACCAGTGAATGGGGACGCTGCCCAGCCGTATACTGAGGACCAGCACGGCACCCAGCAATACAATTAACCCGGCCGCCAGCCTCCACCGGCGGCGCGCAGAATCAATCATCACCATGCAGCAGCAGATCCTTCAACTTAGTCAGTGTCTGGGCGACATGAATGTTGCCGGTAACAGGATACGTATCGTCATCCAGGGCGTAGACCTGCTTCTTTTGGTGGGCCGTCGTAGCGGTCCACAGCGGTTTCGCCATTTCTGTCTTAAAGGCGCCAGCGGCCACTTCCTTATGACCATGGGCCAGCGTCAGAATATAATCTGGATTTTTGGCCACCACAGATTCCATGCTCACCGGCATATAGGGCGTCGGCGCGTGGACCAGTTCGTCCGCAATGTTATGCACCCCCAACTGGCTTAACAGACTGCCTAAGTAGGAGTTCTTTGTTGCCACCATGAAACTTTCGCCAGTTCCAAAGAGGACGACGACTTTCTTCCCCTTCAGTGCGGCGGCCCCCTTAATCGCTTGGGCTTCTTGCTTCTGGATGCGGGTGACGATCTTCGCCGCCTGAGCTTTGCGGCCGAATAAGGTGCCCAGCTGCTGAATGTTCGCGACGACTTTGCTGGCACTCATGTTATCGAGGTACGTTGTTTTGATACTTTGTGCGGCCAGAGACTGTTTCGTCTGACTAGCCATGGCCGCATCCCCCAAGAAGAGATCCGGCTTTAAGCTGATTACTTTCTCCATATTGATGTGTCGGGGCTGCCCGATCGTTGGCAGTTTCTTCATGGTATTCGGAACGTTGTCCTCTTGGGGCACCCCCACCACAGGGACATCTAGCACCTGCAAATATTGGGCGATCGTGCCGGTGCTGACCACGACCCGCTGATACTTCGTCGGCTCGCTGGATTTGACCATCGCCGACTGCTTACTGCGGCTCACATGCACCGCGCTGTCTTGACTCTTTTGCCCCGTGCAGGCAGAAAGGCCTAGTACCGCGGACGCTGTGATGATGCCCCAGGCCCATTTTCTCATTCTGCCTCCTCCTGGGCCTTGACCTGCGCCGCCACATACCGCTGGTGGGCCTTGTTCCACTTGTCCTGCTTGATCAGCTGCAGAGCCCGCGCCTTCGTTTTCTTATTCGGACTCTTCAACCGCCGGTGGGCGCTGGCCATGTCTGTCTTTTCTGTCATTTTAACGACCTCCAATTTTTTGCGTTCGCGCCCCATGATACTGGCAGAAACACCACAATGAATGCACGTATGGGCATGTGCGCAGGTGTGCATATATAATTCGACGCTGAACCCAGTTTTTCGGCACAGCCGAGCTGCTCTGTTTCATGTGAAATAGCAGGTCACTTCGCCGACCAAATAAAAAAGGCGGCCTGCTCATGCTGGCCGCCGTCAGCATTAACACACCGCACTCCTTAACTCGTCACTTAATCACATCACTGATCAGGTCTGGTCCGCTGGCCAGTTTGATCGTTGTTCGCTGTAAACTGCTGTGCAGTACCGCCGCAATGGCAGCGGCCACATCGGCCCGGGGAATCGCTGCGGTCCCTGCGGGCGTTAAGGTGACCTTGCCCGTACCCGCATCGTTGGTCAGCGCGCCGGGTTGCACAATGACATAATTTAACTGTGTATTCCGCTTCAGCCACTCGTCGGCATAATACTTAGCAATGTAATAATCGTACAGCGCTGCCGGCCATTGGCCCGGTTGTTCCGCGTTCAGTGCGCTGAGCATCACGAAGCGCTGCACACCGGCCTGCTCCGCCGCCCGTTCCGCCTTGATGGCACCGTCCAGATCCACCCGCAGCAAGGCCTTGCCCCGAGAACCAGCGGCAAAGGCCACCGCGTCCTGGCCGGTGAACAGACTGGCCATCTGACCAATCGTGTCATCCAGATCCAACTTGGTGCTGATCAGCCGCGGGGCTGCGGCCGGCGCTTGCGTGGCTGGATCGCGGTAGCCGCCGGTAACGGTATCCCCTTGCGCTAATAAAGACTGCACTAACTGCTGCCCAACTTGGCCATGGGCTCCGATAACAAAGACTTTCATTTCTATACACGTTCCTTTCCTGGACCTAACCCTGGGTAACCGTTTTGGGCGTGGTCACTTCAGCGATCCACGCATCCAGCTGGCTGATATCGTAGATCTTTTCAATTTTCTGCAGCAGCTGATCCAGGGTCACCGACGTCAGCGCGCTGCGCAGCTTTTCTTCCACGGTGTCCATCACTTCAGAAATGACACATTCCTGTTCGTTGCCATTATCCTTGCCCTCAACGAAGTCATTGATCAGATACTGGCTGTTGAAGATGCTGCCCTTCCCTTCGATGGCGCCGAACACTTGGTACATGTTAATTTGACTCAGCGGGCGTGCACTGGAGAAGCCGCCATTCTTACCAGGTGCAGAATCTACCAAGTGCTCCCGGACCAAGGCCTTGATAATTTTCTTCAGGTACGATTGTGACACCCCGAGGCGGGCGCTGATGGTCATGGAATTCAGTGTTTTACCTTGGGGCAGGCGAGAGAGCAGCAGGATCACGTAGACCGCCTGTTCCATGCCAGATGAAATTTTCAATTGACAGGCATCCTTTCGCGTTCTATATTGAGAAGCATCGGCAATTGGGGATAAAAAGTATCTCCAATTGGCCAATTTCCCTTTCTCTCCTAGCCAACGGACGCGTCTGCCAGGAATTAGGGATAACGATTGTCGCTTATATGGTCATAGTCTACGCCGGCCGCTGCCTTCTGTACATATCAAGCCGCATTTAGGAAAGAGTGACACTCATGACAACAGCACCCTCCGCAAAGAAAACCAGCTCCCCTTGGCTGCTCGCGATCCTCTCCTGCGGCTTCATCATGGCCGTCCTGGATACCACCGGGGTCGTTCTCGCCGTTCCCGAAATCAAGAAATTCCTGGTCGTTTCCATGGGCAGTTCTATCTGGATCATCAACGCCTATATCTTGTCCCTGAGTACCCTGCTGCTGCTCGCCGGGAATCTCGCTAATAAATACGGGGCCCGGCGCATGCTGGTCACCGGCATGGTCCTCTTCATCCTCGCCTCCTTGGGCTGTGCCTTCGCCGGCAGTATCACCCTACTCATTGCTCTGCGATTCATCCAAGGAATTGGGGCCGCCCTCTTCATGCCCTCATCCATGGTGATCCTCTATGCCGCTTATGCCCCCTCCGGCCAGCTGCCCAAGATGCTTGGTATCTGGACTGCCATCATTTCTGTGGCCACCGGCACTGGCTCTTTCATCGGCGGCACGCTGCTCCAACTCTTTGTCTGGCGCAGTGTCTTTCTCATCAATATTCCCTTGGGCTTGCTGACAATTACTTATATCCTGCGGCAGGTCCCGGTGGACAAGAAAGACGCGACCGTGAAAATCGATCTGCTCAGCAACCTGCTGTTAGTTTGCACGCTGGCCAGCGGCGTCATCTTCTTGGTCGAAGGTAACCAGTTCGGTTACGGGCGCTGGCGCATCCTTATTTTCCTGGGCCTCACCATCCTCTTCGGCGGCCTTTTCGCTCTGCGGCTGGTCCACAGTCAGGCCCCAATTATCCCCAAGGTGCTGCTGGGCAAGCCGGAATTCACGGCAATGAACTTGGTCGGGCTTCTGACGAACGTCTCACTGTACGGCATCGTGCTCGTCTTAGGCTTATACTACCAGATGGCGCTGCACCTCTCCGCCATGACCGCCGGCCTGCTGATCCTGCCCGGGATGACCGTGCTGATCTTCGGCAACATGGTCTACGCGAAGTTTTCTGACCGCATCGCGCCGGCCCGGCTGGCGGCAGGGGCGGCTCTGGTCACCCTCCTCGGGGCCGGCAGTATGCTCTTGCTGGCCTATTTGTTGGCGCCGCTGCCGCTCTGGGCAATCATCCTCAACTTCGCCGTCATGAGCAGCGGTATCGGCGTTGTCGTACCGGCCAGCACCACCCTGCTGATGGCCGCCGCCGGCAAGACCCACGCCAGTGTCGCCGGCGCCGCCCTCAACGCCAACAAGCAGATTGGCGGCCTCTTCGGCACCGCCATCATGGGCATCGTCATTGCCAACGGCGGTACGAATTGGGCGGGCATCATGCAATGGACCTTTCTCATTAACGTCGTGCTTTATCTGCTGGCGATGGTGCTGATTGGTCGGTTAGCGGGAAGAAAAGTGCCGGCAGCTGCCCCGACTGACGATCCAGATTGAGGTCCGCAGAAATAAGGCCGCAAACTTTTCTCACATTCGCCGTGTATACTGAAAGCATTGCAAACAAGGAGGCAATACGCTTATGAAATATCGACAACTCGGCCGCCAGGGCCTGCGGGTCAGTGAAATCGCGCTGGGCAGCTGGATGACCGATGTCAGCGACCAGGCCAAACAGGACTTGGCCGCGCAAACCATTCGGCTGGCCTACGAAAACGGCGTCAACTACTTCGACTGTGCCGACGTGTACAGCAACGGGGCGGCAGAACGTTTCTTGGGGAACGTGATTCAAGAGTTCCCGCGTAAAGAACTGGTCCTTTCCAGCAAGGTTTTCTTCCCGACCGGCAAAGGTCCCAACGATCGGGGGCTCTCCCGCAAGCACATCATGGAGTCTATCGACGCTACGCTGAAGAACATGCAAACGGATTACCTCGACTTGTACTTCACCCACCGCTTCGACCCGGAGACACCGCTGGCCGAGACGCTGCAAGCGTTGAGCGACCTGGTCGACCAAGGCAAGATCCTGTACTACGGCGTGAGTGAATGGACGCCAGTGCAGATTCTGAAGGCGCAACTGATCATTCAAGAACGGGGCCTGCACCCCATTGCTGTGCTGCAGCCGGAATACAATATGTTTGACCGCTACATCGAACAGGAATCAATGGATGTGTGCGGTGAGCTGGGGATCGGTATCGTGCCCTTCTCCCCGCTGGCCCAAGGATTGCTGACTGGTAAATACCGCAAAGACCAGCCCGTCCCCGCCGGTTCCCGGGCCACGACGCACCCCCGATTGATGGCGGATGAACTGACTGCTGCCAACCTGGACAAGGTAGAAGCCTTGATCAAAATGGCGGATGCATTGGGCACCGACTTGGCCACCTTCGCATTAGCCTGGGCGTTGCGGGACCCCCGCATCTCCAGCCTGATCACCGGTGCCAGCAAGCCGGCGCAGTTACAGAATAACCTGAAGGCGATTGACTTGGAGATCCCAAAGGAATACTACCCGCAGGTTGACAAGCTGTTTGGGTTTGAGAAGTTTGTGCGGGAGATTTAGACTGAGACCCTATCAGACTTATCAAAGAGACATTGATCACTCGTATTTGCGTTTTACGAACGTACAACCGTTAACCAACAAGAAATGAGGTGATTATCCACCATTCACATGCGGGTAATCACCTCATTTCTTCTGTAAGTCATCTATTATGGCCGTTTTTTCTTTGTATGCGCTTTTCTGCATCCCGGTATACTCGCAAATCCTTGCGCTAGCCGACCGCCACAATGTCAATAATGGTAATTCCTTGGGACGACTGACCAAATACAATACGCAACCCTGTTTTTTTGCTTTTGAGCTTGCGAAAACCTGCTAATGGTCCATGCAGCTCTTGTCCAGCGTTCATTTCAAGTTGACGGAGTCGAATGAGTACCTTATCAACGAACACCCGTTGTGACCCTTTCAATTTTTCGAATTCTGCTTGGGCTTCGGGATAAAAGCTGACTTGATAATTGTCCATAGAGAAACTATTCCCAGCCATCATCAGGATCAATGGTATCGCCAATAGGATGGCCAATGACCTTTTCGGCAGGAATCCGCTCACCTGAGTCATTCTTGATATTCTCGATGGCTTGCCGTTCCACTTCTAAGTCCAACAGTCTCTCTTGATCAGCAACTAACGCGGCATACTGTTCCGGGGTGAGCGTCACGCTAATAGCCTTACCCCGATTCAGGACGTAAACACCAATTCCCATGTCCGCAGCCATCTTAGCCACTTTGGCCGGATCTTTCTTTAACTCGGTTATGCTCACTGTGGGGACGTCTAAAACTTTCATATCCTCATCTCTTCCGATTGTAAATAATACAGAGAACACTCTTTTAAGTCAATAAAGGGCCTTTTTAAAAACTTATTGGGACCGCAATTTGATTTACATACACCTAATTAGGCAGCGCGTTATAATACCGCATCCAACCAGCCCCTGAATTCACACGCCAAATGATATTGGTGCTGCCGGATCATGGTATTCGGCACCAGTGCCGGAAACTCTACCAGTGCCCGAAAGTGCAAACCAGCGGCTTCTTTTTTAATTTGATGGCGCACACCGCCGATAATCGTCCCGTCGGCCAGGCGGGCGGTCCCGGCAGCCTGCACGTGGAACCCCTTGCTTAGTTGCGACTGTAAGCCTTCCTCATCCCCATAGTGCGCAAAGAAATGGGTGGGTAATGGCGATCCGCCTGTGATCTCAAAAACTTCTTGGACGTTCTTGGCAGTCTCTTGTAGGACGAAGTGGTCAGGGTTGGTGGCTAAATTGATTTTTCGATGCGCCGCCGTGTTGATTAACATAATGTCGTTGATAGCTGTCATCACCTCTGTGGGCGTGCGCTCTGACTGAGGGATAATAATATCCGTCACACTGAACCTGCGTTGTCGTGAAAACAAGGCAGCCATGTGGGAAGCAGCATTGCCCAAAGTATATTTGGGGAGTAACAGCTGGCGAAATGTATCCGGGCTTTGAGCCGCCTTCATTGCAGCCATTTCCTGCCGGGCACCTGCCACATCATGCCGGGCTAACAATTGAGGGAACTCATAGGAAAAATGGAATCCTTTTTTGGTCAAAAACCGATACTCATGGTCAATGCGATTAATTTCCCAAACATCGATCCGTTCTTTGCTGACCTGTTGCCCATCAATCACAAAAATCATTGGTGTCATGGCTGCACGCTCTTTTCTGTTAATTCATCTTGGTACGTCGTGATACTTTGGGAGATTTGCTCAAGAATGGTGCGGAGGGTGGCCAACTGTTCGTCAGTGAAGTCTGTCAGATCGTCTTGGACAGCCGCATACAAATCACGATGCAGGGCGAGGTGTGCGTGATAGAGTGTTCTGCCTTGGCTGGTCAACACGAGACGCTTGGTTTTCTGATCATCCGCCCGGTTGACAGCTTGCAATAGACCCTGCTGTTGCAAATTCCTCACTTGTTGCGAAATTGCGCCTTTGGTTACCCCCAGCTTCATCGCCAGTTCAGTCATGTTGGCTTGGGGAAAGCGACCCACGATGTCAATAAGATGGAGTGCGCTGGTGCTCACTTTTACCGTTGGCGTAATCGCCACCGGCCTTTTTTGAATCTGAGTGAGTTGATTGTTCACTTTTAGGAATGCGTCAAGCAGATCAGCAAATGTTGTTGTCACAGGTGAACCTCCTTGTCTGGACATCAATTATAGTATAGTACTAAACAATATTGTGCAAGCAATCTGCCCGACCTCCGGAAAATTCCGAATCAAAAGTATCCCCACCATAATTGGCGAGGATTCAGGGTTGCCCTAAAACGTCATTTGGGAAACTGATTGCAGATACTTCTGCCGCTTTTCCTTAGTGGCGCTTGTAATCCCACCCAGATTCGACCACCGCACATGATGGATACCCAGCTGCTTCAACGTCGCGTCGATAAACACTTTTTTGATGGCGTTGCCGCAGAAGAACCGCAGGTAAAATGTCGGCGATGTGGACGTCGTCAGCACGTAGCCTTTCTTAATGTTAGTCAACGTGCCCTGAACACCTCGCTTCGTCACGACGTGGGTCAGTCCTGGTCCTTCCTTCATCACTTTATCAACGAATCCCTTGAGCATTCCAGGAATATCGTTCCACCAAATCGGGGTTACGATAATCAAGGCCTCTAATCGACACTCGGCTGCAAATGCTTCTGATGCAGATACAACCCACCGAGCAAGATAATTGCCGAAGCCGCCACGGCTAGAATAAACATGTTCTGATAAGCTTGCTGAGCCACCGTGTAGAAGTTAGCCAGCAATTGGCTTCTATGCGCACCAGCAGCCATTCCCTGGATGCTGCGGTAGAAACTCTCAATGGAGGCCGTCCCGCCGGCCACGGCTAGCTTGCTGAAGCCGCTCTGGATCAACGTGGCATAAATCGTCGGGGCCACCGTCAACCCAATCTGGCGGCTGACGGAGAGCGTCCCCAGTGCCACCCCATTGTCTTTCTTGCTGGCAATTTCGGACATCAAGACAGAGAACGGTGCCCCCATCAGCATCCCAAAACCAATGCCGGCGATGGTGGATGCAATGATGAACCACAGCGTAGTGGGACTGAGGAAGGCGACGAGGCCGAAGCCAATCGTCGACAGGGTCCCCGATACGATGATCGACTTGGTCGCGCCCAGCTTACTCACCAGCATGCCGCCGACTGCGGCACCAACAATGGAACCCAACCCGATGCCGCTCATCCAGACGCCGCTGTTGTTCGCAGAAATGCCGTAGCGCTGCTCAACGAAACTAGGAATGAACACGAACACAGCAATCAGCGCACCGGACAGCAGGCCCATGAGCAGCGTGAGCAGGAAGCCGTTACTCTTGATCAGCTGGTAAGGCAAGAAAGGATCCACGTTGTCCCGTACGCCTTTCTCCACCCGCATAAAGCTGAAGAATAGAATCGCCCCCAACACCAGCAAGCCCCAAACCTGCGGCGTCAGCAGACTCGCCAGCAACGCGTCACTGCACAGATTGGTGATGGCCAGCATGAGGCTGAAGATACCCAGCGTCAGCAGTACCAGCCCCTTGTAGTCCAAGGCCTTGATGACGCTTGCCTTGGTCTCTGGAATGGCGAAGAAGCCGGCAATCACGATGAAGATGGCGATTGGCAGGTTGATCAGGAAGAGCCAGTGCCATTGGCCGGTGAGGTTCAGGATCAGACTGCCCAGATTAGGCCCCACGACCGACGCGATGCCGTTCACCGCGCCCAGCGCACCCAACAGCGCACCTTGCTGCGACTTAGGATATGTCGCCAGAATGTGGCTAGAGGCAATAATGAAGATCCCGCCGCCACCGATGGACTGCACGAGGCGCGCTGCCAGGAAGAAAATGAAATTCGGGCTCAGTGCGACCAGCAGAGAGCCGAAGGCGAAAATGGCAATCTCAATCAGGAAGAGCTTGCGGCGGCCGAACTTATCCGCCAACTTGCCGATGATTGGCGTCGCGATGGCCATGCCCAGCGTATACAAGGTAATGCCCCACGTGCCTTGGACTTCGTTGACGTGGAAAGAGTAATTGATCGTCGACAGTGCACTGGAGATGATACCGTTGTCCAGGGCGGACATGAAGACCCCAATAATGAAGATGATGAGCGCAAAGGTACTGTTTTTCTTGGTCATGGTGGTGACCCCCGGTTTCTCTTGGCTTGAAATAAGTGACACCGTGTCACTTAATTGGAAATAGTATACTGCAATGGTGACACCGTGTCAACATTTCCAAAAAATATTTAAAAATCCCCCGACGACAGCGTTTGTGCGGTGTCACCGGGGGATTAATAAAATGATGTTAGCTACCTGCCCATCACTGACAATCAGCAATTACGTTTCTGGCACTCTCGCCGAAACTGAAGCGGCGTTTGTCCATAGACGGTGCGAAATGCCGCGATGAAATAAGAAGTCGTGGGTATCCCCACCAGTACGCCAATCTGAGCAACGGTCAAGTCCGTTGCTGTCAGCAATGCCTTGGCCCGTGTCAGTCGAATCGTTTTGAGCCGCTGCAATGGCGTTGCACCGGTGGCTGCTTGATAAACGTGGCGGAGATACGACGCGGAACCGTGGGCCAGGCTGGCGAGCTCATTCAAGGTCAGCGGTTCCTGGGAGTGCGTCGCTAAAAGCGTATCGATCTCGGCCACCCAGGTGGCGTTACTGACGGGCTGGGCCAGTGGTCGGCATCGTTTGCACGGTCGATAACCCGCGGCCAGAGCAGCATGCGGATCAGCGTACACAGTGACGTTCTCCCGCTTGGGTAAGCGGGACGGACAGGATGGTCGGCAAAAAATCATTGTGCTTTGCACCGCATACCAAAATTGGCCATCAGCGGCGGTGTCGTTAGTGGTGATAGCCGCCCATTGCGCATCCGTTGGTACTCCGCCGACGCTCATCAAATACGGTCATGTGCGAGCCGTTCGGGATCGTGCCCTTCCAGGGTCAGCAACGCAATCTTCCGGTTGATCCCGCCAGCATAACCAGTGAGCGACCCGTCCCTGCCCACCACCCGGTGGCAGGGAATGATAATTGAAATGGGATTATGACCGACGGCACCGCCCACAGCCCGAGCAGCGGCGGCCGAAGCCCCGGGTAGGCGATCAGCAATCTCTTGATAGGTAATCGTCGCACCGTAGGGCACCGTTTCAAGGACAGCCAGAACCCGCTGACGGAAGGCGGTGACTACCGGGTGCAGCGGCACCTGCCGCGGATCTGGTCGTTCACCCGCAAAATACTGGCCCAGCCAGGCCGTCGCAGCGCGTAATGGCGTACTTTCCCGCACCGGCACTGAACTGAGGTCATACCCGGCGCCGAAATGCTGCTGGTCGGCAAACCACAGTCCCAGTATCGCGTCAGCATCACTGAGCAGCGTTAACGGCCCCAGTGGCGACGGATATACTTGCTGCGCAAATTCCATTGGTCACGCCCTCTTTCTCAATTCAACGAAAATGTCCCAGAAAACCCGACTGCCCGTGATTCATCTTTATCGTAGCCCCATTCTAGCACGCCCAGCAGGAGGAAAATATCACGATCTGGCTTTCTCATCCCACACTGTCCTGACCATTGACCCGGGGGCCAGCCCCCATGTTACGATTAAACAATCAAGAAAGAAGATGGCTTCAATGAACACGCACGCCTTCGCCGCTGCCATGCACACCACCCGCGATACCCTCCGTTACTACGAAGAAACCGGGCTGCTCGTCCCGCAGCGGGCCGCCAACCACTACTGGCTTTACTCAGCAGCCGACCAAGCCACGTTCAAAATCATTACCAACCTCAAGAAAGCCCACTTATCCCTCGCTGAAATCAAAACGGTCCTGGCGTTGCGCACTCAACCCGTAACGGCCGACTGCCGCGCGGACACGCTCGCCCTCATGTCGACTAAACAAGCCGAGTTTGCCCATACCGCGGCCTACTACAGCCAACTCGCTGCCTTGGCCCAAACCATGGTCACGGCTGTCACAACGCCGGCCAGCGCCCCCGCACTGGATACACTCATCGAGAAGCTGGCAACCATCGATGATTAAAGACATCAATACCGTCATCCGTTTTCTGGTCGAACTCGGCACGGTCATTCTGCTTATTGCCAGCGGCTGGCGCGGCGGTTTACTCAGCAAACTGCTGCTTGGCCTACTTTTCCCACTTTTACTTATGGTATTCTGGAGTCATTACATGGCACCTATGGCACCAGCACGCCTCACAGAGGGGTATCGCGGGCTGGTAGAGATCATCATCTTTGGGAGCACCGCAGTCATCATCGGCCGGGCGTTCAATTGGCCCGCCGGGGTGGTCTACGCCGCTATTGCCGGGATCAACGCCGTGCTCGACCACTGGCTGTAACTGCACCTGGACCAGATAGTACCTTTGGGGGGATACTGTTGGAAATTCGACCGTACAGAAATACTGATGACGTGCCCATCGTGCGCCTCTTTCAAGATACCGTGCACCTATCGACCACACCGGACTACACACCGGTCCAGCAAGACGCCTGGGCACCGGTCGCCATTGACCCGGCCCAGTGGTGCGCGCCGCTGGCGAACGATGACACACTTGTCGCCGTCGTCAACGATGAAATCGTCGGCTTCGCCAACATGACCGCCACGGGTTATTTAGACCGGCTCTATGTGCACTTTGCCCACCAGCGCGAGGGGATTGCTACGCAACTGGTGGGCCAGCTGGAGGACGACGCCCGCCGCGCCGGTGTCCGCACTGTCACCGTTGCTGCTTCACTGACCGCAGAGCCTTTCTTCCATCACCAGGGGTACCATGTATTGCACCGGAACACGGTACTGCGCCACGGTGTTGCGCTCCGCAATGCAACCATGGCGAAGGTGCTGGGTACACAACGCTGCCCCGATCGGAAGGACAGGTAAGAAATGCCCCAAACAGGTCATTGGTTCCATGATACCCTGCAGAAAAACAAGCAGCTGTACAGCAAGGTCTATGCCTGCTGGCCGAATTACGATGCACCAACCCACCGGAAGAATAAATGGCGGTTCATCGATACCCTGCTTTTCGACGGCATCATGTTCGTCTTCGCGGTGTGGCTGGGCCTCATGGCGTTACACATTCGTTCGTGGATCCTGGTGGTCTTGCTCTGGCCGCTGGCGTTTATGCTCGGCGCATACATCAAATGGAATGTCGAAGACTACCGCGCCTATATCAAAAAATGGATACAAGCCGGACGTCCACAGAAAGAACCAGCGCCGCATGACGATCACCGATCGGAGCCGCCGCAACCGCCAATTCGGTATCACTTTTGATGAGGCTGGTATTGCCGCAGGAGAGTGCTGTAGTCAGCCAGCAGTGCATGCCGATACCGCTTTTCACCATGTCCCTGCCGCACCTGGCGCCATAATAGGGCCGCCGCTTTTAGCTTGCTCTGGTATTGCGCTGTCGCTGGATCGGCACAGAAATCCCGGACAAAGTGGTTCCACTCATAGGTGCCTTCCTCAGCATTATTGGCGAGGAAGGCTTTTTTGGCGGCCGGCTCTTGCGTTTGCTGGTAGACCGTCACCAAGTCCCGCACAGTTAATCTCTGAGACGGGTCGGCCAGTGCCTGCCGTTTCACGATGGCCATGGGTTTGGTATACGCAAACCGACGGATGTGAAAATAGGCCGCAAAAAATTCCCGAGCAGCCGCGTTGAACCGAAACCCGGAGCCGGCGATGGGCGTGTCTAACGTAATCTCAAACGCCGTCAAGGCCTGGGCACGGCCGCGTGACGCAGTCGGTGTTGGTGTTGGTGCCATGTTGCTTGCTGTCCCCAGCATGGCGCCCCGCAATCGGGCATTCAACTCTGCCTTGGTTCCGATTGCCGGCAAGTGATGGGCACGGCAAAGCGCAGCCAATTCCGTCTTGTAGTGGTACTGGCTAAAGAACTTCACCACTTCCTGTTTACTCTGACCATTAATTAATTGTTTTCGATTCATGTGAGCCACCGCCCAATCCTTGCTTCATACTCCCCCATCAGCTGCTCTTGTTCCACAAACTTGCCAAACGTCGCAATGGCCGTCATTTCTTCTCGGAAAACCGGGTACCGGACCGTCAGCGGCTTCGTCCGCCGGGAATCCTGGCGGCCGTAAAATGTCAGCCAGCGGGTGACGTCGGCGGGAGTCTGGAGAGCAGCGACTGCCGCCGCGCTAGTCCGCTGCAGGAGGCCGGCGAAGGTATCAGCCATGCGGATGCCGGCGCTGTCGATATCGCCCAAGTACGCATACTGCATACCGCGCCCCTCCAGGCGCTGAATTAGCTGTACATAGGTCGCATTGAAGTCGTTGCCCGACTGGAGGATCAGCGGCCAGTCCGGATGGTCTTGGTGTAAGAGCGCAAAGACGCCGTTATTCTCGATGACCACTGCGCGGTCAGCCGCCAGCGGATAATCCAGCATGGCTGGAACCTGCCAGGGATTCAGCGTGAGCGGCTGGGGCAGGTCGGTCTGGAAAATGTTAGCGGCGGTGAAGGCCATCCCAATCAGCCGGGCGGTCAGTTCGTTCAGCTGGCCGGCCGGGAAGCAGTGGGTCAAGACCCAGCGATAGTAGTCAAACAGCGCCGGGTCAGCGGTGCGGTCGTTGAGCGCGTGCGCGGTCAACCCCAGAGCGACGGCTTGCTGGGCCCTGGGCGGCAGCTGGCGGCCGGCTGCAATCTGGTCGAAAAGCGGGTCCAGTACGGCAGCGTTAGCCGGCGGGGTATGGCGGCCGACAGCAGCGTAGGCATCGGTGTAGCGGCTCATGCGGTCGCGCCGGCTGCCCACGTCATATTCTTCTCCACCCGATTGAGGTGGAACCGGCCGTCACCCTGCTCAGGGGCCCCGACCACTTCCCACACAATATTGTCCACACCGTCGGCCAGCAGCTTATTTTGGCCGCCGCTGGGCATGGTGGCGATGAAGCTGAAGCCGAAGTTGACGATGGTCTTGGCGAAGGCCTTGGCCGTCTCCGGGTCTAGCTTATCAGCGAATTCGTCGAACATCACCAAGTGCGGCGCATCCGCCGCCTTGGCCCGCTGCAGCACCATCTTCGGGACCAGCAGCAGGGGCAGGACCATCGCCTGGGCCTTTTCTGCCCCCGACCCGCCGGACTGCACGAACTTGTCGTCCACCAATTCGAAGTCGTCCGCAGCACTGTCCCGCCGGCGAATATAGACGTTGAAGTCGGACCATTGGCGGGTATCCAGCAGGCGGTTGGCCTCCGTTAAGAAAGCCGCCTCGTCATCGGCCACTTCGGTATTGTTCGCCAGCTGGTTCAGCCGCTGGTTGATCAGCCCGGCCAGGTGCGGCCGCTGATCTAACTCGGGGTCGCAGGCTTCGTCGATGACGGCCGGCTTAACCCCTTCGGCGGGACTGAGGGCGACCTTCAGCTTGATATGCTGGTGGGCGGCACCGGCGGCCAGGATCTGGTTATATTCCGTGATCACGGCGTACTGGGCACTGATCCGCTGGACCGCGGCCACCAGATAGGTGTGCAGCGCCACCGCGTTGCCCGTCTTGCTCTGGTTCAAGGCCTTCGTGACGGCCGCATGGTCGGCAGTGAGGATCGCCAAGGCGCCGTTCAAATCAAAGGCCACCACGGTCAGGCCGTTCCGGGCGATGGACCGCTGCTGGCGCATGGCACTGGCAATGTCCGGGTGATCGCGCTCAGCAAAGAGTACGTCCACCGCACTGCGGTCCTCGCCGTTGCCGTCGTGGTGGTGAATGGCCCGGCCAATTTGGCCCCCCAAATCAGCGTAACTGTGCCCGCGAATGTCGCTGCGGCGGCTGCGGATGTAAGCTTGTAACGCTTCAATATCGGGTAAGGTCACGTCCTCGGGAAAATACGGGGCGAGCGTCGTCACCTTGCTCATAATATCGGCGCCCAGCGTCTTGAGCTGGGCGGTATAGCGTTTAATATCAGCTTGCCGGGACTCGATCCGGCCGGTGCGCACGTCCCGTTCATAGGTGAATTGCTGGATTTGATCCCTGAGTTTGGCTTCTTTCTCCTGGGCCGCCGCCAGCCGCTGGGGCAGGCTGGTGTCGATCACCAAGGCCGCTCGAGCCGCCTGCAGGTCCTCGATTTGCTGGCGCTCGGCGGCCGCGTCGAAGTCGGCCGGCAGAGTCTGCTGCCAAGCAGCGATTTGACCCTGCAGCTTATCCTGCCGCTGCTGTAACGTCTCTTTCTCCCGGGTGATCTTCGTCAGCCGCACCACCGCCGGGGTGATCTGCTGGCTGATTTTCTGCAATTGCGGCAGCAGCGCGCCCTCGGTCAGAAACACCTTGAGGTCCGGCGTCTGGGTGAGCAGTGCCGCTTGCTTGGCCCGCAACGGGGCGAACTCGCTGC
This sequence comes from Schleiferilactobacillus shenzhenensis LY-73, assembly GCF_000469325.1. Classification (GTDB taxonomy): domain Bacteria; phylum Bacillota; class Bacilli; order Lactobacillales; family Lactobacillaceae; genus Schleiferilactobacillus; species Schleiferilactobacillus shenzhenensis. The sequence continues at coordinate 199,104 of NZ_KI271584.1, read as the reverse complement.
TCATCTGGCTGGCCCCGCCCTCGTGGATGGCCTGGTTGTCGGCCTGCAAATCTTCCCGCGCCCGGCCGCTGGCGAAGCCCTGGACATGGCGGTCGATCGACTGGCCCATCTGGTCCTGCATGGTGTGGGTAATGGCCACATCCCGGCTCAAGTGGTCGAGCAGGGTATCATAATGATCGTATTCGGCCTTGGCCGCCACCATCTGGCGCAGATAACGGGCCAAGCCGTCCCGAATATCGGCCCACGCACCCCGCTCCATCACCCGGGCCAGGCCCGGCAGCCGGCTGGACCGGGCCATGAGCTGGACTTTCCGGGGCGTCAGTTCGGTGTCAATCAATTGCGCTGCCTGTGTCTCTTGCGCCGTAATGGCGGTCGCTAAGTCGGCCGCCTGGGCTTGGGCGGCCTGAATATCGGCGAGGATCTTGAGTAACCGGCTCAGGTTGTCTTGGGCGGCCTTGATTTGATCCGCATACTGGCGCCGTCGTTCGATTACAGTCCCCTGGTCCGCGTTAGCCTGCTGGAGCTCTTTCACTGCACCACTGGCCTCGTTTTTCGCTGCAGTCAAAGTGGTCAGCTGCGTTTCGTACTGCCGTTTCTCTTGCTCGGCCTGGGTCTTTTCTTCCTTCGCCTGTTCATTCGCGGTATACGCCTGGTTGTATGGCCGCAGCTGGGTGGCCTCCAGATAATTCAGATTGGCTAAGAAAATGGCGTTCTTCATCCGCCGCAAGCGGCGTTGAGCGTCGTCAATGCGCCGCAGCAGCCCATGGTACTGATTCACGTCCCGCTGACTGTTCGCCACCGCCGCGATGACCATCGGATCGATCCCCTCTTGGGCGTTCTTCAGCGCCCCCTTGATGGGAGAAAACTTCTCGTTGCCCGAAGTCAGGGTCGGCGACGCCAACAGCCGGTAGTCGTTCGCCAGCAGACCCAGCGTCTTGCCGTCGCTGAAGCCGTAAATATGGGTCGCCACGTAATCCCGGTAGGCCACCGCGGTGGTGAACACCTGCAGCTGGTCGCCCAGCGCGGCGTTTGCTTCCTGGAAGGCTTTCTCCTCTAGGCACTGACCCGCATCATCGGTGGTCACGACGGTGAGTGGGGCCCCCGTCACGTCTTCACTGATCACAACGAACCACCACGTATGCTGGCGGGTCTCGCCGCTGACCCGGCGAGCGCCCAACCCGAGGATCACCTGGCGCCTGACCGAGCGGAACAGGACATAGCTGTAGCCAGTGCGCACCTTCAGCGCCCCCGGCCCCCAGCCCAGCAGCATACTGTCGAAGGTCCGCGTGTCCCGCTGACTGTTGCGGGCCGTGGCACTCTGGGAGACCTTGTCGGTACTCTTCGCCGGGTTGAACGATGGCGTAGCGATGGACCCGTCCACCAGCATGGGGAAGAAACAGTTGGCCAGCGTTGTCTTGCCCACGGCGTTCTCGCCGATGAGCGTCATGTTGCCGTTGGCCGCGGCAGGCAGGTCCAGCGTCTTGTACTTGTTGAAGTGGCGCAGGTGATAGCTCACCGGCACGAGTTGCGGATTCAGGGTCATGATTTGTCTTCTCCTTGCTGCACAGTGAAACGAGCGACCAGTGGTGTCGGTACGGCATAGCCGTCGCGGAATTCGATCAACCCGGTGTCCCGCAAGGCTTGCTTGACCACACTGGGCGGGACAGCGTTCGTCGGATACAGCCGGTGGGCTGCCGCTTTGATTTTTTGCGTCAGCCCGCTGTCCTGGACGCCGGTCCCCAATTCGTGGGCCACCGCCAGAGCGACCAGGTAAGGCATGGCGACGCTGGGAGTGTGCTGCGTATCCAATAACAGGGCGTACCCATTACCCACTTCCAGGTTGAACCGCCCGCTTTGGGCCCAGAGGTCGGCAATGGCTGTCTTGTTCGCCGCAAGCAGCGGCCACACCGCCGGATCGCTTGCTGGGCTGAGAAAGGTCTGGGTCAGCAGCACCCGGTTCACGCGCTGAACCGCCGTCAACGCCTCGTTGCGCCGGGCATGGTCCAAATAATTGACCACGTTTTGGGCAAAGACGTTAAAGTCCGGACTGACTTCCCAGTACTCGGCCACTTCTGCCGGTGTATCGGTGGGCGTACTGGCTAATTGGTCGGGCGTGAAGAGGCCGAACCGGTCCACAAACAAGCGGGTGATGAGGCGGCGGATTTCTTTCTCATCCACTTCTGCCACGACACTGTGCACTTGGCGCACCACAGTCTGAGCGGCCACTGCGCGATCGCCGGACCCAGCCTGCAATTCCGGCGCGTTAATGATCGCCTTCAGGGTCGCTAGCAAAACGTGGACGGCTACTGGCCGCAAGTAATCTGTGCCCACGAGCAGCAGCAGGTTCTCCTGGAAATTCTCCGGCGCCAGGCCCAGCAAAGTCTTGCAGTAATTAATGACTCGCTGCTGGCCGGAGGGCGTCTGCAGAGACGTGATCGCCGCCCGGTTGGCGCGGGTAATGCCAGGCTGGTAAGAACTGGTGAAGACACTGCGGTCGAACAGTGCATTGATGATGAAGCGGTCGTTCTCGGTCAGTTTCGCCATCGCGGTGCAGACCTCCTTTCTTCCCTTACTCAGAAAACGAAAACGTGAAGCCGCTGGGCAGTTCGGCGACATACGTTTCGCCGGCGACGTGTAAGCGGACCGGCCTGCTGGCGGAAATCTTGCCCGCTTGACTGATGGGCCGGCCAAACGGCGCAAACCCCGTCACGACCGGGTAGTAAGTCGCCGCGTACAGCTTGACCACCTCGTCCCGAGCCTGCACGGTGCGGAAAGTGAGGTCATGGGCCACGGCGCCATGGGTCGCGTCCGTCATGACCAAGTGGGTAAACTCAGCGATGGCTTGGTGCTGCTGGCGTTCGTCCGGGGCATCATCGACGATGGGCGGATTGTCGGCGGCCGTCGCCACCTTGCGGGTGGTGGGCTGGACAGCATACCGCACCGGTCCCATCGTGGTCGCATCCAGCAAATCGGCCGGGTCTTCTACCGTGCGGTCCTGGGGCAAATGGGGAGGCAGCGCCTGGGGGATCTGGACCGTCTGATAATGCGTCAGCAGATCATCCAACCGGCGGGACAGCGCCTTGATATCGATGGTCTGAGTGCGGGCGTGCTCAAACTCCCGGCTGAGCATGCCGATAACATTCTGGATGGTCTGGAACACTAGGTAAATCGAATCCAAGCTGCTGTCGATGGCCGACGTACTGGGATTCATGCTCAACGCCAGCCGCTCCAACTGCGCCGCCACGTAAGTCCGGGTGCGCTGGAAGCGGAGCACCAGAACATCTTGCTGGTCCGTGGCCCGGGCAGCGTCCAGGTCGTCGCTGCCCTGCTGGGAATGGGCGACCTGGTCGATGAACGCGGCATCCCCGGCCAAGTGCTGGATCCGAGCGCCCTCGTCCAGCATCTTGTTATAGGCGGGAATGGCTTTTTCCCGCAGCATTGCCTGCAGGTGAGCGGCCGCCTGGCTGCCGTGGTTGAAGGCAATGTCATTGGCCAGTTCATCCAGGTCGTCTTCCAGCTTGTGCATGCCCTTCATCACATCGTCGTACGCCGTCAGCATATTCTGGAAGTTGTTATACAACTTGGTATCCGTCCCCGACCGCACCGGCTGGCTCAGTGTCCGCACCAGCGCGACGTACTCGTCGATCCGGTTCGTATTCGCCGTGATCGTACTTTCTGCATCCACGACCCGCTGCATCATCTTCCGGTACTCGATACCGCTGCTGGTAATACGGTAGACGTAGGAGAGAGAAATGTGATAGCGGCCGCTGGTCATCAGTGACCGCACCTTGCGCGGGCTGACCTCCACGAGCCCGGCCTGATTGGCGAGGACCGCGAGGACTTTCTTCAAGACATCATTCGAAATGGGCTGCTCGTCGCCGGCGGTGTCCAAGTAATCGTTGTTGTACTTCCGCGCCAGGTAATCCAGGGTGATCGGTTCGCCGCTGGTCCCGGCGTCGTGGTAAAGAATCGTGAGCGCGGTCCAGCCGGCCAGCGGGTGGTTGGGATTGAGCCCCAGCTGGCTGGCCAGGAGAAGATTGCGCAGGTGCGGGTCGAGGGTGATGGCCATGGGCGGGAGCTCCTTTCTGTCAGAAATACTGCTAAAGCTAGTATAAACAATTCACGAGCAAGGCCCAACCTTCCAGAACCATCCCTGATCATCACGCAACAAAAAAGCCCGCCATCACGGTGCTGAACGCGATGAGCGGGCATAAGAAAACAGGTGACGGCAGCTGATAAATAGAAGCTTAGGACCGTGAGCGGGGCTTCTTCTACCAGCACCCGGATTTCTGGATGCGCCGGGTGGCGATCACTTTGCAGTTGTTGCAGAAAGACCGTGTGGATACCTGCCTGCTGACCCAAGCTATCGTGTACGACGTTGCTACCGACGAATTTTTCATTCAAAAAGCCATCGGCTGGGCGCTGCGCGACTACAGCAAATATAACCCTGCCTGGGTGGCCGCCTTTATCGCTGACCATCGCCTTTCGCCTCTGGCGGTGAAAGAGGGCAGCAAATTTCTCGTTATTTCTCACCCCCAGAAAGGATAACCCTCGCCATGCCAACGGTCTGTAATCAGCTTTCTGACTATTGCACGGGATAGCTAAACGTATACGTTCCAGATCCCACCGTAAAGCCCAATGCCCCGGCTGGTACCGCATAAGCCTCCGCATCCGCCGGCACTGGTTCAGTGAACGGCACTCCGAACGAATCGACTGACCGGCCATGCAGCGTGCCATCAGTGAACTGCGCCTGTCCGGCTGTGGCGGCCTGGACCATTTCTTCCTCGCCCGCGCCCTGCGGTAACACCACCTGCGCGGTCGTATTTGCCGGGACGGTCACAGTCAGCGAAAATGTGCCCGCAGCGGATAATGTCCACTCAGACCCGAGCAGGCCAAAAGCCGTCGCAATGCTGGCCCGGACGTGGTGCAGGCGCCGCTGGGGATCGGGTTGCGGAGCGATGACCGACCATTGATACCCCGGCCGCTGGGCGCGGATCCCGGCGACCGTCTCGTACAGCCACTGGCCGATCGACCCATAGGCATAATGGTTGAACGAATTCATATCGCTGCTCCAGAAGCTGCCGTCCGGCTTGATGCCGTCCCAGTGCTCCCACATGGTCGTCGCCCCCTGCTTCACTTCGTACAGCCAGGAGGGGTAATCATCTTGGAACAGCAGGTCATAAGCGGTTTCGGTTTGGCCGTTGGCAGAAAGGACCGGGCACAGATACGGCGCACCGGCAAAGCCGGTGTCCAGGTGATGGCCGTTAGCCCGAATCAAGTCGGCCAGGTGCCGAGCAACGGCGGGCCGCTCAGCCGCCGGAACCAGGCCGCACTGCAGGAGCAGGACGTTGGCGGTCTGGGTATCTTTTTTCGGGACGATGCCGTTGAGGTACGTCTGCTGAATCGCTTTTCTAATCGTATCGTCCAGCTGGGTATAGTCCTGAGCCGCCGGGACATCGCCCAGCAGTCTGGCGGTCTGCGCCACAACGGCGGTGGACCAGGCGAAAAACGCCGTCGCCACGAAGTTCTGATCGGTGGCGCCGTGGTAACTGCCCGCGGGCGTGTCTAGGGCCAGCCAGTCGCCCAGCTGGGCGCCGGTATCGTAAAGACCGGCCACTGTACCCTGCCGGCGAACATAATCCACCCAGGCTCGCATGCTGGCGTACTGCTCCTGGAGGATCTGCAAGTCGCCGTATGTGCAGTACAACGCCCACGGGATCAAGACGGCCGCGTCGCCCCACACGCCGCTGGTCCCGTTGAAGCCGCCCCGGAGGATGTCCGGGATGACCACCGGCAGCGCCCCGTCCTGGGCCTGCTGACTAGGGAGGAAGTCCCGCAGCCAGCGGCGGATGAAGAATTGCGTATCCGCATTGAAATTCGCCGTCGGCATGAAGACTTGCGCGTCGGCAGTCCAGCCCGCCCGCTCGTCGCGCTGAGGGCAGTCGGTGGGAATCTCCACGAAGTTGCCCCGCTGACTCCAGGTAATATTGCTTTGGAGCTGGTTAACAGCCGGCTGATCGGTCGTGAAGGTGCCCGTTTGCCGGTGCAGACTGCTGATGGCGATACCGGTGAAGTCCGCCGCGGTCACCGCGTCCGTGAAGCCTGTCAGCCGGACATACCGGAAGCCATGGTACGTGAAGCGCGGCTGATACGTCTGCCCGTCATTCGGCGCGAGCCGGTACGTGTCTTGAGCGTCTGCACCGCGCAGATTCTCCCGGAAGAAATTCCCCGCTTGGTCCAGCACCTCCCCGTAGGTCAGCGTGACGACCCCCGGGGCAGCCACGTGACGGTTGCGGAACGCCACCCAGCCGGCGATGTTCTGACCCAAGTCGAGCACGAGGTCGCCGGCGGGATCACGGAATAGGCGCCGAGGCGTGATTTTTTCCACCACCCGGACGCTGGGGCCCTCCTGCGGGACTAGCACCGCCCGGCTGTGGGGGAACAGCAGCATGTGTCCGACCTGCTGCTTCTGAACACGGGCGTCGTATGCCTCGCCGTTATAAAAGTCCGCGTATTGCCGCGGACCCACCCACTCGGTCCAGCTGTCATCCGTGGCCACGACCACCCGGCCATTGATTTCGAGCTGCCCAATGAGGGCGTTGGTGTCGCCGAACAGCCCCCGCGCGCCCCACCAGCCATAGAGGCCTGAATACCAGCCCGCAGTCACCTCAATAGTCAGGACATTAGTCCCTTGGCACAGCAGATCCGTCACGTCGCCACTTTGGTACTGCACGCGCTGGTCATAGTCGGTGAAGCCCGGACGGAAGTAGTCTGCCCCGACATCACGGCCATTGAGCTGGGCATGATAGAGACCCAGGGCAGAAAGGCGCAGGATTGCTCGTCCGGCCAGCGGTTCCGTAAGCGTGAATGTCTTTTGGGCGATGAACGGCCGGCGCTGACCCTTGGGCCCGCCCACCGCCGTCACTTCCGGTCGAATCCACGCGGCCTGCCACGCGGTGCGCGGGTCGGCCCACGATACCGGAGCAGACCAATCAGTGCTGCCCTGATTCGTTTGTACCCGCACCCGGGCATAATACCGTGTGGCCGGTTGAAGCTGCGCCGCCGGCAGACGAATCGCCAGAGATTGACTGGTATGCCGCGTGGTCTGCCACAGTACCTGACGGCATTCCGGGTCAGCCGCCAAAACGAGCGTATAGTCTGTTTGGTATAGTGTGTTCACCCCGCCGACCAGCTGCCATGAAAACTGGGGCTGGGCCGTAAAGAGAAAGTCCGTCGTGTCGTTGATGCGGATAATGGCTTTAATTGTCATACATTAGACCCCTTAATATACATTTACGTCCAGTGTATCTGGCCACTTACCAGATTACACTGGCAGGGTCATTGGTTTTATATGACCAGTGCCGTAAACTGAGCATAGAAAGGGGGAGCGGGTCATGAACCGCACGCAGCTTGTCACCCAACTGTTGCACGATACACCGGCCGAAAAGGTCTACCGCACACTGTATCAGCATCTGCCCTATACGCCGGGGCCGGCCTTCCCGCTGGTCCGCTCGTGGAATGAATTTGTTTCGGCGTATACCAAAAAAGCCGGCACTGGGGAGGCGGTCCCTAAACAACCGCCCACTCCCATTGCCGCGCACTTCTCGGAAGCAGAATTCTTCCCGGCCACCGGTACGAGCCAGTCGGAGATCATCGCCTTCAAACATCTTCGGTATACGCCGGCATTCATTCACAGCATGCAATTCGTGAAGCTGGCCTACATCCTCGCAGGGCACTGCCTATTTTATTTGAACGGCCAGACCCGAACGATCCACCAAGGCAGTTTACTGATCATCGGCCCCAACATCGACCAGGCCTTCTTTGTGAATGATGCCCAGACGATCGTCATCAATATCATTATGCGCCGCAGCACCTTCGAAGCGGCTTTCTCCCCGCTGCTCATGGCCAGCAATACCATTTCTGACTTCTTCTGGCAGATGCTGTACGGCCAGCACTTTTCTGACATCCTCCTCTTCCCCGCCACGGCGGACGTGGAGATTCAGGATGCCGTCCTGCACTTGTACGACGAAACCCAGGCGGACCCACCCCGCGCCGGTCGGGCCATCATCATGAATAGTTATGTCCTGCTGCTGTTCGGCCAGCTGGTGCGCCGCCATCTTGACGCGGTGGCGGTACTGACGGGCAGCCAACGTCAGCAAAAACTGCCGGCCATCTTGCAGTACATTCATGCCCATCAGGCAGACATCAAGCTGCCCGCGGTCGCGGCCCGCTTCAACTTGAGTGACGGCTATCTGAGCCGGTACATCAAAGAGGCGACCGGGGTGTCGTTCTCGGCCCTGCTCCAGCAGTTGCGGTTGCGGGAAGCCGCCCAATTATTGGCCACCACCAGACTCAGCATCGAGGCCATCGTCGCCCAGGTCGGTTATGGGGACGTCAGTCATTTTTATCGAATTTTTCGAGCAAGGTACGGGGTGACGCCGGGGCAGTATCGGGTGGTGCATAAGGGCACGCAGATGCGGTGAAACAACGTAGTGCCAGCGATAAAAAAGGGCTTCATTTGAACCTGCCCGTTTTTTTGCTTTTAATATTTTTGCCAAAGTTGTCACTTACCCAATAGTGCCTTGTGACTTCCCGTACGAACAAGACTAAGCAGGTTTTGTAATATTCGGTAGATCAACAACCAATCCCCACTTGGTCCATCAACGTGCAATTCTCGATGTTCTTTCCAACTGCTATCAGACGATAATGGGTGGTCACTGTATCGGACGGCCAATTCTTTTTCGTTACCACCGGCTGCTAAAAGATCAACAACACGCTCGAGTTTCTCCAGTGAATAGTGCTTTTTTTGGAGCTTCTTCACATCACGTCGAAATGTCGGCGTAGGGTCCAACTCATACATTCATGTCCTCCCACATATCCTTTGGCGTCTTGTAGTGCTTTCGCGTTTCCGGGTGGTCCGTTTCCTCCAATGCGCGCAACGTCTCGATGGGTAAACTGGTTGGCGTAAAAGGCAGCTCGTGAGACTTAACCATTTTCGTAATAAACATCGTCACCGCCGTGGTTAAATCGAATCCCATATTTTTCGCCACTTCTTGTCCCGCTTTTTTTAATTCAGGATCAATGCGAATGCTCAATCGTGTATCTTTCTTTTTTGTGTCCATCTCGGCACCTCCATCTAAATAATACAGTGTTTTGATGCCAATGGCAACCCACGGGGGATACAATGGCATATGCTAATGGATAGCTTCTTGGTTTTTTCAGGGTGAAAGGTGTCAATAATTAGGACCGAATTTGCTGACCATTGTACCGATATCTACTGCGTACTAATCTGCTGGACGCCCCCGCACCAGGCCATTATCAGTATTCTGATTTTCACTCCAAGCCATCTCCCAGTAACATGGGCATCAATCAATTAAGGAGATGAGCTCCATGCTTTCAGAAACAGAAACAACCAACAATACCATGCGGGCCGTTGTCCAAACCTCGTACAACGGCATCCAGGACCTCCAGATACAAACAGTCGCTAAGCCCCATCTGACCCCGCTCTCGGTGATGATCCAAACCAAGTTCACGCCCGTTCTGCCCTATGACCGCATGACGGAAGAGGGCCGTTTACAGCAATTGCGGCCCACGCGCCTGCCCTTAGTGGTCGGTTACGGCTTCGGCGGCATCGTTACCGCCGTCGGGGCTCTGCGTTCCCGCCAGCTGCTGGGGCAGGCCGTCATCGGGGCCGCTCCCGCCGGCAGCCACCAGGAATACATCAACTCCCAATGGCCGCCCCTGCTCTTTCCCGTCCCGGCCGGGGTGGATCTGGCTGCCGCCACGACTTTGATTGGCGGTGCCGATGCCGCCTTGATGGCGGTGAGACAGACGCGGCCCACCGCCCGGGACGTGGTCTTAATCACGGGGGCGTCCGGCGGCGTCGGCACCTATCTCGTTCAGCTGCTTAAGCAACGCGGGGCAACAGTGGTGGCACTGGCCCGTCCAGAAAATAGAGAGTGGCTGCTGACTCTGGGCGCCGATGTTGTATTGGATTACACTCAAGATCTGCCCGCCGCATTGGCGACCGCACCAACGCCCACGCAAGTGATCGACACTGTCGGCAGTGCCGCGCTATTGGATCAGATCAGCCGGACTGCTGGGCCGTTGACCATTTTTTCTCTTTCGCTACCCGCTTACCAACCGACAAAAACCGCGCAAGCCTTCCGCTTCGGTAATGGCAGTGTTGGCTTACATGATTACCAGGACTTGCTGGCGATGCTGGCCAATGGGACACTCACCAGTATGATCCAGACCGTGCTGCCCTTCCAACAAGTTCGCGAAGCACAGGCGCTGGGGAAGACGCATCACACCCATGGCCGGATTCTGTTGTCTTATTAAAACGAAAAAGCCGCCAAGTTGTAGACAAGGAGAGAGACCCAAATTGAACATGACCATCGCTCAACTGGTCAGCACCATCAGTCAGGGGCAAGCAATAACCACCGACCAGCCATTCAACCGGCCAGGAAATCACAACCGCATTATTTTCACTGCGGTCCGCCATGCGGCCAGCAAGAAAATATTTGCTTTAATCTATCACCAGGATGGCCGCCTCTACATGGATCTGAAAGCAGACCCCGCCGTGGCCGCAGAACTGAGCGACGCCTTACCGTATATCACCGCCGGCCGGCACTTCGACAAACAGCACTGGCTCACCGTGGATGTGAATGCCGTGGCTGCGCCAACCGAACTCATCAAGCTGGCCGCAGCCAGTTATCAGCTAACCGCGTGACCGACCTTCTGGAACGAAAAAAAGCATCACGTTCCGCAAAGTTAAGCGGTTCGTGATGTTTTTCTTCTGCTCAGATCCTGTCCAAGTCGGCAATGCTGGTTTTTTTGAAAACTTGCAGCATGGCTGTCTCTGCTTGTCCCAAGACAGCAGTCCCCGCTTGCAGCCAACGGTCGATTTTGGCCTGATTAACGAACGCCTGCCGGTTAATGTCCGTGTGCACCTGAAAAATCGGGGCGGTGCCTTCAATGGCGACGAACACATCGTAGACGGAGATCGCCTCGGGCGCCCGCGCCAGGCGCAACCCGCCGTTGATACCCGTTTTTGAGTCCAGAATACCCGTCTTTTTAAGCACGCCGGAGATTTTCTTGATACTCGGCACCGGAATATTCAGCATTTCAGAAATCTTCTGGATCCCCAGATAGTCGTAGTGTTCCGCGTTGGCCTTGGCATTCACATAGCCGACGATCTCCAGCGCTTGGGAGAAAGCAACGGAAAAAGCCATGACTCAGCCTCCTCATGATTGATTACGTCTATTTGATTATGCCAAAGATACCAATAGCGGTCAATGCCTTTCTGCCGGAAGGATCAGGACCAACACCATGACGAGGCCAATCAATGTGAAAGCCGACCCGAGCCACATGGCTTGACTGAAGACGGCGGTGATTGTCGTCAACCGGGCGGTGGTCATGGCGAACAGAGCTAATCCGACCGCTCCGCCGAACTGTCGCGCCGTGTTATAAACGCCGGAGGCCGCCCCGGACACCGCCGGTCGAATCCGCGCCAAGCCCGCTGTCGCCAATGTGGCAAAGGCCAGCGCAAAGCCAACCGCAAAGCCCAGCGTCCCCAGTAATAAGAGCCAATAATTGGCGTACTGGGCGACCAGGCCCATTTCTGCAAATGACGCAATCACCAGGGCAAAACCCAGCAGCATCACCCGGGCGTTGGACCAGCGCTGGACCAGCTTGCCGGCTCGGACGGCGACGATGAACAGCAGGACCGCCATGGGCACCATCCCCAGCGCGGTCAGGAACGGATTATAGCCCAGCGCCTTCTGCATGAATTGCGGCGTGTAGAACCAGAAGCCGATGGCCGCCGCGGAGAACAGCAACGAACTCAGGTAAGATGCCATTCGTTCCTTATCCGCAAAGATCTCCAGCGGCATCGTCGGGTGGGCGACGCGGGCTTGGCTGGCGATGAAGGCGGCCCACAATCCTAGAGAGACCAGTAATGTGGGGATTGGCCAGGGACTGCCGTCCAAACCGTAAGAAATGGACGTCATCGCCAAAATGGATAGAATCGTGCCTAGCCAGTCGATGCGGCCGGCTTGCTGGCGCGCGGCGGGGAGTACCCGGGCAGCCACCACAACCATGACCAGGGCAATCGGCCCATTCACGTAGAAACCGACCCGCCAGGAGGCAAAGGTGGCGAAGAACCCGCCGATCACCAAGCCGACTGCGGCGCCGGCACCAATGACGGAAGCATAATAGCCAATCACCCGCTGGCGGTCAGCACCGGTGAAGGTGTCGGTGAGCAGTGCTAAACAGTTAGGGGCGAGAATAGCGGCACCAACGCCTTGGACTGCCCGGAAGCTGATCATCAAGGCAGCGTTTGTCGCCGCCCCGACCACGAGGCTGCCGATTCCAAAAATGACCAGGCTGCTGATAAACAAAGGCTTGCGGCCATAGATGTCGCCGAGCTTACCCCCGACAAGCATGAAGCCGGCATAGGTCAAGGCGTAGGCCACCTGAACCCACGACAGCGCGCCGGCATTGAGTTGCAGTTGCGCCGCCATTTTGACGGTGCCGGTATAGACGATCGACGTATCCAAAACGCCGAGAAAGGCGCCAATCAGCGTTAGGGCGAGAATGATGGTGCGTACCCGGGTCGTTGCCGCTGCCTCGCTACCGTGTGGGGCGGATGTCATAGCAGCGATAGGTGCTTTGTCTGGTTCTTTTTCCATGAGTGTTGCCTCTTTTCTACTTGATGTGTTTAGTATATTCCTTATATACTAATACGGCAACAAAAAAATCTGTCACTTAGCGCTGACTAACATAGAGCGACCGCCAGGAAAGCCCCCCTCGTAATTATTTCCCGGGAAATGACACGATTCTTCTTCCGCTCCAGCCACAAAAAAATACGACCACAGGCAATTCACGTGTCCATTAAGCAGCTTAGGTTTACGATATGGTCAGGCACCACAGCACTTTCTCCTTGGTCAGAAATCCTGTCCTTCCCAATCTGAAGAAATGACAGATTGCCGCGCTTTAAACCAGCTATCCAAAACCGTCATAATTGTCGCAGCGAGAAATACGGAGGCGTCGGTATGGACATCGGCAATCAAATCAAAAGAAGACGAAAAGCCCTGGGCCTCACGCAGGAGCAGCTTGCTGCCCAGTTGAATGTGAGTCGTTCCGCAGTTTCTAACTGGGAAGCGGGAAGAAACTACCCCGACTTGCTCACGGTGATTGCTTTATCTGACGCGCTGGATCTCTCGCTAGATAATTTACTCAAGGGAGATAACAACATGATTCAAAAGGTAAAGCGTGACGCAAAGACCAAGCACATCAAAACCGCCGTTATTGCAGGGCTGTGCCTGCTCGTCTTGCTACTATGCGGGCTCTTCGTCCAAGGGGAGAATCAGCCGCATGATATTGCCGGGCAAGACGTCAAAGCGGTGACAATTACCGACGGCACTTTGCATATCGCCTTACCGGTGTACCGGAGCATTAGCTCGTGGATGGTGAACAACAGCTTTACCAGCACCAATACGATCCAACTGAGCATGGACTCAAGACCGGATTTGTCTTTCAAGCACCGACAGAAGATGGATTTGACCCTCCAGCCGTCCCTCAGTAATGGTAAATACCTCCAGATTCTCAACCACGATGGGAAAGTTACCAAAACAATCAAGCTGCAATAAACGACAGCACGGCCATTGATCATGTTTAATACTGCCGTGATCCGGCCGCATCTCGGCACTAATACCAATACCAGCCATCCACTCCGGATGGCTATTTTTCTCCCCACAGATTATTCGCCGCAGCTCACCGATTACGCCTCTTGCCGGACATTCCCCGGTGCTTTCTTCCCCGCCTTCACATACTTCTCCGTCCCGTCAGCAACCGCCTGTCCGTAATACCGCTGCTTGAACTCCACGGTATCCAGCGTCCGCTGCAGCGCCGCCATCTGGTCCAGCACCGTGGCGTGCAGCTGATTGAAGAATGCCAACCGCGTTGCCAGCGTCTTGTCGCCCTCAACGTTCCACGCCATGAACTGGCGGATGTCCTTGATCGACATTCCAGCCGTCTTCAAACACTCGATCATCTGCAAGGCCGCCAGGTTGTCATCACTGAAGCAGCGCACCCCCGCCTCGTTCTTCGCCAGCCCGGGGATCAACCCCTCCTTGTCGTAATACCGAATCGTTGGTACAGAAAGCTGCGTCATCGTGGCAATTTCACCAATAGAATAAGCACTCAATCAAAAGACCTCCAAATAATTTCTGAACTTTTCTTGACCTAAAGTGTGCTTTAGGGGGTAGGCTAACCTTAGCACGTATTTCAGAAAGAAGGAAACTCCATGGCTATCAAAGATAAAGTCGTCATCATTACCGGCGCCTCCTCCGGCATCGGAGAAGCCACAGCGAAGCGCCTCGCCAGTGAGGGGGCCAAGGTTATTCTCGGGGCCCGCCGAGCGGACCGGCTGCAAGCCATCGTTGATGATATTGGCGATAATGCCACTTATCGGGTGACCGACGTCACCAAGAAAGATGATGTCCAAGCGCTCATCGACTTCACCGTCAACCAGTATGGCCGCATCGACGTCCTCTTCAATAACGCCGGTATCATGCCGCGCGAGAAACTCGCCGACGCCAAGTATGTCAACTGGGAGAAGGAACTCCAAGTGAACATCATGGGGGTTCTCTACGGCATTGGCGCCGCCCTGCCTATCATGCAGAAGCAGAACGACGGCTTGATCATCACCACTGATTCCGTCGCCGGCCACGTGGTCTATCCCGTTTCTGCCGTCTACAACGGCACCAAGTACGCAGTTCGGGCAATCATGGAAGGTCTGCGGCAAGAGGAACGGCTCCACGGGATCCGCTCCACCATCATCTCCCCCGGGGCCGTAGCTACCGAGCTGCAGCAGACCGTGGATAACCCGGCATTGGAGGAAGAAATGGCCAAGGAAGCGGCGAACAGCACGGCCGAACAGCGGCGGATGAACGTCCTCGACCCGGAAGACATCGCTAACGCCGTGGCATTCGTGGTGGACCAGCCCAAGCACGTCGCCATTTCGGACATGCTCATTCGGCCCACGGAACAGGAAGTCTAAGAAAGAAAACGGAGGCAGAATTCAATGTTGAATGAAACTTATACCCTAGCAAACGGGGTCAAAATCCCCAAGATCGGCTTCGGTACGTGGCTGATCGACGACAACGCCAAGGCGGCCGAAGCGGTCCGCCAGGCAATCAAGGTCGGCTATCGCCATATCGATACCGCTGAAGCCTACGGTAACGAGCAAGGTGTGGGCGAAGGAGTGCGCACAAGCGGCATTCCCCGTCACGACATCTTCGTGACGACCAAGCTGGCCGCCGAAATCAAGGATCATGACGCGGCTGTGAAGGCCATCGACGAGTCGCTGCGAAAGCTGAACCTGGACTACATCGACATGATGATCATCCACGCCCCCCGGCCGTGGGCCCAATATGACGAAAATAACCGGTACTTTGAGGGCAACCTGGCGGCCTGGCAGGCATTAGAAGAGGCGTACCAAGCCGGCAAGCTGCGGGCCATCGGGGTATCGAACTTTGACCAGACGGACCTGACGAATATCCTGGACCACGCGACGACAGCGCCGATGGTGGACCAAGTCCTGGCCCACATTACCCAGACCCCGTTCAAGACGATTGCCTTCGCCCAGCAGCACCATATTCTAGTTGAAGCCTATTCGCCGTTCGGCCACGGCGAGATGTTCAAGAACCCAGCCATCAAGGCCATGGCCGACAAGTACCAGGTCAGCATCGCCCAGCTGGGTATTCGCTACCTGCTGCACCTGGGCCTGCTGCCGCTGCCGAAGACAGAAAACCCGGACCACATGGCCAGCAATGCGGATGTTGATTTCGTCATTAGTACCGCCGATATGGACCAGCTGAAAGCCATGCCCCGCATGGCCGACTATGGTCAGTCGGACAAGTTCCCGGTTTACCAAGATATCCTGGATTAAGCAGTGCCAAAAGGCCGCGCTGATGCTGGCATGAAGCCAGTGTCGGCGCGGTCTTTTCAAATCCTTTGGCTGATCAATCTTCGTTGTGAAGATCCGCCAGCAAATCACTCAGATTCCGTTTAAGTCACCGGTATCCACCGGCAGGCCTAAACGGCTTTTTTGCCTGGTGCCGATTGTGCAATCATGTATACTAGCGGTGAGGCGGGTTCAGAATGGCAGATAATTTCTTCAGTGAAATAACTTAGCCACGACTTAACCGCCCATCCACTGGCGAGAAAGGTGTGTGCCACGTGAAACAAATTCTGCTCATCGATGACAATCCCGATATCGGCGCCATGCTCGACACGGTCCTAGGGGACGACTATGCCCTCACCAAGGCCTATTCCGGTACAGAAGGCCTCCTTCAAACCCAGCAGCGGCCATTCGATTTGATCCTGCTGGACCGTATGCTGCCGGGGAAGAATGGCGAAGAGGTCTTGAAAGAATTGCGCCAAACGCTGACGATCCCCATTATTATGTTAACAGCGCTGAGCGATAAGGCGGATGTCGCCCGTTTGCTGCTGGCCGGGGCCACTGATTACATCACCAAGCCGTTCAATATTCAGGAGCTGAAAGCCCGCATCGTGGTGGCGTTGCGTCAAAGTACCAGTCCCGCAACGGCGGCCGGCACGCCGCCGACGTATTCGTTTGGGCCTTTCTCTCTGACTGCCAAAGATTACGCCCTCCATGGTCGCGGCCAGACTGTTTCTCTGAAGAAGAAGGAATTCGATATTCTCCAGCTGCTGTTCCAGCATCCTGGCCAGGTCTTCAGCAAAGAGGCCCTCTATACCCAAGTCTGGCACGAAGCGTACTACGGCGACGAAAATACGGTCAACGTGCACCTGGCGGCCCTGCGCAAGAAGCTGCGCCAACTCGATCCCGACCAGGAGCACATCGCCACGGTCTGGGGTATCGGCGTGAAGCTGGTTTAGGCGGATGACAGCACTGCTCACGATCTTCCTCATCGCCCTCGTAGCGGCCAGTCTCATCTACTTAGCTTATTTGCTCCTCGCTCTCCGGAATCTCCGCCGCCAGGTGCAAGTGATTGCCGCCAGCCGGACCAACAACGATGTGCGCACCACCAGCCGCAACCCGCTGATTATTCGCCTGGCCAACGCCATCAATACTTTATTAGCCGACCAGCGCCAAGAACGGGCGGACAACGCCGCCGTGGCCAAGCACATCGACCAAGCCATCAACAACATTTCCCACGATCTGCGCACCCCGCTGACCGTCGCCAGCGGTTATGTGCAATATCTGGAGGAAGAAAAGACCCTGTCCCCCACGAAGGCGCGGCAGGTCTTGACTCAGGCGGAGAAAAACTTGGAAACCGTCAATGAACGGCTGGAATCTCTCCTGGAATACAACCGTATCACGGAACACCGGCTCACCGTGGAAGCCACCGACTTTGACCTTTCTGCCCTCGTCCAAAACAGTCTGCTCACGCTGTACGACGCCCTGGAAGCGGCCAGCTTCAGTGTCACGCCAACGATTACCAGCGGGGTGCTGGTGCACCTGGACCAGGACAAGACCCGGCGTATCGTCCAGAACCTGCTGGGGAATGCGCTGACCCACGGGACCAAGACGCTTAGCGTGGCGCTGACCGACCAGTCCGCCGACCAGACGGTGACCCTCACCGTCACGAACGGCATCGCCCACCCCATCGCCAACTTGGCGCGGCTCACGGACCGCTTCTACACCGAGGATCTGGCCGACCAGACCGGCAATTCCGGCCTTGGTCTCTACATCACCCGCCATCTGACTGAACTGCTCGGCGGCACGCTGACCCTCACAGCCACGGCGGCTGAATTCACCGCCGTCGTCACACTCCCCCAGCACCGCCCCGCGAGTTAAGACATAGTTAAGGATTGGGTTAAGAGTCACTTTATGCTTGGTCCGTATCATAGTCCCATCAAGTCAATACGGAGGCCAAGACAATGGATGTTGTATTACAAGCACAGAACGTCACCAAGCAGTTTTCCCAGCACCAGACGGCGCTGGACGACCTGAACCTCACCCTGCACCAAGGCGATATTTACGGTTTAGTGGGCAGAAATGGGGCCGGAAAAACGACGTTACTGAAAACCTTTCTGCAACTGATTGCACCCACCAGCGGCACGATCACGCTGTTCGGCCAGCCGGTCGATCAAGCCCACGTGGCCAGCCTGCAGCGGGTCGGGTCGATCATCGAAACACCGTCCGCTTTCGGTGAACTGACGGCGCTGCAAAATGTGCGCTACTTCTGTCTGGCCCAGGGTATCGTTACGCCCCACGCTGCCGAAGACAGTCTGCAATTTGTCGGTTTGGCCGATACCGGCAAGAAAAAGGTGAAGCATTTCTCCCTGGGGATGAAGCAAAAAATGGGACTCGCTCTGGCGACGCTGAAAAAACCGGACCTGCTGCTGCTGGATGAGCCGATCAACGGGTTGGACCCGATTGCGATTGCTGAGTTCCGCCAGCTGCTGCTGAAGTTGAACCGGGAGCAGAACACGACGATCCTGATTTCCAGTCATATTCTGGATGAGCTGTTCCATCTCGCCACCCGCTTCGGTTTCATTGACCACGGCCACATGGTACGGGAGGTCACAAAGCGGGAATTCACCGCCGAGACTGCCCAGTATATCCGGATTACGACGGAGGACATGCCTGCCTTGACCCGCGCGCTGGCGGATCTGCACCTGAACAGCTTCAAGGTCATCTCGGCCAACGAAGTCCATGTCTTCAATGCCCAACAGCCGATCAGCGTCATCAACCACGCGCTGGTGAGTGCCGACGTGCCTGTTACCGGCATCAGCCAGGCGGGGCAGAACCTGGAGAATTACTTCAAGACGTTATTGCGTGAAGAAAAGAAGGAGGTGCGCCAGGATGCTTAATATCATG
Source organism: Schleiferilactobacillus shenzhenensis LY-73 (assembly GCF_000469325.1). GTDB lineage: Bacteria > Bacillota > Bacilli > Lactobacillales > Lactobacillaceae > Schleiferilactobacillus > Schleiferilactobacillus shenzhenensis. The sequence goes on along the minus strand of NZ_KI271584.1, from coordinate 180,230 downwards.
CGCGCCGATTTTTACCGGATTCGGCATTCCCGCTCGCTACTGTTCTGGCAGCTGGCCATTCTCGGCTTCACCGCTTTCGCGACGTTCTCCTGGGGCCACGACAGCAAGACGACTATCACCGGCTGGGCCGCGATTACCCACATCAATAACAGCGAAGGCTTGTTCCTGTGGCTCCTGCCGCTGATCATGCTGGTGATTGGAACCGACTTTTCTCAGCACCTGCTCAAAGACACGCTGACGATGGGCGTCTCCCGCCTGCGCTACTTCCTTAGCAAAATGGCAACCATGACCATTATCCTGCTCCTCCAGTTGTGGGCCTTGCACATCGTCGCATTCCTGGCTGGCAGTTACTTCGGTGGCCCCGGTACCATTAACTGGGGCGATTGGTTCAGCCAGATGCTGGTTTATGTCCTGCTCACCCTCACCGAAATGACCATTATCACCGGTATCCTGTATTGGAGCGGCAGCACGACCGCCGCGTTGACCGGCGGCGTCCTGGCGCTGGTACTGGTCTCCATCATGCACTTTCAATTCATCCACACGCCCTTTTTCGCCTACGCTGACTGGATCCTGGCGGTGAGCGACCTGCCCACTGTCCACCTCACCACCCTGGGTGCGGTGAGCAAGCCGGTCATCGGGGCATTAGTGATGGTGATTGGCGGCGGTATACTGAACGCTTGGCGGTTTGAGAAAATGAGTCTGTAGGTACTGAGTCTATTCGTCAAAAACAGCAAATTTGAATTATGTCGTGTTAAATACCGACCCACAAATCTCAATTTCGGCGTTTTTGAGATTTGTGGGCCGGTTTTTTTATTATAAAAATCAAAAACGGCAAAATCGAAAAATAGATACACGGTTTTGGTTTCTATTCTTCAAAAACGACGAAATCGAAAAATAGAACCACCTTTTCGCACTTATATTCTTCAAAAACACCAAAATTGAAAAATAGAATTCGACACTGTACAATGCAAGTAGCTAATCAAAGGATTGGAGGCGAAGTTAGTGGCGCACTACCTATTGTTCGGCAAGTTCAAATACGGCACCAGTCAAACAGGGCGGCTTTCCCCAGAGCAGGTGACAGCAGAATACCAAAAGCGGCTGGCGGGCATTTCGACGGTCGTGACATCCATGTTTCCTACATTATTGACGCGGGACGGCTTGCCAGAGGTCAGTTATCCCGTTTTCTTCGTGGAGACTCGAGACATCAATTCCGCTGTCGCCACAGTCCATGCCCAATCCCGCAAGATTACGCAGATTGCCAACAACCATCAGGATCTGCCGCCTGTGGCCCAGGCCGGTTTTATCAACGCCTTGTTGCTGAACGAGATTTACTTCACCAATGAAATCGAAGGCGTCAGAACCGACCGGGAAGAAATCGGAACCCTCATTGGTAATCTAGAGACCCAGCCGGCAGGGCACCACCAGCGGCGGTTGGAATCCACTGTGCGGATGTACCAAGATACGATTGCGGGCCGTCTCCTGCAAATCAAGAACCTGCCCGACTTCCGGATCATTTATGACACTTTACTGGCAGGAGAAATTGATAGCGACAAGTTGCCGGACGGGGAACTATTCCGGGCTTCCCCCGTTTACATCGGCACTGAATCGTCCAAGATTCACCAACCCCCTGCGTCAGAAAAGGAGATTAGCACGGCATTGGCCCAGCTCATTCCTTTTATGAACGACGACGCCCTTGATCCCGTACTCAAGGCCATCGTGACGCACTTTATGTTTGAGAACACGCATCCCTTTTTGGATGGCAACGGTCGCACGGGGCGTTATCTCCTGGCTTCCTATCTGGCCAATAAATTTGACATCTTCACGGGGCTATCTGTCTCCACGGCGATTCACGAACACGTCAAAACTTACTACCGTATTTTTCGAGAAGCGGATCAACTGGAAAATCGGGGAGAATTGACGCTGTTCGTTCAAGCAATGTTGACAATCATTATTTGGGGCCAACGGTATGTGCTGGACCAGTTAAACGACCGGCAAGAACAGCTGGCGGAAAAGATGGCATTGATACGCCAACGGTTAACGAACCTTTCTGAAATGGCATGGGATATTGTATCGATGATTCTCCAGTCTGATCTATTCAACAACGAACAGACGTCAGGTATCCAGGATCGGCAAATTGTCGCCAGGCTCAATCCCCCGTATGCCAAGACCAAAATCAAGACAAACATCAGCGCCCTGACCGCGCGCCACATCTTAGTGCAGGTCAACGGTAAGCCGCTGCAGCACGTCGTCAACCCCGATGTGCTAAAGCCGTGACAAGTGCATCAATCAACAGCCCGAGAAAGAACGACACCAAGGCATTTCGCCACGGTGCCGCTCTTTTTTAGAATGATTAATTAGGGTTTAGACATTTTCCACCGGCAAGTTCATCCCTTGCCAGCCTTCCAACGCCCCAGCCAGTTCAAACGCCTTGAAACCAGCCTGCAGCAAAATCAAGAGGGCTTGCTGGCCCAAGATGGTGCCGCTGTTCCAGTCATAGACCACGTACGTCTTGGACTTATCGAGCTCACCCAGGTGATCCGCCAAATCCTTCGCAGCCAACGCTTGAGCGCCCTTGATCTGGACCTTCTTCACTGGTGCGGGGGCGTTACGTACGTCCAGAATAACGTAGGGTGAATCACCCGCTTTTTGGCTTTGCAGCACGGTCATGGGGTTGATATACAGGCTCAGGTATGTTTTCAATAGCTCAATTTTCTCGTTTTCCATTATGCTCGTCCTCCAATTGGTGAATCCTGTCTTTGGCGTGCAGCAGTTTGCGTAACAAGCGGGCAAACTGCTGCTTTTCTTCTTCACTGAAATCTGCGAAAAGTTCTGTCGAGACGCGGTAATTGTACGGTAGAAAGGCCCGCAGCAGCTGCTCGCCAGCATCCGTCAGCTGAATATAGCGCACGCGTTTATCCGTCGTGGACGGGTGGCTGGTGACGATACGCTGGGCGGTCATGCCTTTCAGGAGTTTGCTGACGGTGGGCTTTTGAACACCGAGTTTCGTGGCAACCTCCGACGGCAGCAGCTGGCGCTGATCGGCGTAATACAAGAACATCAGAATGATGAACCGGGATTCGCTGAGGTCGAAACTGGCCACCAGACTCTCGTAGTTCTTTTCTACTTCCCGATACGCCAGTTGGAAGTCCAGGAACAGATGCACGTCTTCTGGCGAAACGGCCAGATGCAGCTCATCAGCCATTTCCTTGATCCGCGCCTGACTCGGGCGATCCACAAAGTTGTAGTAGCTCATAGTGATGTCCTCCAGTCTTTTGGTTAGCCGGCTAACCAAATAGAAGTATAGCATGGACTGCCTGAGATGCCAACCCGGAAGTTCAGTGCGAACTGTATTCTTTGATCAGGGAGATGCGCTATAATAGCCTAATCAATTTTGAAGAGAGAAGCCGACATATGTCAAACAAAGTCTTCGTCACCGGCGGCAACGGGTTTCTGGCGCTCCATCTAATCGCCCAGCTGCTCCGGTCCAATCACACCGTCATCACGAGTGTGCGTCAATTAAACAAGCAAAGCGATGTCCTGGACACCTTAGCAAAACACCACGTACCCAACTTAGACCAGCTTTCTTTCGTGGCCGCCGACTTAACCCAAGCAGCGGGCTGGGAAGCTGCTTTCGCCGATGTGGACACGGTATTTTCAGTAGCAGCGCCCGTCTTTGTGAACGGTGAGAAAACGGCTGCCGCCATGGCCAATGTCGCTACGGAAGGAACGATGAATATTTTGACCGCGGCAGAGAAGGCGGGTGTCCGGCACGTGATTATGACGGCGAACTTTGGCGCTGTCGGCTTTTCTAACCTCGACCAGAATAAAATTACGACCGAGGACGATTGGACTGATCCGGATCAGCCTGGATTGTCACTGTATGAGCGGTCCAAATTACTGGCTGAGAAGGCGGCGTGGGCCTTTGTTCACGATGACCAGCACCACCTGCAATTGACCACGATCAACGCAGGCGCGATGCTTGGCCCGGCGCTGAACAGTCACGTATCCGGCAGTTTTGGCTTGGTCAACAACCTGCTCAATGGCAGTACCAAGCTCATTCCCGATATTACCGTGGCGGTTGTTGATGTCCGGGACGTGGCGGCCCTGCATATTTTAGCAATGCAGCCGCCGGCTCTGAATCACCGTTTTCTCGCAGTAGCCGACCAAGCACTTTCTCTCCCCCAGATGGCGGCATTGATTCGAGAAAAGCGGCCGCAACTCGCCTCGGCGATAACGACGAAGAAGCTCCCCAATTGGGTGCTGAACACGGCAGCCCGCTTTAACCAAACTGCCAAAGAGGGCAATCTGATGCGCCGGATCAGTCATCAGGTGAGCAACCAGAAAGCCAAGGATCTTCTAGGCTGGCACCCCCAATACTCGGCCGAAGAGGCGGTATTAGCCGCTGCCGACACGCTGACCCAATACGGTTTGGTTAAAGCACCGTCTTGATCCCCATGACGATGATCAGCAACCCCATCACCGGCTGCACATATTGCCCCGCCTTGCTCGCCGTCAGCTTGCGCATCATGACCGGCGCAATCAACGCACCGGCCAGCGCGCCCACCATCAGGAAACCGCCGGCCGACCAATCGACTTGACCGCCGAAGGCATGGAGGATGGCGCCGACGATACTCGTGCCCACCAATACATAGGCGGAGGTGCTGACGGCATGCATCATGTCCAGGCCCATGATCAGCAAGCCGGCAATGATCGGGCCGCCGCCGCTGAGGCCGGCCACGCCGACCATCAAGCCGGCGAGGACACCGAACCCGGCTGCTTTGAGTGTACTTCCCTTGCCCGCCGCCGGTGCCTGCTGGTGGCGCAGAGCGCGCACCATGATTTGCACGCCCAGCAACACCAAGATCACCGCAATGAGCCACGTATAGATGACTTTCGGGATGAAGGGGGAAAGGAGCGAGCCGACCACGACGGCCGGTATCGCCGCGACCATCATCTGGTTACCCACACGGAAGTTGATCGTCTTTTGCCGGTAATAACCGAACGCGCCCAGCAGCAGTGCAGGCAGGGCGGTGACCACCGATGTCGCCGCGGCGGCTGCGGGCGCCAGGTGGAAGAAGGCTGTAAGCACGCCCAAGTAAATGGCACCGCCGCCCCCGCCGAGTGAAATCACAAAGATCCCAATCAAAAGCCCAATGAGTAGTAAAACCACGTCTGTCATTTTGTCCGCTTCCTTTTCAACGGCCCTAGTTTACAACTTGTAATTATGGATTACAATATGTAATTAGAAAGAAGTGGATGACATGACCCGAACGAAACTATCTGCTGACACCATCTTGGACCACGCGGCAGCCCTCATTACCGCCGGTGAACCGCTCACGTTCTCGACGCTGGCCCGCGCGTTGGGCAGCCGTTCCCAGGCACTCTACAATTATTATCCGAATCAGGCGGCGCTGACCGATGCGCTCTGTGCCCGCAACCTGCACTGGCTCGTGCCGCGCCTCCAAAAGGCCCTCTTCGGTTTGAGCGGCCGCGCCGCGCTGACCCAACTGGCGCTGACATGCCGCACCAGCGGCCTCGCCCATTTTCGGCTGACCCAATTCACATTGGCACACGTGCACCAAGACAACGCACCAGCGACAGCCGGGGCCATGACTGACTTGCGAACGCTCATCAACCAGTTGATTCAATCCACGCCCGCTGACGCCGCGACGCAAATCGTCGGCGAACGGATGCTGCGGAATCTCATCGTCGGGGAAATTTTCAACGTGGGGACCGGGTGGTTCGATGATCCAGCGATGAGCGCTGAGGAGAGTTTCCGGCAGATGGTGGATCAGTGCTTAGCACCGTTGTTTCCTGAACAGTAAGAAAGGAGGGCCTTCCCTGCGCTGACTGAATCAGCGAAGAGTGACCCTCCTTTCTTCACTTCAATGTTTCTGGCCTAAAACCTGCACCATCTCGATGAGTGTCACCCCGCCAATCAGTCACAAACTATAGACCGGCGCAAAGAACGCCACCACAATCGTGAGCACGAACCCGCCATAAAGGACCAGCCGGCGGGTAAATCCGTTACTGGCATCCCGTTGCGCTGCTAGATTATCCCGAACGATGGACCAGTCCAGTAGCTGGAACGAGGCTGCCCAGCATAGCAGTACCGTTGCATACAAGATTTCTGGGAGCGTGCGCTTCGGGTAATCACCGACCCAACTGGTCACGAACGGGATGAGGGTAACCATGAAAATCCATAACCCATTGATCAGGAAAGTTCTGCTGGAAATAATGGCCGCTTTCTTAAACGCGTTCTGGTGATAATACCAGACTACGTAGATTAAGGCAAAGCTGACCAGGTATGCCAAACCCACCGACCATTCGGCCAGCAAGCCACGAACCGTGAAACCCTTTGGCGCGTGCAGTTCCAGGACCATAATTGTGGCTGCGATAGCGACGATCGCGTCCGTGAATGCTTCCAGTCTGGTTTTGTTAACCATTTTTCTCTCCATCTTCCGATTGGTGATTCAAGATAATGTGGTAAATCGCCAGCTGGTCGGCCCCCTCTGGCACGATTGCTTGCAGCACTCCGCCGCATGCTTCAATCGTCTTGCGGCTGGCGACATTGTCCACCAGGGCGGTCACAATCACGAAAGGCTCCTGCCGCTGCCGGTAAATCGTCAGGGCAAATTGCAGCAGCTGCCGGGCGTAGCCGTGGCCGCGCTGACTGGGGGTGACGTAATAGCCGATGTGCCCGCCGGTCCGGGCCAGCACCGGGGTCATCGCCAGCCGACAGCGAACCCGACCCAGAATCGTATCGTCTGCAGAAAACATGAAGTAGGCCTCCTGCGGAACCCGGTCATCATGAGTGGCATGGCGGTCCGCAGCCAGATTGGCCAGCGTGGTATTGAATGTATCCTCGGCGCGAAGAGTAGCAACGATGTTGGTGCTGTATGGGTTGTCCTGATCTGCGGTCAATACTTCGTGCCGGAAACGCGCATAGGCTGATGCATCAGTGTAACGCAGCGGTCGAAACGTCAATTGTACCATGTGGCCATCATCTCCCTTGTGGTTAGAAATCCGGGGTTTGCTTTCCCCGAAAGTGCCGTGCAGAAATGACCCATTCTTCTTTAATGAGTGGAAATACGACCTCACGCTTCGCGCCAATCAGGTCATCATCACTGGCGTCAATCTCTTCCGGATGATGCTTCCGGTAATCTGCAGCCATGACGGCTTCTACCGTCGGTGAAAACAACAAGTCCCAATCAGTGCCCAACGGCTTGTCGGCATTGCTTTCTAAAAGATTCGACTGCAGCAGCATGATATCCCATGCCGTACGATTAAGCGACAGCAATTCCGCATCGGGGACATCGAGTGTCAGTAAGAAACGTGACGCTCGCTTGTACACTAAAGAACGATAGCGGCCATGATCGAGATCCGCAAACTCAGTGTCGGCCCAAAATAATCCCTGATCGTAGTGAAATTGATAGTGCTTTTCACGGGCGTAGGTATCGTAAACGAACACGTACTGGCCTTGCAGATCCCGCCAGCCTCGTTGCTGCACCATCGCTTTATGCCACAAAGAAGACACTTGACCATACTGATGTATTTGGCGGACCACATTAGGCGGCTGAATCGTATAGACCCGCATGGCTGGCGGCTCCTTTCTTCAAGCAGATAGCCTTAGAATACCACGAATCAGCGATTGGTTGTTTTTTCGCTTATGCCGCCATTCTCAAAACATCTCTAAGGTCGCATGTTTCCGGGCGTAGTGCTCGCACATACGAATGGCAACCGTTGCCAGACAAAAATACAGAACGGCGAGGCCGCCTTCTATCAGTAGGTCCCAACCAACTCCAGCCATCCGTCCTGCCGTTACTTGACCGGCTGCTTGAATGCTATGCGTCAGCGGCAGCAGCTGGCTGACACCGCGCCAGAAGAGTGGTAATTGCGTAACGGGAAAGTTTGCGCCCGTCAGGATAAATAAACCGGTGGCAACAAAATTCAGGATAAAGTGCATGCTGTCGGTGATGAGACTGAATGTCGCGAGAAACAGGCCGAAAGCCGTCGCACTGGCCATTCCGACGAAGATACACGCAAGCAAGGGCAGCCAAGCAATGCGGGTCAGGTCAATATGGAAAATCTGACTCCCAATAATAAAGCCGGCGAGTACCGTGATAAAGACCGTGATGATGGGAAAGAAACCCTTCGCCAATAAGAATTGTAAGTCACTGGTGGGCGCCGTGATCACGGTCCGCAACCGCCCCTGGGCTCTTTCTGCCGTAATAGCTTGCCCCATGACAAAGATACACACGTGAATGCATAGCAAGAACGCGTTGCCGACGACCCAGGAAGCGAGCGTGGCCGGGTTAAAACTGTACGCAGCCAGAAGAACATAAAAGGTCATCGAGATAATTGGGTAGCCCAAGTCGAGCAGCAAGAATTCCTCCGGTTTGAAAATGGATTGCGTACTCTTGAAACTCAGTTTGGCCTGCAGCCAAAAATAGCGCCAGGTCGTCATCATTCGTTCACCTCCAAGGTCGCCTGTTGCCGGACGCGGTGTTCAATGACCCGCCAAAATAATGCCGTTAAACCAACATAGACCACAATCAGACCGCCGTTCCATAATAACGTCGTGCGCCACGCTGGCCAATCCGGCGTGATCCGCAGACTGAGTTGGAGCAGACGCGTAGACCAGGTGGGTACCAGGACTGCGCTGATTGGCCGCGTCCAGCTGGGTAACATGCTTAACGGAAAGACAAAGCCGCACAACAACGTCACTGGAATATCCAAAACATTCATGTACAGTCCGGTCTTGCGGGACAACAGCATCAAATAACTGATGGGAATCGAAATGGCAATGAATCCTGCAATGGTCACCAGCAAGGCCGCTATGAACAGACCAGGATGAGGAATTTGCAAAGTCAACCGAAACAAGCCGGCCGCTGTCACCGCTGAAATGACCAATGTCAGGCTGGCTAACACTGTATTGCCAATGGTCTTGGCGACAATCAACAAGTTGTAATTACTCGGGCTGGTGAAGAGAAAAGGCAGGACCCCCATGTACCGATCCCGGGCGATGTCGCCAATGGACGAGAAGCAAATGCTGCTCCATAGCCCCATCAGTCCTGAACCAAGAATAATATAACTGGTGGCATCATGGCGGCCGGAATGGAGAAACATTTCGTATATGAGGACGGTATTCAGCACGGGACTGGCAACCAATGTGAAGCGGAACATCGGCCGCGCCCACGAGTTCTTCATTTGTACTTTAATGGTTTCCCAAATGACGTGGATCATGAGTACCGCCTCCTTCTATCAACGCAATATACGCATCTTCCAATGACGTGATGGCTGTGTCCGGTACTTGTTTTTGGCCAGCATCAATGACTTCCGCAACGGTACCGCCAGCGACTTTCTGCCCCTGATCAATGACGACAAGGTGGTCGCACAAAACCTCCGCCTCATGCAGATAATGGGTCGTTAAGACAATCGTGGTCCCCTTTTGTTTGGCCTGCAGAATGATTTTGTGCAGGTTCTGGACAGACATGGCATCCAAGCCGATCGTTGGTTCGTCCATGAATAAGACAGAGGGGTCATTGATCAAACCGCGCGCAATTTGCAATTTTTGAATCATTCCTTTGGAGAAAGTCTCCACTAGGCGTTCTGCCTCATTGTCCAATCCGACAAGTGCCAGCAGCTCATCTGCGCGCTTGGCTAAGGTGGGCAAGGGCAGGCGATAGAGACTGCCAAAATACAGTAGGTTGTCTCTGGCAGAAAGGCGCCGGTACAAGCCCAGTTCGCCGCCGAAAATAAAATTAATGTGCTGCCGAATGGCCTTGTAGTCCCGAGCAACATCCAACCCATTGACCTGGGCGGTGCCGGCAGTGGGTAAGAGCAGCGTCGTCAACGTTTTTATCGTTGTTGTTTTACCGGCGCCGTTTTGGCCCAGCAGTCCGAAAATTTCACCCGGCTGCACTGCAAAGCTGAGATCCCGGACAGCATGAACGATCGTCGATGTTCGTTTCCACCAGTGAATGTTCTGTTGGACAAAGTCCCGTTCCAAATGATCCACTTTGATCATCGGCATTTTTTTAGCCTCCTATAGTTAGATGCCTGTCTAACTGTTGATGCCCATTATTATACCGATGAGAAGCATAATTGCAAGACGTTACGCTAACTTTCTGGTAAGATAATGTTAGGTGTTTGACTAAGAGACAGGGGCGGTTTGATGGTTACTGCAGAGTATGCCTATTCACATGATTTAGAAATTGCCATGGTGGCCCAAATGGCGCTCAGCAGTCATTTAACCCTGCCAGATGATTTAACGGGCAAGACGGCCGGTCTGGCGCTGTCTCCGACGGCCAGAGCCGTATTGGCGGCATTGGACCAACAGCACGCCTTAGCGTTGCTTGAGATTATCAGTGCCAGCGACGTTGCCGGCTTCAGCATCCCAGCATTCGCCGCAATTACCTCGCGCTGGACGCCGGCTGAACTGATCAGCGTCATGCTGGGCGTCCCATCAGCAGCGACTGCTGACACGTGGCCAGCCGTGGCAGCAATATTGCAAACCCAAGAAAAAGAACTGCCCGTGCTCGTCGGGCAGTACGTATTTGACCATCAGACAACGTTTATCAATGACCTGCAATCCTATTTGACCGCTTTAGCAAGTCGTTTTTCTGCCACTGATTTTTCTTCCGCAGACGCTGCGGCTAAGTCATTTAAAGGGCACATCGAGACACGTCTAAAGACAAACGACCCATTGGCCCTGGCGGAAGATCTGATGGGTAAACAATTCCGCAATCGCGGACCGTATCAGCGTTTCTACTTCGTACCAACATTCTTTGGACCAACGATCCGCCTCTTCGGCAAGCAGCAAACGCTCTTCATCCATGTACCGACCCAGCCATTGGACCAAGCGGCAATCGTGACAGCGTGGAAAGCACTGGCCGACGAGACCCGCTATCAGCTGATTAGACTGCTCGATGACAACGGACCGCTGCGTGCTGTCGATCTCGCCGACCAAGTGGGGTTCTCCGCACCAACGATTTCTCACCACCTCGATGTCCTCTACCGCGCCGGACTGGTGCATATCGAACCTGTGGGCCGGGCAAAATATTATTCGTTGAACCGGGCCCGATTTCGACAACTGGAACTGGTGATGCAACGGTTGAGCGAACCCAAACCAAGGACGCGTTAACCGCCCGCCATTTCCCGGGAAATACCCCGTGCAACCCGCCGCAATTGCGGCCGCTTCCTCTCTGAACTCAAAGGACGGACATGCTACAATCGATGTATCTAGAAAAGAAAGTGGCGTACTAATGGCTGACAATCAAAATCCTGCCCAATTACAGCAACTTGTCTAAGAATACTCGCTGGTCCTTCAGAAATCAGAGGACGACATTACGCTCCGCTACCTGAACCAACAAAGCGTTCTCGCCATCATCCAGACGTTTCTCACCCAGATCACTGCTATCGCTGGTGAAGATCCGCGTCAGTGGCAAGCCCGCCATATTCGAAAAAGCTTAGCGGCCCTCTTCGCTGACACGCCCGCCTCTAGTGATGGCGAGTTACAAAATTTCTGCAACATCAATGATTATCCAAAAATTTTTAATTTGGCTGAGTGATCGCGAAATATTGAGCATCCCCTCTTATCAGGTCACCTTTACCACGACACGGGTAATGACCGAGGCACTGACCGCCATCGGCGTTGACTTTTCGAATCCGCTGCCGGATGAAGCAGATGATCCGACCGCCCCGGCTAACGATATTTTAGATGATGGTTACCAGACCGTCCCGCATGTGGATAACGTCGGCAATCGACAATGGTCGATGGATACGGCCACACAAGTCCATCGTCAGTTGATTGAAGACGCCCGGGCGACCTGGGCGGCGGCGGATGATTTACGCTCGACGTACGATCAAGGCGAAGTGCTTGAGGCAATCGTCCCTTTCGGCGATGCCCTCTACGCCCAGTTCCTCGAAACGCCGGATAATTGGACCGCTGAGAATGTTCAGACACAGCTCATTCAGTTGATGCCGGAGCAAACGTTGCACGAAAACCAGCTTCTACTCGGCAGTTGGATGCAATTATTAATGCACCTCATCGAATCAGGAAAACTCGACAGAGACCGCACCGCGCCAATTGCGGCGAGTTTGCAATGGCTGCACAAGAGCTAGCCAGACAAAATCCTGAGCCGACTGCTCAGAAGCCGACCAGCCGGATGGTTCGCCAGGCCTATCGCCGGCGGAACAAAAAACGAAAGCAGAATAAGAAGCGGCGCTGAGTTTTCCCGAAAATAGGACTCACGCTGATGGCAGCGGGCCAATCGCCCGCGTCAGCTCCTCCGGTGTCATACTGCGGCTCCGCTGAAAGATCTGGTAGGCTTGTTCCGGCGGTAACACGGTGGGCTGGTTGAGCCAATAGATGACAATATCCAGAATCCCCTGACTGACGATTTCCTGGGCAAAATCACTAGGAATGACCGCGGGGGATTTTGCTTTGCTTGGTCCCGTTTCTTGCAAGACATTCCCAATCAGCTGCTTCACCTTGACCACCGTCTGCGTGCCCTGCTCGTTCAGCAGCAGCGCCGCCAGTGCCCGCTGCCGGTAGAGATACTTGAACAACTGAAAGAACGCATTGTCCGCAGCCGCCGTCTCCGTGCCCGTCTGCGGCTTGGGGTAGCGGCGGAAGATCCCTGTGACATGCGTGACGATCTCATCCTCATAATGCGTCAGCAGGTCGTACTTATCGACGTAGTGCAGGTAGAAAGTCCCCCGGCTGATGCCCGCGGCCTGGGTGAGCTGCTGTACGCTAAGTTTATCGAACCCCTGGCGCCCCACCAGTTGGACGAAGGCTTTTTGAATCTTCACTTCCGTCGCCAGCATTTTAGTATTCGTTTCGATGATCGCCGTCTCCTTTAACACGCTGTCTATTTCTGACTCTATTCAACACTTTTTTTCGCCCGCTGGCAATGCACAGTTGGGCGTTTTTTGTTCAGGTAAAAAACGGCTGGCCAAAAGAAAGAGGCGAAGTTATCCCCCACACAGAGGGTCTTTTACTGAACACATCACGTCTTTTTGCGTATTGCTCTGCCCGCCGAAAGCACCTACTATCGCAATTGAACATCGTGTCAATTTGAAAGGCGGTAATCACATGTTCAAAAGCGAGTGGTCCTATCTTGTGCACCATAAGATGATGCTGGTGGTCCTCGTGGCCATTGCCCTGATCCCAGCCATCTACTGTTTCATTTATCTCTCTTCGATGTGGGATACTTACGGCAAGATGGACCGTATCCCCGTCGCTATCGTCGATCACGATACCCCCGTGACCTATCACGGTAAACGGATCGCCATCGGTCAGAATTTGACCACCAGTTTGTTACAGGCGGATGCCTTGGATTTCCATCACGTGTCGGCCGCAACGGCGGAAAAAAGGCTCCGGGCGGGGCGCTATTACATGATTCTGACGGTGCCGCAGGGCTTTTCTCAAAAGGCCACCACCATCATGGGTGAAAATCCCCAGCGGATGAATCTGTACTTCCGCTTCAACTCGGGGCAAAACTTCATTGTCTCGAAGATGACCAACGGGGCGGCCACTGCCATTAAGGCTAAGGTCTCCGCGCAAGTGACCAAGATGTATGCCGGCATCGTCTTAAGCGCGCTGGGCAGTGCCCAGGCGGGGATGCAGAAAGCAGCCGCCGGCGGGACTCAGCTCGCAGCGGGCAGTGAGAAACTGTTGGCCGGCGAAACGCAGCTGGCCAGCGGCACGCGGGCCATGGGCAGCGGCGTCGGTCAGCTGACGGCCGGTAATGCCAAATTGGCCAGTGGGAATACCGCCATGGCCAGCGGATTCACGCAGCTGACGGCCAATACACCGAAGCTGACCAGCGGGCTCAGCCAGATCCAGAGCGGATTGACCCAGCTCGCGGCCAAATCCCCGCAGCTGGCCCAGGGAACGGCTCAACTCGCGACCCTGGCGCAGGCCATTCAGCAGCAGCTCACCAGCGGCGCGGCGAACCCCACTCGGCTGACGGCAGAAACGATGGCCTTGACTCGCGGGCTCCAGGCCCTCACGCCGGCAGTACGGCCAGTGCCCGGGGCAGCCGGCAGCTCCTGATCGGCACCGCTGCCTTGACCGCTGGTCTCACGACCTATACCCAAGGCGTCAGTACCTTGGCCGCCGGCAACAGCGCCATCGGTACCGGTCTGGCAGCGATCCAGCAGAACTTGCCCACGCTGACCGCCGGCACCACTCAACTCACGGCCGGAACGACGGCCTTGCAGACGGGCACGATCCAGTTGCTAAAAGGCAGTGCAACGCTGGCCAGCAGCTTAACGACCGGGGTGCAGAAGCTCTCGATTCTGCATACAACGACGCGGAACGCCGATGCCCTGGCGGCACCGATCCACGAAGTGACCAGTGATGTGGCCAAGATCCCCAATAACGGCACGGGCATGGCGCCCTTCGCCATTGCCATCGGCCTGTATGTCGGAGGCATTGCCCTGGGGACGATGTACGAGGGCTTCCTGCCCCACCGCAAGCCGCGCTGGGCATTGACCTGGTGGGCAAGCAAAGCGTCTGTCGTAGCCCTGGTGGGCGTTCTCCAAACGGTCCTGCTCGACTGGTCTTTGACCAGTGCCACCCATTTGCACGTGGCTGACCAGGGGCTTTTCTTCTTGGTCCTGCTGCTGGGATCATGGCTGTTTCTCTCGCTGATTTTCTGTTTGCGCCTGCTGCTGGGCGGCTTTGGGACCTGGCTCGTATCCATCGTCCTAGTCTTGCAGCTGGCCGGCGCGGGCGGTCTGTATCCCACCTACCTGGTGAATGCTTTCGCCCGTTCCCTTAACACCTGGCTGCCGATGACCTACTTGATCAATGCCCTGCGCAGCCTCATTTCCACGCACCAGTCCCTGACCTTGGATCTCTGGGTCATCACGGGACTGATCATCGGGTTCAACCTGCTGATGATCGGCCGCTTCCAAATTGGCCTGCACCAAAGCGTGCTCGCCGTGATTGAAGACGAGGCGGATTGACCATGACCACGCAATCGGATCATATCGGCATTTCTGACCAAATTGAGGCGGCCAGCAGGAACAAAGTGCGCCGTTCCCGCAACCTGCTGTTTCTCAACTTGCTCGTCTACAGCGTCATTTCAGTGTTAGAGCTGATGATCGGTCAGGCCGACCATTCCACCGCCCTGGTTGCCGACGGCCAAAACAATTTCACCGGCATCGTCTCGGTGGCATCGCTGATTGTCGGTCTCTCGTTCTCCAAGCGGCCCCGGGATACGTTCCACTTGGAGGGCCATTGGCAGTATGAGAATTTGGCCGTCTTTCTTTCCGGTTTGGTGATGTTTCTGGTCGGGCTCAGCTGCATTTGGACAGGGGCCACGGGGACACTGGCGCTGCTGAACGGGCATTACGCGGCACCGATCAAGGGCCAAGCCGCCGTGATGGCCGCGGTCTCCGGGGTGACAATGCTCTGTCTGAGCGTACTGAATCACTTCGTCGGCCGCCGCACCCACAGCGGTTCGTTGGCCGCCTCCGCCCGGGACTTTCTCAGCGATGCCCTGACTTCCGCCGGCACGATGCTGGCCATTCTTGGCGCCGCCCTGCTGAACGTCCACTGGATCGATCCCGTCGCCGCAGTATTGTTGGGCTTTTTCATTCTCTACAACGGCAGCCGCATCCTCAGTGACAGTGCCGAGAAGCTGTCCAACGGCTTTTCCCCCGTCATCCGGGCCGAGCTGAGTCAGGTGATTGCATCGACCCCCAGTGTCAGCGGCGTTTCGTTCGTGGACGGACGCTACTCGGGGGACAACATCATCGTCGAAGCCGAAGTGGTCGTTTCGGACCACATGAACATCAAACAGGCTTATCAGATCTGCCAACGCATCACGGACCATCTGCAGCAGCAGTTCCCAGTGCTCTACTGCTGCATCCAGGTGAAGCCCAGCGCGGACAGGACGTTGTTCTACGACTGTTCCACCGCCATGACGCACCCGGCGGAGGTGAGAAAAGAAGAACAACAACGCGGAAAGATAGCCGCACGACTCAAACGATCTGATAGGGCCGCCAGTTCATTATTGCCCGGGAAATAATCCCTACGCATCCCGCAACGCTCTGTTGCGCTCCCCCCGCGCAACACTTCGTCAGCCCTTTTCTGCCCCCGTTCTTGCTAGAATATAGGCATGGAGGTGACCTGTGATGATTGAATTCGGCCATTCGCTGCGCCAGCTGCGCACCGACCGCCACCTGACCCAACAGGCGGTCGCTGACAAACTCGGACTGACCCGGCAAACGATCTCCAAGTGGGAGAACGGCAAGGGCTATCCGGACTTCGAGAATCTCTTGCTGCTGTGCGCGGTTTATGACGTCAGCATCGACCAAGTGCTTAATCCTCAGACCCTCCATCTGAATCCCCAGGAAAAGATCCGCAGCAACCAGAGAAGGGAGCATACCCTGATGCTGACCAAACAAGCTAATCGGTTCGTCATTGCGATTGCGGCGGTGTTAGCTGTCATCATTAGCATCACATTGGTGAATAGTTATCGCGAAGAATTGGCAGAATACAATTTGACGAGAACCCACTTTGTGACTGTGGTCCACGTCAAAAACGTTGATTACACCCACGATGCCCAGGGCTATGTCCGCAAAGTGAAACGGGTCATCTTGAACGATGGGACGACCTTGCTGTACCCCACAATCGCCGACCTCCGCCAACACGATCTTGTCATCCCCGCCCGCAAGCCGTTCACGCCAGGATTTGATGAGGGGTCCAATCTATTCCATCTGCCAGCAACAACGTCCATCTTCAAATCGGCGCTTCTCCGGAACAGCGCCAGCGGCCGATGATTTACCGCCCGTTCAGTGAGTAGTGCAACTGTTGACTACACTTTCAGAGTATTCAAAAAGGCCCCGAGACGACTGGTTGACCCAATCGCCTCGGGGCCTTTTACGTGAAACTCATTTACTCCTGATCATTATCATGATGACTGTCGTCCGAATCATCGTGTTCCGCCTTATCCTGGTCCTCAGTCGCCCGGTTCAGCAACTCGTCCAAAGCGTTCGATTGACTCTTCGACAGGTTCGCGCCTTCCTGGGGGGCATCCGCATCAGCACTTGGCGCCGCCGGCGTGTCCGTGCTGACCGTATCGCCAGCATCACTGCCGGCAGCAGCCGGTCCGGCCGGTGCGGTATCGCCGCCGCCATCCGGCGCCGTCGCGTCACTGCCGTCATCGCCGTCATCTTCCTCCGGTGCGACCTTCGCGAGACTGGCCACGCTGGCATCGTCGTCCAGACGAATCACCCGCACGCCCATCGCAGCGCGGCCGGTCTGGGAAACATCGGTCACGGCAAAGCGGATCAGCACGCCGGTATTCGTGATCAGCAGCATATCTTCACTGCCGTCCACGACGGTCAAGCCGGCCAGCGGGCCGTTCTTCTTGGTCACATTGACAGTCTTGATCCCCTTGCCGCCGCGGCCCTTGATCGGGTACTCGGAGGTCGGGGTCCGTTTGCCGTAGCCCTTTTCTGAAATGACCATCACTTCGGCATTCGGCTTCAAAATATCGGAACCAATCACGTAATCGTCAGCCCGCAGCCGTACGCCGCGGACACCGCTGGCGGCGCGGCCCATGTTGCGCACCGCCGTCTCGCTGAAGGAGACGGAGTAGCCGTCATGGGTGCCGATGATGATGTTCTGGTGGCCATCCGTCAAGAGCACGTTGTTCAGTTCGTCGCCGTCGTGCAGATTGATGGCCTTCAAGCCGTTGCTGCGGATGTTAGCGAACTCGCGTACGCTGGTCCGCTTAACGGTCCCGTCCCGGGTAATGAAGAACAGGTAGTGTTCCGCGGCATCATTCTCGGCCACGTTGATCACCGTCTGGATCTGCTCGCCGGAATCGATGCCCAGCAAGTTGATAATGGGAATACCCTTGGCCATCCGGCTGTATTCCGGAATCTCGTAACCCTTAGCCCGATAGACTTTGCCCTGGTTCGTGAAGAAGAGCAGGACATCATGGGTCGAGGAAGAAATGAGGTGCTCAATGAAATCGTCATCGTGCACGCCCATGCCTTGGATCCCGCGGCCGCCGCGATTCTGCACTTTGAATTCAGAAGCGGGCAGACGCTTGATGTAGCCGTTGTGACTGAGGGTCAAGACGACGTCCTCTTGTTCGATCAAGTCTTCATCTTCGATGCTCAGCACTTCGCCCACCAAGAGCTCTGTGCGGCGCTTGTCGCCGTAGCGTTTCTGAATATCCAGCAATTCCTGGTAGATGATCTCGTGGATCCGCTCAGGCTTGGCCAGAATATCCTTGTAGTCGGCAATCGCGGCCTGCAAGTCGTTGAACTCGCTGTCGATCTTGTCCCGTTCCAGACCGGTCAGACGGACCATCCGCATGTCCAGGATAGCCTGCGCCTGCTTGTCGTCCAAGTCGAACTGGTCGATCAACTGGGCCTTAGCCACGTCGCCGTTAGGAGCGCTGCGCAGCAAGGAGACGATGGCGTCGACGTGGTCCAACGCCGTCCGCAAGCCGGCCAGGATATGGGCCCGGGCTTCGGCCTTGCGCAGGTCAAAGCGGGTCCGGCGGGTGATGACGTCTTCCTGGTGCTTCAGGTAATAAACCAGGATCTGCTTCAGGGTCAAGACCTTCGGCGCACCGTCGACGATAGCCACCATGTTGAAGGAGAAGTTGGTCTGCAGCGGGGTCAGCTTGTACAGGTTGTTCAGCACCACCGTCGCCGAGGTATCCCGGCGAATATCGATGGTGATCCGCATCCCTTCCCGGTCGGACTCGTCTTGCAGCGTGGTGATGCCGTCGACCCGGTGGTCCCGGGCCAGTTCGGCGATCCGCTCCACCAGCTTGGCCTTATTGACCATGTAGGGGATCTCGTGGACGATGATCCGTTCCTTGCCGCTCTTTTCAGTCTGGACCTCGACCTTGGCCCGCAAGATGATGTTCCCGCGGCCGGTCTCGTATGCCCGGCGGATGCCGGACTTGCCCATCACAACACCGCCAGTCGGGAAGTCCGGTCCCGGCAGGGCCTCCATCAGGTCGGCCGTGGTCGCGTCCGGATTCCGCATCAGGATATGCAGGGCAGAAATGACCTCACCCAAGTTATGCGGCGGGATATTCGTCGTCATCCCGACGGCGATCCCCGTTGCCCCGTTGATCAGCAGGTTCGGAATGCGGGACGGCAGCACGACCGGTTCCCGTTCGGTGCCATCGTAGTTATCCTGGAAATCGATGGTGTCCTTGTTGATGTCCCGCAGCATTTCTGTCGCGATCTTGCTCAAGCGGGCCTCGGTGTACCGCATGGCCGCCGCCCCGTCGCCGTCGACGGAACCGAAGTTGCCGTGGCCGTCAACGAGCGGGTAGCGGTAGCTGAAGTCCTGGGCCATCCGCACCATGGACTCGTAAATCGCGGAGTCGCCGTGGGGATGGTACTTCCCCATGACGTCCCCGACGATCCGGGCCGATTTCTTATAGGGCTTGTCCGGGGTCACGCCCAGCTCATTCATACCGTACAGAATGCGCCGGTGGACCGGCTTCAAGCCGTCGCGGACGTCGGGCAGGGCCCGGGCCACGATGACACTCATGGCGTAGTCCAAGAAGGACTTGCGCATGGTCTCCGGCAGGTTAACGGTATGGATCCGCCGGTCTTGTGATTCATCCATGAAAAATGCAGTCTCCTCTCAAATTACAGGTCAATGTCGGCGTAGGTGGCGTTCTTCTCGATGAACTCCCGGCGCGGCTCGACCTTATCGCCCATGAGCATGTCGAACACGGCATCCGCCTCAATGGCGTCCTGCACGTTGACCCGCTCCAAGCGCCGGTTCTCCGGATTCATGGTCGTATCCCACAACTGGGAAGCGTCCATTTCCCCCAGCCCTTTGTAGCGCTGAATGGCCGGTTTAGGACTGGGTTGCAGCGTCTGCAAGACTTCTTGCAGTTCCTCGTCAGAGTCCACGTACTTCACGTACTTGCCCTGCCGGACCTGATACAGCGGCGGTTCGGCGATGTAGATGTAGCCGGCATCGACCAGCGGCCGCATGTAGCGGAAGAACAGCGTCAAGAGCAGCGCCCGAATATGGGCCCCGTCGACATCGGCATCGGTCATGATGATCACCTTGTGGTAGCGGGCTTTAGAAATATCAAAGTCGCCGCCAAAGCCGGTGCCCATGGCCGTGAACAGGGACCGAATTTCATCGTTAGCGAGGATCCGGTCCATGCTGGCTTTCTCCACGTTCAAGATCTTGCCCCGAATCGGCAGGATGGCTTGGGTCAAGCGAGAGCGGCCGGACTTAGCGGAACCGCCGGCGGAATCCCCCTCGACGATGAAGAGTTCAGAAATCTCCGGGTCCTTGCTGGTATTATCGGCCAGCTTGCCGGGCAGGTTGCTGATCTCCAGGCCCGACTTCTTGCGGGTCATCTCCCGGGCGCGCTTGGCGGCGACCCGGGCCTTGGAGGCGACCATGCCCTTGTCGACGATGGCCCGGGCTTCGTTGGGGTTCTCCATCAAGAACTTGGTGAACATCTCAGCGAAGGTGCGGTCCGTGACCGTCCGGGCGTCGGAGTTGCCCAGCTTGGTCTTGGTCTGGCCTTCGAACTGGGGATCCGGGTGCTTGATCGATACCACCGCCGTCAAGCCTTCGCGCACATCATCGCCGGATAATTTCTCATCCGGATCCTTGATGATGTTCTGCTTGTGGGCGTAATCGTTGATCACCCGGGTGAGGGCGGCCTTGAAGCCGGCCTCGTGGGTCCCGCCTTCGTAGGTATGGATATTGTTGGCGAAGGTCATCAGGATGGAGTGGTAGCCCGTCGTGTATTGCAGGGCGACCTCCACGGTGATGCCTTTCTCCTGGCCCTCGACGTAGATTGGGTCCTGGAACAGGACGTCCTTGCCGTGGTCCAAGTATTCAACATAGCTCTTGATGCCGCCTTCGTAATGGAAGACCAGCTTCTCGTGGGTCTCCTGGCGCTTATCGGTGAAGGTCAGCTTCAGGCCCTTGTTTAAGAAAGCCAGCTCGCGGATGCGGGTGACCAGGATCTTATCGTCGAAAGTGGTGGTCTCGGTGAAGATCTCGGGATCGGGAACGAAGTGGACGATCGTGCCGTGTTCGTGTTCAGGGACGTCCCCGACCAGCTTCATCGGTGTGCTCACCTTGCCCCGGTGGAAGTCCATGTAGTACTTCTTCCCGTCTCGGGCCACAGTCACAGCCAAATGAGTGGAAAGGGCATTGACGACAGACGCGCCCACCCCGTGCAGACCGCCGGAGACCTTATAGCCGCCACCGCCGAACTTGCCGCCGGCGTGGAGGATCGTAAAGACGGTCTCGAGGGCCGGTTTGCCGGTCTTCTTCTGGATGTCCACCGGAATGCCCCGGCCGTCATCTTCCACCGTCACGGAGCCGTCCTCTTCGACAGTGACTTCGATCTTGGTGGCGAAGCCGGCGAGGGCCTCGTCGATGCCGTTATCGATGATTTCCCACACCAAATGGTGCAGGCCTTGACTGCTGGTGGCCCCGATGTACATCCCGGGCCGCTTACGAACGGCTTCGAGCCCTTCCAGCACCTGAATTTGACTGGCGTTGTAACTCTTCGCCAGCTCCTCCATGTGCTCTTCGTGGGCTTCCTGTTTGGGTGTTAATTTATCTTCGTCTGCCATGAATGGCCATACCTCCCACAATGTTTTCTGACACCTAACTGCTTCGTTTACTCTGAATCGGCGTGTCCGGCGCCGGGTGCGGTGACGGTCAGCTGGCCGTCCGCAATGGTCATGATGCGCGGGTCGTGGACGATGTCCTCGGCCACCCCGCTCAGGTCGGTGGTGGTGAGAAAGGTCTGCACCTTGCTCTGGAACGTCGCCAGTAAATGGGTCTGCCGTACCGTGTCCAGTTCCGACAGGACGTCATCCAGGAGGAGCAGGGGGTATTCCCCCGTCTGCTCCTTCATCAATTCGATCTCGGCCAGCTTCACACTCAGTGCCGTGGTCCGCTGCTGGCCCTGGGAACCGAAGGCGGAGACGTCTTTCCCGTTGGTGATGAAGGTGACATCGTCCCGGTGCGGTCCGGCCAAGGTCACCGATTGGTCGATTTCCCGGTCGCGCAGCTTTTTGTAGAGGGCCAGCAGGGCCTGATACAAGTCTTGCGCCGTGTGGGCGTCCGCCAGCTCATTGGGGAGTACGTAGCGGAACGTCAGTTTTTCCTTACCCTGGGTAATTTCCCCGTGGAGATGATCCGCGAAGACCATCATCCGGTCCAATAAGACTTGGCGGGTGTGGATGATCTCCGCCCCGAACCCGGCCAGCTGGTCGGATAATACGTCCAGATAGACCAGGTCGTGGGCCTGGTGGTAGTGGAGCTGGCGCAGGTACTTATTGCGCTGGCGCAGGATGGCCCGATACTGGGTCAAGTTGTACAAGTACTTGGGGCTCATCTGCCCAAATTCCATATCTACGAATCGCCGCCGGGCACTGGGTGCCCCCTTGACCAGATTCAGGTCCTCAGGGGCAAAGAGGACGACGTTCAGCTGGCCCAGGTAGCTGGACAGCCGCGGTTGCTCTAAGTGGTTCACCGTGGCTTTTTTGCCTTTCTTAGTCAGCGTCAGGGCCAGCGGGACGGTCCCGCTGCTCTTCACGACCCGGCCGGTCACCTCGGCGCTGTCTGCGCCCCATTCGATCAATTCATGGTCGTTGTGGGTCCGGTGGCTGCGGGCTAAGGCCAGCACGTAGATGGCCTCCAGCAGGTTTGTCTTGCCCTGGGCGTTCTCGCCCAGCAAGATGTTCAAGCCAGGGGAGAATGTCACTGAGAGAGAATCGTAGTTGCGAAAGTGGCGCAGCGTCAGCGCATCAAGATACATGGGGTGCCGCAGTGACCGTCACAACGCCGCTGCCGGGCACCGTGACGGTCGTACCGGCGCTGAGTTTGCGTCCGCGCCGGTCTTCCGGTGTCCCGTCAACGACCACGGGGTGTTCCCGCAGGAACCACTTGGCCTGGCCGCCGGTTTGAATCGCGCCGACTTCTTTGAGTAATTGCCCCACCGTAATGAATTCTTCGTTTGCTTGTAATGTGACGACGTGTTCGGCCACTGCTGGCCACCTCGCTTTCTGACGGTTGTCTGGTAAAAAAGTTTACATTACTATTATACGTTTTTTAAGACCGTAAAACAACGAAAAACGGCGTATAGACGTATTTTACGGCATTTTTATCGAGGATAGTGTGGAGCGTCAAAAACGCGTAAAACGTCTTAGAACGAAAATCTGGGCGAAATATGCGGGGTCTAGGAGGAAATGTCCTTTCTTAACAGAAAAAAGCGCCGCTGACCAAAACGATTGGTCGGCGGCGCTGATAAATACAGAAACGGCTTAGAAGGTGCGGATGGGGGTGATCAGCTGAATGAACTGGCTGGTGGCTTCGGCCGGTTCAATGGTGAAAGGCCGCAGTGCCGAAGTGAAGGCCATGGTCACGTCGCTGGGGCCGACGACCCGCAGGGCATCCTTCATGTAGTCCGGATTGAAGGAGATGTCCAGGGTATCGCCGGTGAGGGTCTTGAAGGCAATCTCTTCTTGCACGGTCCCCACATCCGGGGAGGTGCTGGAGAGGACTGCCGTATTGGCCTCCGGCGTCAGGACCAGCCGGACGACGTTGTTGCGGCTCTCGTGAGAAAGCAGCGATGCCCGTTCGATGGCCGCTTGGAAGGCATCGGCGGCCACGGTGAGGGCGGTGGTATGCTCCGTCGGCAGCAGCCGCTGGGTATCCGGATAATTACCCTCAAGCAGCCGGGAGAAGAAGGCGGTGTCGCCCAAGCGGAAGAGCACCTGGTTCTCAGCGATCCGGACATCGATCGTAGCCACGGTGTCCGGGATCGTGCGGGCCAGTTCGGTCAGGCTGCGGCCGGGGATATTGATATCGTAATCGGCATCGCCGGCACCGTCCAGCCGGACGACCCGCTGGGACAGTCGGTGGGTATCGGTGGCCACGGCCAGCAGGGCACCGTCGTGGATGACGATGTGCACACCAGTGAGGATCGGTCGGCTGTCTTGGGTGGACACGGCGATGACCGTTTGGGCAATCACCTCCCGCAAGACATCGGCGGGCAGCTGCAAAGAATGGTCAGCGGCAATTTCTGGTAAGAGCGGATATTCGTCACTGATCTGGCCGTTGATGGTGAACTCGGACTGGCCGGAAGTAATGACCGCCTGTTGGGTGTCGGTGACCGTAATGGTCATTTCTTTTTCGGGCAGCCGCTTCACGATTTCGGTGAAGAAACGGGAAGGCAGCACGATGCTCCCGGGTTCGGCAATCTGTAACGCCGCGGTATCTTGGGTCACTGGAATGCTGGCCTCAATGGAAATATCAGCGTCACTGCCGGTCATGGTCAGCTGATCAGCGGTCAAATCCAGTTTCAGCCCGGTCAAAATCGGGATCGTCGTCTTTGTGGCGATGGCCCGTGAAACATCGTTGAGTGTCTTGATAAAAGTATCACGATTTATTGTGAACTTCATCACATCTACATCCTTCCTTTTCTCCGTCTGTGCGATGCGGCGCTTTATTATTATTAAAAGAATTTATAGTAATAGTAATAGGGCCTGTTGATTCGGGGGATAAGTATCTGCAGCCTTGGTCCAGCACGGTTTTTGCCTGTGGACAAGCAGGGGATAACTTTTCGGATAAGTCCGCTAGTTATCCCCATCCTGCGTGCGGATCAATCCCTTCAGTTCGTTCACACTGTCGCGCAGGGCGGGGTCGTTCTTCAGCTCATTCTCGATTTTATCGTATCCGTGGATGACGGTAGTGTGGTCGCGGCCGCCGAATTCCTGGCCGATTTTCGGCAGGGAATTATCGGTCATCTCCCGGGCCAGGTACATCGCAATCTGGCGCGGATTGACGATGGCTTTGACGCGTTTCTTCCCTTGTAACTCTTGGACCGTCACGTGGTAATAGCGGGCGACGACCCGTTGGATGCGGCTGATGGGAATTTCTTCCGTCGTCGAGGCCTTCAAGCCTTTCAACGCATCGGCGGCTAAGCTGGTGGTCACCGGCCCGCCCTTCAGCTTGGCGTAGGCCTGCACCCGCACCAGCGCACCTTCCAGCTCGCGCACGTTGGAATCGATCTGGGCGGCAATGTAGCCCAGCGTGTCATCGGGAATGTCGAGCCGTTCGGCGTTGGCCTTGTTACGCAGGATCGCCGTCCGGGTCTCCAGATCCGGCGGGGTGATGTCCACGGACAAGCCCCACTTGAAGCGGGAGACCAAGCGCTCCTGCAGCTTGGGGATATCGTTGGGCAGGCGGTCACTGGTGAGCACGATCTGCTTCTTATTCTCGTAGAGGGCGTTGAAGGTATGGAAGAATTCCTCCTGGGCCCCTTCTTTTTCGGCGAAGAATTGGATATCGTCCACCATCAGCAAGTCGCAGGTCCGGTATTCCAAGCGGAACTGCTCCATCCGGTGGGTCTGAATTGACGTGATGTAGTCGTTGACGAAGGCCTCGCTGGTCACGTACTTCACCTTGGCCTGCGGGTTCAACTTTAATAGTTGATGACCGATCGCCTGCATCAGATGGGTCTTGCCCAACCCCACGCCGCCGTACAGGAAGAGCGGATTGTACGTCTGTCCCGGCTGCTCGGAGACGACCAGCGCCGCAGCGTGGGCCATCTGGTTGCCGGTGCCGATGACGAACGTGTCGAAGGTGTACTTGTCGTTCAGATGGGTCTCGCGCAAGTAGTCCGGACTGGCGTCGGCCTTCGCCGCCGCTTTCGTGTCTTCCGGGGTGCCGAATTCAGCGGTCTCCGGATTCGTGTCGGGGGACTGAGCGACCTCAATGATCGGCGTCAGTTCCCGTTGCGTATACTTATAAACCAGCTCGACGACCGGCACCATCAGCTGCCGCTCCCAGTAGTCCTTGTGCAGCTGCGTGGGGACACTGATGATCAATTTGTCGTCTTGAATCGCCACGGGTTTGGCCGTCGCAATCCAGGCTTTATAGCTGAAGTTAGAAAATTTTTCCTGAAAGTTCTGATCGATATATTGCCAAAGGTCAGCCAAATTATCGGCCATCGCCTCGCCCCCCTAACCATGTTTCTCGAATGGGTCACCTGAATAGTTTAGCATTGCGGCCAATAGTTTTCCACAGGTGGATAATTATTTCCCAAAGGAGGAACACCCAGAGGATGAACAGTTATCCACAGGCAGAGGATATGCCGATAAACTGTCAGCAGCAGCCAAGTTGTCCACAGCAAGAAACGACGAAGAAAACCAGGTACCACGGCGCCCACAAAGTTATCCACAGGCAGTTATCCGCCATTGTGGATAATAAAAACACAGGCTGTGGATTGCCCATGAAGGGTGAATAACCGGTGGATAAATCACGTGACTAAAAAGGACGTTATCCAACAATTATCCACAACTCGATTTTGCACTGTGGATAAAAATCGGCATTATTTCCCGGACTTGTCCACAGGCTGTACTATAACAGAAATCCTGCCAACCTTTGAAAAAAAGCGCCTTTCCCTTGCAATTTCCTGTTGGCGGGGCCTTTGAAATATGCTATCATTCATTAGTAATACGCTTATCACTGTAGGATAAACGTCACCTATCAATCGAGGGGGTGTCAATCGATGTCAACGAAACGTACTTATCAACCTAAGAAAATCCACCGTGCCCGTGTCCATGGTTTCATGAAGCGCATGAGCACTAAGAACGGCCGCAGAGTGTTAGCACGCCGCCGGGCCAAGGGCCGTCGCGTCCTGTCTGCTTAATTGCAGCCCGGTGCGGCGCCGCCCAAGTCTCGTGCTTGACGTTTTGCGCCAGCCAAACGGCGAAGGAGCCCCCTGGTGGTGCTGCTTCGCCGTTTTTTTGTGGCGACTGGCCGCTGCGGCAGCGGCGGCTCATTTCCAGTAATCGAACACATCGTTGCCGCCGCTCGGGCGGCCAACGGTTCAGGAAGGAACACGTTTTGCGTAAATCATATCGGGTGAAATCGGAAAAGGACTTTCAGCGCGTTTTCTCTGCTGGCCACTCAGTAGCCAACCGCTACTTCGTGATCTACCAGCTGGCCCGTCCAGGGCAGAAACACTTCCGCGTGGGCATCAGTGTGGGGAAGAAAGTCGGCCACACGGCAGTGCTGCGCAACCAGATCAAGCGCTATATCCGCCAGTCGCTCCACGAGCTGCACGACGAGCTGCCCCGCCAAATGGACTTTCTCGTCATTGCCCGCAAAGGCGCCGGCAGCTTGGACATGGCTGCGACCAAAAGCAACCTGATCCATGTGCTGACGCTGGCCCGCCTGCTGGCGGCGCCCGCCCACTCAAATCAAGAAGAACGAGGTTAGTGACGTGAACAAGCATACGAAACGGACACTCAAACGCATTCTATTATTCGTGGCGCTGGCCGCCCTGGTCGTTGTGCTGACCGGCTGCGGTACCAGCCCGGTCACCAAGAACTCCACTGGTTTTTGGGACCGCTACGTAATCTACTATTTCCAGCAATTCTTCCTTTGGATGGTCCACAACCTGCACATGAGCTACGCCGTGGCCATCATCGTCTTCACGATTCTGATCCGGATCGTACTGCTCCCACTGATGCACTTCCAAACGAAGAGCACCAAGAAGCAGATGCAGCTGCAGCCCGAGGTCAAGGCGCTGCAAGCCAAGTATCCCGGTAAGGACGTGGATTCCCGCCAGAAGCTGAACGAAGAGACCCAGAAGCTTTATTCTGAGGCCGGCATCAACCCGATGCTCGGGTGTTTGCCGTTAGTCATCCAGATGCCGATCCTGCTGATGCTGTATCAAGTCATCTTCCGGACGACGGAACTGCGGCAGGGGACCTTCCTCTGGATGCAGTTGGGGGAGGCCGACCCGTGGCACGTGCTGCCGATCTTGGCCGGTGTCTTCACCTTTCTTTCTTCCTGGATCGCAATGAAGGCGACGCCCCAACAGGGCGGCATGGGCATGATCATGACTGTCTTCTCCTCCGTCATGATGCTCTGGTTCGCCTGGGTCACCCCGTCGGCTGTCTCCATCTACTGGGTCGTCTCCAGTCTGTTCCAGATTGGGCAGACCCTGCTTCTCCAGAACCCGTGGCAGATGCAGCGGGAAATGGCAGAAAAGGAACAGGCCAAGCGGGAGAAAGAGAAACAGCTGCGCAAGGCCAAACGCCGGGCGTATAAAAAGCGGTAACCGCCGCCCCGCTCAGGGTTAAGGGAGGAACGTGAAGACTATGCCAACATACGAAGGACGTACGTTACAGGAAGCCATCGACAACGGCTTGGCCGAACTGGGTTTGGCCCGGGATGAAGTCACTGTCGATGTGATCGCGGAAGGTAAGCGCGGCTTCCTGGGCTTCGGCCGCAAACCGGCCGTCGTCAACATCAATAAGATCGAGATCAATGCGGATTCATTCAATATTGCCGTACCGGCCCCGGAGAAGCACCACCACGAACTGCGAGATGATCGCCGGCCGCAAGCGGCGGCCCCGGAGGAAACCCCGGCGGCAGCGCCGGTGCCGGCCGCTGCGGGCGATCCGCCGCCCGCGCCGGTCCACCATCATCACCCGGCACCGCCCAGCGGACCCAATCCCCGGGAGCAGCACATCGAAGCCGCCCTCGCCCAGGTCTCCGCATACGTGGTCAACGTGACCACCGCGCTGGGCCTGCCCACCACGGTGAAGATCGAGAAGACCGGCCGCGACAAGTGGACGTTCTTCCTGACGACCGATCGGGAGGGGCTGCTCATCGGCAAGCACGGCCGGACGATCAACTCGCTCCAGTATCTGGCCCAGATCCTCTTCTCCCACCTGACGCACAGTCACGACACGGTGGAGCTGAATGTGGGCAACTACCGGGAACGGCGGGAAGAGATTCTCGAGAAGCTGGCTGTGAAGACCGCCCGCGACGTGGTCGCCACTGGTCAGCCCATCTTCTTGGACCCGATGCCTTCCTTTGAGCGCAAGGTCCTGCACGCGACGCTGGCCGACAACCCGTACGTGATCACCCATTCCGAGGGCGACGAACCCAAGCGGTACGTGGTCATCGAACGGAAGAAAGGCAGCGTCATCTAGTTTTCGAGTTCAGTGCCATTATTTCCCGGGTAATTACCAGGGAGAAAAGCGTCCCTTGGCGGGGGCGCTTTTCTTATGCGTTGCGGGAGTTGCGGCGGGCGATAGCGCGTGCTATCATGGTCCTAATTCAAATTCGCGGTGAAAGTAGTCAAAGTGCTTTGACCGGGGACTGTCCGGTGGTGGACAGTCCTCGGTTGTCGCACTTTTTTTGTTGCCGCGGGAGAGGTCCATCTGGATTACTTAATGTCCTCCCCCGACCCGGTAATTTTTGCCCTCCGCCCTGGGGCCTGGAACGCCTTGGGCCGACTTTGAGCCAAGGGCAAGAACCGCCCTTGTCTCAAAGCTCGGCCTTGTTGTAAGCGGACAAAGACCGTCCGCTAACAACAATTTCAAGGCTGAGGCCCCAGGGCTCCGGGCAAAAATCACCTCTATCCGCTGAACCCGGACAGACTGGCCGGCACCACGCAAGGGCCGTCTGCCGGTACATTAGTTAAAAGAAGGGAATATCCATGCCAAATTCAATCACTGCATACGATACCATCGCGGCCATCTCCACCCCGCCGGGGGAGGGTGGCATTTCAATCGTCCGGCTCTCTGGCGACCAGGCCTTGCCGGTGGCCCAGCGGGTCTTTAAGGGTCGCAACCTGGCCAAAGTGGCGAGTCATACCATTAATTACGGCCACATCATCGACCCCAGCGACGGCAGTGTCGTCGACGAGGTGATGGTCAGCGTGATGCGGGCGCCCAAGACCTACACCCGGGAAGACGTTATTGAAATCAACTGCCACGGCGGGATCGTCGATACCAACCGGATCTTGCAGCTGCTGCTCAGTCACGGTGCACGGATGGCGGAGCCGGGGGAGTTCACGAAGCGGGCCTTTCTCAATGGCCGCATCGACTTGACCCAGGCGGAATCTGTGATGGATCTGATTCGGGCGAAAACGGACAAGGCCATGCAGGTGGCGGTGGACCAGCTGGACGGGAACCTTTCTCACCTGATTAAGACCATGCGCCAGGAGATCTTCTCGGTCTTGGGCCAGGAAGAGGTGAACATCGACTATCCCGAATACGAGATGGACGAGGTCACCGGGCAGATGATGTTAGAAAAGGCGACGGCGGTGCGGGACCATGTGGCACAACTGCTGGCCACCGCTAATCAGGGCAAGATCCTGCGCGAGGGGCTGGCCACCGCCATCATCGGCCGGCCCAACGTGGGCAAGTCCAGCCTGCTGAATTACCTGCTTCACGAGGATAAGGCCATCGTCACCGATGTGGCCGGGACCACCCGGGATACGCTGGAGGAATACGTGAACGTCCGCGGTGTGCCGCTGAAGCTGGTGGATACTGCCGGTATTCACCACACGACGGATAAGGTGGAGAAAATCGGCGTGGCCCGTTCGCAAAAGGCGCTGGGCCAAGCCGACTTGGTACTGCTGGTGCTGGACGCCAGCGCCCCGCTGCAAAGCGACGATCGGGAGCTGCTGAAGGCGACCCAGGCGAAGAAGCGGATCATTCTGCTGAACAAGACCGACCTGCCGGCGGCGATCACACCCGAGAATCTGGCCGCATTGGTGCCGGACGAGACCCTGATCATTCCGGTCTCAGTCTTGCAGGCCAGTGGGCTGGACGAATTAGAGGCAGCCATCGCCCACCTGTTCTTCGGCGAGGGCATCGAGAATTCCCAGAGCAGCGTGCTGGTTACCAACGCCCGCCAATACGGGTTGTTAGCCCAGGCCAAGACGGCCCTGGACGATGTGGTGACGGCGCTGAAAAACGATGTTCCCTTGGACCTGGTCCAGATCGACATGACCACGGCCTGGGAAAAGCTGGGCGAAGTGATTGGGCAAAACGCCCCGGATGAGCTGATTACCCAGCTGTTCAGTCAATTCTGTTTAGGAAAGTAGGAGGAAACGTATGACAGTCCCTGCATATACTGGTGAAGACTACGACGTGATCGTCGTCGGGGCCGGCCACGCCGGCAGCGAAGCCGCTTTGGCCGCCGCCCGGATGGGCCAAAAGACGATGCTGATCACCTTGAATTTGGAAATGGTCGCCTTCATGCCCTG
The DNA here is from genome assembly GCF_000469325.1 of Schleiferilactobacillus shenzhenensis LY-73. GTDB lineage: Bacteria > Bacillota > Bacilli > Lactobacillales > Lactobacillaceae > Schleiferilactobacillus > Schleiferilactobacillus shenzhenensis. The sequence continues at coordinate 149,151 of NZ_KI271584.1, read as the reverse complement.
CAACCCGTCCGTGGGCGGACCGGCTAAGGGGATCGTTGTCCGGGAAGTGGATGCGCTAGGCGGCCAGATGGGCAAAAACATCGATGCCACCTACATCCAGATGCGTATGCTGAATACGGGCAAGGGGCCGGCGGTGCGGGCCTTGCGGGCCCAGGCGGACAAGAATGCCTACCACCGGGTGATGAAGGATACCCTGGAGAATACGCCGAACCTGACGCTGCGCCAGGGAATGGCCACGGACCTGATCGTCGAGGACGGTCAGTGCCGGGGCATCGTCACCAATACCGGCGCCCGTTACCGGGCTAAGGCGGTGGTGCTCACCGCCGGCACCAGCTCCCGGGGTAAGATCATCATCGGCGAGCTGATGTATTCCTCTGGCCCGAACAACTCGATTCCGTCCATTAAGCTTTCTGAAAGTCTGGAGCACTTGGGTTTCAAGCTGCGCCGGTTCAAGACCGGTACGCCGCCCCGGGTCAATGGCCACACCATCGATTACGACCAGACCCAGGAAGAACCGGGGGACAAGACCCCCAATGCCTTCAGCTTCACTACTAAGGATGAAGACTACCTGAAGGACCAGATGTCCTGCTGGATGACCTATACCAATGAGGAGACCCACAAGATCATCCGGGCCAACCTCAAGCGGGCGCCAATGTTCTCGGGCGTCATCAAGGGCGTCGGCCCGCGCTACTGCCCGTCCATTGAGGATAAGGTCGTCCGCTTCGCCGACAAGCCCCGCCACCAGATTTTCCTGGAACCGGAGGGTCGGGATACCAGCGAATATTATGTGGGGGACTTTTCTACCTCCATGCCGGAAGAGATCCAGCAGAAAATGCTGCATAGTGTCGCCGGCTTGCAGCACGCCCAGATGATGCGGCCGGGTTACGCCATTGAGTACGACGTCATCGAGCCCTGGCAGCTGACCCATACGCTGGAGACTAAGCGGGTGAAGAATCTGTTCACCGCCGGCCAGATGAACGGTACCTCCGGCTACGAAGAGGCAGCTGGCCAAGGCATCATGGCCGGGATCAACGCCGCCTTGCGCGCCCAGGGCAAGCCCGGCTTCACCCTGGGCCGGGACGAAGCCTACATCGGTGTGATGATCGACGACCTGGTGACCAAGGGGACCAACGAGCCCTACCGTCTGCTCACCAGTCGCGCCGAGTACCGCCTGATCCTGCGCCACGATAATGCCGACCTGCGCTTGACCGCCAAGGGCCGCGCCCTCGGCCTCATCGACGACGCCCGGTTCGCCGCCTTCGAAGAGAAGAAACGGGCCATTGCCGCTGAGCTGGCCCGGCTGCAAAGCATCCGCATCAAGCCCAGCCAGGCGGTGGACGACTTCCTGGCGAGCAAGGGCGGTGCGCCGCTGAAGGACGGCATCCTGGCCAGCGATTTCTTGAAGCGGCCGGAAGTCAGCTATGCGGATCTGGCTCAATTCATGCCAGACCATCCAGCTGTCGATCGCCGCGTCGTGGAGCAAGTCACCATCCAGATCAAGTACGCCGGCTACATCGCCAAGGAGCAGCAGAAGATCGAGCGGCTCCACCGCCTGGAAGCCAAGCGCATTCCGGCCCGCATCGACTACAACGCCATCAACGGCATTGCTACTGAGGCCCGCCAGAAGCTGACGAAGATTCAGCCGGAGACTATTGCCCAGGCCGAGCGGATCTCCGGGGTGAACCCCGCCGACATTGCGATTCTCAGTGTGTATATTGAACAAGGCAAGATTGCGAAGGTCGGTTAATTTATTTTTGGTATGAGAAAAGCGCGTTCCTGGTTGCAGGGACGCGCTTTTTTGAGTATGGATTACCGCGCCTGATGGGGCGGCAGCGCCGTGTTTTTATTGGTGATATCGATAAATTTGGCTTCACCGTGAACGGCGTTGACGGCGGCCTGCAACCGCTGGCGGGCTGCTTCGGCCAG
>NZ_KI271584.1:135870-147173 GCF_000469325.1 Schleiferilactobacillus shenzhenensis LY-73 | reverse complement strand
ACAGCTCGTCTTCGTCGGCCACGGACCGTTTCAGCGGCCGCGGGTTGGTCGTATCCAAGGCCCGGGTGACGACGGCGTTGAGCGGGCCCATCTTCATCAAGTTCAAGGTCGTCTCATAGTCAATCCCATAAGCATCGGCCAGGTCCAGCGTCTCCCGGATGCCGGCTTCGGCGGCCATGATACCGACGTTGGTGATGAGCTTCAGCTTCGCCCCATTGCCCAAGGCACCGACGTATTTGACGGTACCGAATAGGCTGAGGATCGGTGTGACTTGGTCCACCACCGCTTGGTCCCCGCCGGCAATCAGAACCAGCTTGCCTTCCCGGGCGTACTTCACGCCGCCGATCATCGGCACGTCCAGCAGATGTGTGCGGGCCGGCATGACGTCATGAATGGCGGTGATTTTCCGCGGATCCAGCGTGGAGGTGACGACCAGCACGCTGCCCGGCTGCAAGTAATGAACGATGCCGGGAGCGGCGGCGGTACCAATGTGCAGGGCAGGGACATCATCCGACATGACCGAAGTGATGACCAGCGGACTGGCTTGGACCGCCTCAGCCAAGCTGTGCGCCGCTGTGATATGGGGGTCGGTGAAACCCTGCAGGCGGGCGGCGTCCTTGTCCCAAATGGTGACGTCGTGGCCGGCGGCGGCCAAGTGCGGCACCATTTCTCGGCCCATGTCGCCGATACCGATAAACGTTATTTTCATAGGAATGGTCCTTCTTTCGTTCCAAAGAGTGCACGCCATGGCAAGCCCTGGCGTCTCTAAGATTATCGTAGCCTAACCCTGGTCAAAGCGCACAAAATTTGTCTTGACGAATATTGTGTTTGTGGAAACGGGGCTAGTGTTAAACAGCGCTGACATCTAGCACATCCCTATTCCTCATATTCCAGGCGCCTTCAGTGGTGAGATGCCAATGAACGGCAATCTTCTTCTGGTTACGCTCCGCACACCAAGCGTTCACCTCACGTCTCAATTCCTCGATTGTGGGAATGCGGCGCTTGCCTAAGCATTGCCGAGTGATCAGATTTAGTCCGATTTCTGCAATGTTCAGCCAGCTGCCATGTTTCGGTGTGTAGTGGATCTCCAGCTTGTTCCGTAACCGTTGGCTTCTGCCGGCGAAAATCGTTTATACAAGGAGCCGATCTGGTGCGTGTTCAGATTGTCCATGACCAAAACAACCTTCTCTGCTTCCGGGTAAAGATCATCCACCAGATGTTTGACCACTTCCGCAAAATCAACAGCTTTCCTGGTTGGTCGCACATCAGTGTACTGTTTGCCGGTTAAAGGTTCGATGAAACCCATAATTGCGCAGTAGCCATAACGGATGTACACGTAATCGATTTTCTGGATACTGCCTGGCCGCATGGGCAACGGTTTGAGTACGTCGCCATGCAGAACTACCGGCTTTTCGTCAAAGCAAATAACTGGTAGCTTAGCACTATACGCGCGCTGATAGACGTCCAGAACGTCTTCCATGTTGGCTACGAAGGCCGCGTCTGCCCTGGCCGGGAGAGCCCAATAGGCGGATTTGTGAGGCTTAATTTGTTTTTTTTTAAGCATCCGCCCAATGGCGTCCCGCTTAACGGGCTGCGCCATCATCAACTTGACCTTTTCTTCCAGCAAAACCAGTGTCCAACGTGCGTGACCGTCAGGTACTGGCTCACAAAGCAGCTGGATGATGCGGGCTTCATCAGCGCCGGTCATCTTTTGCCGGGAATGATTCGAAGCATCGCTGCGTTTCAAGCTCAGGACGGCTTCAATACCCTCTGCAGCGAAGGTGCGGACAGCAGTACTAACTACCGCTGGCGATGTCCGGTTGATCTCAGCAATCTTCCTGCGAGTGAGTAATTCGCCATGACTTTCGTCCGCATCGAGTAAAATCTGGGTGCGTTAGGTCAATGTTTGGTTGGCTTTCCGGCTTTTGATCATCTTAGTGAGGCGCTGGACCTCAGCATCCGTCAAGTTAACGTGGTTTTTGATTGGGCGCATGGTATAATCTCCTTGTCTTTTTCAGACATCATACCAAGACACAGGAGGAAAAGCCATTGTAATGAATATCAGCGCCGTTTAACACTAGTCGTGCGATTAAAAAATGGCGGTGTGCTTTTGTGGAGTTGGCGCAGCCATGAGTGGTCAGTCAGGCTATTGACGATTAACCACGCCAAGCTGCACAAAGCCAGCTGATCAGTTGCCTGTCCGTTAAGCTAATCGCCACCTTGCCCCCTTCTTAACCCGGTTTTAAGGTGTTACAGATATCCCGAGAATGCGGGGCATCGTGCGAGTCTTGTCCCTTGCGACAGAGTTTACAATACGTTTTTTTGTAGCCGCCGGCATGATTCGCGTAGCTGGTCAGCAGCCGCCAAGATGTTACTGGATTGTGCCGGTTATGGCGAGTCGGTAGTCAAGCTTAGAAGAATTGCAATCACATGGTCAAGGAAGTTCAGGATAAATCGACCGCCAAAGCAAAGCTGGGCATCTGGAGATTCTTAATGCGATTAAGATGTCAACGTCTCACAGTCTTAGGCGTAGTTTGCCGCGTGAAGAGAGGCAAGAAACTCAACTATAATGGATGCAGGTGCAGGAATACGCTTCGGGAGGAAGAAGACAGCACTTAAGTAGGGGCAAAGCTGGCTTGGACGAACACTCTATTCGTTAATCCCGAAAAGCGACGGCTTTTGAAATTTAATTTTATGAATTTTTAGAGTTGACATCATCGAAAAAGGCGTGTATCTTTATCATCACCAGTTAGCAACTGGCAATTATTTCACAGAGAGGGCTTGCGATTATGGAAAAAGGTCAATTTCATGAGCTCACTGCCGATGAGCTCCGAGAGGTAAAGGGCGGGATGCCCCCACGGATCATGGGTAACTACGATGGGGACTCTCTGTCTCCTAATAATGGCGGCGGCGGTGGTGCATTTGCCATTGGGGTTGCTGGAAGCATCGTTGGCAACTGGATTTATTCTCACATCAAAAAGTATCTGCCATAAGCAACGGAAACTGCGGTGGATACTTTGTAAGCAGGAGTATAAATGTGTGAGCATTGATATTAAAAGGTCCTTGCTTACATTGGGTACTCTAATACCGGACGTTCTATAAGACGGGACCGGAATGAAGCTCTCTGCACGGGCAGGCTTGAGCGGGGGTATGCTTGGTTAAATGGCTCGGTAGTGAAACTTATCGCAGGAGGCTTGGCTTCCTACAACGAGGCTGATTTTAAAGACGTATTTACGTTCTTTCAAGTCTCTCAATTCGGCTATCACGTTTGAGCAGGTTTTACCAAGCTTGAGGGACATCACCCGTGCCGTAACAGGGGCTTCGTTCTAGTCCTGTTTTAGTGAGGGTATGCCCTATGTATTGTACTCCTAGGCAACTTAAGGGTGGGCAACTCAGTGAATAAGAAGTTCGCAAAATTTTATGTCCCGCAGGTAGATGAGCGTGATTGTGGAGTTGCGGCACTAGACATGATTTTTAAGGTATATGGGTCATTGTCTTCTTTGGCACGACTTCGAACCATTGCAAAAACAGACCTGGAGGGGACAACAGCGTATGGTATAGTCCATGCAGCACAACAATTTGGGTTCGATACTCATACAGTTCGAGCGGATATGTCTTTGTTCGATATGGACAACCTCTTATACCCCTTCATTGCGCATGTTAACAGAAAAGGCAAATACCTCCATTACTATGTTGTCTTTGGTGCCCGCAAGAACTCTATAATTATCGGCGATCCAGATCCGTCAGTTGGCATTATCGAGATGCCTAAAAAGGAATTTGCCGAAGAATGGAGCGGTGTAGCGATTTTTATTGCACCAACACCATCATACAAGCCAACTCGGGAAGACAAAGGCAGTCTCTTGAACTTTGTTCCAGTCTTGGCCAAACACACAAAACTCATTACTCTGGTTGTTGTGGCATCCGTTCTTGGTACTGTGATTAGCATCGCTGGCTCTTATTTCATTCAAGCCATGATTGACACGTACATTCCTGGTGCTATGATGTCGACACTTGGGGTTATTGCAAGCGGTCTTATTTTTGCTTATGCTTTTCAGTCCGTCTTCTCCTATGCCCAAGGTTTCTTGCTCAATGTTCTAGGCCAACGTCTAACGATTGACGTGACCTTGGGGTATCTCCGGCATCTTTTTCACTTGCCCATGTCGTTTTTCTCCACGCGGCGGACTGGCGAAATTGTCTCTCGCTTTTCTGATGCGAGTAAGATCATCGACGCGTTGGCGAGTACGATCATCACCGTTTTCTTGGACGTGTGGATTGTTTTGATCGTTGGCATCGTTCTCTGTGTCCAAAACTCGCGGCTGTTTCTCTTATCCCTGGTCGCTTTACCCTGCTATGTCGTGATTGTTTGGGCATTTAAGGGAAGGTTCAATCGCTTGAACCAGAATACAATGGAAAGCAATGCAATCCTGAGTTCTTCCATTATAGAGGATCTCAACGGTATTCAAACGATCAAAGCAATGACCGGAGAGCATAAAAGTTACGGGAAGGTCGACCATGAGTTTGCTGATTTTTTAAAAAAATCATTCCAGTACAGTAATACAGATTTGCTCCAGCAGAGTATCAAGGCCGCGCTGAAATTAATCCTCAATGTAGCGGTTTTGTGGGTTGGTGCACTATTGGTAATCCACAACCAGCTGAGCTTAGGCCAACTGTTCACCTATAATGCACTACTGGCATACTTTACTAACCCATTGGAAAGCATCATCAACCTGCAGCCGAAGTTACAAATGGCCAAAGTAGCGAACAACCGGTTAAACGAAGTGCTATTGGTTACTTCTGAGTATGAGAGGGAAAGGCCAGTAAAAGATGCGTCTGCAGTCCACGGCGATATTGTGGTGAACCATATTTCCTTTCGGTACGGTTTTGGTCCGGAGGTTTTGCAAGATGTCAATCTAACGATCCCGGAACACCAAAAGATGACGATTGTGGGGATGTCGGGTTCAGGAAAGTCCACTTTAGCACAGCTCCTAACTGGTTTATCAGCTTTAGAGCCCGGTCAAGGTGAGATCAAGATTGGGGACGTCAATATTGACGAGATCGACCGGACCGCACTCCGTCAACATGTTGTCTACGTACCGCAAGAACCCGATATCTTTTCGGGGACCGTCTTTGATAACCTCTTGCTTGGCGTTGAGCGAGATATTCAACCAGCGGAAGTTGAACGGGCATGTGCAATGGCCGAAATCAAAGAGGACATCGAGCGCCTTCCGCAACAATATGCGAGTGATTTGTCGGAAAGCGGCAGCATTCTCTCAGGAGGTCAAAAGCAGCGAATCACGATTGCTCGCGCAATTTTGACAGCCGCACCGGTAATGATTTTTGACGAGTCAACCAGTAATTTGGATACCATTACCGAACGAAAAATCGTTCACCATTTGTTGGGGATGACGGACACAACAATCATTTTTGTGGCTCATCGGTTGACGATTGCAGAGCAGACTGACCATATCGTTGTGCTCGATCACGGAAAGTTAGTGGAGCAAGGCAGTCATGACGCGTTGCTGGCGCGTAAGAACGGCTACTATGCCGCTATGTTTGCCAAGGATTGAGGTGGAGACCATGCAATGGGAAGACAAGGAAAGCTTGGAGACCACTGAGTTTTACAACCATCGGTTTCGTAACTTTGCTACGATGAGTATTGTGCCAGCTACGTTGTTCTTAGTGGAAGTGATTCTCTTTCTCAGTTTTGGTCAACGTGAAATCACCGTACGCACTACTGGCGAGATAACACCGATGCAAGTACCCGTCAGTGTTCAAGCGACGGTTAGTAGCAGTATTTTGGAAAATCATTTGCGAGAAGGACAATATGTGCGCAAAGGCGACACTTTACTTGTGTATCACGACGTGGCCAACTCTGCACAGGTTAAGGTACTTAGAGACCAGGTAGCCCGGTATCAACGCCAGCTTGCCGCGTTAGCCACCTTAAAGACCGGTCTAATTGAAAATACTGACGTGTTTGGACAGACCGATGACGAGTTTGGGTACCACCAAGTTTTACAGGATTATCTGAGCCAACGCAGTATTTACACTCTGGAAGGTCAACAGGACCGTACTGAGCAAGCCAGCACCGGAGAGAAAGCAACGCAAGTGTCAGCCTTGCTCAAGCAATCAATCCAGTCAGTTAATGACGACATTTCGGCGTATAACGTGTTACTGGCAGCTATTCAGAAGGGGCACAGTTATCCAGAGAATGCACAATTTGGTTACATTTATCAAAATTTCGTAACAGATAGTAAGGGCTTAACCGGCGAGGCACTCGACAAAGTACGGAATACGTATGTTACCCAAATTCAACAACAGCTGACCGTACAACAAGAAAGTTTACGTACATTGAGAATACAGCAGGCAAATAGCAGCCAACCGAATACAAGTGCACTCCGGCAACAAGAAACACAAGCGAAGCTTCAATCCTTACAAACTTCACAGTTAAAAAGCACGAGCGATCAAAAAAATCAGGTTAGCCAAACGTTAACAGAGATCCAAGAAAAATTGGCAACGCTAGAAGATCAACAGACAGACTATCGAGTGAAAGCGCCGCGTAGCGGTACCCTGCACATTGACGGAAGTCAGTTGGGAAAAAAGTATGTTCCAAGCGGAAATGCGTTGGCCGAGATTTACCCTGTCATTACGGATCAAAGAATGGTGACCATTACTTTACCAGTATCCGCAAACGAAACAATAGGTGTTAAACGCGGGCAACGTGTCCGATTACGCATTGCAAGAAACGTACCAACACCAATCACTTTAGACGGAATAATCAAGGCCATCGACATTGCCCCCACAATTACCAAAAACGGGAATTTTTTTCAAGTGACAGCCAGAGCGCAAATAACGTCAAAAGAAGCCAGTATGCTGCGATATGGGATTGATGGCGATGCCTCCATTATTGTTGGTAAGAAAACTTACCTTCAGTATATCGTCGATAATTTAGTTTCTCAATAATAGTGACTAATTAAGTTCAACGACATACATTCCTCGTTTTGCAAATACGTGATCGCTATGTCATGGGCGGAAAACTATCCAAATATAATTTAGGCAATCAGTGGAAGGAGACAAACATGTTTTTAAGACAGCTGTCCAAAAAGGTGATCACAAACTGGATCATCATTGAAGCATTCATCTTGTTCTGCGTCCTTGTAGCGCTTTTAATTTATCCGATTTTTGGTCAACTCGGCGTATGGCGCGCTCTTATCACACGCATACAGATGCCCAACGCGGGGGCACCGCAACCAGAGCTATGGCATGGGCTGAGTGAAGTTGCCGACATATTTTGGAATAATCTAAAAATCAACATCGCCGTCTTCTTGTTAGGCTCTGTCACCTATCACTGGGCTGTGAAAACCAATCTGGTGATCTGGCTTCCATTGGTAAACTGTATCTTTTATGGGATTGTGATAGCGTCAATCATTTTGAAGTTTGGACCAGAAAAGGGCCTTTCTTCAATGACTGTTTCACTTTTTCCACATGGCTTTGTGGAGGACCTCTCAATATCTGCATCGGTTACGTTGGCGGAATCGTTGAACAACGTACTGCTATACCGCCACGGGTGGGAGCCAGCTCATACTTGGCTGGCATTACCCCCGGAGGCTCTTTTTGTTAACAAAGTCACACCGCGAAGAATGTATTGGCGGGTGATTGCTGCATTCTCTATCGGTGTGCCAATACTCACTTTGGTGGCAGCATCACTTGAAGTGTTTGTATCGGCGGGAAATTGAGCTTTCGCCAATAGAGGGCACATTCAATACAATGCAATCATCCCAGCCGTCGCTGATATGTTGACAGGATACCACTTCACGAATACTCTCATGTGAGCCGCCGCCTTCCGCCGCTCTAAGACTCCGCATACACGTACCCATATTCTAATGCTTGTATGGCCATTGGCGCATAGGCTTTCATCTTGTTCAACCTGAGAACCGCTCTTGCCAGATCACATTGTACGGACTGCTAGCTGCGGCCGGCGATTCACCCGCCTTAAATGCGGCAGGGACAGCGACGTGCGACAGCGGTCGCTTACCATGCCATATCTCCACCGCAGCAGGTAAGACCATGGTCAACTGCAGCGCCTCCCGCGACACCGATAATGGCGCTGTTTCCTTTGTAATCTTCTGGGGGCGATAGGTTCGCGTACCAAATGTACCGTGCTCATTTCGCCGGACCGTAAACTGCACCGGGTCTACGGTATGGGCTTTCCCGGCGACCATCAGGGTCAGCCGGTCACCGGTTACCGTCAGTGTCCATTGTTCGCCCCTCAGCAGCGTCGTCACTGCAGGGGCAGTTCGGCCAGGGCCTGAATCGCGAGCTGCAGCGTGCGCGGGGGGGGAGCCCACGGATTGCGGTATTTGCCGCTGGGCGCTCACTGCAAACGGACCGCTGTCGTTGGCTAACCAGCTGCGCCACGGAGGATGAGCGGTAAGCCGTCTGCTAAGCCTTGGGGCCGGTGCACCCAGAACACCGAACGGTGCCGATTCGCCGCCGTAATAGGCAGAACCGTCTCGCCAGTACTTACCTCCGTCAGGTCGTTGAACGGCTGGCAAAAGATGAGCTGCAGCCGATCGACGGTGACGGTCACCCGTTCCAAACGATGCAGCTGCGGTGTCTGATTCAATCTGAATAGGCCAATGGCCCCGGCGACCAGCGTGATGGCTGTCTCGGCGACTTGGGTCAGCTCGCCAAAAGTTAGCAGCGGCCGCGCCGCCATGGCTGTCAGCGCAACGGTCAAAGTATAGGCTTGGGCCTGGGTCGGTGGGGATTACGCAGGGCCAGGAAGCTCTTCTCCCCTTGGACCAATAACCGTAGATACTGCTCTGCGTGTCCGGGCCCAGCAACTGGACGTTTTGCAGCAAGTTCTGGTGGGGCTGGGCGAGGCGCAGGACATTGCGGGGAATGAACCATTTCTCATCGTCCAGCATACTGGGGGAGTAATAGAGCTCAATGAAGTGCGGGCCGCGGAAGATGTTCCAATAGAGGTACTTGGCGAACTCAGCAGCCGTCATTGTGACAGCTTGGGCAGAGACGATGCAAATGGGCTCATGGTTGTAAAGCCGCACCGGCGGAAATTGGAGACCAGCCCCGTGCGGAATAGGGCGAAGTAACACCGGTCCCGGCCGGCGATGCGGCGGTTGGCAGGGTCGCCGACACCAAGCTGAGCATCGTCACCTGTATTCTGCAGCAAACGCTGTTCACCCACTGGAGCAGCCAGGGCTGAGCGGGACGTAGCCGGTGGCGTTGATGAATAGGTCCTTGCCTTGTTTGGGCTGGGCCGCCGATACGTTATTGAGCATTTCACCCAGCGGGTGAAATGTCATGGGATCTCTGTGCTACACTTTAAGCGACTAAACCAAAGGCAGAGGAGAGATTCCATATGAATAACATACCGACAATGGCGCTTGAATGCAACTCGAAAATGTCCGTTTCAGCGGATGGACCTGACATCACTTCCCTCGGGGGGATGTTCAACGTCGCTGAATTTATGAACAAAATCCAGTTCCCGCAACTGGTCGATGCGCTTTTCCAGCCAGTGGATAAGCGCCGATACTGCAAGTACACAAACACAGACCTCGTGTGCCACTGTGCGCTACGCTTGATTGCTGGGTACGACAAGGATTCTGCCGCGAACCAGCTCGCCAACGATCCGTTGTTGAGTAATTTGGATTTTATCGGTCCAGTGCCACGACAAACCGATATTTCTCGTTTTATTACCCGCGTTGGCAATGATCAAAACGGCCGGCGTCAGTTACACCTGCTCAATTCAGCGGTGGCTAGGCAATATGAAGAGCGGAACCCGCATCGGCGGATCACTGTGGACATCGACTCGACCCACCTGGATACTTTTGGCAAGCAAGAGGGCAGTGCCTGGAACTCACATTACAAGGCGTATGGTTATCACCCCTTCGTTGCGTATGACGCCCAGGCCAAGCTGCTGCTCAGTGCTGTCCTGCGGCCAGGAAACAATTACACGTCTCTGCACGCTGAGGACTACGTAGAAGCTCTCCAAAGAGAGTATCCTAACCACCAGCTGCTCTTTCGCGGCGACTCCGGCTTCGCCAAGCCGGCCCTCTACGAATCGGTGGAGGAGCACCATAACCACTATGTGCTGGCTTTCAGCCACAACACCAAGATCGATAATGACGCCGTCGGTTTCTTCAATGCGGATACGGCGTTTCAAGTGCAGGCAGCACCCAAGACCAAATATTACGAGGAACAGTACCGGGCCCACACGTGGGGTGGCCACAAGCGCCGCATGATCATCTGCGCCGAGCAAGGGGTCAATGAGACCGTGCCGTATTACCTCTACTACGTAACGAACATGACGGTGCCTGCCCGCCGGGTCGTGGAAATTTATCGTGCGCGGGGGACTATGGAGGATTACATCAAGGAGAGCAAGAACGGTTTTGCCATGGCCAAAACCGACAGTCACCGAATGGCCGACAACGAAGTGCGCATGATGATGGGCGTTTTGGCTTACAACCTGACCCGTTCGATGGCCTTGCTCACCTTGCTGAAAAAGTGGCGGGACAAGCTGGTGGCTACGCTGCGCACCCATATCTTTTACGTTGGTGCGGTGTTGACCAGCCACGCTCGCGGGCTTCACCTTAGCCTGGCGCAGAGCGATCCCGATAACGCCTTGATTTACCGAATCTGGAAAAAGATCCAGCGGCTCGACTTCGTGGTATGACGGCCACCCGTGCATGATAAATAACAGAATCAGCTGAGCAGAAGGTCTGCAAAAAACTCCCTTTGTGTACGTAAAAATCAGTTAGATGCTCGTGACAAGCCCCGCCACTGCCCCATTTTTAGAAACAGGGCCCAAATTTCCAAAATTCAGCTACTGATCTGGACCAAATCTGCTTGTTTAACCGAACTAATCCAGGTTTTGGTCAAGCCGTGCATAATTTAGGTTCAGGTTACTGCTGGACGGAGCTGCTTCTGCGTTGGACTTGGCTAATCGGGAGAATGTCGCAAAGCTGATTTTGATCATTATCCTGGTGCGATCATTAGTGTGATGCACTATGTGGATGCTAGAGCTTACCAGTATTAAGATACATTGATCACGATCGCAGATGGGCATATTACCAACATCAAAAACTTAGTTTAATAGTTGCATCATGACAAACGCCCTGCTTCAGTTTGTGAAAGCAGGGCATTTTGGGTAGTTTGGTTCCTGACAACCGGGACTATTTATCCTTCGGCAGCGCTGTGTTCTTGTTGATAATATCGATGAACTTGGCCTCGCGCTGAACAGCGTCGACGGCGGCCTGCAGCCGCTGGCGGGCGGCTTCGGCCAA
>NZ_KI271584.1:119327-135818 GCF_000469325.1 Schleiferilactobacillus shenzhenensis LY-73 | reverse complement strand
ACAGCTCGTCTTCGTCGGCCACGGACCGTTTCAGCGGCCGCGGGTTGGTCGTATCCAGGGCCCGGGTGACGACGGCGTTGAGCGGGCCCATCTTCATCAAGTTCAAGGTCGTCTCATAGTCGATCCCATAAGCATCGGCCAGGTCCAGCGTCTCCCGGATGCCGGCTTCGGCGGCCATAATCCCGACATTGGTGATGAGCTTCAGCTTCGCCCCGTTGCCCAAGGCGCCGACGTATTTGACGGTACCGAATAGGCTGAGGATCGGTGTGACTTGGTCCACGACGGCCTGGTCGCCGCCGGCAATCAGGACCAGTTTACCTTCCCGAGCGTACTTCACACCGCCGATCATCGGCACGTCCAGCAGATGCGTACCCGCCGGCATGACGTCATGGATCGCGGTGATCTTTCGCGGATCCAGGGTGGAGGTGACGACCAGCACACTGCCCGACTGCAAGTAATGGACGATGCCGGGTGCGGCGGCGGTACCAATGTGCAGGGCGGGGACATCATCCGACATCACCGAGGTGATGACCAGCGGACTGGCTTCGACGGCTTCAGCCAAGCTGTGCGCTGCTGTGATATGCGGGTCCGTGAAGCCCTGCAACCGGTCCGCCTGCTTATCCCAAATCGTGACCTCGTGGCCGGCGGCAGCCAAGTGCGGCACTATTTCTCGGCCCATGTCGCCGATACCGATAAACGTTATTTTCATAGGAATGGTCCTTCTTTCGTTCCAAAGAGTGCACGCCAGGGTAAACCATAGCGTATCCAGGATTATCGTAGCTTAATGCCGGCCAAAGCGCACAAAATTTGTCTTGACGAATATTCCGATTGTGGAAACGGATTCTTTCCGATACAATTGGTCTGGGAGATGATGACGATGCGTTGGCTTGGCAGAAAATTGATGACCGCGGGGATGGTGGGAATTCTTGCCTGGGGCGGACTGAGCGGTTGTACACCAAAACAAAACCAGACTCAGCCGCCGACCAAACAAGAAAAAGCCGCCAAAAAGTCCGCACCGGCACGACCGAATTACCAACAGATCGCTGCCAGGAACTTGGCGGCGTTCAAGGCCGCGCACGGCAGCTACAAGACCTTCAACTATGACCCCCAGATCGACGCGATCTCGCTGGCGCCCACGACCTTCGCCGGCTTGGAAAAGGAATCCGGCAGTACCCTGGTGCGAGCGCTGGTCACCAACTGGCGGCAGGCCGAGACGATGTTCGAACAGCAAGTCTATACGGCGGTCACCCTCCACGTGGACCAAGTCGTCACCGGACAGAAGAAACTGCGGGACAAGACCCTGACCCTGGTGCTTCCGGGCGGATTCCGCCGGTACGGCGACTTTGCCCAAGGCAGTGCTTACAAGGATCCGGCAATTCCGGACGACACGGCCGTGTTCACTTCGAATGAGCTCGTCCCGCTGCCGCCGATCGGTACCACGGTGGTCGTCGCGGTCGGTCGGCGGGACCCGGCCAAACAGTATGCCCCCTATGCGGCCTGGCTGAAGAAAGAAAAACTGACCGCCACTGTCGAATGCACCGATAGCAGCGGATTGTTTTGGCGGTATGACCCGCAAACCGAAAAATTGACCTACAATACGCCCACCCGCCAGAAAGAAATTGACGGCACGTGGCCCGTGAATCAGCCCATGGCTCAGCTGACGCGGGATGTGGCTGCCCGGCTCTAGACCGGCGATCAAGATAGTGAAGGGAGACCCAGAAGTGACGGACTCCCTTTTCCTTTGTTCAAAAACAACAGTGCTGAACCTGTTTACTGAACGGCAACCCCCTTTACAAAACGGCTTAAATGACGTTCAATCAAGGCGTTCTCAGTATCTCGAGATTGCAATATTGTCCCGATTCACGATCTTGTTCAGTGAATATGACCACAATCGAGACAACCGGGTTTGAATGAGGAGGATTTTCTACCATGGCAACAGACGAAATGGCGGCGAATCAGCAGCCGGGCAGGTATACGCTGGAAAATGCGTGGTACCGGCTGACGGTGACGACGCAAAACGGCGCCGCGATCACGACGCTGCACGATCGGCCGGCGGCATCAGACTTAGTCAGTACCGCAACGGCGCCCCAGCCCTTGATCGGGGTGCACGTGATCCTGGACGAAGTGGAATATTATGTTGACTCGCGGCAGATGCAGGTCACCGGGGTGACCGCCACCGATCAGGCACTGACCCTCACACTGACCTTCCCCATTGCCGGGGACGGGACGGTCCAAGCCGTGGTGCACCTCGCCGGCAGCGATCAGCCCTGCCTGCGCGGCTGGGTCGAGCTGACCCAGCTGGCCGGCGGCAGCCCGGCCACCTTGGTGGCGGTGGACTGGCTGCCGGTGGCGCTGGATCCCGACGCTCAAACGTGGCAGCGGCCGGATTATGAATACGTGCCCACCGCCGGCACCTTCACGCCCTGGCAGCTGATGATGGGACAGCCGGTGTATGTCAACGGCTTTTATTTGGGCTGCGAGTTTCCGGCCACGGACAACCGGATCGTGCAAGGGTATCTGCGCATCAGGAATTACTCCGGGCGGTCGCTGGCCCTAGGAACCACCCTGTCGTCGAAGGTATTTGTCCTGGGGGCCGCGCCGAGTACGGCGCTGGACGCGGTACGGGCGGCTTTCTTCCGCTACATTGCGGCCATCGCCCAACCGCTGACCTTCCGCCTGCAGTACAACTCTTGGTACGACCACGGCATGGCCATCACGGCCCAGACGGTGGCGGCAGCCTTCACTGAGTTCCACGCGAAGGCGCTGCAGTACGGCCTGCCGGCGATCGCTGCCTACGTGCTGGATGACGGGTGGAACAACTACAACAATCGGCCCTTCAAGCTGCTGGATAAGCCCCGTTCCGGCACCGCTTATAACCGCACGGGGTTCTGGGAAGTGAACGCCAAGTTCGGCACTGACCTGTCGCCGCTGGCCCACTTGACCGAGCAGATGGGCAGCCGCTTCGGCCTCTGGTTCGGGCCCCAGGGCGGGTATGAAGTGTATACGCCCTTCGCCCGCTACCTGGCCCAGCGGGGGACGGGCAGCGTGGACCGCACGATGGCTCTGCCGGACGTCATCGACACCGCCGACGGCCATTACATCGACCTGGTCGCTCGCCGTCTGACCGCTTATCAGAACCAGTACGGCATCGATTACTGGAAGATGGACGGCTTTGCTTCCCGGCCGTCCCAAGAGAGAAATCACCGGCACCTGGTGGGCGGTCCGCATAATATGTATTTCTACACCGAGTATTGGGAGCGGTGGCTGGCCGTGTTCAGTCAGCTGCGCGCTGCCCGGGCCGAGCAGGGACAAGGCCTGTTCATTAACGCCACCAGCTACGTACCCCTCAGCCCTTGGCTGCTCCAATGGGTGAACAGCGTCTGGCTGCAGAACACGGGGGACGACGCCCAGATTGGCACCGGCGACCCTGCCGACCGCCGCATCGCTGGCCGGGACCAGCATTACTTTGACCTCTTCCGCACCGCGGCGCTCCAGTTCCCGCTGACCCGGCTTTACAACCACGAGCCGATTTACGGCGTTTCTGCCCGCGATATCACGATGACCGCTGCCCAATTCGCCAAGTACCTGTATTGGAACGTCTTCCGCGGGCCGCACTTCATTGAACTCTACTATTCGCCCAGCATGCTGGACGATGAGAAATGGCGCATTACCCGCAACGCCCTGCGCTTCGCCCAGGCCCACCAGGAGACGCTGCAAAACGTCCAGCTGCTGGGGACCGACACCCGCACGGGCATCTACGGCTACTGGACTCACCAGGGGGAGAAGGGCTTCCTGGCCCTGCGCAATCCCACCGCACAGACGCAATCCTACGCCTTGCCGGCGGCGCTGACCGGTCGTGCCGCGGCAATCAAACTGCGGACGCTGCTGACGTTTGGAGCGCCTGCCCAAGTAGCCGGGACGACGATCACGCTGGCCCCGGGCAGCGTCGCCTTCTTCGCCCTGAACCAGCCCGGCCGGGTGCACGACCTAGAACAAGCCGCAGTGAAGGGCGAACGGCTGCGGCTGACCTTCAGCCAACCGTTCAATGACTTAGCTCAGGTGACTGCTGGTCCGGACACCTTGCCGATTCTGTCCGCGGACCAGGACCGGTCTGCCTTTTGGGTGGCGCGGCCGGCCGCCTTGACCGACCGCTTGGCACTGACCCTCACCGCTGCAGACGGTGCTGCCAATACCGTCACACTGGTCCAAACGGCTGCTGATTTCTACCAAAACCCAGCGATCCCCACTCCCCAGACCAGCCAGCTGACGATCACTGCCCCGGCCGCCTTGCCGGCCCAGCCGACACCGCTGCTCACCGGCGGCGGCCAGGTGCAGCTCACGGCCCAGGGTAATCAGCTGACGTTGACTGTGGCCGGCCGGTCGGCGCCAGTGGCCCAACCCCGCTATACCGTGACGCAGGCCGAAAACGGCACTTACGGCACGGCCAATTATCACCCCCAGCGGGTCCGCAAAGAAATGCCTGGCCTGTTAGCGGCGGGGCAAACCCTGACCCTGACGGTGGTCATCACGGCCGCCGCCGTCGAAGTACAGCACGCCGGCCGACCGTTGGCCCATCTGCCGCTGCCTCAGCCCTTGCCTGTCCTGGCGCAGCTTCAGCCGGCGGCCGGACCATTCCAGGTGACCCTGCGGGCGCCCCTGGCATAATCGCCTAGTCTTGTCTGCTTCTCAGCGTTAAAATAGACACGTGTCTAACGATGGATGATGCAGTATGCAGAAAGGAGGTCCGGGGATGGCCAACATTCGTGATGTGGCCCGCGCGGCCAAAACGTCGGCGACGACCACGTCCCGTTTTCTCAACGGCGACCCCAGTCTCGCCATTACCGCCGCGACGCAGCAGCGCATCTTGTCGGCCGTGGAACAGCTCCATTACGTTAAACCGGCCCGCCCGGTGCGTCAGGGCACCATCACGCTGGGGCTGCTGGTGACGAAGAGCGCGCAGGACGAGTACGATGACCCTTACTACCGAGACATCCGCCGCGGCATTCTGGACGAGAGCGAGCAGACGAAGGCGGCCATTGGCTTGACCATCCACGCGGGCGAGCCGGTGGACCCGTTGGCCCTGCGGGGAATCGACGGCCTGATCGTCATTGGCGGCATTGCCCGCCCCTGGCTCCATCAATTACAGCAGACCACGTCCTTGATCGTGTTAGTGGACGACTATGATGCGCCCGATGACGTGGACGCGATTGCCCCGGATGCGAGCCAGGCAGCGGTCATGGTCCTCGACCGGCTGGCGGGCGCGGGTCACCAACGGATCGCTTTCATCGGCGGGCCGCCGACCGTGACCCACGCTGACGGGACCGCCACGGCCGGGCCTCCCGTCGATCCCCGGCTGCTGGCCTATCAGCGCTGGATGCACGAACATCATTTAGACCGCTATCGCGAAGCGTATATTGGCGGCTGGGACTACGCAGCCGGCGCCGCGCTGGCGGCACAGCTGGTGCAGGCGGGGAAGCACCCCACCGCCGTGGTGGTCGCCAGCGACCCGCTGGCGGTGGGCGTCTACCGCGGCTTGAACAAGGCCGGTCTCCAGATTCCCCGGGACATCGCGGTGGTTTCTTTTGATAACAGCGCCGTGGCCGGCTTTCTCACCCCGCCCCTGACCACCGTCCAGATGGGCGCTTACCCCATCGGCCGCTCTGCGGTCCGCATGCTGACCGAGCGGGTGCACGGCGACCGGGATTACCCGCTTCACGTCTTCTTCCCGCCCCGCATCGTGGCCCGGGAGAGCGACGCCGTTCAAGCACAGCATTAAGTTAGAAAAGAAAGTTAGAAAAGAAACGTGTCCCAGCCGTGAATGAAGCGGCCGGGGCGCGTTTCTTGGGTTCTTTCAGCTAGGGCGGCGAACTGGCCATTACAACGTGACCACCTGGTCCAGGGCTGGCCGGATCTCATCCCGCAGGTTATGGGTGACCATGATCAACGTGGTGTCAGGCAACGTCACGAGCAGCCGCTCAACTGCCACGGCGTTCTCCGGATCCAGCGCCGCCGTGCCTTCATCGCTGAGTATAATTTTGCTCTGGCGCAGCAACCCCCGGGCCAGGGCGATCCGTTGTTTCTGCCCGCCGGAGATGGTGGTGCCATCGTGGGCCAGCACCGTATCCAAGCCCTGGGGCTGCGCCGCTACGAAGTCCGCCAGCTGGCTCGCCGCCACGGCATGCTTCAGATCGTCGTCACTGACCGTCTGTCCGAGGGTGATATTGAACCGGATGGTGTCGTTGAAGATGTACGGCGCCTGGTCAATATACGTCAGCTGGTTGCGCAGCGTATCCGGGTCCAGCGTCGCATAATCCTGGCCGTCCCACGTCATCTGGCCTTGGTAATCGGGCAGGATGGCACTGAGCAGTTTGAGCATCGTTGATTTCCCTTTCCCGGACGGCCCGACGATGGCAATCTTTTGGTGAGCGCCAATCGTCAGGTTCAGGTGAGAAATGGTGGGGACATTATTTCCCGGGTAATGAAAGGTGACGTCGGCCAGCCGAATCGTGCCCTGCAGCGGCTGCACCGCTTGCTTCTTTGGCGGGGCCGGGACGACCGCCTGGGCAAACTTGGCAAAGATGGGCTTGACCGATTTCACGGTGGTCAAACCGAAGCTGAGCAGTGTTAAACCGCTGAATGCCGTGCCGCTCAAGGAGGCAATGGTGATCACTGCCCCGACCGGTATGGCATGGTGGTAAGCCAACAGACCGGCCTGGACCAGCAACGCCAGCTGGGCGGTGAGGTTGACCACGTTGATGACGAACTGGGTGAACATGTCGAACCGTTGGTAATCGAATTCGGCTTTCCCGGCGTCATCCGATGCCTGCCAGATGCGCTGGACGAGGAGATGGCGGCGGTTGGCCATGAATAACGTATTGAACCCTTCAAGGACATCCGTGATTTGGTCTGTCAGCCGTTCGTTGCGTTCACTCAGCTTAGCAGACGCTGCACTGAGCTTTTGGCGATAGATCAGGGGGACCGTCAGGAGGAAGAAGGCACTGATGGCGGTGGTGATGAGCAGGGAGACGTGATAAGTGACCAAGACTGCCACACTGACGGTGACCTGACAGCTGGCTTGGATGATGTAGCCGACGAAGGTCAGGCCGTGGCTGTTCAGCGTATTGATATCGTTCGTCAGCCAAGACGTGTAGACAGCGTCGGCCCGCTGGTGGTACTGGGGATAAGTCATCCGCGTGAAGTTGGCGGCAATATCCGAGCGGATGTCGTTATCCAGCAGCCGCTGCAGATGGTATTGATAGATGACGGTGCCGACGGACATGGTCACCTCCAAGATCGTGGCGGCCGCATACCAGCCTGCTGCGTGCAGAAAGCCCTGAACATTGAACTTAGTCAAGGCGGTAATGGCATTCCCGTTGAACACGGACGTGCCGGTGATGCCAAAAATCAGGAGGATATATAACCCGACCCAAACCCAGAAGCGCCACTTGAGCCGGCGCAAATAATCCGTGAACGTCATATCATCGTCTCCTCATCGTTTTCTTTTAGTCTAATGACGAGAGAATGGCAATGTGCTAGAATTCCAGTATATTGGAAAAGAAGGCGACAAGATGATGACGTACGGGGAAACATTCCGCTACTTCCGCGTCAATAAAGGGCTGACACTGAAACAAGTCGCCGATGAGGTCAACTCAGTATCCTTGATCGGCCAATTCGAGACGAACCGCTCGCACATCTCGGTGGAACGATTTGTCCATTTACTGGACAAGATCGCCGTCAGTTACGACGAGTTTCAGTTGAAGCGGCAAGGCACGACCCGCTCACCGGCGGCCCAGCGGGTCCACGATTTTGATTACCTGACCAGCATCGAAACGGTGATCGATGCCCAGGGCAAGCACATCAGCATGCCAGCGTGGCGGGCTCACCTGGCCGCACTGGCCGCGGAAAACGACCGGGAATACAACCTGCGCATCGACCAGACGGTCCAACTGAACCGCTACTACGATACGCCCACCGACCAGCGCCCCGCGGACGCCCTGGCCGGCCTGCAATACTACCTGACCCAAGTGGACGACTGGGGCCAATATGAATTCAGCCTGTACAAACACTGCATCCGCGGCTTTCCCGTCGACGTTGCCTGGCGGATGCTGCGCAACGTGGGGAAGAAGGCCGCTCTGATGCACAGCCTGCCGGGGTATGATGAAGAAATCTGCCTGGTTTACTTCACCGCCATCACGGGCTTCATCGTGCACGGCGATTTAACCAAAGCCTGGGCAGCCTGGCGGCTGGCCCGCGACTTCTGTTACACCCACTCGGCGACCCACTCTGTCATGGAGCTGCCGGCCATGGCGGGCTGGATCACGCTGCACGAGGGCAAGGAGGACCAGGCCAAAGCGCTCTTTGCGGAAACACTGAGCTATTACACCCAATTTCACCTGACCAAGCTGCACGATCAGTGGCAAGAGATCCTCACTGGCCAAATCGAAGCGTACCACCGCCACTTACCGCAGTTCTTCGTTTTCGTCACACCGTTTGAATGAGACGAAAAGAGGCGGGGACAGCATCCGCTGGCGGATGGTGTCTCAGCCTCTTTGGCGTATTGAGGGATTGGTTCGAGGGGCCCGGCGATTTGGGCCGGTACGGCGTTGCGCTTCGCGCTGCCGCCTCGTGAACCAGGACGTGATTCACGAGGCCCGGCGACTTGGGCCCTCCGGCTGGCTGGGGCTGGAACGCCATGGGCACGACTTTGAGCCCGCGCAAAGTGCGCGCGGTCTCAAAGATCGGCCTTGTTGTAAGTGGGCAAAGGACGCCCACTAACAACAATTTCATGGCTGAGCCCCGCCAGCCTCCGGGCCCAAATCGCCTACTTCCTACCCGATTGTGAGATTGTTCGTGCCACGACACAATCGCTAGGCGTGCAGCCTGAACTTTGTCCTTCCAGGCAACTGCTGTAATATCCGTGAAGTGAACTGTCAGCTTGCCGTGGCGAGCGGGACATTTCCAGTTTCCGAGAATGTAGGGTGACGTAGCCCGGAGTCACCCGGGCCGATGCCGGATAGTATCGTCCCGCGTATCACCGGCTGGCGTTATACGCCTTCAACGCTTGTCCCGTCCGGGAAGCCGCCACGTGCATGGCGGCTTCCGGGGTACCGGAATACAGTACCTGCCCGCCGTAGATGCCCGCGTCCGGCCCCATGTCGATGAGCCAGTCGGCTTGGCAGATGACCTGCAGGTTGTGCTCCACGATGATCAGCGAGTTCCCGGCGGCGACCAAGTCGTCGAATAACGTCAAAAGCTTCTTAACGTCCTGTAGATGCAGGCCAGCGGTGGGTTCGTCCAAGAGGTAAACGGTACCGGTCTTGTTCAGCTGCACGGCCAGGTTCAGCCGCTGTTTCTCACCGCCAGACAGCGTGGTCAGCGGCTGGCCCAAGGTCAAATAATCCAGTCCGACCCGGGCCATATGCTGCAGCGGGGCGGCGATGGCCGGCACGTCCGCGAAGAAGTCCGCTGCGGCAGTAATCGGCATCGTCAGGACGTCCGCAATCGTCTTGCCGTGATACAGATAACTGAGTGCTTGGTCGTTATAGCGCTGACCGTGGCACTGTTCGCAGACTTGGACGACGGGGTCCATGAAGGCCATGTTGGTGATCGTCACGCCCTTGCCCTTGCACAGCGGGCAGGCGCCGCGGCCATTGTAGCTGAACCAGGTCGTGGATACGTGGTTGGCCGTGGCGAAGACTTTGCGGATCGGGTCGAGAATATCCAAATATGTGGCCGGAGTCGAGCGGATGTTAGCGCCGATCTCGCCTTGGGCCAGGTCGATGTAGCCGTCTTGAAGATGGTCGCGTAGCGCGGCCATCAGGGAGCTCTTGCCGGAACCGGCGACACCGGAGATCACCGTTTCGACCCCCAGGGGAACATCCACGTCGACATTTTTCAAGTTGTGGATCGTGACATGACGCAGCGGCACGGTGGCCGCCGCCTTTCTTACAGGGTCCCGGAACGTGAGCTTCTCTTGCAGCAGGCGGCCGGTCAGGGTGTTGCCCGCCAGGAGCTGCGGGTACGTGCCGGTGAAGGTCACCCGGCCGCCGGCGGTACCGGCGCCGGGACCGATCTCCACGACGTAATCGGCCAGGGCAATGAGTTCGGGGTTGTGCTCGACGATAAGGATCGTGTTGCCCTTGTCCTTCAGCCGGCGCAGGGCCTTCTTGATCAGTTCGATGTCGTGGGGGTGCAGGCCGACGCTGGGTTCATCCAATATGTAGACCATATCCACCAGGGCGCTGGTGAGAAACTTGGCGATCTTGATCCGCTGGGTCTCGCCGCCGGAGAGGGAACTGGTTCCCCGGTCCAGCATCAAGTAACCCAGGCCGATGTCGATGAGCGAGCCGATCTTGCCCTGCAGCTCGCGCACCACGTCCTTGGCCAGGGGGACAGTGATACCGCTCAGAAACTGCTGGACGTGAACCAGGTCCATGGCCAGCACGTCGGCGATATTCAGGCCGTTGATGTGGTTGGTCAGCACGGCAGGCCGCAACCGGGTGCCGTGGCACGTGGGACAAGGCTGGCGCGTGACGATTTCGGCGAGGGCGGCCTGGTGGTGCTGGGCCTCTTTCTTGCCGATAATCGAGCGCTTGATGCGGGGCACGACCCCCTCGTACAGCGCGGTCCGGGGCCACTGGGGCGGCGCGTTTTTCAACTGGTGTTGGGGCGCGTAGAGCAGGGTATCCATTTCTGACTTGGTGTAGTCCTTCAGCGGCTTATCGTTATCAAAGAGGCCGCTGTTGACGTAGCGGCGCCAGCGCCAGGTGTCAGGGCCGAAACTGACGAAGGTGATGGCACCTTGGTTCAAGGACTTAGTGGGGTCGATCAGCTTGTGCACGTTGATGTCGTCCACGTAGCCTAAGCCCTGGCAGGTGGGACACATGCCCTGCGGCAGGTTGAAGGAGAAGGTGTCGGAATAGCCAATGAAGGGCTTGCCGATGCGGGAGAAAAGCAGGCGCAGCAGTGAATAGATGCCGGTATAGGTGGCCAGGGTAGAGCGGGCATTCTTGCCGACCCGCTTCTGCTCAATGACGATCGCGACGGGCAGCTGGTTGATGGCCCCCACGCGGGGCTGACCGAACTTGGGCAGGTACTGCTGGGTGAAGCTGGGGAAGGTCTCGTTCAGCTCGCGCCGGGACTCGGCGGCGATGGTGTCGAACACCAGGCTGGACTTGCCGGACCCGGACAGACCCGCAAAGACAGTAATGGCGTGCTTCGGAAGCCGCACGTCGATATGCTGCAAGTTATTTTGGAATGCATTATGAACGGTAATATAGTCGTGCTCAGAAAGTGGGATAATGTAGCCTCCTTATTCTTCGTCCGGCCCGTCGTTAAAGACTTGTTCACCAAAAAGTTCACTGAACAAAGCGGACCGCTGCTGGGCGTCTTGGGCCTGGTCTTTCTCGCCCAGCTGGGTGGCGATCTTCGCCAGCAGATAATAAGCATTGGCCAGCATGTAGTGGGAGTTGTGGCTGGTCGTGAACTGGATCCCCCGGGCCAGCAGCTTGGCACTCTCGGTGTACTGGCGGTCGTGGTAATAGATCAGAGCCGCCAGGTAGAATATAATATTCAGGTTTTCGTCGTACTTGGCCCGGTCGATGCCCTTCAAGGCGGCGTCAATGTCGGCTTGGATCGACGGCGTCACCTGCTGGCTCTTGAGTACCGCAATATACGCGGCGCTGATCTTCGCCAGCCGGGTAAGTACCGGCGGCACCTTGGTCCGGGTGGCGCTGGCCAGGGACAGCTGCAGGTTCTGCTGGGCATCGTCCCAGTCCTGGGCCCCTTGGAATTGGGCCACGGCCAGGTAGTAATAGTACGCCTGGGTCTCCGCGCCGTCCGCAATGCTGTCGATGACGGCGTCTTGGTTCAGAAAACGCAGCAGTTCCTTGTACTGGTGGGCGTTGCACAGCGCCGCCACTTTCTTATTGAACTGCGGCTCTTGGCCGATCGCGAAGTTGTTCGCCAGGGCGATGGCATCCAAACTCAGCCCCAGCCGCTGGCACAGGGCAATGAGCAGGGTGGCGCTGGGGGTGTATTGGTCATTCTCAATGGCCGACAGCATCGCCTGGGAACAAATATCCTCGGCGGTCTCAGCCTGCGTCAGGCCGGCGTCCAGCCGTGCTTGTTTCAGTACGGAACCCATTGCCATACGATTTCAACCTCTTTCTACATCTACTATCATCTACTATACAGCAAATAAAAGCGCCTGGAGCGGTTAAATAACCGAACCAGGCGCAATTGTGTCCTAGCCGAACAAGACGCGGAAATACCGAACGATCCGGGTCTCGTCCCGGCGAATGGCCCGCAGGACGCGGGTGCCGTACAGTACCCAGCCGCCGTCGGTGAAGTAGACGAGGGCCATCGCCAACAGGCTCATCATGATGATCGCTACCATGCCCAGAAGCATTGCCGCCACCTTCTTAGTGCTTTTCCGTGACTTTCTACACCCCTATTATAGCGCGAATGTAAGCGGTGACAAAATCATTAGGCTCAAAAATTCGGGGCAGGGACCAGCTGCTGGTTTTGCAGAGCATAGGTCTGGAAATGGAATTCCTGGGCCAGGGCCGGATCAGTATGGTGCGCACTCTCGATGACCGTCTGGGGCAGCTGGTAGATCAGCGTGCGGATGGCGTGGGCGTTGCGGTCGTCTAGACCGGCGGTGATCTCGTCCAGAAGGATGACCGGCCGCTGGCGCAGCAGGGCGCGGGCAATGACCAGACGCTGCTTCTGGCCGCCGGAGAGGTCATCGGCATCCGGGTGGATTTCCCGGGCCAGCGGGTCTGGACCGAGCTCGGCATTCAGGCCCACGGCGGTTAAAGCAGCGCGCAGGGTCTGGTCGGGATAAGCAGCCGTCAGGGTCAGGTTGTCCCGCACCGTGCCGGTGAACAGCCAAGGATCCTGGGGAATGTAGGTGACTTGGGTCGGGGCCACGGGCGCGTCCGCCAGGGCGACCGTGCCCTGCGTCGGCTTTTGCCAGCCGGCCAGCAGATTCAAGCAGGAGGTCTTGCCGATCCCGGATGGGCCCGTGAGCAGCATCTTCGTCCCATAGGGTACCGTCAAGGTCGTGGGGGCCAAAACAGCGTGGTCCCCGTAATTGAGGGCGACGCTGTCTAAGTGCAGGGCGGGTGTCGCGGCGGGTGTGCTGGTTGGGGCAATAAAGGGCTGCGGCGCCGCCGGCAGCCGGCGCAGGGCCGCGGTACTGGCCAGCTGGCCCCACACGTCCATCACCTGGCGGACGCCGCCCACCACGTGGTCGGCGGTCAGCGTGAGGGTGAGCAGGACACTGATCGTAATGCCGAAGCCGCCGTGACTCATGAGGTAGAAGCCCACCGTCCAGGGGCCGACCAGCGTCAAGACGACCAGCAGCCAGCTGCTGTACTGGACGGTCCACTGGCGGATGTTCTGCTTTTGCAGGGCATTCTCACTCCGGGTCAACGCGGCCGTCACCCGGCGGAAGAAAGGCTGTTCAACAGCGTACTGGCGCAGTTCCCGCCGCCCCGTCAGCCAATCGCTGGCGCTCTGGACGGTGCGGTCGTTGGCTTGGCTCCATAGTGCGCCCAGCCGGCCGATGCCTTTCTGCCCAAAAATCATCGGTACCATGGTCAAGGCGGAAAAGGCGATGAAGACCAGGCCCATGACGGGGTTGACCGCCAAGACAAAGACGGTGGACAGCACGGTGCTCGCAATGGCAGTGAGCAGGCTGGCTAAGGCGCTGAAGTAGTTCTGTTCAATCTTGGCGGCGTCGTTGGTCAGGTGGTTCAAGCCGCTGCTGGGCTTTTCTCCCTGCTGAAAACTGACCGTCAGCAGCGTCTGCTTCAAGGCCACGTTCAGGTGCTTGGTGGCGACGACGATCAGGACCTGGGACAGATAGAGGAACGTATACGTGCCGACGTAAAGCAGGACGGCGGCACCCAGGTAGCGGAACAGGCGGGTGCTGGTGGCGCCCACCAGAGTCGGGAACTGGCCCAGGACCAGCCCGTTAATGATCCCTTCGAAGCTGCCCAAGACAGCGGTAACAACCACCGCCAGCAGCAGC
Organism: Schleiferilactobacillus shenzhenensis LY-73; assembly: GCF_000469325.1. Lineage (GTDB taxonomy): Bacteria > Bacillota > Bacilli > Lactobacillales > Lactobacillaceae > Schleiferilactobacillus > Schleiferilactobacillus shenzhenensis. The sequence goes on along the minus strand of NZ_KI271584.1, from coordinate 121,780 downwards.
CAGCGGGGCAGGTGGTGCACGACCCAGCGTAGATTAATCGACATAACGATCAGCTTCCTCTCTTTGCTTAAGGCCCATCATAAGGGGCATAATAAGGCCCGGAGAGAAAGGTGACAAAAATGGCACACACGATTGGCCCGCTGATCAAAACGGTACGGCAGGCGGAAGAAATCACGCAAGCGCGGTTGTACGCTAACGTCTTGAGCCGGCGCCAAGCAATTCGCTTTGAGGCGGGGGAAACCGACATCACGACGGAGCGGCTGTTCCAGTTGCTGGCCCGGCTGGACATGACCGCAGCGGAGTTTCAGTACCGGTGGGAAAAGCAGACAGCCGTGGCCGCCACGCCGACGCCCCAGCAAGCCATTCTGGATACCGCCCAGGCTAAGCTGGATCAGTGGCTGGATGCGGATCTGACCCCGGGCGAGGAACAGGCCATTGAAGCCTATGCCCTGACCCGGCCGTTCTTTACGCTGAACCAAATCGACCGGCTCATGGCCGTGATGCCGAAACTGGCCCCGGCGCCCTATGGCCGGATCACGCAGAAACTCGCCCGGCTGCTGGCTGAGATGCCAGACGCGCCTCAGGTGCAGCGGCGGCGGTATCGCCTCTGGGCCAACTTGGGCATCCGGGAACTCTTCTCGGGGGAAGCGGTCCAGGCCCAAAAGCACTTCACCCAAGCCGCCGCCTTCGCCAACGACAGCCTGGACGACCGCATCACCGGGGGGTTCAATCAGCAGCTGGCGGCGGCGCTGGTCACCGGTGATGCCGCCAACGTCTATGCCGCCACCGATGCGGTCATTGCCCATATGCGTGGGTTGGGGCTGGGGGTGGATGCCGATAGCCTGATCGATAACCGCCGCCACGCGTTGACGGCGGCGGGGCTGCATGCGCACTGGACGCCGGCCGAGCTGGGGGCCATGGCGCGCCTGGTGACGATCGTGCCCTGGCCGCTGATTCAAGATAAAGCCGCTTATTTACGGCGATTCCCTGGCCTGCAAACCGCCCTGGATGCCGCCGGCCGCCCCCTCAGTGCCTTCCGCGATGTTTACTAATCCGGTATACTGGACGAATTGAATTGATTGTCGCTGGGAGAAAGTGGGAGAGATTTGTATTCGTTACTGTTAGCCATTATTTATATTGCTTTTATCAGCCTGGGACTGCCGGATTCCCTCATCGGGGCCGGCTGGCCGGTGATGCACACCGCCCTGGGCGTGCCAGTGGCCGCCGCCGGCTGGGTAACCATGCTGATTGCCGGCGGCACCATCGTGTCCAGCATGCTGTCGGACCGGCTGACCCACCGTTTCGGAGCCGGCCGGGTGACGGCCGTCAGTGTGCTGACCACCGCCATCGCACTGCTGGGCTTTTCGCTGGCACCGCACTTTTGGGTCCTCTGCCTCTGGGCGATTCCCTATGGCATGGGCGCCGGGGCGGTGGATGCCGCGCTGAACAACTACGTGGCCCTGCATTATGCTGCCCGCCACATGAGCTGGCTGCACAGTTTTTGGGGCGTGGGCGCGGCCGTCAGCCCGTACATCATGAGCTTCGCCCTGAGCAGTGGTCAGGGCTGGCGGGGCGGGTACCGCATCGTCGGTTTTCTGCAAGTGGGACTCTCCGCGATCTTGCTGCTGACGCTGCCGTTGTGGCATGAACGGGTGCGGGCGAAGCGGCCGGCTGCCCCGGGCGCCGGGGAACCCGCAGCGGCGAGTGCGCCCTTGCGCTTGCCCCAGATCTGGCGCATTCCCGGTGTGCCTTGGGTCCTGGCGGCGTTCTTTGCTTACAGTGCCGTGGAGCAGACCGCCGGCATTTGGGCCACCAGTTATCTGGTCCAGGCCCGCGGGGTGAGCGTGACCACCGCCGCCAGCTTCGCTTCCTTTTTCTACTTGGGCATCACCGGCGGCCGCTTTCTCTCCGGCTTCATTGCGGATTGGCTGGGTGACCGCCTACTGATTCGCGGCGGTATCGGCATCGCCCTGGGCGGGATCCTCTTGATTCTGCTGCCCTTGCCGACGGTCGCCGCGCTGATCGGTCTGATCATCACCGGACTGGGTTGTGCACCCGTCTTCCCGGCCATCATCCACGCCACCCCGGCGAACTTCGGCGCCAACCGTTCCCAGGCCGTCATCGGCGTCCAGATGGCCGCGGCTTACTTGGGTACCACCTTCATGCCGCCGCTGTTCGGCTGGCTTGCCGGTCAGCTGTCAATGCAGCTGTTTCCGCTCTACTTAGTGGTCTTTGCCGTCATCCTCTTCGCCGCCACCGAGCGGCTGACCCGGGCAGTCGACCGGGCCGCTCAGCAGGGGTAAGGCAGAAAGGCACCGCCCATCGTCTTTGTTTCACGTGAAACTCTGGCGCTCCCGGCCCTTATCCTCTATACTTAGCGCTAAGGAGGGTAAGACGGTGCCGGGTCGCGGTCGGGCAGCAGACAAAGGGACTGGGACAAAATTCATATTCCA
>NZ_KI271584.1:115641-119150 GCF_000469325.1 Schleiferilactobacillus shenzhenensis LY-73 | reverse complement strand
CGTTTTGCCGGAGCTTGCGGAGCTTTGGCACGGCGTCGAGGGAGAATTTTGTCCCAGGCCCTTTTCTATGTCAGCTAAACCAGCCGGCCGCGACCTGCACCGAACACAACACAATGGAAAAATGGGAAGATGAATTTGACCCCAAACTGGTCGCTTTAATGCACCAAACAGACGAGAAAATCGCGCCGCGCTTGGCCGCCATCGACGATCAGATCGTGCAAAACCAAGCCAAGGTTCTGAAAGCTTTTCAGAACCACCGAGTAGCCGAGAGCCATCTCTCCGGCTCCACCGGGTACGGCCACAACGACGAAGGCCGCGATGTCCTGGAGGCAGTCTACGCCGATGTCCTCGGCGGCGAGGACGCCTTGGTCCGGCCCCAGATCGTGTCCGGGACCCATGCGATTGGCGTCGCCTTGCTGGGCCTGGTCCGGCCGGGTGATGAGATCCTCTACATCACTGGCGAACCCTATGATACGCTGCAAGAAGTCCTGGGCATGGCCGGCAACGGCATCGGCAGCCCCAAGGAATATGGTATCGGGGCCGACTATGTCCCGTTGAAAGCCGACAACAGCGTGGATGTGCCGGCGGTGCAGAAACGCATCGGTGAGCACACCAAGGTCGTGGCCATCCAGCGTTCCCGCGGTTACGCCACCCGGCCGTCCTTCACCATTGCCCAGATCAAGGCGATGATCGCCGCGGTCCGAGCCGTCAAGCCGGATGTCTGGATTTTTGTGGACAACGCCTATGGCGAGTTTTCTGAAACCATTGAACCGCTGGACGTCGGGGCCGACCTGATGGCTGGATCCTTGTTCAAGAATCCGGGCGGCGGCATGGCCAAGACCGGCGGCTACATCGTCGGTAAGAAAGACCTCATCGAGCGGGTCAGCTACCGTCTGACGGTGCCCGGCATCGGCGGGGATGAAGGGGCCACCGTGGGCATGCTTTCTGACATGTTCCAGGGCTTCTTCATCGCGCCCCAGACTACCGGCAACGCCATTAAGGGCGCTATCTTCGAGTCGGCCTTGCTGGAGAGCCTGGGTCTGGACGTCGATCCAAAGTGGGATGCGCCGCGCACTGACTTGATCCAGACGGTCAACTTCGGCAACCCGGGGGACATGGTCAAGTTCGCTGAGGCCATTCAAGCCAGTTCGCCGGTGGATTCCTTCGTTACCCCGATCCCGGAGCATATGGCCGGGTACGAAGACGAAGTGATCATGGCCGGGGGCACCTTCGTCGCCGGCTCGACTATCGAGTTTTCCGGCGACGGCCCCATTCGGCCGCCATACACCATCTACATGCAGGGCGGCTTGACGTACGCCCACGTGAAGATCGCCACCATGCAGGCGGCCCAAAAGGTTTTCTTCGCTAACAAGTAACGCAGCAGGGGCTTTCAGGCCCCGCGGGAGGGACACATATGTTTCTGAAAATCGGCACCACGCCGTCATTGGCTCAGGCCCTGCACACCTTGCCGCTGACGGATATTGCTCAAACAGAGCTGGCGGGAATCAGCGCCGCGGTCGTTCAAGATACGGACGCCGCCGCACTCAAACGGTTGGCGGCCAGTCCGCTGCCCGTCCCCGTCTTCATCCTCGGGCAGCAGGCGCCGCCGACCCTTCCGGAGGCCGTGACCCTAGCCGACATTACACCAGCGGCAGTGCAGCAGATCAAGGCTGCCGCCAGCCAGTACGAACACGCCCAGATCCCACCCTATATCGCGGATCTGCTGAAGTTCGCCCAGGCGGACCCGACCACCTTTGCTACCCCCGGCCACCACGCTGGCCATTACGACGAACTGGCACCGGCGGGTTATCTGCTCAAGCAGGCTTACGGGCAGACCTTCTTCAGCAGCGACACCTCCGACGTGGTCACCGCGCTGGGCGACATGCTCACCCACGGCGGCACGCCGCTGACCGCCGAGCAGGCTGCCGCCAAGCTGTGGCACGCGGACAAGACCTACTTCGTCACGAACGGCACCACCGGTTCGAACAACATCGTCGCCAGCGCCCTGCTCCAGCCCGGCGATCTGGTCCTCTTCGACCGCAACAACCACAAGTCCGTCTACAATGGCGCCTTGGTCATGAGCGGCGCCATTCCGGTCTACCTGGATACGCTGCGCAGCGACCTGGGCCTGATCGGGCCGGTGGATCTGAAGGACGGTACGGAAGAAGGGCTGCGCAATTACATCCGGACTTTCGCCCCGAAACAAGCCGAGCGCGCCCGGCCGTTCCGCCTCGCGGCCCTTGAGCTGGAGACCTTCGACGGCATCGTCCCCGACGTCCGCCTGCTGCTCCAGCGCTTCGGCAAGCTGGTGGACTACATGCTCTTCGACGCCGCTTGGGGCGGTTACGAGCCCTTCATCCCGGCGATGCAGCCGATGGACCCGCTCCAGCTGCCGCTGGGGCCCGATGACCCGGGCATCATTGTCACCCAGTCCGTCCACAAGCAGCAGTCCGGCTTCGGCCAGACCTCCCAGATCCACAAGAGGGACAGCCACATCAAGGGCCAAGCCCGCTACGTCAGCCACGCCCAGTTCAACCACGCTTACCTCAAGCACGTCACCACCAGTTATTCTTACCCCCTGTACGCCTCGCTGGTGACGAACGTCGCACTGAACCAGGGCGCGGTGGGGAAGAAAATCTGGCGCCAAGCCCTGGCCGATTCCCTGGCCTTCCGCCGGGCACTGGACGATACCCAACTGTTCCGCGGCTACAACAGCCCGGCCCTGATCGATGCCGAGACTAAGACCGCGTACACCGATCCCCGGCAATGGGCCTTGGACCCGGCGGCGAAGTGGCACGGCATCCCGGATCTGGTCCCCGGCCAAGCCTATCTGGACCCCGGCAAAGTGACGGTTGTATTGCCCCACACCAAGAAACTCGGGGTGTCCGGCTGGGTCGTGGACCGCTATCTTTTGGACCACAATGTCGTTCCGGAGAAAGCCGACCCCAACTCGCTATTGTTCCTGGTCACCCCGGGCTCGCGGATGGTGGACTGGCGCCGATTGTTGGACGTCCTCAAGCAATTCGAAGCGGATTTCTTCAACGACCGGACCGTCACCGAGACGCTGCCCAAGCTGGTGGCCGAGACAGGTGACCGCTATGCTGGCATGACCCTGCGCCAGCTGGCCCAGGAACTGTCGGACTTCTTCCAGGACGAGCAGCTGGTCACCCGCCAGCGCTGGCTCTTCCAGAACAGCAACAACCGCGACCAGGTGATGAGCGCCGCCCAGGCGGACGCCGCCTTCGCCACCGGCCGCTACGAGACCGTTCCGCTCACGGCCAGCGCCGGCCGGGTCGCCGTGGAGGGCGCACTGCCTTATCCCCCGGGGATCTTCGTTGTTGTCCCGGGCGAGACCTGGACGCTGCCGGCCATCGACTACTTCCGTACCCTCTTCGCCGGCATCGCCCGCTTCCCGGGGTTCACCCCCGAGATCCAGGGGGTGTTCCCGGATGAGGATGGGGACGCCATGGTGCATGTTGCCAAGTAGTTCAGAAAGGGGAAGATTCGCT
>NZ_KI271584.1:115192-115472 GCF_000469325.1 Schleiferilactobacillus shenzhenensis LY-73 | reverse complement strand
AACAATTTGGCCACTGACGCCCGCCAGCCTCCGGGCCCAAATCGCCTACATCTTACCGAATCGTGAGATTTTGGTACCACGACGTGTACTCTGGAGGATCCACCCATACTTCTGTGGTCGGTCAGCTGACGTAATGGTCACGGAAGAGGCTGCCTCGTCTCGTGTCGAGTGAGACTGTTACAGTCTCCAAGAATGTAGGGTGACGAAGGGCGGAGCGGATGGGGGATCAGCTGTGAAATTGGGACTGTGACAGAACTTAGTTTTCGGCATGACTGAGTGT
>NZ_KI271584.1:99045-115104 GCF_000469325.1 Schleiferilactobacillus shenzhenensis LY-73 | reverse complement strand
TGCTAAAAGGCTTCAAGCCGTGCCCACCACGTTCCAGCCCATTTTGCCGGAGCTTTGACACGGCGTCCGAGCGAGTTTTGTCACGTGACCCCGGCGTTTCAGCCCCAATCCGCGGAGCCCGGAGTCACCCGGGCCAACGCCAAACAGTACCGAGTACCGTTACCGCACGGCCTCCAGAACCTGTCCCAAATTTGCAGTCATCAATCAACTCATACTTATTTTCGGAGGAAACTAATTGTGCAGGAAGAAATAACACCCACGCCGAACCAGCGGTACATGAGTTGGCCCGTATTGAGCTTACTCGTGTTTATCACCGTCATTGGGTTCGAGAATATCTTTTACCCGTTCCAGAACCAAGGCCTTTCTGTTGTTATCAACTGGATCATTCTGCTCTTCATCTACATTATCCCCTACGCCCTCATCTCCGCCCAGCTCGGGACGACGTTCACCCGCGCCGACGAGGGCGGCGGGCTGGCGACTTGGATGCGCCGTACGCTAGGCGACTCCTGGGGCTACTGGACCAGCTGGATCTATTGGGCCCAGACGCTGCCGTACCTGGTGGACGTCTCCAACGCCGTCATCGTCTCGCTCTCCTGGATGATCCTCGGCGATAACACGCTGGGCAAGCGGATGTCGAACCTGACGTTCGGCCTGCTTACCTTCGCCGTCATCCTGTTGTTCATTGTGTTAGAAAACCTCTTCTCCCGCTCCCTGGAAGTCATGTCGCTGCTGGGCGGGGCGGCCATGTTCCTGATGGCCGTGCTGTTCGTGGCGCTGACCGCTGCCGGGCTGGCCAAGGGGATGCCCAGCGCGACCCACTTCAGCTGGGCTGCGTTCCGGCCACATTTCTCCATGCATTACTTCGCCACTACTGGGCTGCTGATCTTCGCCACATCCGGGGCGGAGCTGGGGGCGACCTACGTTGCCCAGCTGCGCAACCCAAAGAAGGAATTCCCTAAGGCGATGTGGGCACTGGCGATCATGACTGGCTTCCTGGTCATCTTCGGCTCCCTCGCCCTCGGTGTCTGGTTCAATGCCAACCACCTGCCGGACGACTTGAAGATGAACGGCGCCTACTACGCCTTCTCCATGCTGGGCAAGGCCTGGGGTTGGGGCAAGACGCTGATGTACATGTTCGCCGCCACCCAGCTGCTGTTTATGCTGGCTCAGCTGGCGGTGCTCATTGACGCCTCCAGCCGGGTGCTGTCGGCGGACACCGCTGCGCGCTACATGCCCAAGTGGCTGCTCCAGAAGAACCGTCAGGGCCGGCCGATCCACAGTTATGTCTTCACTGCGGCCCTCTGCTTGTTCCTGCTGCTGCTGGCCGATACCTTGCCGAACATCAACGCCATCTTCAACTGGCTGCTGAACCTGAACGGGATCGTCTCGCCGTATAAGACCGCCCTGGTCTTCGTCGCCTTTCTCGCGTTGCGGGCCCAAGCCGACAAGTTCACCTCAGGGTATGTTTTCCTGAAGTCCAAGGGCGCCGCCTATCTGGTCGGCGGCTGGTGCTTTGTGTTCACGTTTATCTGCGCGACGCTGGGCTTCCTGCCTCAAGAAGTGGTCTTCGGGACCAACGGCTGGACCCACCAGCTGATCATGAACATCATTTCTGTCATCGTCCTGTTCGGCTTCGGCTTCATCATGCCGGTGCTGGCCCGGCGGGATTTGAAGAAGGACGATGCGGCGTAAGAATAGCCAGCCAGCGCTTTTCTCCAGGTAATCTCATGCAGATGAGAAAATAGTTGCAGTTCATTCTGCGGCATGGTATCTTAAGGTCAATCAATCAAAGGAGGACACAGCGATGCCGGAACGTTTAAAGATCTTCTCGCGTTTAGCTCTGGCCCCGTGGAATCTGTTTCCGCGGCCCAGCACGCTTCAGACAATCTAATACGGCAGTCCTGTCTTCCCGCGAATCAACGGAATGACCGTGTCTTTTTTGCGCGGTCTGGTCATCATCGTTTGTTGCTCGAGCCGCAGGCTGCCGTGATCGGCGGGTGTCTGCGGCTTTTTGTGTACCTGCAAATACCGCGGCATCTGGGCGCAAACGAGAGGACGAGATTTTTATGAGCAAAGATTTGCGGCACTACCTCTGGCAATTTAAGGGGCAGAATTTGCTGCTGGCGGTGATTTTGTTTGTTCAGGCACTCATGGTGACCTTTAACGGTATCGCCAACGCGAATGCCTTGACGGCCCTGGTGGCGGCGCGGTTCACCACCTTTGGGGGCTGGGTCGGGGCGATGACTGTGTCCTTCGGCATTTTCTGTCTCGGTATGTACCTGCAGACGTATCAGTATTCCCGGTGTCAGCAGTTGATGGACACGGCGATCCGCCGGGACGTGGCTCAGCGGTTGAGCCAAACCAGTTACCAGACGTACCACAGCCAATCGCCGGCGGTGTACGCGTCATGGCTGACCAACGATGTCACGACGATCAACCAGATGGGCTTCAGTAATGTGATGGATGTCGTGACCCAAGTATTCACCGTCAGCATGGCGGTCATCGCCTTGGCGGGGTATCACTACTCACTTGTGTTGGTGACCATAGTCCTGGCGGTCGTCATGTACCTGGTACCTCGGCTTTTTAACAAACCGATTCAGACCCGCGCGCTGGCCATGACCCACGCCAACGAGCGGCTGATGAACCGCCTTTCTGACATTCTCAGCGGCTTCGATGTGCTGAATCTGCTGAACCTACGGCGCTTGCTGGTGACGCGGACCACGGCAGCGTCCCAGGATACGGCGCATTATATCAACCGCTGGCAGCACATGAACGGCATCAGTAATGGGGTGATCAACGGCGTCAGCGTTGTCTGTCAAAATCTGGTCTTGCTGCTGACGGGGTTCCTTGTTTGGCGGCACTTGGTACCGATTGGCACCGTCAGCGCGAGTATTAACTTTGCGGGGACTGTTTTCGCTGGGTTGACGGGGATCATGATGTCGTTGACCGACATGCAGGCGGTGATTCCCATCTTTACTAAGTTCAAGGCGGTGCCGCTGCCGCCACTGACAGGCCGCCAGGCAGTGACGCAATTCCAGCGGGCTATGCAGATGCAGAGCGTCTCCTTTTCTTACACCCCCGCCGAGGGGCTAATCTTGCAAGACTTCACGCTGACATTAGAAAAAGGCAAGAAGTACGCTCTGATCGGCCCTTCCGGCAGCGGCAAGTCAACGGTACTGAACCTTCTCGTGGGCAATCTCACCGATTATACTGGTACGATCACGTGGGACGGCATGGACTATCGCCACATCACGCCGGCCAGCTTGGTCGGGCAGGTGACTTATTTGGACCAGACACCGTTCATGTTCAACGATACATTAGAGAATAACATCACCATGGGCGAGCCTTATCCCGCCGATGCGGTCACTGCTGTGCTCCAACGAACCGGCCTCACGGATCTGGTGGCCTCGCTGCCTGCGGGTTTGACCACCATGGTAGAAAAGGACGGACACAATCTCTCCGGCGGACAGAAGCAGCGGGTCGTCCTGGCCCGCGGCCTGCTCCAAGGCCGGGCCATCGTCTTCATGGACGAGAGCACGGCTGCCCTAGACGCTGCGTCGGCCCAAGCGATTGAGCAGATGATCGTCACCGACCCCGCGCTCACGGTGGTGATGGTCACGCACCACCTGCGGGCCGAGATTGCGGCCCGAATGGATCAGATTATTGAGAGCAAGACGTTTAGAAAGGCGGCAAATAAATGACGACATATACTTGGCAGCGACCAGCCGGCGTGACCGATGCACACGTGCTGGCTCTATATCGTGCGGTGGGCTGGGCTGCGTATCTGAAAGACCCAACAGCCACCCTGGCGGCCCTGACCCAGTCGGCCGTTCTGTGGGCGGTCACCGCTGATGGCCAGCTGGCGGGTCTGATCCGCGGCATTAGTGACGGGTACACGATCCTTTACATTCAAGACATCATTGTCGCTCCGCCATTTCAACGGCAGCATATCGGCACTGAACTGGTGCACCGGTTCTTGCCGCATTTCCAGCATGTTGGCCAGTCCGTCCTGCTGACGGACCCGGAAGAAAAGACCAAGCAGTTCTACCAGTCACTGGGCTTTCGGGAAGTGACGCCCCAGGCATACGGCCGAGCGTTTGTATTAGACCGGCGGTATCCCCCAGCTGAATTATGAGGTGAACGATAGGGCAAGGACTAGCACGCATTTTGCGGGCTGGTTTTTTTGTTACAGGCACCATTATGATAACGGCAGAATAAAAAATGAGAACAACACAATATTTTCTTTGACGGTGTCCATTCCCTGGGATAAAATACGGAGGTATCTTAATCTAATGCACTTAGAAAGGCGTCGTCAGTTATGACAGCAACTCGCCCCCGCCGTATCGTGGCAGTCCTTAAAGAACCCACTTTTTGGGTGGCTATCGTCACCTCGTTGTTCACCCAGTTTTGCACGGCGCTTCTGCCGGTGATCACGCAACAGATTCTCGATGCCGCGGTGGCCAAAGATTTGCACCGTATTTTCTGGCTGGCTGGCGGTTATTTGCTGGGCTTTCTGGTCATTATCGTATCCGAGTTCTTTGATCAGTCGGTATCTTCGATTTTTGCGGCCAAACAGGAATTGCGGCTTAAAAACGACCTAGCTGAGCAGACCTTGGCGAAGGGCGAGGACAGTTTCCGCCTGGACCCGGTCAGTCGTTACCAGAATGCGTATACCAACGAGGCAGCCCGGATATCAGACGATCTGTTCTATCCCATCTTAATGTTTGTGGCTGGTATCTTTGGTCTGGTGTTCAATGTTTTGGCACTGCAATTTCTCGATCCGGTCTTAATGGTCATCGTCATTGTGTCTTCCATCATTCCCATCGTCTTCCCGTTTACCTTCAGCCGGGCAATCGACACGGCCAAGCAACACTTCTTGAACGCCTAGGAGACGTCGACCCGCCACTTTTTGAACATCATCAATGGGCACCATATCATCAAGAACTATCAAGCAGAAAATCACTTTCAGAATCGCTTTTTCCATGCCAATGCGGTCTTTCTCAAACGATACGGCCGGTACAGCCGGATCGATGCCAGTGCCAACGTCCTGTCGGGGCTGACGTTCTATCTGGCCGGGCTGCTGATTCTGATCGTGGGGTCTATGCGGGTCACGGCGGGGCTGATCACCGTGGGGACGATTGCCGGGGTGCTGCAGATCAGTGACCAGCTGATCGTGCCGATGCAGATGATTTCGGAGAACTTGAAGAGCATCTTGGGTACCCGCCACGTACTGCGCAACTTCGACGACTTCATCCACCGCCGCGGGCGGCAGTCGCATGCGGAACCGGAGGCCGCGGCGGTGCCGGCCATTCAGCTGCGCCATATCGTTTACTCGCCGGATGATCAGCCGGTAATTCAGGATCTCTCAGTGACGTTTGCATTGGGTAAGCATTACCTCATCATGGGGGAATCCGGGTCGGGGAAGAGCACGGTACTGAATCTGCTGAAGGGTAATATCGTACCGGATAGCGGCACGATTGCCCTCCCCGCCGGTGTGACTCAGCAGGATATCAACGTGGTGGACGACAGCCTCTTCGTTTTCGAGACCAGCGCCCAGAATAATATCACGTTGTACGATGGTGCCCGGTCAACAAAAGTTCCCCAGCTGCTCGCAGCGGGGAACTTGCCCGCACTGGGCGAGCGGCCGGCAGCGACGCTTTCCGATGGTCAAAAGCAGCGGCTGGCAATTCTGCGCGGCCTGTATTTTCCCAGCAAGGTGCTGCTGCTGGACGAAGTTACCTCCGCTCTGGATTTGGCAAACCGGGAACGCATCGAGCAGCTGATTTTTGACCATTACCAAGGGACGATCATCAGCGTGATGCACCACGTCGACGAAGGGGCGCTGAAACATTATGATACCCGGATTACGATTGCTGCCGGCCGGGTCACAGGAGTAGAGGATTTACATTGCTAGGCGAGGCAAAAAGACTGGGACAAAGCTATCTATACGACAGGTCTGAGCGTGGGGAGCGCCGATCGTGCATAGTTTAGTTTCGTTCCAGTCTTTTTTCTCACTGGCTATTAACGCGCCGGATTCTCCTTGATACCATTGGGATCCGTGAAGTCAATGAAGCCGACGTTGGTGTCGATGTCGCCGGAATCGCCGGACAGGATCATCGTGTCGTACTGCGGGTGGAATTTGATCAGCAGGTGATCGTCCATGCCCTCCATCCCGTATGCCTTCACGTAGACCGGGCCGAGGTTGGACTTAATGGTGGCGTCGTACGTGTCCAGCGACGCATCCGGACCGATGATATTAATGGAAAACTGCGTCTGCATGTGAATCATGGCGTGCTGGGAATAGGGGCCGACCCCATCCTCGAACGTCAAGAGCAGCCGGTCGCCGTCCTTCCAACGATCCTTGATGCGCTTCGTCACAGTTTCGTCGAATTGTACATCTTCTGTCATTGTAGAAAACCCCCTTATTCAGAGCGGCTGCCGGCCGCTCGGTAACAGTGATATGGTGCGTACTCCCAAGGCGCCTTCAGTATACGCCGGCAGGGGGAGAAAGGGGGTGGGAGATGCTCACAGGGCACGGATCGAGCAGCCGTTGCCGGCGCGAGCGATGCATTTGGATAGTGCCGGGGTATTGTTTCTTTAGAAAAACCCGCATAGCGGTCTAGACCCATCTATGATATAGTTACGTTGGAATATTTTGGTTTTGTAATACAGTTGTACAGTTTTTCTGGGGAGGGGAACCATGCGGATGTTACGGAGCGCGGCCTGGCTGATCGTCAGCGGCGGGATTTTGTTAGCGGGCTGTATGCAGCAAGCCCAGTCGGCGAACAAGGCACCGGCGGAACCGGCCACGGTGAAAGTGACCGGACAGCACGATGCCGCTTTGAGTGCGGCGCGCTCGGCGCTGGTCCATTTTCTCACCACCCGCATGGTCCAGCCGGACGGTGTCTACACGAATTACTTAGACGACGGCCAGGCGGATAGTGATACTGCGATGGGGCACGAGTACCTGAGCGAGTCCACCGGCTTGTGGCTCCAACACTTGGCGATGACGAAGCAAAAAGCGGCCTTCGCCCAGTTCTACCGGCGCAGCAAGGCTACGCTGTGGCAGGGGCAGCAGTTCACGTACCGTTACGATCCGGCGCGGGGCTACCAGTACCCGGTCAACGCCGGGGTGGACGACCTGCGGATCGTCAACGCCGTGGGCCGCTTCGCCAAGCAGGCAGCGAACGAGTCGTGGCAGCGGACATACACCAAGCTGGCCCAGACGGTGGCGGCCAATACCGTGCCTCAGGGCCGGGTGGTGGACTACGTGGATGCCCACACCCATGAGCGGGCACGCCAGACGACGATGTGCTACGTCGACTTGGCGACGCTGGCACCCTTGGTGACCGCTAAGCAGTACGCCCGCGCCTTGGCGCTGGTCCAAGCCAGCCGGCTGACCGGCGCGCTGCCGCTGTTTGCCACCCGCTATGACTTCAGCAGTCACACTTACACGGGCACCGACAGCATCAACGTCGTTGAGTCGCTGCTGACGGCGGTCCACTTGGCGGCAGTCAAGCAGGTGCCGGCCAAGACGGTGGCCTGGGTCAAGCAGCAGGTGCAGCGGGGAACGCTGTACAACCGCTGGGGGGCTAACGGTACGCCGCAGACGACAGACCAGTCGGCCGGCGGTTATGCTTTGGCCGCCCAGCTGGGACTGCTCACCAGCGATCGGGCCTTGGCCCGCACCGCGCTGCAGCACGCGCTGAACTTCCAGATCACCGCTGCGGATACGCCGCTCCACGGTGCGCTGGGGGATCTGGGCACCCGCCAAGTCTATTCGTTCGACAACTTAGAGACGCTCGTGGCATTAGATCTTTACTTAGATGGAGAATAACGTAATTTGAAGAGAAAAGTAACGCAGTTTGGCCGTATGGTTCAGCAATGGTGCTCACCGGCCGCCTTCGCCGTCCTCTTGGCCGGGGTGGCGGGGGGTATTTTATTGTTCGTGCCGCCAGTGGCGGGGTATGCCGATAATGGCGGCTTTGCCCGGGTACTGGCCCACCACGGTTTGTACCGGACGGGTGCAGCAACACCGGGGTACCTCACGCCGACTTACGGCATCATGCAGTATTTCAACGATAACGCACCGGCGTTTTTTTCGTCTCAGTCGCTTTTTGTGCGGCTGGCCATCGGCTTGAACCGGCTGTTGTTCAGCTGGACGGTGTTTGACGTCCGGTTCTTGGCTGCCGTTTATTTTTTGTGCTTCCTGGGCGCACTTTATTTGGCGGTCCAAGCGCTGACCAGCGGGCGGGCTTTGCGCCAGTATGTTTTGGCAGCCGTGTGCACCGCCGTTTTCGCGGACAGCAGCGGCCTGTTGTATTTCAACTCGTTTTACGGTCAAGCGGTTCTGCTGATCACCGGGATGGCGGCGGTGGCGGCCTTGCTGCTCTTAGGCCGGAGCCGGGACCACGCTGCATGGCAGCGGGCGGGGCTCGTCCTGCTTTTTCTGTTCAGCGCCGGGCTGCTGGTGTCCGTGAACGCGGAGAACAGCGGCTTGGCCCTCAGTTATATTGTCATGGCCCTGGGCTTGCTGCCGCGGCTGACCCGAGCGGGGAAGATTGTGCTAGGCGGGGCCCTGACTACCTTGGTGGCTGCTGGCGCCGTGGCCATTGCGCTGGCGTCGCCGGAACTGGCCCGGGTGGACCATTACCAGAGCATGAGCCGGGGCGTTCTGCTCCAGGACAAGAATCCGGGGAAGGCATTGAAGAGCGGGGGAATTAATCCTCAATTCGCCTTGATGCGCGGGACCACCTATTACCAGAGCGGGCTGCCAGCCAGTCCGCGGGAATCAGATATGCAACGGTTCTTCATCCAGCGCTTCGACGATATGTGGCTGCTGCGGTACTACGTCAGTCATCCCGTGGTTTTTGGCCGCATGCTGGACCTGGCCGCCAAGGATGCCCAGCTGACCCAGGTCAAGTCGGTGGGGGATTATCCCGCCGCCAGCGGCCGCGGGAAGAACGCCCAGACCCACTGGTTCACCGGGTTCAGTACGGTGATGGGCACATTTTTCCCGGCGAAGTTTGCGTTCTACATATTGCTGGCGGCTTTCTTCCTGCTGCTCTACGCCATCGGTGCCTATCAGGGGCTGCGCCAAGATCAGGACTGGCTGGTGATGAAGTTCGCCGTGGTGGCGGGCCTCAGTCTGACGCTGATCATCGGGATGGTCACGGCGGTGGTGGAGAACGGCGACACCAACCTGGCCCAGCACCTGTTCATGGTGGCCCAGAGTACCGACTGGCTCCTGCTGATCCTGCTCAGTGATGTGGCCAACGGTACACTGTTCAAGGCCCGGCCCGCGGGGGTGGCAAAATGAAGGGCTCGGCGGGCGTCCTGCTGCTGGCCGCGATGCTTTTCGGCCTTTGGGGCAGCGGCCGTCCGGTCCACGCCTCAGAGATCTCCGCCGCTCCGCGGGTGCTGCTGGTCTATGACAGTGAAAACCGGCAAGCGGGCGGACCGGAGCAGATCGATGCGCTGACCCGCACCTTGGCCAGCTTGAACATCAGCGTGACCCGCCAGACGTTGCTGAGTTACCGGGCCGGGACGTTGACGACCCGCCGTTTTCAAGGCGTCATTACCATGGTCAACTGGCCGCAGAGCCGGGTGACCAATGCGGCCTATACCCGCGACCGGCAGGCGTTCACGGGCCGGCAGCTGCACATCGGCCAGAATCTGGCGGGGGACGAGCAGCGCGCACTGGGCAGTACGGCCCAGATGGTCACCCATAAACAGTTTCAGCTGCAAGACCCCGCCACTGGGGCCCAGCAGGTCTTGCCGTTCATGGCAGACCATTGGCTGCTCTTGCCGGCCGCGGCCGGCAACATTGGCCGGCTGGATGAACAGGGCGGCCCGCGGCAGTATGCGTTCGGCCTGATTCGGGGCCGCCAGGCCTACCTGCCCATGTACAGCGGCAGCGGGCTGACCGGGCTGCTCAGTACCCGGCTGCTGGCCCAGTTCTTCACCGGTCAGGCGGCCGCCCAGCCGCCCGTGCTGACACTCACCGGGGTCACTCCCGTCAGCGACCTGCCGCTGCTGCGTCAAACCACCGGTTATCTGCGCGACCAGGGGATTCCCTTTGCCATCAGTGCCACGATGACCGCCGAGAACAGCCAGCTGCCGGAGCATGCCGCATACTTGCGGACACTGGCTCAGGCTCAGCTGGACGGCGGCACCATTTTTTGGCAGGTGCCGGTGATCTATGCGGCCGACCGCCAGACGGGCAGTATGCTGCAGCGGCAATTCACTGCCCAGATCAGTCAAGCCGTGCGGGCAATGGTCTATCCGGTGGGGGTGAGCGCGCCGGGGTATTGGCAGTTCGACACCGCCTTCAGCACAGCGCTGCACCGGGCCGACCAGAACCTGCTGCTGCCGAATCCCACGACCTACACGCTGGGCCGGGGAGCGCCGACGGCGACCTATGCGCCCGGCCGGCGGACCTTCACCGCGATTCCCTGGCGGGGAGAAAACACCCTCACCGGCACCGGCGATCTGACTTTCACCAGTCCCACGGCGCTGACGCTGTCCGTGCCCGCCACGGCCAAGCGCTTGCAGTCCTTCCGGCGGCAAGTGCAGCGCTGGCCGGATCAAACGTGGCGGTCGCTGACCGATGACACGACTGCCATGACGCTTCGCGCCGGCCGCCACCGGGTCACCTTCAGCGCCCGCCAGTACCAAGTGGACGGCCAGCCGGCCACGGTGGGTCTGCCGGCGGCGGTGAAAGCGGCCCCCCAAAAGGCCGCCACCGTGGCCACCGGCGTGAATCGGTTCACCCGCTGGCAGGGCTTGGCCTTGCTTATTTTCATCCTTGTGACGCTGTTTATTCTCACCGGCTTTCTCATCTACGGCCGGCGCATCTACCGCAATCAATTCCGCAGAAAGGGGCGTAAGCCGTGAGTGTCCTTGATTGGTGTCTGTTCGTCGCCATTACCGCCATCTGGCTGATCCTGGTCGTCAATGTGATCCTGGTGATCGCCGGTTATCTGGAATATCTGCAGCAAGTGAAACGGCCGGCTCCCGCACTGCCCAAGGATCCGCCCTTCGTCTCGGTGATGGTCCCCGCCCACAACGAGGGCATCGTCATCGTCAAGACGGTGGAGGCCCTCCTGCGCTTCGACTATCCCCAGGACCGCTACGAGATCATCGTGATCAATGATAATTCCAGCGACAACTCGGCGGAATTGCTGCAGGCGTTGAAGAACGAAAACCCGGGGCGAAACTTCACTGTCGTCAATACCGATGCCGTCACCGGCGGCAAGGGCAAGAGCAATGCCTTGAACATCGGTCTGCGCAGTGCCCGGGGCAGCGTCCTGGCCATCTATGATGCGGATAACACCCCGGAGGCCGGGGCCTTGCGCATTCTGGTCAGCGAGCTGATGGCCGACGACCAGTTGGGCGCCGTCATCGGCAAGTTCCGGACCCGCAACCGCAACGCCACGCTGCTTACTCGCTTCATCAACGTGGAGACCCTGTCCTTCCAGTGGATGGCCCAAGCCGGCCGCCAGCACCTGTTCGGCCTGGCGACGATTCCCGGAACCAACTACGTGATCCGCCGGCACCTCATCGACGAGATCGGCGGTTGGGACGATAAGGCGCTGGCCGAAGACACGGAGATTTCGTTCCACGTCTACTTGCACCACCTGCGTATCCTTTTTCAACCCAAGGCCGTTACCTGGGAACAAGAACCGCAGACATTGGCGGTCTGGTTCCACCAGCGGACCCGCTGGGTGAAGGGCAATATCTACGTAATCCTGAAGAACTTGAAGCTGCTGATTGAACCCCACGCCCGCATCATCCGCTTCGACCTGCTCTACTACTTAGCCATTTACTTTCTCTTAATGACCTCGCTGGTCCTCTCCGACGCGGTCTTCGTCTTCTCGGTGGCCGGAATCGTTCATTCGCAGCTCCAGGGCTTTTCTAACAGTCTCTGGCTCTTGGCGATCCTGCTCTTCATCGTCAGTACCTACGTCTCGATCACGACGGAGAAAGGCGAGCGCACCATGGATAACGTCGGGATCATTATCTTAATGTACGTCACTTACAGTCAGATGTGGCTGGCGGTGGCCGTCTACGGAATGGGAGCCTATATTCGTGAACAAGTTTTCCACAAACAAGCGCGCTGGTACAAGACCCAGCGCTTTCAATAACGCCGTCCGCGCTGGGCTGGCGGCCCTCGCCGTCCTCTGCGGACTGGCCTTCTGGGCTATGCCGGCCCAAGCAGCGGATCTGACCTATACCCAGCCGATTCAAAATACGACCCAGTCGCTGACCGGCGACGGTATCAGCAGCGACACGTACTTCGTTAAAGCCGGCTACTGGGACGTCCACCTGGCCCGCTTCGTTCTGCACTACCAGGTCAGCCAGCTGGCTGACCGGCGCAGTTCGGACATCACTGTGCTGCTTAACGGGGTGAAGTTTGCCTCCTTCCGGCCGGGGGACAGTACCGGGTTGCAGACTCAGACCATTACCCTGCCGCTGCGCCTGCTCCAGGGCAGCAACCACCTGCAGCTCCAGGGCCAGGTGCTGAACATGGTGGGCGGCACCGCCCAGCGGGTGCAGACTCCGGCCAACTGGCTGACGATCTATCCGGAATCCAACGTCCAGTTCACGTACGCCTTGCGCGCGCCGGACCGCAGCCTGCGCTCTTTCTACATTCATTACAGCGGCCTGGACACCATCAGTAACGGCCTCAGCGGCATCGCCGTGCCCAATGCCCCGCGCAATGCCGAGCTGAGTGCCGCGACTTATGCCCTGGCCGGCTATTCCCGGGTGATGACCAACGAGCAGGACCAGATCCCCATCGCACCGGCGGGGTCGGCGACGCTGAAGAACCGCGCGTATCAGGTCGTCATTGCTCGGGCAGACCGGCTGCCGGCAGACCTGCGGTGGACCGTGGCGGCGGCCGACCTGGCTCGGGGGGCGGTCATCCAGACCGTGTATGCGGCAGACCGTTATACCTTGGTGGTGACCGCGAAGACCGATGCACTGCTGGTCAAGGCCGCCCGCTTCGTCGCCAACCAGGAGCTGATGAACGAGACCCGGGCGGCCAAGAAGATCGTCACCGCCGCGACCCGCACCTTCAGCAGTTCTCTCCAGGACAATAACGGCCACTATCTGCTGGCCTCGCCGGCGGGTACCCAGCTCACCGGGGCCGGCCACCAGAGTGCCGCTTACTTTGTCACCCTGCCCATGGACCAGACCAACGCCGCCGGCAGCCAGGTCCGGCTGCACTTCCGCCATGCCCAGAACCTGGACTACGCCCGCTCCCTGGTCACCGTCGCCATCAACGATACCCCCATCGGCAGCCGCCACCTGCGCCAGACCGACGCCAACGATGCCAGCCTCACCTTGACTGTGCCGCCCAAGCTGACGGTAAGAAATGCCATCACGGTCCGGGTCACCTTCGACCTGGCCCTGGCCGGCAATGCCAGCAGCGGGGCGGACAACGACCAGACCCCCTGGGCGTTCATTGACCCGCAGTCGGAATTGTTTGTCCGGACCAAACCGGTGACGACCCAGTTGTTTACCAACTATCCGAGCCTGTTTCTGAAAAATGACCAATTTGACGCCATCGGCATCGTCCGACCCGCGACGATGACCGCCAGCGACTTCGCCACGCTGACCAACATCGTCAACCTGCTGGGCAACTTCGCCAAGCGCAACACCGGCAGCGTCACTTATTACAGCAAGACCCCAGACGCCAGTGTGCGGGCGCAGCACAATTTGATCGCCTTCGGCACGCCCCGGGCGAACCGCTACATTGCGGCCCTCCAGCCCCACCTGTACTTTCAGTTCGACCGGGCGCAGCAAGGGTTCATTTCTAACGAAAAACTGAGTATCGAGAGCGGGTACGGCCGCCGGCTGGGGACCGCCCAGCTGCTGACAAACCCGGATAATGCCCAGCGGGTCGTGCTGGTGGTCACCGGCGGTACCCCGGCCACCGCCTATCTGGGCTCGACCCAGATCAACTTCCAGCAGAATATCGTCAACCACAGCGGCGATCTGATTGCCGTGGACAGCGATAACCAAGTTTACAACTACCGCTTCAAGAAGGACGTCACCCCGGGTACCAAGCCGTCCCCGGTTCATGAACTGATCAAGCGGTCCAGCCTGGTCATCTTCCTGGGCGTCGCTGGCGTCATCTTCGTGGTTCTCGCCGTCACGCTGATTCTGCTGCTGCGCAAGTATGGGAAGAAAGGAGGCGACGCCGCATGAAAACGCCTGGCTTGAGCTTACGCACGGACCTGTACCTGCTAGGATTCCTGGCGCTTACGGCCATCACGGCAATCTACATGGGCCTGACGGGCAGCGCCATCTTCATCAACACCCTCTACCTGGGTGTTGCCTTGCTGTTAGTCGTCCTCACTTATTTCCTCGGTCTGACCTTCGGCTTGATCGCTAACATGGTCTTCATCTTCGTTCAGGGCACCGTCATGGTCTACCAGAATGTGCTGGTGGGCAAGCCGGTGTCCCTGCCGATGATTTTTTGGCTGATTATGCCCTTGCTTTTGTCGGTGACGTTCCGCGGGCTGGCACAAGAAACGTTGACGCTGCAAAGCCAGCTGGCCAAGCTGACCGTCAACCTGGACCACTATAGTGCCTTCGATGAGGATACCCATCTGCGGACCACGGTGGCCTATTACGAAGATGCCGGCGTGTTCCTGGAGACCGGCCGGCGCTTCGCCATTCCGGTGACGACGATCGCCCTGCGCCTGCGCTACCTGGGCGAGCTGCGCCAGCTGCTGACGCGGGACCAGTTCGGGGCGTTGATCCGGACGGTGTCCGCCACCCTCAGCGACGCCACCCGGGATAACGATATCGTTTACTACGTCGACCGGGCGACGCCGACCTGGGCCGTGCTGCTCTATACGGACAAAGCCGGGGCCAAAATCGCCGCGGACCGCATCCGCAAGTCCTTTGCCGCAGAGCTGGCCAAGCAGCCGAATATGCCGGACGTGGACGTCAGTATGATCATCGGCATCGCCAGCAGTGCGGACGCCGGGGTGCAGTCCCCGGCCGAGCTGATGCACGCCGCGATGAAGGAAACAGAATACGACGTTTGACCTATGTCAATTCGCCGTTTCTTGGTAGGATAGAGGTAAGCGGGACAGACAGTCAAAGTGGGGGTGACGGCCATGATCGAAGCCGCGTGGATCGTATCGCTTATTTGTTTGAGTTTGGCGGCTGCGGGGGCAGTCGTCTTAGTCCGGCAGCGCCGGCGGCGGGTTGCACCGACCTCTCCAGAGACGCCGCAGCGGCGCTACTTTATGGAGCCGCAGGTCAATGCGGCCAGCCGCGTGGTGGGCTATGAATGCCTGCTGCGTGAGCGCACCGCCACCGGTACTTGGGCGGCACCAGCCGTGCCCCCGGCGCTGCCGCTGACCCAGGTCCGAGACTTGCTCGGCCCCACGCTGGCGCAGCTGCCCGAAGCCCCCATTGCCCTGGCCTTGAACCTGACGGCCGGGCAGATCACCAGTCCGGATTTTCTCCCCTTCGTCCGCTGGGCCCGGCGGGCGATTGCCCCGTTATACTTAGTGATCGACTACCGCTCCACCGGTATCCCCAGCCACCGCCGCCAGCGCCAATTCCGCCAGCAGGTGCGGCTGGCCCAGGACGAAGGCTGCCGCTTCGCTGCCGACAACGTGGGCTCCGACCTGTGCGCCCTCAAGAATATTGAATGGCTCCTGCCAGTGGTGGACATCCTCAAGTGTTCCGTCGCCGCCTTCCGCAAAGACGACCCGAGCATCTGGCTGGACCTGAACCTGGGCTTCTGGAACCGCCTGGCGAAGGAGCGGCAGATCGATCTCGTCCTCACTGGTGTCGAGACGGACGAGGACGCGGCTTTGGCCCAGGAGCTGAAGATTCAGTTTCGCCAGGGCAAGCTGGTGGGCGAGGCCGTCGCTGTCCCCGATTTCGTCCCTGCGCCCACCGAGCGGGTGCGGCCGCGGACGGAGGAGCATGTGGAGCACATTGAATAGCGGGTGAGAAAAGAGGCTGAGGCACTATCCGGTGACGGACGGTGTCTCAGCCTCTTTGGCGTATTGGGAGAATGATTCGCAT
>NZ_KI271584.1:80644-98712 GCF_000469325.1 Schleiferilactobacillus shenzhenensis LY-73 | reverse complement strand
GTCTTCGAGAATGTAGGGTGACGGAGGGCGGAGCGGGAGGGGGCTCAGTGGTGAAATTATTCTTGGCGGCTTTGCCGCCTAGAATAATTTCAAAGGCCGGTCTTTGAGACTTTTGGCGGTCTTTGCCAAGAGGCTCAAAGCCGTGCCCACCACGTTCCAGCCCCCTCCCGCGCAGCCCGGAGTCACCCGGGCCAGCGCGCCAGGAAGCTGCCTTTCTCACTACTCGCTGCGCTTCTGCCGCGTCAACACCGCCAACAGCAGGAACGCGACCCATTCGCAGACCATGATCAAGCCCACCATGGGCAGGGCGCTGGCGGTGCCGAAGAGGCCGACGACGGGGGACATGACGCCGCCGATGGCGTTCATGCCCAACCCGAGCAGAGCGCTGGCTGCACCGGCGTGCTGGGCCTCGTTGCCCAGGGCCAGGGTGGTGGCCGTGGTGTTCACCGCCCCCACTAAGGAAATGATGATCACCAGCCCCCCGGCCAGCAGCCAGCCGCTGGGGAAGCGGCTCATGCCCAGCAGGAGCAGGGTGCTCGTCACCGCCGCCGTGAGGATACTGCCGCCGAGCAATGAGCGGCCGTTGCGGTCGGTCAGGCGGCGGGCCGCGAACTGGGTGGCGACAATCATGCCGGCGCCGTTAATGGCGTACACGATGCTGAAGAGCTGGGGGGAGAAATGGAAGACTTTCTCAAAGGCGAAGGCCGAACCGGCGATGTAGACGTACAGCGCGCCGTAGACAAAGCCTTGGCTGAGCATGTAGCCCATGAATGGCCGGTCTTTGAACAGGAGGGACATCTGGCTGAAGGCGGCAAAGCCGCTGGTCGTGCGCCGGTCGGCCGGCAGCGTCTCGGGCAGGCCCCACCAGGTCCAGAGGAACAGGATGAGCCCCGTCATGCCGAGGATGACGAAGACCCCGCGCCAATCGGTGAAATTGAGGACCGCCCCGCCCAATAACGGCGCGATAATCGGGAAAATGCCGTTGATTGACATGAGAATTCCCAAGAAGCGGCCGAGCCGGGGACCGGCAAAGAGGTCACGGGCTACTGCCCGGGAGAGGACCTGGCCTGCCGACCCGCCGATGCCTTGGAACAGCCGCAGGATAATCAGCGGCCAGATGCTGGCGGAGAAGGGGATCAGGAAGCTGGTCAGGGTGAACAGGCCAACCCCAGCGAGGAGCAGCGGCTTTCTTCCCCAGCGATCACTGAGCGGGCCAACAATGATCTGACCGGCGGCGAGGCCGAAGATACAGCTGGTAATGGTCAGCTGGCCGGCGGCACTGGAAGTGTGCAGCTGGCTGGCGACCTCAGGCAGCGCGGGCAGGTACATATCCATGGACAGCGGTCCGAAGGCACTGAGGACGCCCAGCAGGACGGTGCGGGCGGGATGACGGGGAGTGGCAGACATGACGATTTCCTTTCTCTAACGACGTGCAACTAAGCCATTATAACAGCCGTTCACCGCTTCCGGGGGCCATCTGGTACAATACGTATGTTATGTTTTAGTGGTTGAGAAAGGCGCATGGACACCATGGCAGAAAAGAAAAAGAAACAGCCCGAGCAGCAGTCAACACCGGTGGAAACGATCATCTTCACCGTCATTATCTTGGTGGGGATGCTGCTGGTCGCCGGTCTGGCGAAGCTCTTGGGCTTGGACAAAAACAGTACGCTGATCATCGAGATCATTGCCTTCATCGTGATCGCGCTGGCGGCGAATTACTTCAGTAAGATCGCGGCGGATAAGCTGCGGTAATCGTGGAAGGGGATCGACAGAATGACGACCTATGCAGTGACCGGCGTGACCGGTAAGTTTGGCGGCGCGGCGATGGGGTATTTGGCGCAGCTCGTTCCAGCCGCCAATATCGTGGGCTTGGCCCGGAATACGGAGAAGGCGGCGGCCCTGGTACCGGCCGGCGTGACGGTGCGGTCCGGGGATTATACCAAGCCGGACGAATTGGCCCAGTCTTTGGCTGGCGTGGATCGGCTGCTGCTGGTATCCTCGCTGCCCAGCCGATTCATGCCCCGCAGCCAGCAGCACCAGAACGTCATCGATGCGGCGCAGCAGGCCGGCGTGAGTTACATCGCCTACACCAGCTTCCCCCACGCCGATACGACGACGGCTCTTTTGGCGAAGGACCATCAATACACCGAGAAAGCCATCACTGCCGCCGGCCTGGCCCATTCGTTCTTACGGAATAACTGGTATCTGGAGAACGAAATGGCATTTTTACAGGCCAGAGCGGCTGGGCAGCCGTTTGTTTATTCGGCGGGGACCGGCACCGTTGGCTGGGCACTGGAACGGGAATACGCCGAGGCGGCAGCCCGGGTCCTGGCTGAAGCCGCTGGAGACGCGCGCACCGTTTATGAATTTTCCGGACCGGCCCGAACGTACGCGGATCTCGCGGCGGCGATTCCGGGGGAATTTCCCGTTGAGGAAGTCAGCGATGCCGAGTTTACCAAGCGGCTGGTGGCTGGCGGGATGGATCCGCGGCTGGCCCAGTTCCAGACGGCGACGCAGACGATGATTCGGAATGGCATCTTGGCTCCGACAACGACGGACCTGGCCGATGTGCTCGGGCGGCCGGTCACACCTTTGACGGAAGCTGTGAAGGAAGTTTTGGCCCGTGATTAAAGCACGGCCGTAATGAAAGGCTCTGCATCAGGACTGGCGATAGTCTTGCTGCAGGGCCTTTTTTCTTACGGTGATGGATGATGAATCACCAGTGCCGTGCGGTACGGCGCGTTGATCTAATCTGCCAAAACAGCGAGGGCTTTCTTCAAGTCAAGATCTTCAGTAATCGTGGCAGGGGTCCAAGGCAGATGGATATCGGGCGGCACACCGATACCATCAATTCCTTTACCCTCGTCGACCCAAGCCGCCCGGCTGATGGGGTAGTTCAGATCGAAACCGGTATATGACTGCGTGGCAACGTTGGCATAATCCCAGACGCCCATGGTATTTCTGCCCACGACCGTGACTTTAGGGGCGTTTTTGGCCACCAAGACAAACGAGTCACCGGCGCTGCCCAACGATACCAGCAGCAGATGGTGCATGACCTGGCCGATGCGCAATCGCCAGAAGTGAGGATATATGTCTGGGTTGGCACTCAACTGGTGGCGTTGTATACGACCAATGCTCTTAGTCATGAGCAGGTTACCCAAGCACTCCACTCTTTGGCGGCATTTGACATTGATACGCATATGTTCGCGGCTGTGTTTGCTGTCCATGAGCCCCGGGCCGAGAATTATCGACAGCGACAGGGATTCTTTCACAAGGGCAGCCTTGGGTAACTCGGATGGCCAAGTAAAAATGTTTGAGTAACGAGAAAGTGGTATGCTAGTTCTATGAATATCGAACAAGAGGACAACCGCCTCGCCGCCATCTTTAAGGTGTTGAGCGAGCCGAACCGCATCCGCATTCTGCGGATCCTGTACCACGCCGGCCGGGAACTGACCTGTTCCGAGATCAGTCAGCAGCTGAATATCAGCAAGTCCACCGTCTCGTACCACTTCAAGGCATTGCGGCTGGCGGGACTGACCAATACTCGGCAGGAAGCCCAAGCCAAATACTTATCCATTAATCGGGCCGCCTTTGACCGCTACTTGCCGCATTTTCTGGAGACGCTATGAGGTACTTTTTATTGGCTTTTAGTTCGATACTCATCGAATAAGGAGGAATGACCATTGCTGAAGCTTTTCTATGCATCACAGACCAGCGCCATGGCCCCGCATATTCTGTTACAGGACTGCGGGCTTGATTTTCAGTTAGCCCGAGTCAACTTGGATCAGAAGACGTGGGCAAATGGCGATTATAACGACATTAATCCAAAGTCTTACGTGCCCACCCTGCAAGTGGCTGACGATCGGTACTTTTCTGAATGTGCCGTCATTCTGGAATACATCAGTACGCTGGTGGATAATCGGTATACATATGCCTATGGGACAAACAATTATTGGCAAGAACGGACGTGGCTCAACTACATTGCCACTGAGCTGCACAAGAACTTCATTTCGCCGTTCCGTCACGGCAACTGGCTGCCGAATACGGCCGACTCGAAGCAGTTGGTCTGGCAAAGGGTGGCGCCACGATTGCGTTACGTAGAGCAGCATTGGCAAGGTCCGTGGCTAATGGGTGACACGTTCACTGCTGCCGATGCCTATCTTTTCGTGATGACCAACTGGCTGCACCGGCTCGATTACCCAATCGAGGAATTGCCCCGTTTGACCAAGTTCGATGCCCGCATGCGCCAGCGCCCCAGCGTGGCGGCGGTGCTGCAAGTTGAGGGACAGCCTCATTCTTTAACTGATAGTCAATAAGAAATGACACAAAAACCGTTCCGCCGCACTCTTACGAGTCAGCAGAACGGTCTTTGTATATTCACCCTCAGCGCACCAAAACCAAGTGCCGGTTGCACACCGTCTTGGTGAAGTCCCGGTCATGGTCGATGATGATCATGGTGGCATCACTCTTTTGCACGCCGGCGAGGAGCTGGTTGCGGGTGTCGACGTCCAAGTAGTTGGTCGGTTCGTCCCAGATGAGCAGGTTGCCCGGTACTTGCAGGGCGTGGGCGAGCAAGAGCTTCTTCTTTTCTCCCATACTCCAGTGACTGACGGGGACCAGGAAGCGGGGGCGGGGCATGCCCATCTTGTGGAGCCAGTAGAGGATCGTCTGGTCCTTCAAGGCATCCGCCCCGACCACTTGCAGCAGCTTCACCGGGTCCGCGAAGGTCTGGGGCAGGTAAGATAATTGCAGGTCCTGGGGAATCTGGAACGATCCGCTGACGGCGGTCGAGGCTAATTGGCCGAGCAGGGCATGGATCAGGCTGGACTTGCCGATGCCGTTGGGCCCGTCAATCTGCAGCCGGTCCCCACGCTTGAGGGTGAACGTTACCGGCTGGAATAATTGACGGCCGCCCAAGGTGACAGTCACCTGCTCGACCCGCAGCACCTGATCGGTCCGCCACGGGGTGTAAGGCACCGTCAGCGGTTCGATCTCATCCACATTTTTGAGGAGTGTTTTCTTCTCGGCAATGGCCGTGTCGGCCCGCCGTTCAATGTTCTTGGCCTTACGCATCATCTTGGCTGCTCGGTGGCTCATGAAGCCCTTGGCCGCTCCCACAGCTTTCTTCTCGGTCTTGGCGGACCAGTCTTCCCGCTGCCGCTCGGCGAAGGTCAGTTCCTTGATGTCCTTCTTGAGCTGGGCGTTCTGGTGGGCCTCCAGCGTGTCGGTGGCGGTTTTCTCCCGGTGCCAGACAGCGTAATTGCCTTGGTAGAGAGCCACTTGCTTGCGTTCGATGGCCAATGTGTGGTCGGTGGTGGCGTTGAGAAAAGCGGGGTCGTGGCTGACCACGATGAAGCCGTCCTTTTGCCGGAGGTAGCGGGCGGTCTGGTCCCGGCCCTGGCTGTCCAGGTGGTTGGTCGGTTCGTCGATGAGGGCGAAGCCGGCTGGGGCACTGAACAGTTCCGCCAGCAGTACTTTGGTTTGCTCCCCGCCGGACAGGGTACCGTAGGGCTGGTCCAGCAGATCCAGAGAAAGTCCCAAGGCCTGCATTTCTACCTGCCATTGCCAGGGTTCGGCCGCACTGATGGCGGTCAGCACCGCCGTCACCGGCATGGTAGCGGCGGCCGCGGGCAAGGGCTGCGGAAAATAGTGGAATGCTAAATCCGTGGTGATCGTGCCGCTGCCGTGCAGCTCGCCCATGAGCAGCCGCAGCAGCGTGGTCTTGCCCCGGCCGTTGCGACCGACTAGGCCTAAGTGCCAGTGGGCATCGAAGGCGAGGTCGAAGTCTTTGAACAGCGGTGTTTCTTGGTCAGGATAGGCAAATGTGAGATGCTGGATTTGAATCGTACCCATGGCCCATCACTCCTTTCTGATGATCCGGGAATATTTCCCGGGGAATAATTATTCGGCCGGCGCCAGCAGACCATCGTCTGTCGAGGGTGCGGCACCATTTGCGGCAGCAACCAGCTGCAGCTTTTTCAGCTCCCGTTGAACAGCCAGGTCAGTGAAGCGCCCCTGGGCGGCCAAGCAGCCATTATTCATGACCAAAATACGGTCGGCCGCCCGGAAAATCTCGTCGTTGTAATGGTGGGTGATCAGCAGGAAGCCTTGACCCAGCTGGAAGAGATCATGCTCCAAGGTGGCGGCAATATTCGGGTCCAGCCCGGTGGTCAGCTCGTCGAAGATGAAGTACTGGTACCCCCGCAGGTAGAGCCGGGCCAGGGCGAGGCGCTGCTTCTCCCCGCCGGACAGCTCTGGGCCCTTGTCCGATAACGGCGTATCCAAGCTGTGTTCGGCTAACCATTCACGCAGCCCTGCCCGGTCGAGTGCCGTTCGGATTTGGTCGTCAGTGAAGCGGGGATCGAACAGGCTGGCATTCTCCCGAACTGTGCCGTGAAAGACGTAGCCATGCTGTTCCATGATGCCGATGGCGCGATAGAGGGCCAGGCGGTTTAATTGTTTCAAGTCGTGGCCATTGATGGTCAGTTGGCCCGTGTAATCCTGGACCTCGTTAATCATCGTCCGCACCAAGGTCGACTTGCCGGAGCCGCTGGCCCCGACGAGCAGGACTTTCTCAGTCGCCCCAAGGCGGAAGGAGACGTCTTGCAAGATGGCCTGATCACCAATCTGGAAGTTCAGCCGGCGGCTAACGATGAAGGGATCTGTGATCGTGGGCGGGGTCATGGCAGCGGCTGTAGCGGTCGGCTTCTTTTCTAAGAATGTCTGCAGTTCACTGGCCGCCTTCCGTCCGCCGTAGAGTTCGGTCAGGTAGCGGATCATGCTGTTCATCGGCCAGTTGAGCATGCCGGACAGCTGGGAGAACGCCACCAGCTGGCCCAAGTCCATCTGCTTTTGCTGGACGAACCAGGCACCCATCAGCCAAGTGCCGAAGTAGAGCACGTCGGAGAAGGCATTGGACAATCCGCCGATGATTTTTTGCACTTTGACGTCTCGAGTTGCCGCTGTGGTCAATTTTTGGTTGACCTGCTGATGCCGGCGGAAGAAAATCGGTTGGGTCAAGGCGTACTGGACAGTGGTGAAGCCTTGAAGAAAGTCGGTCACATGGCTGGTGTACTTGTCCAGCTGGTCCACGACACCGGCCTTGGCGTTTTCAAGAAATTTCTTAGTGATAAAAGGCAGCACGATGGACGGAATGCTGAGCAGAATGATTAACCCGGTAATCAGCGGGTTAATGAGCAAAGTACCCACTGTTGCCATGATGACCTGCGCGGCATTGAAGACCAGGAACAGGATGATCTGGTAATAGCTCTGCTGGACCAGGTCCACCTGCTTCGTCAGCTTGGCCACATAGCTGCCGGTACTGGTGCGGTTGAAGGCACTGGGATCGAGGGTATCGATCTGGGTGAACAGGTCGTTGCGCAGCCGTTGGGCAATGCGCGTTGGCCAGGCCAGCGAATCATACTGCCAGAGGGCATCGACGCTATCACAGACGGCGATGTAGATGAGCAGCAGAATGGCGGCCGTGAAGAAACTCATTTTGATTTTGCCGGTGGCAATGTACATGACGAATTGCAGCACGTAGGCGTAGAAGACGATGAAGAAGGCATCCAGCAGCGTCAGCAGGACGTTGAAGACCAGGTGCTTACGATCGTCGGTTAAATAATGCAACAAGAAAAGGACCTCCCCGTGCCCGTTCGCAGCACAGAAAGGTCCGACAATAGCCCACCGCTCAAGACTGAGACCTTGGGCGGGAGCACACAAAATACATGTCGACATTCTTCTGTACGTACGCAAACGAGCCGATGCAGACTGCCAGAAAAAGCCAGTCATACTTCAGTTCACAGCAATAACCAGGGTTACTGGCTAAGCAAGCAGCGCAATACGTACAGCAATTGACATGTGTTCCACCTCGAAATATTTGATAAACAAACCATAGCATGGAACCGAGACACTTGGCAACCCTAAATTTAATCTTTTTCGTCTTTTTCTTTTGAAAGAGGGAAGAAAAGGCGTGCTGGCGGGGTTTTGCAGCTCCTCGCCAGCACGCCTTTGTTTGTTTTTCACAGAAAGAAATCGATCCATTCTAACGGATTGAGGATGTTCAGGAAGTGGTCCCAGAAGATTGCCCAGAATGTATGGTCCGCATCTGCCGTTTTTTTTCGCAACCAGTGCCAAGTGGTGACTACCAAAGCGAGCACGAGGCATAGCACCGCGTAAAAAACGATGACCAGAACGGCGGTCAAGAGGAAGGACGTCATCAACGGGTCACCCTTTCTCTTTCTCCTGGGCCTTCTCGCTAGCAGCCCGGACGTAGTGAATGATCAGCGTGACGATAATAGCGGCGGCCACGATGATGGCAAAGATTTCGTTGGGAATCTCAATATTGATTATGGGGATCGCTAGGAACAGCTTGACGGCGATGATGGCGATCAAGGCGTAGGCCATCACTTCCAACTCAGGGATCTTCGTCATCAGGGCCATGATCACTTCAGCGACGCCCCGCATGCAGAGGATACCAATCATCCCACCGATGAGGACGACCACGGGGTTACTCGAGACGGCCAGGGAAGCCAAGATCGAGTCGATGGAGAACACGATATCCATCGATTCGATGGATATGACCACCCGCCAGAAGAGACTCAAGCGATGGTGCTTGCCTTGCAAGAGTTTGCTCTCGCCTTCCCCAACATTATCGTCCACGTGGCGGTACCGATCCCAGAAAAAGTGCAGCGACAGATAAGCCAGGTAGGCAGCCCCCAGCACCTTAATGAACCAGAAATGAATCAGGTAGGTACCTAGACCGATGGCGATAAACCGGAAAAGATAAGCCCCCCAAATCCCGTAGAGTAAGGACTTGCGCCGCAAATCTTCCGTCGGCAAGACCTGCGTCTGAGCGGCCAGTACGACGGCGTTATCCACCGACAGCAGGCACTCCAGCAGAATCAGGGACAGAATAATGAGCCAGTCGTTACCCGACGTGATCACGTGAGCCCAATTGTTCAAATCAAAGAACGGACCGTACATTCGCTGTAATATCAGAGGTTCCCCTTTCTTGAAGCATCCCCAGCGGTTTGCTTAGGAACGTATAGGAAAATGATAAACCCAATGAGGAAAAAGATAAACAGGGAGCTGGCGCCCACGGTGGAACGGCCGGTGAGTTGAGTCACCACACCCACCAGGAGCGGCCCAAAAATAGCTGAGAACTGGCCGAAAATATTGTAGAAGCCAAAATACTCGCTGGCCTCCTGCTTGGGGATGAGGCGGGCATAGTGGGAGCGGCTGACAGATTGGATGCCGCCCTGGTTCATCCCGATGAGCACCGCCAGGAACCAGAAACCGGCCTGGTCGTGGAGGAAGAAGGCATAGAGGGTAATGAAGGCATAGAAGCCCAGGGCCACCAGCAGGGTCGGTTTCGTCCCGAACCGTTGGGCGGCCCGGCCATACAGCACGGAGAAAGGCACCGCAATCAGCTGGACCAGGAGCAGCACCACCATCAGCATGCTCGAACTGAGCCCCATGTCGACGCCGATCGCCGTGGCCATGGAGAAGATCGTGTCCACCCCGTCGATATACAGGAAATAGCTCAGCAGGAAGAGGGCGACCGGCCGGTTCTTGAGGATTCGGCCGGTGGTCACCCGCACCCGATGCCAACTGGCCCGTACTGGGTGGTCCACCGGGTCCAGGTAATATGTCTGGTGGACGTTGCGCCACATGGGGAAGGCGAAGACCAGCCACCAGAGAGCGGAGAGAAAGAAGGCGAAGCGGACGATCATCGTTTGGTCCATGACGCCGAAGCCCTTGGTCAATTCCAGCACCATCACGACAATGAAGGGAATCACCCCGCCCAAGTAACCCAGGGCGAAGCCGTTGGCGGACACCCGGTCCATGCGGTCTGCATCGGTGACGTCGGTGAGAAAGCCGTCGTAAAAGATATTGGCGCCTGAATAGCCGATGTTCGAGATGACAAACACGGCCAGCAAGACGCCCCACCAGCTTTGCGGTACAAAGGGCAGGCAGGCAGTGGCAATGATGCCCAGAGCGGTGAAGCGGATGAAAAGCATACGCTTAAAGGGCCGATAATCCGCAATGGCACCAAGTACGGGCGCCAGCAGTGCCACCACTAAGGTGCTGATTGAATTGGCATAGCCCCAGTAGGCAGTGGAATTCGCGGCGGTTACCCCGGCCCCTGTCGCGACGGCTTTGAAATAGATTGGCAGAATGGCCGTGACGATGACGATGCCATAGGCTGAATTCGACCAGTCGTACATCATCCAGCTTTTTTCTTGTTTAGTAAAATGCACTCCCGACACCTCTCCCGTAACTTGTTACCGTCATTATAACCGATAGTGGGCCGGCTTCGGGTATAATGAAACGAATAACAGCGCTATCAAAGGAGATTTTACGTGATGTTGACAATGAAACAACGCATGCTGAACGGACAGCTGTATCGGGCCGCCGATGCAGAGATCAAGGCTGAAAGCGACCGTGGTAAGCGGCTGGTCTGGGCCTTTAACCAAGTGCCGCCAGACCAGTTAGACAAACGGCGAGCAATTCTCAAAGAATTGTTTGCTCAGGTAGGGGAGCACTACTACATCGAGCCCCCTTTCTACGTGGACTATGGCAGCCATACGACGATTGGCGAGGACTTCTATGCTAATACCGGCTGTGTTTTCCTGGATACAGCACCAATCACCATCGGTAACCATGTCTACATGGCCCCGAGCATCAGCTTGTATACCGCTGGGCACCCCATTGACGCGGCAATCCGCAACGAGGATCTGGAGTACGGCAAACCGATCACGATTGGGGACGATGTTTGGATTGGCGGCGGGACGATTATCAACCCGGGCGTGACTATCGGCAGCGACGTGGTTATCGGTTCTGGGTCGGTGGTCACCAAGGATATTCCGGACCACGTGGTGGCGGCCGGCAACCCAGCCCGGGTCCTGCGGCCGATTTCTCAGAAAGACAAGATCGTCTGGCAAGCCCAAAAGGATGAATTCCTGGCGTGGCAGCAGCAAACCAGCCAGGAATGACGACCGGAGCTTGACCGTTTCTTAATCTCTATGCGCTTTCATTATTGCAAAAATATTGCGTAACCGCTTTGAATATTACGTTTGCTTTACGGACGGCCATGAGCATTGCTTTCCCACCGCCCCCCTAGTACGATAAAATTAAATGATAGTTTGATGAAGTGTGAGGGGGCGCAGCGACGTGGGTATATTCAATTGGCGAGACAAAGCTAGACCATTGTTCGGTATCTTGGGGGGAGACAAGCCGGCAGCGACGGCATCTGTGCGGACGGTCCTGGAAATGACCAACCGCCAGTT
The DNA here is from genome assembly GCF_000469325.1 of Schleiferilactobacillus shenzhenensis LY-73. Classification (GTDB taxonomy): domain Bacteria; phylum Bacillota; class Bacilli; order Lactobacillales; family Lactobacillaceae; genus Schleiferilactobacillus; species Schleiferilactobacillus shenzhenensis. The sequence goes on along the minus strand of NZ_KI271584.1, from coordinate 87,421 downwards.
GCGGGCTGCTTTTGCGGCCGATGCCCGGGTTCGGGGCGAGTGGCTGGAAACGGTGTTGGGCCGGTTACGCATTCGTTCCGTCCGGTACTTGCAGCTGGCGGATGGCCAATGGAGTGCGGTGGTGACGGCGCAGTATATGAATACCAGCGTGATCCCCGTTCAGCCAGCAGCGTTCGTCCAAGGCGGCTGGCTTCTGGTTTCCCAGCAGCGCCAAGAACTGCCGCTGTTGCGCCCTAATAGGGATCTGATCACGACGGTGGTCACCAAGTATCCGGCACTGAAGGCCCTTTGGGAAAACTTGTACCGGCCAATTGCACCGGGTAACCGGGCCGTCTTTGCGGTGATCGTGCCGCTGCTCGAACAAGTACCGCTGACCGTGCACCTCGCCGATCGTCATGGCGACCTGCGCCGCCAGACATATAACAGCGGCCAGCTCTTGGTGAGTCCGCTAGTGCATAGTGCTACCTAAGGAAGAAATAGGGAACGGCCGTTACGATGCGGCCGTTTTTGTTTGGCCGCAGACCGCTGGCTTTGTTTTCTGGCCTTCTTGCTTGGTCCAATAGAATTGAAGTACATGACGCGGCTGCCATATCAGGCACGCGTTATTTCTCAATTTGGGCAAGGTTTCTTTACAATTTTTTACTATTTTTGAGTAAACACCCCCATGATGCCCGCTAAATCCCAGCGTACCAGTGTTTGTACCCGCTGATCGGGTCCGGGACCATAGCATTTTCTTTTTGCTTATTTCTCGTGTTGAGTGTATTATTATTTATAAGTTGATAATACATGGAGGGGTTATATTGGATTCCACAAACACGATTGAACTGAAGATTCCGGTCCACAGCGGTATCGCTGAAATTGCGATTCCCGTGGACGCCAGCGAAGACGAGCTCAAGACCATCAGTCAAAGCATCTTAAATACGCTGCAGACATTAAAGTCGTTAAATCCTGATTTGAACCTGGACGTTAATTCCCTGTTCGGACCGGCACCGGCACCGCGCAAGGCTGCGCCAGCCGCCGCTGAACCAGAGGGCGCCAAGGCCTCATTCGAGATTTCTCGTAATAATAGTCATGAAGATGCCGCCCAGACGGCCGGCAATTTCCTGCGGGACTTCCGTGAGAGCCAAAACGCCGACCGGAAGAGTGTCTCAGAAGCCACCGGCATTGCTTACTCCAGCGTGTTCAACCTGGAGAAGGGCAAGAGTGTGCCGTCTCTGGAGACACTAGCCAAGATCGCCGATGCTTACCAAAGCGACGTAAAGGTGACGTTCGTTCACCGCAGCTAATCAATGTGCCGGGATTTCACCGGCAGGAAGAAAGCCCGGTTAGTCATACCTTGATTTGAGGTGTTGGCTAGCCGGGCTTTTTATGGGGCTGGGGAGTGTTATTGCGGGGCGTTGTGTCCGCTGGCCCAGTCAGCGGTACACGGTCTAGGATCCGCTTACGCCTTCCGTAAACGGGCTCCGGCGGGCAGGCCACCGTGGTCTGAGGGCCCGCCTCCGCCCTCTATAAACGGGCTCCGCGGCCCAGAAGCTAGGGGATAAGGCCGAGCAAGGGTAAAACCTAAGTGCGGGTTTTTCCCTTACTCGGCCTTATCCCTACGCTTCTAACCGGGCCGCTCCGCCCTCTGGACAAAAAAAGAGCCAATCATACCCAATTGTGTAGCGATTGGCTCTTTGTGCAGCACCGGCTTGCCGTCCGGCCCTGCACCCGATTGTAGAGGGGTGGCCGCGGTCTTGCCTCCCGCGGCCCGTAGATTAAGCCTGTTTCAATCTACAATTACATTATAAAGCCCCCGTTTACGCGGGGGCAATTGATACGACTTGGCCGTTGCGACACTTGTCGCGGCCTTTCTTACCAGGGCTTAGCGCAAGTGCAACGCATCCAGTGTCTGCATATCTTCCGCATTGATCGTGAAGCCGTCAATATCCTGGTTGGCCTTGATGTGGTCCGGATTGATCGACCGAGGCAGGGGCAGGACCTGCTTCTGGATCGCGTAGCGGATCGCCACTTGGGCGGTGCTGACGCCGTAATGGTCGGCGACTGCTTGAATATCCTTGTTGCCGATCAAGCGGCCGGTACCCAGCGGTGAGTAAGCCTCCACCAGCATGCCGTGGTCTTGGGCGAACTTGGTGATTTCCGGTTCAGTGTAGCCGATGGACCAGTGGATCTGGTTGACCATCGGGGCCACCTGGGCGTGGTCCAGCACGGCCTGCATGTCCTTGACGGCGAAGTTAGAAATACCGATGGCCCGGGCGCGGCCGGTGTTGTAGATTTCTTCGAACGCCCGCCAATCGGCCAGGTTGCCCTCGGTGTAATCTTCACCGCGCTTACCCCACGGCCAGGGCGCATGGATCAAGTAGAGATCCACGTAGCCCAGGTCCAAGTGGGCCATCGTCTCGTTGAACGTATCCAATGCCCGGTCGTAGTCCTTGATCTCGGCGGGCAGCTTCGTGGTGACGAAGACATCTTCCCGCTTCAGCCCGGAATCCCGGATCGCCCGCCCGACATCCGCCTCGTTACGGTAAGCATACGCGGTGTCGATGTGCCGGTAGCCCAGCTTCAGCGCCGCCGTCACTGCATCGTAAGTCTCTTGCCCCGGTGCCACTTGCCAGGTGCCGAAGCCGATCTTCGGAATCTGCACGCCGTTGGTCAGGGTATAAGTATCTGTTAATGTTGCCATTATGCCACCTCCGTACCCATTATGATAGCACATTCACAGGTGAGAATAGCCTATAATAGAACCATCTGTTTTGAGTGAAGAAAGGAGCCCCACGATGCATAAGATTGCCCGGTTGTTCCTCGCCGCGGGTGCGGCCGTTTTTCTGACCGCCTGCCAGCCCACCGTTCCGGCCAGCAGCCACAGCGCGGCCAAAGCGTCTGCCAGCAGCCGCAGCAGTGAGAAAGAAGCCGCCAGCGCATCCAGCAGTCAAGACATGAGTGCCTTGAGTCCCAAGGATGCCTTGGCGGCAGTCAACACGCAGCTGACCCAGACGCTGCTTGGGACGCTCTATCTGCTGAAGACGCCGCCCAAGAGCGGGTATTGGCAGGTGAACAGTCTGACCAGCGGGGACGTCCATATTCTGCAATACACGGCCAGCGATACCGGGCAGGACGTGCAGAAGGACAGCAGTCCAGATTGGCAGTACCAGCTCACCTGGCGGGACTACACCAGCAGTGACACGGCGGCCGCCGCCGTCAACGCGGAACCGGTGCAAAGCGGTCTGCCCACCGTCAAACTGGGCGACAACGTGACAGCGACCCAAGCCGGCGGTCCCACCGCCCGTTACCTTCACTGGGCAGACGACAAATGGGTGCTGACTGTCCAAGACAGCAGCACCCATGATGAAGCTCAGCCATTGGCGGTAAAGGTCGTCAGCCAGCTGGCGAAGACGACCTTGCCGGTGCCCACCGATAAGGGGGCTGTTACGCTGGTCGTCCCGGCTGCAGATACGTCCGGCCAGCAGGTCGTGTGGAACGATGGTGAACGGCTCTTTACGTTTACGGGCCAAGACGCTCTCGCGACGCTCAAGCAAGCCGCCGCCCTGAGCAAGACGCAAGGTGCCGCGGCTGAGGCCGGAGATTAATGACGCGGCCGGCTCAGCGGACCGTATTTTCGTAAAATTGGTCTAACCAAACTTCCAGGGTGTGCACATCCACCAGTGAGATCTCCGGAAAGTAGTGGAACAGGAACAGGGGAAAGTTGCTGCGGAAGAAACGGTAATTGAGCCGGTCCAACGTGGTCACATCGTCCCCGGTCTGTTGGTTCAAACAGACGATGCCCGTGGGCTCTGCGTACAAATAAGTGTCGTGGTCCAACCACACGTGGGCGTTATCTGTCGGCGTAAAAAGTTTCAAGTTTTGCAAGAAATGACCTCCCCGTTGAAGTTTGCCGCCGCGCTTATTGCGACGGTGTGTTCTCATGGCAATGCATCGAGTATAACACGGAGAATTTTTGCGAACCAGGTTGTTTTTTGCCGTCAAACGTGCTAGGACGACCCTAGTTAATGCCCGCCAGACGGGCGTTTGTTGACCCTTGTGTTTTTTTAAGAGAGAAAGGAAGACCCTGTCATGGCCGCTGCCGGCCCCGTCATACCAGATGCCATTTTTGCGTCGCTGACCCATACCCAACGTGTACTGGACGGCTTTCTTGCTGCTCGCTTGGCACCGCTCCAACTGACCCTGGACAATTACCTGATCGTGTTATTTATTGGCCAGCAAAAAGAAGTCAGCCAGGACTGGCTGATGCAGCGGTTAGCCAACACGGCCAGCGTCGTCACCCGCCGCCTCAAACCGCTGCAAAACCAAGGCCTCATTGAGAAGACCGCCAACCCGGCCGATCGGCGAGGCTGGCTGTTGCGGTTAAGTGCTGCCGGCACAGCGACGTATACCCAATTGGTCCAGGTGCTGGCGGCGGGCCATCATCAGCTGCGGCGCGGTCTGACCGACGCCCAGCTGATCAGCTTCTACGCCACCTTGCGGCAGATTGAGATCAATACTGGGGAAAAGTGATAAGAATACTGATCACCTCTTTGTTTCTTCGCTGAATTATAGTACAGTGAGAACATATGACAGAAGCCAGAAGGGATGAACAGCATGGCAGAACAAAATGCAGTACGGATCCAAGACGATTTATTCGAATACGTGAACGGTGAATGGGAAAAGACCGCCACGATTCCCGACGATGAATCCTCCACCGGCGGCTTCAACGATCTTGCCCGGGACGTTGAAAAGAAAATGATGGGTGAGTTTGCGGCCATGGCCAAGGGTGACACCGAAGTACCGGATAAGTATTTTGCCCAAGCCATTACCCTGTACAAGCAGGCCTTGGACTTCAAGACCCGGGATGCCCTGGGCATTAAGCCGGTTTTGCCGGAACTGGCCCAGATCCAGTCCTACCCGACGCTCAAGGACTTTTCTGACCACGTTGGCGAGATTGCCAATGCCTTGCTGGCCATGCCCTTTGGCGGCGGTGTCAGCCCGGACATGAAGGATACCAGCAAGAACGCCTTCGAGATTGCCGGCATGGGCACGATCTTGCCAGATACCACCTATTATCAGAAGGACAATCCCCAGGCCAAGCAATTATTGGCGGTTTGGGAAAAGATGGCCCGGGAGATCTTGGCCCAGACGCCGTTGAGTGCCGCCGACCAGGACTTGTATATTAAAGACACGTTAGCGTACGATGCGGAGATTGCCAAGCACGTGAAGAGCCGCGAGGAGTGGGCTGATTATCCGGCGATGTACAACCCCACGCCCACCAGCGAAGTGGCAGCCCAGATGGGCGACTTCGATTTTGTCGGCTACCTGAAGGCCACGCTGCCGGTGGTTCCGGACCAGATCATCGTCGCCGACCCCCGTTTTCTCAAGGAATTCACCCAAGTCTTCAACGCGGAGTTGTACCCCCGCTTCATGCACTGGGATTACGTCCTGCACTTACTAGGCAACACCGGCATCCTCAGCAATCAGCTGCGCTTGCTCGGCGGCACCTTCAGCCGGGCGATGACCGGCAGTCCCGAGGCCCCCAGTCAAGAGAAGCACGCGTACCGCTTAGCCAACAGCCACTTCAGCGAACCTGTTGGTATCTACTATGGCCGCAAGTACTTTGGTGAGAAAGCCAAAAAGGACGTCACCGAGATGGTCGAGGACATGATTCAGACCTATAAGGAACGCCTGGCCGGCAACGAATGGCTGTCCCAGGGGACGAGGGACAAGGCCGTCGTGAAGCTCAACAAGATGGTCTTGAAGATGGGTTATCCAGACCATCCCAAAGCGCTGTACGACCGCTTCAACGTCGACCCGGACAAGAGCCTGTTCGATAACCTGAATGCCTATGCTAAGGCCGCATTCGATTACAATAACGCTCAGCTGACCCAGCCGGTGGACCGTACTGAATGGAATATGCCGGGACATTTGGTCAACGCCAGCTACGATCCCCAGCGTAACGACATCACCTTCCCGGCAGCCATTCTGCAGGCGCCTTTCTACAGCCTGGACCAGAGCCGCAGCGAGAATCTGGGCGGCATCGGTGCCGTCATTGCCCACGAAGTCAGCCACGGCTTCGATAATAACGGGGCCAAGTTCGACGAGTTCGGCAATATGAAGGATTGGTGGACCGAGGCCGACTTCGCCGAGTTCAAGAAGCGTACCCAGGCGATGATCGATGAGTTCGACGGTTTGCAGACCCAAGGCGGGACCGTCAACGGCAAGCAGATCGTCAGCGAGAACATCGCCGACGACGGCGGCTTGGCGGCTGCTTTGGCCACGGCCAAGAAGGACAGCGATGCCGACCTGAAGGCCTTCTTCCTCAATTGGGGCCGTATTTGGCGGCAGAAGTCCCGGCCTGAATACGCTAAGTTCATCCTGGCCATCGACGTCCACGCGCCGAACAAGCTGCGGGCCAACGTCCAGGTGCAGAACCAGGACGACTGGTACACCACGTTCAACGTGCAGCCGACCGACAAGCTCTACAAGGCCCCGGCGGACCGCGTGAAGATCTGGTAATTCGTTAGCTAATAAGAAACTGGGACAAGCAGTACTCTCGAACCCATGGCGGGCGGGGAGTGGGGCTTGTCTCAGTTTTTTTGTAGAAAAGATTGATGGTGGGACCCGGCGATTTGGGCCGATACGGCGTTGCACTTCGTGGAACAAAATTCACGAGGCCGGGAGATTTGGGCTCTCCGGCTGGCCGTGGAACGGTCCGCGGGACCCGGCGATTTGGGCCCTCCGCCAGGGGGCGTGCAACGTGGTGGGCACGGCTTGAAGCCAAGGGCAAAG
>NZ_KI271584.1:80320-80562 GCF_000469325.1 Schleiferilactobacillus shenzhenensis LY-73 | reverse complement strand
CCTGGCTCCGGGCCCAAATCGCCTACATCCTGCCAGATCGTAAAGTCTTTGGTGCCAGGACATCATTGCCAGCGGTCGCCTCCTGAACTTCATACTTCCAGACAACTGCCATAACGTCCGGGGAGGCGGCCGTCAGGGTTTCGTGTCGGGCGAGACCATTCCAGTCTCCGAGAATGTAGGGTGACGGAGGGCGGAGCAGATTGGGGCTCAGCTGTGAAAATGAGGCGTGACAGAACTCGTAC
>NZ_KI271584.1:67011-80199 GCF_000469325.1 Schleiferilactobacillus shenzhenensis LY-73 | reverse complement strand
CGTGCCCACCACTAGCTCCGCAGGACCGGCTTCGCACTAGCTTCGCGTCGCCGCCCCAATCTGCGGAGCCCGTAGTCACCCGGGGCAGCGCCAGACGTCTACCCGCTATTTCAACCGGCACACCATAATGTCCACATCAGTATCGGCGAACAATTCTTGGATGAACGGGGCACTTTCCCGCCAGTCTAACCGGTCCAAGCCGGCACCAATTAAAGGAATGGCCAGGTGTGTCTCGTGCTGGGCCAGCATTTCTTTCTTCAACGTCCGCAAAGACGCTTCGAAGTCGCTGCGCAGCGGCTTCTGGTAGGAGCTGCCCTTGGTGATCAGGTTGTAGATGACCCGGCCGTCAGGGGCGGTGTAGCGTACGGCGTCGCCGATGGCTGGTTCTGCATCCAACACAGCGCCGGGCATCTCAGGGTACTTGCGCCGGAAAGTCAGGGCAATACCCGCGCCCATGCCGACATCAGCGGCGATACAGTGGGCTAAAACATAAGCGGCCGGTGCATCGAACAAGTCTTGAACCTCTTCATGATAATTCATGGAAGAACACCTCTTTCTCCGATAGAATACCACGTTTAGCGGCGAAACGACCATTGTAAAAAAGTAGCGTGCATTGTCAAACTACAATATGATAGGCTCATTATTTTCGAGAATGCCATATTGGCCGCTAGCATCCGCGTATGCGAGTGCTATAATTTTGGTTAACGGGGAACGGTTTCAGATTAATCCGTGTTGGAGGAGAAAACATGAAGATATGTCCCAACTGTGGTGCCCGCAATGCGGCGGATGCCCAATTCTGTACCACGTGCGGTTACTCCCTTACCGGGGTAGCACCAGTGGCTGCCGGGCCGGCACCGCAGCCGCAAGGGAATGGCGGCCGGCCGTCGTACCAGGGACCCGCTTGGCAGCAGCCGCCGGCGGGGACAGATCCCCGCGGTCCGCAGCGGCGACCGGCACCGACAAGTCCGCAGGGGTATGATCAGGGTCCGCAGAGGCCGCCCCAACCTAACTGGCAAACGCCTGGCTACGGTCCAGCACCACAACGGCGGTCGGCGCAACCGGCGCCTGGCCAACCGACCGGGTACGGTCAAGGCCCCAGTACCCCGCAGCCGGACCCTTATCGCCAATCCCAGCCCAATCAGGGGCCGGCACCGCAGTATACCCAGAGAGGCGGCGCCGCGCCCACCGGCCCGGCATATGGTCCCGCGCAAGGTCCGGCGCCATACGGCGGTGCGCCTGGCCAGCCGCCTTATCCTAACCAGAACGCTAATGGCCAGTATCAGCAGGCACCAATGCCCCCGCGGACAGAAAATCCCCGGGTGACTCACGCCAAGCGGGAGGCCAGTAATTATTTTGCCAACGTCCTGCATTCTTGGCTGCATCCCATGGATTGGGCCGCTGGCCAAGGCAGCGAGCGGCCATACTACGGCATCGTCTCCCTGGCACTGCTCGCTCTGCTGAACACGCTGGTCTTTTGGACGGTCCTGCAGCATGCCGCCCAGCTGTTTATCAGCATTTTAAGCAAGGTGATTACTGGTACCCCAATGGAGAGCGCCTTTAAGGATTTCCTTAACATTGCGCCCTCGACGCTCGCCAACGTACAGACGCAGTTCAATACGGCTGTCAAAACGTTGGATGGCAATATCTACATCACGTTCTTCTTGATCAATGTGGTGGCGCTCGCCTTATTTGCGGGAATCGGGTATGCGGCGAAACACTTCCTCATGGGAGACGACCAGGATTTCTTCAGCTACGTCAACCAGTTGGGGTATTACGCCAACGGCGGGCTGATTATCGCCCTGGTGATGCTGCTGCTGGGGATGATGGGCAGCCTGGCGGGGATTTCGTTTCTGTTCTTGATGCTGCTGATCAGTACCGGCTTGTTCAACGGGGCCTTCTTCATGGCCACCACCCAGGGCAGTCAGAAGCGGTTTGACAAGCTGTACACCGTGGTGATTGCCCAAATTGTCATGAATCTCATCGTTTTGGGATTGGTGGGCAGTCAGCTGGCCAAAATCTTCAGCACACTGCTGAACATCAAATAACGAGATAGCGACAAGCAAAAAGCCCCGGCGGGAGGTCCGGGGCTTTTTATGTGGGGAGAATGATCATGAAGACACGTGCTGCAGTCGTTCTAGGTATTAGGCTTTCGCCGACTTACCTGTCCTGCCGAGGATCAGCGAAACGACCACGACGAGGATAATGGCACCCAGGATCGAGGGAATCAGGGCCATGCCAGCAAGCTGCGGGCCCCAGGAACCAAACAATGCTTGGCCTGCCCAGGCGCCGATCAGACCGGCAATAATATTGCCGATCCAACCGCCGGGCAGGGAACGGCTCGTAATGGCACCGGCAATTACGCCGATGATCGCACCCACGAGCAAGACCCATAACCAGTGCAACATAGGAATCATCCTTTCTTTTTCCTGTTGGCTTATTTGACTACTATTTTAGTGTAGCGAAGTCCGCGGGAGCCGCGCAACGCGGCTGGTTTGCGGGTGTCAACAGGCAGAAAGGGCATGGGTGTGGGACTTTAACCGGTGGTATCACAGAAATCGTTATTTTTTCAAGGAATATTGTTATGCCCATGGGGGCAGTTTCGTGTCTACCCTGGCCGCTCTTGCTTTTAATTTCTCTCTTGATATGATGGATATGGACGAATAAGAAACACGGTTTCTATATAAGAAATTAAATGGAGGAATGTCTGTTATGCCAGAATCTGCAGAAGAGATTGCCCAACACGAAAAGGAATTGGACCAATTCAAGATGAACTGGTTCAAATTGGACGGAAAAGTGGCCATCGTCACCGGTGGGAACACTGGCCTGGGTCAGGGCTACGTCGTTGCCTTGGCGGAAGCGGGAGCTGATATTCTCGTCGCTGCCCACGGTACTGAACAATGGGATCAGACCCGCGCGATGGTGGAGAAGCGCGGCCGCCGCATCGAATTTCTGCAAGTGGACTTGACCGACGAAGACGCCCCCGAGCGGGTCATGCAGACAGCATTGGACAAGTTCGGGCACATCGATATTCTGGTCAACAATGCGGGGATGATCAAGCGCAATCCGCTGCTGGAGAGCAAGGAGCAGGATTGGAACAACGTTATCGCCATCAACCTGACCGCCGTCTATCGGCTAAGCCTGGCCGCGGCCAAAATCATGGCCAAGCAGAAGTCCGGGAAGATCATCAACATCGGCTCGATGCTGTCCTTCCAGGGCGGTAAGTTCATTCCGTCGTATACCGCGGCGAAGCATGGTGTCGCCGGTCTGACTAAGGCCTTCGCCAGCGAGCTGGGGGCGTACAACATCCAAGTCAACGCCATTGCGCCCGGCTACATTAAGACGGCCAACACGGCGCCGATCCGCGCAGACAAGGCCCGCAACCAGGAGATCCTCGACCGCATTCCTGCCGGTCACTGGGCGGAGCCGTACGAGCTGATGGGCATCGCCGTCTTCTTGGCCAGCGACGCCGCGAATTACCTGAATGGGGCGATTATTCCGGTCGACGGCGGCTACTTGGTTCGGTAGTATCTTGACCGGGAGAGCACCGGTCAAGTGGATCTGTGAAGAGAGGCTGTACCGTTGACTGCGCTTGCGGTCAGCAGCGCAGCCTCTTTGTTTATGATCTCAGAAAAGCATTCAAATTCACGGTTAATTGCTGATTCAGAACGGTGGGTGACATGTGGCGCAGGGCGGCTAACCGGTCGAGCAAGGCGGACATGAAGGTATCGTAGTCGGCATAGGTGGTTGCTGATTGGCCGGTGGCCCACTGAATAGATTCAAGACCATCTGATTCCAAAAGCAGCCGGTTGAGCGGAACGGCCTCCGCCAGGCGAGTGACGTTGGGGTCCAGCCCCAGCGACGGGCCAACGGAGAAATAGGTGTCGAGCCGCAGGTAGTCGGGGAGCCACGCTGCGCTGTCGTACCAATGGATATAGTACCGGTTGGGGAAGTGCTGAATGGTGCGCAGGATTTCTTCTTCGGCGCCCTTAGTATGCAGTATGACCGGCTTGTGCCAGTCCCGGGCCCAGGCCAGCTGCTGAACGAAGGCGACTCGCTGCTGGCTCAGGGGGTTGTCTGTCCATGCCGTATCTAGGCCGATCTCACCAATGACCGGCGCCTGTTCAAGCACGGGGCGCAGTGCCCCCGGGGTCAGCTTGTCCACGTCCCAGGGGTGCAAACCCGCAGAGGCGGTCAGCCCGCTATTCGGGTGGGCCTGGCGCCAGGCTTGGACCGCCTGCCATTCGGCCGGATTCTGACTGTTGACGATGCCGTGCACGCCGCGCTGCTGCAAGTGTGTCAGCAGCCCGGTGTCGCCGGCGATATGAAAATGACTATCGATCATGATGCCATCACCTCAGCCCTAGTATACCGGGCACCGCCACAAATTGGGCATATTCTGGACATACCGTCTGCGGAAAACCGTGACAAAACGTTCTTGCAGCGGGCGCAAAAGTGTCACACCTTCCCGGTAGTATAGACAGTGTTGAAAAGAAAGGAGCGAGGCGATGAATTGTAACCATCATGAGCAGGACGGTCGGCTTCTAGACCCGTCGTCCTCCTCCCCAGTCAGCGCTCAGACGCTGCGGTAACACCAACAACCTAATTTCTTCATGATGTTTTTCCTCCCCAATGACCGCTGCCAACCTCCCCTGGCAGCGGTTATTTTTGTGCTGGCGGCATTCGGTGGCAGGGTCGCGCAGAAAGGCGGCTTGAAGGCCGCCTGCTTGTCTGGCAATTTTCCCTTCTATATGCAGCAACCGGGGCGCCTCAACCGGTGTATTTCTGCTATCATGGAAGTCAAACTCAGGGAGGGATCGACTGCTATGCCGCAAACACGCACCGCCGCACTGCTCTTTGCCAATGGCGGGATCAATATGGGCATCGGCTTGATCATGCCGATTACCACGTTGTATATCCATCAAGACCTGCATGAGAGTCTGGTGACCGCCGGCGCCGTGCTCATGTGCTTCTCACTGGCCATGACGCTGGGCAATCTGGCGGCCGGCTGGGCGTTCGATCATACCCAGCCGAAACACGTGCTGTTCACGGGGAATGTGCTGACTGTGGGTGCCCTGCTGGCGCTGACGTTCTGGCCGGCGTGGCCGCTCTTCGCCGGTCTGGAGGCCGCGTACGGTCTTGGTCTGGGCATCCTGAATGCGGCGATGAACGGCTATATTGCCTTTCAGCAGCGCAGCAATGCCAGTATTTTCAATCAAGGCTACTGGATCGCCAGCGTGGGCATGGGGATCGCCACCGCCAGCAGCGGGTTTCTTTTCCACCAGGGTATCCGCTGGGTGTTCGGCAGCGCCGCGGCGCTCTTCACGGTGACGTTCGCCGTGATTGGGCTGACGTTTCAGCCCATTGAGCGGGCGGAGCCGGCGCGTCAAGCCGGTCCCCGCGATCCGGTCGACCGCCGGCTGCTGGGCAGTCTGGCGGCGATTGCCTTGCTTCTGGTGATTATTTGGATCGGCTACGAGCAGTGGAACAGCAATGTTTCTGTCCTCATGCTGCACCACGGCATCAGCGTGGAGAAGTACAGTCTGCTGTTCACGGTGAACACCGTGGAGATCATTCTCTTGCAGCCCGTCGCGAATCGGCTCATCCATCCCAGCTACGCCACCGACAAGGCCAAGGTCGTCGCCGGCGGGCTGCTCTTCGGCCTGTCCTACCTGCTCATCGTTGACGCCACTGCGTATTGGCGCTTCGTGTTGGGGATGATGGTGGTGACGCTGGGAGAAATCCTCGCGCTGACCAGTGCGCCGTCGCTCATTAACCGGTACGCCACCGACCGCGACCGGGGCATCCTGCAATCCTTGGCCAGTCTCTCCGGTTCCCTGGGCCGCGCCATCGGCCCGCTGGCCGGCGGGGCGCTGATCACGGCCGCGGGCTACGATTGGACCTTCCTGCTCTTATTCGCCGTACATGTGGTGGGGGTGGCCGGTATGCTGCTGGTCCGGCCGATACAGGCAGAAAGTCATACCCGCCCCACGAAATCATGACAGATAGACCATGGAACCATCACGAAATCGTCACATCCGCCCGGTATTCTAGATAATGTAAACAAGGAAAGGAGCGATGCGATGACAGTTCAAGGATGCAGTACTTCCCGACGGCTTCTAGACCCGTCGTCCAGCGCTGCCTGACATAGTACAACCAACCAGCTTTTTCTTCATGATTTTCCTCCCCAAGATCCAGCCATCCTCCCCATGGCTGGACTTTTTTGTATAGAGGGCGCAGGCGAGCGGTTAGGCCACCTGGGCTGAGTGGCCCTAAGCTGAAAAGCCCCGCACTTGGGCTTTTTAGCTTAGGGTCCTCAGACCATGGTGGCCTGCTCGCCGGAGCCCGTTTCGGAGGAGGCAGAGCAGCCCCGCCCCGCACTTGGGCTTTTTAGCTCAGGGTCCTCAGACCATGGTGGCCTGCTCGACTCTACCCCTTCGGCGAAGCCATACTCAATAATAAAAAGGCACTATGCTGCATTTTTCACTCGAATTTCAGTTAAAATGCAGTATAGTGCATATTTTCAAAAAATACCCAACAATTGGCACCATACTGCATATTCTTCGCGGTAAAAGGAGGAACTACAAGTGACCCGTCCTTGGCACACGATTTACGCCAACCTCGCCGCCCACTACGGCCCCCAGCACTGGTGGCAGGAAAACCAGTTGGCGGACTGGCTGATGATGATCCTGGTTCAGCGGACGAATGCCCGTAACGTGGCGTTGGCCATGAACAACTTGCAGGACGTGCTCTCGGTGGATGCCCTCTTGGCTCTGCCTGAAGCGGACTTGGCCGCGCGCATCCGGCCGGTGGGTTTCTACCGGCAGAAAGCGGCCAGGATTCGCAGCCTTTTGACGTGGTTTCAACACGCAGGCGGGGACTTCACGGTCATTGGGGCGCAGCCGGCGGAACAGTTACGGACAGAACTCCTTGCCCAGCCCGGAATTGGCCCAGAGACAGCGGACGTGATGTTGCTGTACACGTTTGGCAAGAAAACCTTCGTGGCTGATGAATATGCCCGACGGTTGAGCCGCCGCTTAGGCCTGGGTGATTATGCGACGTATGCGCCGATGCATGCGGCTTTGCAGCCCTTTGCCGAGACACTGACACTGACTCAGGCCCGGGAATTGCATGCCCTGATCGATGAACACGGCAAGACCCAGGGCCGGCAGCCCTATGATGATCGTTTCCTGCTGGTGCCCCATGCCCCGGCGTCTGCGTGGCCGGCGCAGGCCGTGCAGACCGACGGCCCCCACGGTTACCCGCAGTTAGGCGGGCAGGTCCCCGCGGCCAAACCGACCGATTAGGGAGGGCGCTGTTCCGCCCGCCACCAACTGAAAGGAGCAGTGAATGCTCATGTCCACCCCTGATTTACAATTCGTCGTGCTTTCTGACCTGCACCTTAACGGGCAGCCCGAGCGGCACGCGGCCGTTAAAAAGACGCTGCGTACCGCGGCGGCGCAAGCGCCCGGAGCTTATCTCGTCGTCAATGGCGACTTGACGGACACGGGTACGCCGGATCAATTCGCGGAATATAACGCCGTGATTGCCGCCAGTCCGTTCGCTGGCCGCACTTTGGCCACACTGGGCAATCATGATGTCCGCGGACCGCGCTGGCCAGAGTGGGACAATACACCGTTGGCCGACCCCCGCCACTTCCACACTGTCGCCGCGCCGTTCTATACGGATTACTTGGCGGGGTTAGCGTCAGTCGACCGCCAAGGCTTGAGCGTGGCCATGACGGTGGGGCCGGCGGCGGTGATTCTGTTGAATACTGATAAGGGGTTGAAGGATTCGGCGGAATTCAGCCCGGCGACCTTGCAGTGGCTGGCGGGCACCTTGGCCCATGCGGCGGCGCAGCAGCGGCCGGCTTTGATCTTCTGCCATCAGCCCCTGCGCAATACCCACTGGCGCAGCAACTTCGGCGGCGGGGTCGGGCTGCAGGACGCGACCTTGAAGACGATCCTGCGGGCGTACCCGAATACGGTTTTTATCTCCGGTCATATTCATAACGGCTTCGGCGTCACCGGGGTAATTGACCGGCCCTACGGTGTGGCGGTGGACTTGCCGGCCCTGGCGGTGAGCGAGAACGGCTACCAGGGCCAGGGCAGCGGTTTTCTGCTCACCCTCTCGGCGGACCGCTTGGTTTGGGCGGCGTGGGACTTCACCGCAGTCCAGCGGCTGCCGCAATTTGATTTCACCGTCCCGCTGCCCACCGCCGCGGCGCTGGTCCAGGCCATCCCAGCGCCCGCCGTCGATTGGGCCGCATTGCAAGAAATCTGGGCCGTTCGTTTCGACCAGCACCTGTTTGATGATCCCCGCACCGATGGCGGAACGGAAGAACCGCCGGCGCCGTTGTACACTAATGCCCAGCAGATAGCGCTGACTGCCGTACAGCAGCACTTGCTGGCCGCGTGGCAGAAAGCGGGCCGGCCGGCGGCAGTGCCCGCAGTGCCGCCAGTACTGCCGCCTGACCAGCCAGCCTCGCCAGTCACCTTGCAAGGCTTAGCCCAGACTGCGCAAGTCCTTTGGGAAGCGTCGGTATTTACCACCGCCAGTCATTTGCTCTTGCAGTTTGCCTTGGCCCGGGTGAACGTCATGCTGAGCCATCCGACTGAGTTTTCTGAAAGAGACCGGCAAACGGCTCGGGCCCACTTGGTCACCGCCCTGCAAAATCTCCGTCCGAAAACTGAATGAAAACTGCCGCATCCCTATGGTAGACTGAATCCATCAGGCTACTGAAGGGGTGTTTTTCTTATGGAAAGTATTGCGTTGCTGATCGTTCTGCTGGCAGCCTTGATGACACCGATCGTGATGGCCCGGCTGCGCATCACGCAAGTCCCCACCGCCGTCGCCGAGATCATCGTGGGCATGCTTCTGGGCAAGAGCGGCTTCGATTTTGTGCAGAATAACAGCACCTTGACCCAGCTCAGCAGCCTCGGTGTGATCGTGTTGATCTTCCTCTCCGGGATGGAGATCGACTTCACGCTGTTCAAGCGGTCGCCGGACAGAAAGACGGCCGGTCCTCAGCAGATTCAGCCGGTGCCGCTGGCCATTTTGGCCTTTGCCAGCATCGTGGTCATGGCCGCCGTCGCCGGCGTTGGGCTGCAGCTGCTGGGGGCCTATCGTCACGCCGTCTTTGCGACGATCATTTTCTCCACGGTGGCCCTGGGCGTGGTCATTGCTGCGCTGAAAGAAAAGGAGCTCCTTTCTAAACCCTTCGGTCAAACTATGCTTCTGATTGCGGCCTTCGGGGAAGTGCTGCCGCTGATTGCCCTGACCATCTATTCGGCGGTGGTGCATCCCACCGACAAGAGTATCTGGCTGCTGCTGCTGATCTTCGCTGTGGCCATCATCCTGTTGCTGCGCTTCCGCAAGATCTACCAGTGGTTCGCCCAGGTCGATAAGAGCACGACGCAACTGGACATTCGGCTGGCCTTCTTCCTCATCGTGACGCTGGTCACCGTCGCCGCCCAAGTGGGGGCCGAGTCGATCCTGGGAGCGTTTCTAGCCGGCATGGTGATGAAGCTGCTCCACCCCCGGGCCGAGACCCAGGAGAAGCTGACCAGTATCGGCTACGGTTTCTTCATTCCTATCTTCTTCATCATGACTGGCGTGAAGATCAATCTGCGCACACTGTTGGCCGACCCCGCCAGCTTGCAGCTGATCCCGCTGGTGCTGGTGGGCTTCATCCTGGCCAAGCTGCTGCTGATTCCCTTGCTGCGGCTGCGGTTCAAGCCGCGCAACGCCCTGAGCGGCACCGCGCTGATCACCACCACGATTACCCTGGTCATCCCAGCGACCACCATTGGCCGCAACCTGGGCATCATGACCAGCCAGCAGGCCGGGGCCTTCACCCTGGCGGCGATCATTTCGTGCATCGGCGCGCCCATCCTCTTCAATACGCTGTACGTGAAAGAAAAAGAGGACGAACACAAGACGGTCGTCCACTTCATCGGGGCCAATATCTTGACGATCCCCATCGCCCAGCAGCTGACGCAGGGGTTCTACGACGTGGCCCTGTACACCGATGACGAGAGCCGCTACAAGACATATAACTCCGAAGCTAACGTGCACCTGCTGCCGGGGTTTTCTGAAAAAGTGCTCAACGATGCCGGCGCTTACCAGGCGGACATCGTGGTCATCGGCTACTTCGATAACCGCAAGAATACCGCGCTGGCCCAGTGGGCGCTGGCGGCGCATGTGCCCCGGATCATTGCCCGCTTCGAGGCGAAGAATATCGAGAGCGATACCTATGACCAGCTCAGCGCGGCCGGCGTCGAGATCTTCAACACCCTGGAGTCGAATATCTCCTTACTGCGGGCGATGATCGAGTCCCCGTCGACGGTTAAGATCCTCACCGACACCAACGCCGGCATCTATGAGATCACAGTACGCAACCGCCGCTTTACCGGCATGGAGGTCAAGAACCTGCCCTTCATTGACGACATCACCATCAGCCAGATCTACCGCGACCGCCAGTTCATTGCACCCCACGGGGACACCCAGATCCAGTTGGGCGACCACCTGATTTTCTCTGGGGACAAGGCCGCCGTGGGTGCGATTCGGCGGGAGATGGAGCTGCTGAATTAAGGCAGAAAAGCCGGTTGGGCATAACTAATATAATAGTAGAAATGAGAAAGGAGGCGGCCGCCATGGTGACTGCCGCGCAAATTACGCACATGATGGAGGGCGGTATGGTGGCGGACGCGCTAGGTGTACCTGTGGAGTTCTCCCGCCGGGGCACGTATCACGTCACCGGCATGCAGGGGCACGGCACCTATGACCAGCCCGCCGGCAGCTGGTCCGACGACTCGTCGCTGACGTTGTGCTTAATGGAAAATGTGAACGAATCTGGCGACTTCGCCAATCTTTTTGACAAAATGGCGGCTTACACCCGCGGCCGGTACACGCCCCGGGGCGTCATGTTCGATATTGGTCATACGACGCACAATGCGATTGCACGGTTTCTTGCCGGTACGCCGCCGTTAGATTGCGGTGATACCGCCCCTGATACCAACGGCAACGGGGCGCTAATGCGGATTGCCCCGCTGGCCCTGGTCCTGCTGACAGAAGACGATGCGGCTGAGCGCCGGCAAGTGATCAGCGACACCACCCGGCTGACCCACGCCCACGTCCGGTCGATCATCGGCAGTGTCCTGTTTGTGGAGCTGCTGCGGGCGCTGCTGCGCGGGGAGACGCTAGCCGATGCCCTGGGACCGGTGTTTCAGCAGGTGGCCAACAGCGGCTTCCCGGCACATGAAATCGCGTATTACCGGCGGTTGGCAGCCCCGGCGTTTGGCCAAACACCACCCGCAGCGATCCGTTCCAGCGGGTATGTGGTCGATACCCTGGAAGCGGCCATTTGGGTCAATCTGCGCAGCCGGTCGTTTCAAGAAACGGCGCTGACAGCCGTGAACTTAGGTGACGACACCGATACCGTTGCCCAGATTGCGGCAATGCTGTATGGGGCCGGGCATCCCGAAATGACAATTCCGCAAGAATGGTCAGGGCAACTCATGCGCACAACATTAGACCGCCAAATTATTGCACACTTCGCCAAAAGATATGCGGAACCGTAGCCAAAGCCTTCCAAATTGGACAGATGTCGCGCATTGTCCAGCCTAAAAGTGGGAAATATGCGCTATACTTCCTGGCGGGAGGAGATTGGATTGAAATACGACCTTAATAAGAAAAGAACCCCGACCGCCCAGCGGATCTTAGACACTTTCTCGGGTGCGCTGCTTGAGTTGCTGCAGGAAAAGTCATTTGACCGGATCACGGTCAATGAACTGTGCATTAAGACGGGTATTCCCCGGGCAACATACTATAACTACTTTGATGATAAGTATGATTTGCTCGACTACTGCTGGCTGCTGATCAGCGAAGCCATCGGCATCGGTGATCACGATCGGACTGCGCAGTTACCGCTCAATCAGTACTTTGACCGGCTCTACGACTTTCTCGATCGGTACCGCCGCCGCATCAGTGAGGTGGTTGAACACAACCCCATCGACGGCACGCTCATCGCCAGTTTCACGGCTTACTTAAAGGCCAAAGCCCAAGACATTCTGGGTGAAAGCCTGTCCGGAATCAATACCAACGTGCCGCTGGCCCTGTTGGCCGATTACTACGGCAACACCGTGCTGCTGATCCTGGAGTGGATCTTCTTCAACGGGCATGCCTTGTCCAAGCAAGAAGCCCACCAGTACATGACGGCTCTTCTGACCAGCGGCGAACTGATCGAGGGGAAGACCGGCCGTCACTAAGCGTCGGCACTGTACACGTTTTTCCGGCTGACCGTTGATTCCCATGGTCAGCGGCCTGCCGCCTTTGTGCGGCCGCCCGCCGGTTTTCCAGCGATTTCAGAAATTATACCGACTGATCCTTACCCACGGCTCACTGCGGGCGGCACCAGTCATATTCACGCGCTATCCCAGAGGCTCGCTGCACTTGAAGCGGCCTTTTTTGTTTCCCCAAGGTGCTGGCCATTAGTGAGCCAGAGACAGTGGGGAGAATTAAAAAGGGCAGCACCGGGTAAAAAGACTATAAAGCAACATTCAAAACCGGCAGCTTCAACGGTTCGTTCTTGTCGGGCTGCCAATAATTGTGAAGCTGGGCCCCCATTTTCTCATAAAAGCCCAGGGCATGGGGATCAGCCATAATCACCATCACCGGGTAGCCCAGCGCCTTTGCTGTGGCCTTTGCGGCCGCATACATCGCCCGGCCGTTACCTTGGCCGATGTATACCGGGTCGATGAAGAAGGTATCCAACAGGATCTTGCGGGCATTGTAATGGGTGAGGGCGTAAAAGCCTACCATCTGGCTGCCTTGCAGCGCAATCTGCACAGTCCCTTCTGCAATGTACTGCGGGGTGATCGTCATGTGGCCCCGCATAAAGCGCTTGAAAACCTGGTCGTGGTGCCAATGGGCAAACGACCGGTTCAGTAAAACGGTCAGCGCTGCCGCATCTGCGGCTGTGGCGGGCCGATACGTTAATTGTGGCATCCGGGCTCAACTCCTTAGTTTCACGTGAAACAGATGACCGGCGCGCGCGTCCTGCAGCGCGATTTCCCCGCCATTCAACCACTTCCTGGGGAGAGCGTCAAGCACGGCAAAAACTGGGTCAAAACTCACGCTGCGTGTTGGCAGTTTAGTGAATTTTGACCCAGTACGTTATTTAGAGGATTG
>NZ_KI271584.1:66616-67001 GCF_000469325.1 Schleiferilactobacillus shenzhenensis LY-73 | reverse complement strand
GATTTGGGCCCTCCGGCTGGCTGGGGCTGGAACGCCATGGGCACGACTTTGAGCCAATGCAAAGTGCGCATTGTCTCAAAGCTCGGCCTTTCTGTAAGCGGGCAAAGAGCGCCCGCTAACAGAAACTTCATGGCTGAGCCCCGCCAGCCTCCGGGCCCAAATCGCCTACATCTTACCCAATCGTAGAATTCTCGGTCGTAGGCACACTTGTCGGGAGTTTGGCCGAACTACGTATTCTTAGGCGACTGCTGTGACGTCCATGGAGAAGGCTGCCAGAGCTTCGTGTCGAGCGGAATATTCCCGTCTCCAAGAATGCAGGGTGACGGAGGGCGGAGGCTCAGTGGTGAAATTGGGGTCGTGACAAAACTCGTATTCCGGCGTGACA
>NZ_KI271584.1:46762-66503 GCF_000469325.1 Schleiferilactobacillus shenzhenensis LY-73 | reverse complement strand
GTGCCCACCACGTTCCAGCCCGTTTTGCCGGAGCTTGCGGAGCTTTGGCACGGCGCCAGGGCATGTTTTGTCACGTGCCCACAGCATTCCAGTCCCCAATCTGCGGAGCCCGGAGTCACCCGGGCCAACGCCAGCCAGTCGCCTTTCTTCCCACTACCCCAGTCCCGGCGCCAAGAAGAGCCGCTGGGCGAAGCGCTCGCTGTACCAGAACAAGCGGGGCAGGCCGACGGTGATGCCGCAGAGCGCACCGGCGACCAAGCCGAAGCCGTAGTAGGGCAGCCCCAGCGGACTGAGCAAGGCCGTGGCGAGCAGCGTGGCGGCACCAAAGACGATGCCCGTGAGCGCCGCGCCCCGCCGGTCGTCTAAGTACAACTGCATCAGCAGTGCCACCAGGACGAAACTATTCAAGCAGGCGCCAACGATCGTGACCTCCAGAATCGACGTTTCCAGTGAGAACAGCGGGTCCGCCGCAGTCACCACCCAGAGAACCAGCAGTACCGCGACGGTGAGCATCGCCTGGGTGCGGAAGATGTGGCCGATCTCGGCCCGCAGCACCCGGTGCAGCCGGTCCTGGCTGCGGGTGATGGTGCCCAGGCGGCCGCCGTTGTTCACTTGGCTCAGTACCTTGCGGTAATACGGGTAGAACCGGGTCTGGACGGCGAGGAACAGTAACGGGTAGATGGGCGCGATGATCAGGTAAGCCCAGAAGGTGCTGGTGTCGTAAATGCGGTTGGTCCAAAAGGCGCCGCTCACGACGGTCCCGGCCGTTGCCCAGTAGAGGATGTTGCTGCCCCACAGGCCCAGGGCATAGCCCAGACCGCCGGCGGCCAGGGCGGGGTGGCGGCGGAAGTGTTCCCGCCACGCCCACCAATCCATCCGCCGACCTAGGGGTAAGTGGTGCAGGAGGGTACTGAGCGTGCCCAGGTCGGCGATGACCAGGCCGGTCACCATGATCCCCAGCAGCGTGACCGTGACACCGTGGGTGCCCGGCAGCCACCAGTGCTGGCTGGCACAGATACCGGCGGCGAGCACGGCCAAACCGCAGCCGCCGGCCAGCCACCAGATACCCGTGTTGCGCTTGCCGGTCTGTTGAACGAGCAACTGCAGGGTGAACAGGGCGTTGGCGGCCAGCAGCCCGGCCCCCAGGACCAGGCCCAGCGCCAGCGGCGGGCGCTGTAGGAGCATGTAGCCGGCCCACAACAGGCTGCTGGCTCCGGCTTGGACCGTCAGCCAGCCGCAGGCCCCCGGCAAGAGCCGGTCGGCGCGCTGGGCGTAGAGCTCGTCGGCGACGAAGCGGGCGATGACGAACTGGCCGGGGGAGAACAGCAGCTGGCCAAAGATAAAGCAGTAGGCGGTGCCAATGCTGAAAGCGTCGGCGTTGGCCACCGTGATCCAGGCGTTGTGCAGCAGCCAGGTGCGGATGAGCAGCATACTGGCTAAGACGGCCAGCCAGCTGCCGGCACTGGCGAGCAGGGCGTAGCCATAGGCGAGTACCCGCCGGCTGAGGAACTCAGGGGTAAATAAACGGCGCAGGCGAGTCGTAACTCCGGCCATGATGATTCCTCCTTTTCTTTCTGTCTTATGCTGACGCATACAGGGCGGTATAAGCGGCGACCATGTGGGTCAGCTGGTAGCGGGCCAGAACGCGGCGCGCCCCGGCGGCACCCATCGTCGCCAGGGCGTCTGGATGGCGGTAGAACCAGGCCAACTTGTCGGCAATCTGGTCCGGTGCGATGGGCCGGACGACGAAGCCGGCGCGACCGTCATCGTCGCCAGGACCGGTGAGCAGTTCCTGACAGTCGCCAACATTGGTGGTCACCCAGGGAATGCCGGCGGCCATCCCTTCGAGCATCGCCAGGGGCTGGCTCTCGGAGATACTGGTCAGCACCAGCACGTCCAGGCGGGGCAGGTAATCGGCCACGGCCACCTTGCCGGTCAGCGTGATGTGTTCGGCCAAGTCCAGGGCGGCAATCAGCTCCCGGCAACGGCGGGCATAGGCCGGGTCCTCGTCCGCCGGCCCCATCACGGTGCAATGGAACGGCACGCCAGCCTGCCGCAGATAGTCGCAGGCGTGGATCAAGGTGACGATGTCCTTGATCGGCGTCAGCCGGACGATCGCCCCAATCTGCAGTGCTTGGGGAGAAAAGCGGTGGCGGGGCAGTGCCGCATAGTCCGCGCCAGCCACGCCGTTGGGAATGACGGCCAGCCGGTCGGGGGCGGCCCCCGCCGCCAACTGGTGCTGCTGGTTGCGGGCGGAAAGGGTCACCACCTCATCGGCACAGGCGTAAGCGGTGCGGGCCAGGTAATGGAAGAAGGCGATTCACTGGGGCTTGAAGGCTGCCCCGAGCCAGTCGGCTTGGAGAATGTCTTCCTCCCGCTCCCGGGCGTAGATGCCGTGTTCGGTGATGATCATCCGCGCGCCGGTGGCCCGTTTGACCCGGGCGGCGAGCAGGCCGCCGTACCCCGTGGCCGTGGCGTGAACCGTATCGTAGCGGTCGGGCAGGGGCTGCTGCAGCAGGTGCAGGACCGGTGTCAGCAGGTTCCGCCAGGACCAGTAATACGCTAAGAAATCCACGCTTTGCCGGTCGGCTTGATAGCGGGCGGTGATCAGATCATAGAATACCGGACTGGCCAGGAACGTATCGGCATCCCCCAGCCGGGTCGGGTCGGCGAATAAATCAAGGGCTGCCGGCACAGGGTCGGTGAAGGTCAGCCACTGGCTGATCAAGTCCCGGTCGGCCGCTTGCAGCCGCACCGGCCGTTTCTGGACAGACCGGCACGTCAGGGAGAAATTTACCACCGCAGAGAGGTTCGCCAGGGGCGGAAACCGGCTCGCTGGCGGCGTGTCGTCCGCCGTGACGGCTAGGACGGTGAAATCGTGGGCGGGAATGGCCGCCATCAGTTGGTGGATCCAGCTGGCGACCCCGCCGGTGACGTAGGGGTAGCAGCCTTCGGCGATCATGGCGATCTTCATTGGGAGACACCTCTTTCAATCGTGAGGGTAACATTGGCCTGCCGGGGTTGGACGCTGTAGAGACCGGCAGCCAGCCGCGTGATGTGGGCCGCTGGCGAGCGGCGCAGGGTCTGGCCCGGGGTCAGCCGGACAACGGCACTGCTCAGGTGGGGCAGATCCCGGCTGAGCAGCTGGATCCGATTGCGGCCGTAACGTACGTCTAGGCGGCCCTGAAGATACTGGCGCAGGGCGGCGCTGGCACTGTGCTGGGTCAGCGGGGTGATTTGGGGGTAAGTGCGGGCAATGTGGGCCGCCATTTTTTCGTATCCCCGGGCCAGGTCGGCCCAGTTCTGACCGCTGTTGCGGGCTTCATCGAAGACGTCATCGGGGTGGATGAAGTGGGAGACGACGCCCAGTGTGCTGGCTACTTCGGCAATGTGGTACTGGGTCATGGGTGCAAGCAGGTAGCCCGAGGCGCTGCGCGGGAAGTTGAGCAGGTTCGGGGCGGTCGCATTAGGTCCGTACTCTGTGACGTAGCGGCTGTCGGTGGTATCGCCGTAATACAGCGCCGCGATCGTGTCCAGGCGGGGGAAGGCTGTACGCACGGCGGTCACGCCGGTGCTGCTGAGCAGGTTGGACGGCGGCACATAGGTGGTCAGGGTGTCGTTAGGCGCCAGGGTCTTGGCCAACCGGCCCACCGCCGCCAGTCCCGGCTGCATTGCGGCAGCGCTGGGCCAGGGCCGGTATTTGAGAGTGACGTCCGCCGGGTCGCTGGCCAGTAAGAGCGGCTGGTGGTTATAACCGTGCAGGCTCAGTTCACCGCCCAGATGATGCATGGCCCGAGTGAATTTCTGGCCCGTCTTGCGCATCGTCTGGTACAGGTCAATGGTGCGGCCGGCAGTGTCATTGGTATACGTGCCGATCAAAGCCCCAGTGTATTTTAGATTGTATTTTCTGGCAATGCGCACCATGTCCGGCCACCAGTGTTCCTCATAGAACGTGCGGATACTCATCGGCGTGCCGCTAGCGTCCGCCACCGTGGTCGTCTGGTGGGGGACCGGTGCGGGGAAGTCGTCGATATGCATCACCTGCACCCCGGCTTGAGCGGTGACGAACTGCGGCAGCAGCCGGCCGACGCTGTGTAAGAAGAGCCCCCGGGCCAGTTTGTCGTGGAGAAAGTGGGTATTCCAATACTGCACCCGGCCGTTGGCGGCTTCAATGAGCAGGGGGACTTTCTCTTGGCTGCTGAGCAGGACCTTGGTCCCGCGGGTTAATTGCAGCCCGGCACTCTCGTGGGTGAAGGCGTCCGAATCGTCTTGCGCTATGTCGGGATAACCGGGGAACAGTGTCTGATTGAAGACCAGCCCCGTCGCCCGGCGGTCTGGCCCGCTGGCTTTGACGCCTAGGATGCGGTTAAGAAAGGCGGGCCGCTCCGCTGTCCGCTGCAAGAAAACGACTCGGCCGCCCTGGGCGATATAGGTCTGCAGGGACCCGGCCAGCGGGGTCAAGTCGGTGGCCGCCACCAGCAGTACGGTGCGTTCGCCCGCCGTTACGCTGGCCAGCCGGTCCGGGTCGATGGTCGCATAGGGCACCTTGGCGTAGCGCAGAGCTTGGCTGGTGGACTGGATCAAGGCTTGTTCATCCGGATCGGCGGACTGGACGAAGATCAGGCGGTTTTCTTCCTGAAGCGTCGGGGCCGCCGCCGTGGTCCGCAGTGTCGTGCCGGTCTGGCTGGCTTGCACGGGAAAGACCCGGTGGTGGAGGGTGTCGCTGCGCAGCAGGACGATGCCGCCGAGGAGCAGGGCCGCCACCCCGGCAATCACCGCGGGCAGCCAATAATTAGTGAACTTCAACAGGATGACCTCCAATCATCGCGAGGGCAGTGTGTTCGGCAGGCAACAGGGCCGCTTGGTCCCGGCTGGTGAATCGCGCCAGCTGGGCGTGGACTGCCGGCCATTGCTGAGCCCGGTAAGCCCGTTCCAGCCGGGCAAAGCGAAAGCGGCCGCCGCGGTGGCCGTGCTGTTCGGCGGCGGTCAGGAGCCGGTCGGCCCGGGGATAGTCACCCTGGGTCAGGGCGTTGTGGATCGCCGTCAGCCAGAACTCGGCATGCTGGGGAAAGTCCTGCAGCACCTGGGCACTCGCGGCCTGTTCCTCTTGACGGAGGCGGGTCTGTTCGTGGGTGTTGAGCAGGTCGCTGGCCAATAGGGCGGCATAGGCGTTGAGCCAGACCTGACCTGTCCGGACGGCCGGACCAGCGGTGTAGGCTGCCGCGGCGTCGTGCACGGCCGCCTGCAACACTTGGCGCTGGGCCAGCCAGGTGGTGGCGGCGTAGTGCACGGTATCCGTGTGGGGCGACGCCAGGGCTTGCGCCAGCAGCCGGCCGCTGTGGGGCAGGCGGTGCTGGTTCAAGGCCACGATCACATGCTGGTGACCGCCCGGCCGCGGTACCGCTAATTCGGGGGCGAGGGCCTCGGCTTGGGCGTCGGCCCGGGCCTGGCGGCGGACTTCACTGTGGTTGGCCACGGGTTCAAAAATGGCTTCCCGGTGTTCGGCCAGCCAGGGGACGGCGGTCACCGGTGTATAACGCAGGCGCTGCCAGAGCGCCCAGACCAGGCCCAGGGGCGGAAAGAGCAGACTGGCCAGCAGCCCGAGATGGCGCCCGGGGGCCGGGCGGATCACATAGAGCAGCAGCCAGGCGGCCAGCAGGTAGCCGGCACAGCAGAGCAGGATCAATATCATGGGGCTTCCTCACTTTCCATTGACGACTAAAGCGGCGACGGCGTCATCCACTGGGGTGGGATAGCCGGCTTCCCAGAGCTGGGCAGTCTCCATGCGGGTGCCCAGGATGCGGGTGAACCAGCTGAAGAGGATGTAGTTTTGGGTCGTCAGCTGATCGAAAACCACGTCATCCACGGTGATCAGATAGGCCAGCTGGCCCTCGACGTGGACGGCACTGACCAGGGTGGGGGCGTCCAGCGGGTCAGCCGGGCCGCGAAAGACCGGGCTGTCCGCGCTGAACGCTTGGCGGATCACGGGCGGGCACTGCATCAGCGGGATATCGCGGACGCCGTGCTTGCTGGCGGCCACCACACTGAGGCCATCGCTGCGATATTCATAGATGGCCACTTGGCGGGCACCGAGGTGCTTTTCTAACATCCGCACGACCGTCGCCGGGACGAATTCAGGGGCAACCCGGTCGACGACGCGGAAGATGTCGAAGAGGACGCTGGTCTGGTTGTCCGTGGCCAACAGCTTCTCCTTGAGCGCGTCCTTGCTGGCGGTGACCACCGTTAGCGTATGGTCCAGCTCCGCTTGGGCGGCGTGCAGTTCCTGGTTGGCAAAGGCGAGATCGTCGTAGCGCTCCCGCCGGGCCGTCGTGAGGTTGCCCAGCAGGATGGCGAGAAGAAACATGGTGCTCCAGGCCAAGAGCTGGGGCATGGTCCACAGCTGGCTGAGAATATCGCCGCCGCGCAGGGGACCGTGGAGCACGCACTGGGCGATGAGGACCAGGGCGGCGGTATAGAGACCAACGCCGAGGCCGTAGTAGGCGGCGAAGAGCGCGGTCACCACCAGGCCCAAGGTTGGTTCGAAGGCGGCGGGGACGAAGGCAGTCAAGGCTAGCAGGGCCGTCAAGGCGGTAACGGCGGCGAGGGGCTCCAGCAGTTTCAGCCAAAGCGATTTTTGCTGGGTGATGGGCATTGTAGGTCACTCCTTAGTGAGTTGGTCGTAATGATCATCGGCGTTGCGGGCGTGGTGCAAGCCCAATTCTTGAGCGTAATAGAGGCTGGCAATGTCCGGGCAGACGACGTAGACCGGTGTTTGCGTGCGGTCGAAGTAGTCCAGCCAGCGCTGGGACCAGGCATCAGCCGCAATTTTCGGGGCGCTGAAGTCTTCCCAGAGAATGCCGTCCACGAGTCCCCGGGTCGCTTGCTGGTAGGTGAGAAAGCCCCAGTTCTGGAGCCAGGCTAGTTTCGGGTGGCGGTGCTGCTGGTGCTGGAGCCAATCGGCCAGGGTGCGGCGCAGGTCGGTCTGCACCCGGGGGTGGCCGGTCAGGTAGTCATCGATGTCGCCCACGGTATCCAGCATGACGCCGGTGTAGCGGTGGGCAGCGATGCGCTGGATCTTTGCCGCCAGGGCTGCTTGGACGGCCGGCTGGCGCAGATCCATCAACGTGGTGCCCCACTGGGGAACGGCCACCGGCCGGCCTTTGAGACGCAGCTGGGCACTGGGCGGCAGGCGGTATTCCGGGGCCATTTCTAACACGTTCACGTACCCGAAGACTTGGACGCCGGCGGCCCGCAGCCGCTGAACCTGCTTGGCCGGCCAGCCGCCCGGTTCGATGATCACCAGGGGATAATGCTGCAGGGCGGCGACGGCCGCCGGGGTGGCGTCGCCGTAATAGATTTTGAATGCGCGGGGGGACGGCGCCCCGCACCCGGCGGCGGTGAGAAAACTGGCACAAAACGTCATAAACAGCAGCCTCCTTAAGGTCTTCATGGGGTCGCGGCCAGCGCGGTCCAGTAGGCACTGAGGCCGGCGGGCAGCGCATACTGCGGCCGCCAGCCCAAGGCCTGCAGCCGGTCGCTGCTGGCCCGGGAATGCTTGATGTCCCCCGGGCGGGCGGCCGCTTGGCGCCGCCTCAGGCGGCGGCGGCTGATCGTTTCCAGCAGGCGAATCACGTCGTTCAAACTGCTGGCCTGCCCGGTGCCGACGTTGAAGACGGCGTTCGTGACGGCCGGATCCTCGCCGAGCCGGACGAGGGCGGCCACGACATCGGCAACGTAGACAAAGTCCCGAGTCTGTTCGCCGTCGCCCAGACAGGT
This sequence comes from Schleiferilactobacillus shenzhenensis LY-73, assembly GCF_000469325.1. Taxonomy (GTDB): domain Bacteria; phylum Bacillota; class Bacilli; order Lactobacillales; family Lactobacillaceae; genus Schleiferilactobacillus; species Schleiferilactobacillus shenzhenensis. The sequence continues at coordinate 58,727 of NZ_KI271584.1, read as the reverse complement.
GAACGGCTGCCCAGTCTGCAGGGCTGCGGTCAGCTTGGAGAGGACCCCGGAATATGGGGACCGGGGATTTTGCCGGGGACCGTAAACGTTGAAGAAACGGGCCGCCACGGTGGGAATGTCGTGGAGCGCGCCGAAGGCCAGCACCATGCGTTCGCTGGCATATTTATCGATGGCGTAGGGGGATTCTGGAGAGACGGGGAGGTCTTCGGTTTTCGGCAGCGCAGGGGCACTGCCGTAGACGGCTGCCGAAGAGGCAAACACAAGCTTGCGCAGGGGCAGCTGCTCATCGCGAATGAGCTGCAGCAGGTGCACCACGGCCGAATAATTAACCAAGTGGCAGGCCGCGGGGGCGGCGATTGAGTGGGCCACGCTGGCGATCGCTGCGAGGTGATAAATATAATCCGGCCGTTCGCTGGTCAGCAGAGCGGCCAGCAACGGGGTGTTGGTGATGGAACCATACACAAAACGCAGGCGCGGCGAGCGGGGCAGATTCTCTGCCCGGCCCATGGAGAGATCGTCTAAAACGATCACCCGGTGGCCATTAAATAACAAGTGCTGGACAAGGTGGGAGCCAATAAAACCGGCCCCGCCGGTGACGAGAGTAGTGGGCATAAGACGCTTCCTTTCTGTGTTCGGCTCGTGACATTTCCCACATGCTTAAAGGTAGCAGGGCCGGAATCCGGTGTAAAGAAATTGGGACAGGATGGAATTTTGGTGGGCCATTTTCAAAAAGGTGGGGCTGACTGTTTGTGATATTACTGAAAATCAGTGCGAATAAAGGTATTTCGTCTGTATTATTAATGCTAATACGGTCTAGACCGAACATTTACAATTTCTGAAAATGACAGTCGGCGAAAGAAAATTGATACGCTGCCGCCCAAGCCTCTGATTTCACTAAGTGCCGTTTTTTACTGGTCAAGTGCGCGGAATCGGCCGCCCTTGGCCGGGCAATATTCTTCTGCCGGAATGTATAAAAAAACATCCCGGAAAATGAATCGGACCGCCAAGCGGACCATGTCGTGGGGGGAAGCAACATGGCGAGGATTAAGGAAAAAATCCAGAGTCGGCTTTGCGACCGGCCCTTTCTTGTGGCATAATAGCTAACGGCTATTAGATATTAACCAGAAAGAAGATTACCCCATGAATTCGCAGGACATCAACGCCGCCTTGCAGAAAACTTTGGATACTTTGCGTTTTGCCCAAAATGACGACCCCCGCCTGCATCGGCGGGATTATTTATTGGCCCTGGTGCAGCAGCACGCCACTGTTCTCAGCGCCGGCGAGATCGGCCAGATCATGGGCCTGACGACCCCCCGGGTGGCTTTGCTGCTCAAGGACTTGGCGGCCCATGGCTGGGTGACGCGTACGCCAGACCCGGCGGACCACCGCCGTACACTGGTCCAGCTGACCGCCGCTGGGGCCGCCCATCTGGCTGCGTTGACCGCGGCTCGAACGCAACGTATCGCCCGCCTAATCGACCAGGTGGGCCCCCAGGACGCGGCGACGTTTCTGAAAGTGCTCCAAGTCTATGCCCGGACCAACGAGAAAGCGTGAAAATGTGACACCCCGTACCGTTTCTACCCAAACCAAAATCAGTATTGTGTCGGTGGGTCTGCTCTCCTTCATCGGCATCCTCATCGAGACCGCGATGAACGTGACCTTCCCTACGCTCATTAGAGAACTGCACGTCAGCCTGGCCACCGTCCAGTGGCTGGCGACCGGCTACCTGCTGCTGGTCACCATCGTCATGAGCACCACTGCTTACGTCCTCAAGCGGTTCCCGCCGCACCAGATTTTCACGGCGGCGGCCCTCCTGTGTGTCGGGGGGACTCTGTTGTGCCTGGCCGCCCACAGCTTTCCGGTGCTGTTCTTGGGCCGGCTGGCCCAGGCCGTGGCCACCGGCCTGTCGACGCCGCTGATGTTCCAGCTGATCTTCACTCGGATCCCGGGCGATCGGCTCGGGCTATACAGCGGTCTAGCCGCGGTCATCATTTCCTTTGCCCCCGCGTTGGGGCCGACCTACGGCGGGGTCTTGACCAGTCTGTGGTCCTGGCGGGCGATTTTTATCGGCGTACTGCCGGTCATCGCCGTGGTTGGGGTGAGCGGCTTTTTCAGTATCCACGGCGCGGCCCCGGGGACTGCCGGCCACCGGTTCGACGGCCCCGGCGCGGCGCTATTAGCCGTTGTGCTCACCAGCGTGATTTGGGCGTTGAACGAAGCCGGCTTGCACGGGTGGGGGAGCCGCCAATTTTGGCTCAGCCTCGCCGCTGCCGCGGTGCTCATCCTGGCGATGACGGTGTACGCCCAGCGGGGTCGGCGGCGGCTGATCGACTACACGATTTTGCGGCTGCCCGTCTTGCGGTTCCGGCTGTTTACTTATTTTGGCCTGCAGTTCATCAATATTGGGCTTTCTTACTTACTCCCCATCTACGCCCAGACCGTGTTGGGGTACTCGGCGATGACGGCCGGGCTGATGCTGCTGCCGGGGTCGCTGCTGGGGACGATCACCAGCCCACTGGCCGGGAAAGTCTATGACCAAAAAGGACCCGCTGGGCCGTTAATGCTCAGCGGGTGCCTGATTGTCGCCGGGACGGCGCTGTTCTGGGCGCTGGCCGGCCGGCTGGATCTGGTGCTGATCGTGGTGCTGTACAGTCTGGTGCGAATCGGCTTCAACGCCGGGTTCAGTACGGCCATCACCGACGCCAGCGTTCAGGTGCACGGCCGCCAAAAAGCGGACCAGAATTCATTGTTCAGCATGACCCAGCAATATGCCGGTTCCTTAAGTATGAGTCTGCTGACGGCGGTGGTCGCTGCGGTCAGTCTGACGACGACTAGCCGGGCGGGGACGCAGCGGGGCACAGTCATCGACTTTGCACTCCTCTTTATTCTCGCCGGCATGGTTTTAGCGTCCATTGGGTGGCTGCGCTGGCGGCGCCACCAAGCCGCCGCGTAAGGCCGAGAACGGGCTTACCAGGGCAGCTTGCCCGCCGTTTCGGTGAAGGTGCCCGTGCCAAAGTTGGCAGCCGTCGCCGCTTTGACGATTTGAGCGGCCCCCTCGGCGACGGTTTGCTCCCCGCCGCGGCTGCCGCCGAATTCTGTATCGGTATATCCTGGATTAATGGCGTTCACCGTGATGCCGGCCGCAGCCAGTTCCTTGCTGAAGCAGACGGTGGCGAAGTTGGCGGCCGCCTTCGAGGCTTGGTAGCCCAGCGAACTGACGCCGTAGTAGCGGCTGGTCGGGTCGCTGGCCAGCGTCAGCGAGCCCATGTTGCTGGAGACGTTGATGATTCGAGCCGGGGTGCCTTTCTTCAATAACGGGATCATGGCCTGAGTCACGGCGACCAGGCCGAAGAAGTTCACGTCGAAGTCCTGGCGCATGGTGCTCACCGGCATGGTGCTGGCCGGCTGGTGGCGGTCGAAGGCCACGCCGGCATTATTGATGAGAATAGTCAGCGCGCCGTAATCGCGGCTGATCTGCTCGGCGGCGGCGGTGATCGTGTCGTCCTTCGTTACATCCAGAAGCACCAGGTCCGCCGTGCAGCCGTCAGCCCGCAGGCGGTCCACGGCGGCCTGCCCGCGGGTCCGGTCCCGGGCACCGACCAAGATATGCTGCCCTTGCTGGCCTAATTCCCGCGCCGTCTCGAAGCCGATGCCCTTATCGGCACCGGTAATCAATGTGATTGTCATATGCTCCGCACTCCTATTCTGTTAGAACGTTTTGGGGGAAGAAAGGTGCCGCGCCGCCCAGGCGAACCGCACCAGCCAGAAGCCCGTGGCCACTGTGGGCAGAATGTCGATGACCGCCGCGGCCGCCAGGATCAGCAGCAGCTGGCGCAGGTCCACCGTCCACAAGGTCGTCACAGCGACGAACACCCCGCCGGCAGAGACGAGCAGCACCAGCAGCCGGTCGGCCAGCAGGGACCAGAAGGACCGGTCGGCAGTGCGCCTTTCTTCCGCCGTCGCCGCATCGGTCAGCGCGTCCGGGTCCAGCCGCAGCTTTTTGATCAAGGCCTTGATCTCGTCGCCATCCAGGGGAGAAAAGACGGCCCGGAAGGGATTGCCCACGTAGTCGTGGGGGTCGCTGGCTGCCAGCCGGCTGTACAGGGTGTGGCCGACGGCGTTGACCCGCATCAGCCGGTCGTGATCTTTGGTCAGAGCCGTGATCAGCACCGCAGCCAGTATGAGAAAGGCCAGCGCCAAGAGCAGCCGGGAGACGTGGGAGAAGGTGACACTGACCACGTTCAGGCGGCTGTAGAAATAGACGCAGTAGGCGAAGAGCAACGCCAGCACGGCCAGCGTGCCGGTGGCCAGCGTCATGCGCGTGCGCAAACGCGGCCGCAGCGTTAACAGCCGCATGCACGTCGGCGGCAGGGCCGCTGCTGACACTTCTTGATCCCCATCCTGCCAGGCGGCCAGGGTATCATCCAGCAGCGGATCGTTCAGCAGGTAGATCACGGCAGCGGTATAGGTGTTGTCGCCGCCGGCAAACGTCAGCTCGTCCGCCGTCGCCAGCAGCGGGGCCGCCAGCGGGTTCCGGTAACGGATGACCGCGTACTTGTCCGGTCCTAAGACATCCTGAATAATCACCTTGGTGCTCTTGTTGACCCGGCCCAGCGGGTCCTCCCGTAATGCAATTTGTCCTGGTGCATACGCCATGATGCTCATCTTCCCCACTATTTTTGGTACCACTTCCAGCATAGCAGGCCCCTTTTTGTTCGCAAGTATTATTATCGATTGGTACAATAAGAGAGAAGAAGAAAGGCGGCTGAGCGATGGACAACGAGGATAAGGATTTCATCATGCGCCAAATCCGCACCTTTGCCATGGGCCTGGGGGCGCTATTGTCGAAGGATTCACTGCGGGACTTCATCGAATACAAGCATTACGACAGCAAAGTCGTAAGCGACGGCGACCTGGACGACCTGGTCGCGTTCGCTGAGTTCCAAACCGGTCTGCACCAAGCCCAGGCCAGTCTGCCCACCGTCGCCAAGACAGTGGGGATGTCCCTGGAGCGGCTCCAGGCGCTGCTCCAAAATCGGGAGATTCCCACCGATGAGGAAATGACGGCGATCAAAGCCTATTTGAAACAGGCCTGAATAGCGGCACGAAAAAAGGACCGCCTCCACGCGGAACCGCTGCAGCAGCGCCCAGGCCAGGGCCCCCAGGGCAATCAAGGCCACGCTGCCGGCACTGTAGAAACCGACCATAGGCCCGGCGATGGCACAAACCACCGCGGCCCCCACCGCCATGAGCAAAATCGTGGCGGCCTTGAGGACGGCAACAGTGGTAACCCGCTTGCTCAGGAACGGATAGGCCAGCAGCAGGAGCGGCAGCCCGATATAGATGATGTATGCCAGAAATTGACTGACCATGCGCAACACCTCCAGCTCATTTGCCATCATTATACCGCCTCAGTTCTGGCTTGTGATATTTAAAGCATTCTCTTTTGGCCAGCATATTTCCCGGGAAATATGCGCCGGCAGCGCCGCTTTCACGGATTGAGTGTACGCACCTGACTGCCGTATCAGCAGCTGCATCGTGCACTACTGAATGACCGAAGTGAATTGGCAGACATACAAAAAAAGCACCATATCGATACGCAATCGGTATGGTGCTTTTTTGTATTGCCTGAGTGGGTGGCCAGGGGATCGAACCCTGGACCCACGGATTAAGAGTCCGTTGCTCTGCCAGCTGAGCTAGCCACCCATAAAAATGCTTCGTCGCTCTCAACGACTTAAATACTATAGCACGTAAAAAGCCCCCAACGCAACCCTTTTTTCTAAAAATCTCAGCACCCCCTTTCCCGGGTCTCTTACTGTCCCGTCAAAACAACAGACGTGTTATTCGTTCCAGCGCAGTTTCTATTAATCCGCGGCTCCCAATCGCCCCTGCCCCCCAAAGGCGCGCCCCGCCAGCGCCCTTGTCCTTTTGTAATGTACGGGGAAATTGTTATAATTGAAGCAGTGACCATTGCATGCACCTGAATACCTTTAGGGGGTAACGTTTTCGCATGGCTAAAAAAATTCTCGTAGTAGACGATGAAAAACCGATTTCTGATATTCTCAAGTTCAACCTGACCCAGGAAGGGTACGATGTGGACACGGCCGCAGATGGTGAAGAGGCCTTGGCGAAGGTGAAAAGTTACGAGCCGGACCTGATTCTCTTGGACCTGATGCTGCCGAAGATCGATGGGTTGGAAGTTGCCCGCCAGGTACGCAAGGACCGGGATACACCGATCATTATGCTGACGGCGAAGGACTCCGAGATCGATAAGGTCTTGGGCCTGGAGCTGGGCGCCGACGACTACGTCACCAAGCCTTTCTCCAACCGGGAGCTGATTGCCCGGGTGAAGGCCAACTTGCGCCGGATGGACGCCACCAACACCGCCCAAGAAGCCGACGCGGACAGTCCCCAAGAGATTACCGTGGGCGACCTGCAGATCCTGCCGGACGCCTATATTGCGAAGAAGCGGGGAGAAAAGATTGAGCTCACCCACCGTGAGTTCGAACTCCTCTATTACTTAGCCCAGCATCTGGGTCAGGTGATGACCCGGGAACATCTCCTGCAGACGGTCTGGGGTTACGACTACTTCGGCGACGTGCGCACCGTGGACGTCACGGTCCGCCGGTTGCGGGAGAAAATCGAAGACAATCCCAGCAAGCCGGAGTGGCTGGTCACCCGCCGCGGGGTCGGCTATTTTCTCCGTCGGCCAGGCGACGAGTAATGTCCGCTAAGGCGGCGCTGAGCGCATGAATAAACGGATCAAGTTATTTCAATCAATTCATTTTAAGATCGCCCTGGTTTTCGTCCTCCTGCTGATCGTGACACTGGAAGTAATCGGGGCTTATTTTGTCGGCCAGTTGGAAGAACAAAATGTTCAATCCTTTGAAGATTCGATTCAGCTCCAGGGCTATGTGACCAACCAGCTATCGACGGCCCTGGTGGATAAGAACGCCACCCAGGCCAACCAGACGATCAAAGACGTTTTGGGCAACGTCAATAACAACAACATTTCTGAAATTCAGGTCGTGGACAACCGCGGGGTCATTCGCGGGACCAGTAACGTCAACGACCAAGACGCCGTCGGTCATCGGTCCACTGTACCAGAGGTCAAGACCGGTATCTACCAGAACCGCAAGCTGGAGAAAATCACTTACGATGCCCGCAATCGCAGCTTCTATATCGCCATCACGCCTCTCTCTAACCCCACCGCTGAAAGCAACGCCACGGTGGGGGTCGTTTACGTGCGCGCCAATATGGAGGATGTCTTCGCCGGCATTCAAAAAATCGTCCAGATCTTCCTGGCGGCGTCATTAACGGCCGGGGTGCTGGGTACGGTGATCGCCATTCTTATTTCCCGGGCAATAACCAAGCCCATCGATGACATGAAGAAGCAGGCCATCCGCATGGCCCGGGGCGATTACTCCGGCCAAGTGCGGATCTACGGGAACGACGAGCTGGGCCAGCTGGCCGTCGCCGTCAACAACCTGTCTGTCCGGGTGGAGGAAGCTCAGGAAGCCTCGGAAGCCGAGCGCCGGCGCTTGGACTCTGTCCTCAGCTATATGACCGACGGGGTGCTGGCCACTGACCGCCGGGGCAACGTGGTGATCATTAACGACACCGCCCAGGATTATCTGGATAAGTCGGAGGAAGACACCATTGGCCGCTCCATCCTGGACGTCCTTGGCATCAGCGAGGACTACACACTGCGCGACTTGCTGGAGAAGCAGCAGGAGATCATCCTGGATATGTCCGATAAGGGCGATAAAGACCTGATCCTGCACGCGTATTTCTCCCTGATCCAGCGGGAGACCGGCTTCATCAGCGGCCTGGTCTGCGTGCTCCACGACGTAACCGAGCAAGAAAAGAACGAGCGCGAGCAGCAGCAGTTCGTCTCCAACGTGTCCCACGAATTGCGGACCCCGCTCACCAGCCTGCGCAGCTACATTGAAGCATTGAACGATGGGGCCTGGAAGGATCCGAAGATTGCGCCGAAGTTCCTGAAGGTCACCGCGGATGAGACCGACCGGATGATTCGCATGATCAACGACCTGCTCAGCCTTTCCCGGATCGACCGGGGCACCGCCAAGCTGAATCTGGAGTACGTCAACCTGAATGAGTTCTTGGCTTACATCATCAACCGCTTCGATATGATGATCCATTCCGATGAAGAAAACGCCGCCGAATCCGGTGCCCCGAAAAAGCATTACGTGATCAAGCGGGACTTTACGTCCCAGGATATTTGGCAGGAGATCGACACCGACAAGATGACCCAGGTCATCGACAACCTGATGAACAACGCCATCAAGTATTCACCGGATGGCGGCACGATTACCGTGCGTTTGTTCCGTTCCCGGGAGCATGTGCTGATCAGCATTGCCGACCAAGGCTTGGGTATTCCCCGGGCGGACTTGGCCAAGGTCTTTGACCGCTTCTACCGGGTGGACAAGGCCCGTTCCCGCCAGCAGGGCGGCACCGGTTTGGGGCTGGCGATTTCGAAGGAGATTGTCGAGGCCCACCGCGGTCGTATTTGGGTGAACAGTACCGAAGGAAAGGGGTCCACTTTCTACATTTCTCTGCCGTACGAAGCCTATGATCCAGGAGGTGACTGGGATGACGAGACTGTCTAGTATTGCGTTGCGGATCGCCCTGATCATCGCCGTCGGTATCAGCTTCGTGCTGACCTACATGATCATGGCCCACAACACGCTCTTCAATCAGCCGAGCCAAGACGTGGTCGGCGACAACACCAGCACGGTGCAGAATAGTACCGTCCAGAGTCTGGGTGACGTCTATCTGCCGATTCGGGTCGTCTACCACGACGATGTCGCGGAGAAACTCGTCTATAACCGGAAGAACAACCTCATGGCCAACTTGCAAAAACGCCTGGCCAAGGGGGATCTCAACGCCGTTGGCGCTGGCCGCAAGCTGAGTGCCAAGGATTACGCCGACCGGCTGAATCAGAAGAACAGCATCATGATGATCTACCCCGACCGCATCACGTGGCGGCTCTTTACCGATACGTTCAAACAGTCCAGCAAACTGGCCGACACGGATTTTGCCTTTGACCGGCTGATCTTCACGCCCAAGGGTAATCAGCTGCAAGTCGCTTTTCTCAACGACAGCACCCGCATGGTCCGCACGGCCACGATGAAGGGCGAATACACCGCGCTGACCCGGCTGGTGCGGGACGCCGACTTCACCGCCCAGTGCAAGTACGTGGTGCTGAATGACGCTATCCAGCTGTTCTTCACCAAGTCCTTCACGATGAATCCTTACAGTTACCTGGTTTCTTACACACCGGATAACGAGTTCGTGAACAACCTGATGAGTCAGGCCGAGACCAGCAACATTGAATCGAAGTCCGCCGGCGACGCCACCCAGTACGTGTCCGGCAGTCAGAAATTGATCGTGCCCAAGACCGGTCACCTGGTCACCTACCAGAGCTATGGCCGAAAAGAAGCCAAATCCATGACCCGCAAGCTGGAAAACAGCTTCGAGACGCTCAAGAGCAGCGGCATTCCGCTGCGCAATATCCGTTACTTCGGGTACGATGACAACACCGATACCGTCTCGTTCCGCAACTACGTCGAGGGCTTCCCGGTCTTCCAGCAGACTACCCGCGGGGCGGTCCAGATCACACCGGGCGATTCCACCGGCCTGCTCGAGGCCAGCTTTGCCAATTCCAACCTGCAGGTGCCGGTCCCGTCCGATCAGGCTGCGGCCACGATTATGCCCACCGACCAGGTCATCACCCAGATGGTTCAGCGCGGCTTCAAGCAAAAGCGCATCGAACGCATCCAGTTGGGCTACCGCTGGCAGATGGATAAAGAAACCGATCAGGTCGTCGATCTCTTGCCCACGTATTATGTCCGTTACGCTGGCCAGTGGCAGTCGCTGGCCACGTGGCTGAAGACCGACCCGGACACGGTGTCCGAGACCGGTCAGACCACCGGTGCACCCGCCGGTTCCGCCCAGGCCAACGATCCGCTGAACAGTGCGGACACCAGCGACGCCAACAACATGGGGGTGAGATAAATGGACTTCCGCAAAATCGAGGGCATCTTTCTCATCGTGTTCATCGCCTTGGACATCTTCCTGTTCTTCTCCTTCAAGTCGAACTTGACGCCGGTCAGTTCCCGCACCACCAGCAGTACAACGCCCACCAGCTTCGTACGGGAGATGCAGGAGGATAATATCAGTGTCAATAAGCTGTCCACCAAGCGGGGCAGCGGCTATTACCTGGCCAGTCAGCCTAACAGTGCGCTCCAGCAGAACTACCACAAGCTCATCGGCCAGACCGTCTCCCTGGACGCTGCCCAGATGACCCTCATCAGCAAGCTCAACGATCCCTTCCGGGTGACCACGAAGAACCGGACCAGTGTCATTCACGATTGGATGAAGACCAGCGGCAACGTGCTCTTCGCCGACCAGTACCAGTACGTCCCCGAAGTTTCTGACACCACCCGGGCGGTCTACGCCCAGAAGGTGGACGGCCAGCTGCTGATGGACAGTCACGGTCAGCTGGTCTTCCAGGTGCGCAACGGCTGGGTCACCGGTTATACCCAGACCTACATCAACCGGCTCCTGAAGCTGCAAGAAATGGACCAGACCAAGAGCGCCCAGGAAGCCGTCATGCTGCTGTACACGTACAGTGAGATCCCGGCCAACTCCCGCATTCTTTGGCAGAAGCTGGCGTATGGCTGGCTGCTGGACGCCAAGGGCAGCACGATTTACATCCCCGTTTGGTACGTCGGCGTCGAGAACCGCAACAGCAAGGTCGTCACCATCAAGCGGGTCAACGCCTTCACCGGCGCCGTCTTGAAGAGTACCAGCAGCGACACCACCAGTGCCACCACCAGCAGCAGTTCGTAACATAGGCGCTGGGCCAGAATCATGGTAAGCTTAGGGCAGAAATCATGCGTATGAGGAGCGAGCATTTTGGGTAATTTACCAGGTATGGATTATTTTCGGGTCAGTCCGCTCGCCAGCAGTTCGACGGGGAACGTGACTTACATCGAGACACCCCAGCATAAGGTACTGGTGGATGCGGGGCTGTCCGGTAAGAAAATCGAGCTGCTGATGGAGAGCATCGGCCGCACCCTCAAGGACGTGGACAGCCTGTTCGTCACCCACGAGCACAGCGACCACATCCGCGGAGTGGGTGTCCTGGCTCGCCGTTATCCCCAGATGACGGTGTACACCAACGCCGAGACCTGGCAGGCGATGCTGCCGAAGATCGGCAAGGTGCCGGTCGGACAGCGCGCCCTGCTGCCCATGGGCACCACCCTCTCCCTGGGCGACCTGGACGTGACCAGCTTCGGCGTCTCCCACGACGCCATTGCCCCCCAGTTCTACGAGTTCCACCACAGCGGCGAGTCCTTCGTGATCATTACGGACACCGGCTACGTGTCAGAACGGGTGGAGGGCGTCATCAAGGACGCCACCTGCTATCTCTTCGAAGCCAACCACGACACGGAGATGCTGCGGGAAGGCAGCTATCCTTGGCCGCTGAAGCAGCGCATCATGAGCGATATGGGCCATCTGTCCAACGAGGACGGAGCGCACGCCTTGATGGACGTCGTCGGCAACGACACCAAGCACATCTTCCTGGGCCACCTGAGCCAGGAGAACAACATGAAGTCGCTGGCCCACATGACCGTCGCCGAGACCATGGCGGCCCACGACTTCGGCGTCGACCACGACTTCCGCATCCACGACACCGACCCGCTGGTGGCCGTGCCGCTGCTGACCCTGTGAACGGCGTCACTTTTTGGCAGAAAGGTCACTGGAGTGCTACGAAATGTTCGTATTTTTTTCACACTTCTTCAGTAGACTGGATAGTGAAGAGTTAAGAGTGAGCAAAGGAGGGGAAACGGGACTGAGACGAAATCGCTGCTAGGGGCGACGCTCCGCACGCTTGTCGATTGAGCTAAATCACTATGAGCACGACAACCTCTTCGGA
>NZ_KI271584.1:36541-46664 GCF_000469325.1 Schleiferilactobacillus shenzhenensis LY-73 | reverse complement strand
GGCGGCAAAGCCGCCAAGAATGATTTCACCACTGAGCCCATTTTGCCTCCGCTTGCTCCACGTTGGCACTCAGTCACGTGGAAATGCGAGTCTTGTCACCATTTGGTAAGCGTGCTCCGCGTACCTCGTTGCGGCGAGTCGTCTCGGTCCCTCGATGATGGATAATAACCAATTTGATAACAATGAACCCAACCAAGAACCGAAGCAGAATCCGCAAACACCGCAACGCCCTGTACGGCCGGCGAATAGTGCGGGTAACGGCGGGGAACCGCCGCGGAAGAAGCGGAACAGCGGGTTGTGGAAGATTGCCCTGGTGGCGCTGGTTTCGGCGCTGATCGGCGGCGGCGTGGCCTATGCTGGGATCAGTGCCCAGCTGGCCCACCAGAACAGTGCCGGTGACACGACGGTTTCGTCCAGTTCTGAGCCGGGGACGACCCAGGTCAGCAACGTGACGATGAAGAATTCCACGTCCATGACCAACGCTTTTAACAAGAACAAGAACGCCGTCGTTTCCGTCGTCAACCTGCAGAAGGAAAGCAATGAAGACAGCAGCGATCCCTTCGCTGGGCTGTTCGGCGACAGTGACGACAGCGACAGCGGCTCGTCATCGAAAGGCAGCTTGGAAGAGTATGGTGAAGGTTCCGGTGTGATTTATGCCAACCAAAACGGCAAGGGCTACATCGTGACCAACTACCACGTGGTCGAAGGCTCCGATTCACTGCAAGTCATCTTGAGCGACGGTACCAAGACCAGTGCAAAGCTGGTCGGCACCGATTCTTTGACCGACCTGGCCGTGCTGACCATTGATTCGAAGTACGTCAAGGGCACTGCCACCTTCGGGAATTCTGACGCCGTTACCCCGGGTGAGCCGGTCATTGCCATTGGGTCACCCCTGGGCAGCCAGTACGCGACGTCCGTGACCCAAGGGATCATTTCTGCTAAGAGCCGGACTGTGGACATTACCAACAGCAACGGTCAGGCCACTGGCCAAGCGACTGTCATTCAGACCGATACCGCGATCAACCCCGGGAACTCCGGCGGTCCGCTGGTGAATGCTGAAGGGCAAGTCGTCGGCATCAACTCCATGAAGCTGGCCCAGAGCAACGATGGCACCACCGTCGAGGGCATGGGCTTCGCGATTCCGTCCAACGAAGTCGTGAAGATCATCAACCAGCTGGTGAAGAACGGCAAGGTCGTGCGGCCAGCCCTGGGCGTCCGGGTCATCGACCTGAGCACCGTGGATAATTCGACTACCCGGACCCGCCTCAAGATTCCGACGAGCCTGACGGAGGGTGTCGTCATCGCGAGTGTCGACAAGGGTACCCCGGCCGCTAACGCCGGCTTGAAGGCCTACGATGTGATCACCGCGCTGAATGGCAAGGCCATCTCCGGTGTGGCGCAGCTGCACACGCAACTCTACAACTTTAGCGTCGGCGACAAGGTCACCATTACGTACTACCGCGGCAGCAGCAAGCAGACCGCGACCGTGACGCTGAGCCAGACCCAGAGCCAGGTAGAGAAGAATAGTGACAGCAGTTCGTCAACCCGTGGTTAATTCTCAATCGATCAGTGAGTAAGAAAGGTCCCGCAGACCGTCAGTGACGACGGTTGGCGGGACCTTTTTTCATGTCTCAAGCTCGGTCGTGCCCTAATGCGGCGAGTTGGGCGGCGGAATATACATAGGGCAGGTGCATCGTCTCCGGTACCTTGTCCCAGTTCACGGTATAAGCCGCTCCTTTGGCGACGAAAACCGAGCCCGGCGGGTTGGCCAAGTCGCCGGTGGGACTGTAATTGGCGGCCGTGATGACCGCATCGGCGTTGTGGCAGGGCCGGTAGCCCGCCACGACAGTCTCCAATTGGCCCTGGCCGTGGGTGTAGGTATTGACTTCCTGGGTGTAGGACTGCATTTCAGAAACGGGGGCCGTACCGGTGAGGACGGTCATGGTCGCCCCGTCGGCGTCTTCGGTATCGGCGATCGTACCGCTCATCCGCTGAATATCGTTCATCGCGCGGCCGACCTGGTCGCGGCCGATTTCTAACCGGAAATCGTACCAGGGCTCTAAAATGACGCACTGATCCTGGGCCCGGAGCATCATCAGGCCCTGGCGCAGCGCTCGCCAGCTGGCCTCGCGGAAGTCGCCGCCGACGGTGTGGACGATGCTGCCGCGGCCGGTGACCAGGGTGACGTGCATGTCGGTGAGGGGGGCGCCGATGAGAACGCCGAGCTGTTCCTTGGCGGCCAGGCTGGTGAGGACTTGGTGCTGCCAGTTCTGAGGCAGAGTCTCGGGACTGGTGGTGCTGTCGTAGACGAGGCCGCTGCCAGGGGCGCCCGGCTGCAGGAGCAGGTGGACCTCCGCATAGTGGCGCAGCGGTTCGAAGTGCCCGGCCCCCTCCATGGCCGCCTTGATCGTTTCCTTATAGAGAATGTGCCCTTGGACGAAATCGACGGTCAGGTGGAAGCGGTCGGCCATCATCTGCCGCAGCACTTCCAGCTGGATGACCCCCATGATCTGCACTCGAATTTCCTGGAGCGGTTCGGACCAGGTGACATGCAGCTGGGGGTCCTCATCGGCCAGTTCCTGCATGGCCTGCAGGCAGGTGGGAATATCATTGCCCTGGGGATCGACAGCGTAGGTGAGGACCGGCTGGAGCGTGGGGTGCGGGGCGTCTTTCTCCGCGCCTAAGCCTTGGCCCGGGTAGGTGGCGGTGAAGCCAGTTATGGCGCAAACGGCCCCCGCCGGGACGGTTTGGGCGATGGTGAATTTCTCGCCGTTGTAGATGCGCAGCTGGTTGGCTTTCTCATCGTTGACGAGGACCGCCCGGGCAGCCAAGGTGCCGCCAGTGACCCGCACCCAGGTGAGGCGCTCGCCCTTATCGTCGTGGGTAATCTTGAAGACCCGAGCGCCGAATTGGGCGGCAGCCGGCGCCGGCACCGTCCAATGGGCCAGGCCGGCCAGCAATTCTGTCACGCCCGTCTGCTTGAGGGCCGCACCGAAGTAGACAGGGAAGACCTGACGCCGCTGAATCAGCTGTTGAAGCGCGGCATCCGGGAGTGCGTCCGTGTCCAGATAGTCCGCTAATACGGCGTCATCCTGGGTGGCGGCGTTCTCCAAGGCGGCCTCGCTCAAGCGGCCGGCGGCATCCGGGGTGAAGTCTGTACACCCGGGAGATAACGCGGTCTGCAGTGACTGCAGCACCGCTGCCGCGTCGGCGCCCCGGGTGTCCATCTTGTTGACAAAGAGGAAGACCGGCACCTGGTAGCGCGCCAGCAGGTGCCACAACGTGCGGGTATAGCCGGGAATGCCGTCGGTGGCCGATACGACCAGAATGGCGTAGTCCAGCACCGGCAGGACTTCCTCCGTCTGGGCGGCGAAGTCCACGTGGCCCGGGGTGTCTAGCAGGGTCAAGGCCAGGTCCTGGTACTGCAACTCCGCTTGGTGGGAGAAGATGGTGATGCCCCGTTTCTTCTCCATGGCGTCGGTGTCGAGAAAGGCCTCACCCTTATCGACCCGGCCCCAGGTGCGGATCGTCCCGGCTTGGTAGAGCAGTGCTTCGGAGAGGGTGGTTTTCCCGGCGTCGACATGGGCGACGATGCCGGTGACGATATGTTTCATGAGGGGGTGCACTTCTTTCTTGGTTGGTTAGTGCTTCCATTATACCGTATCGGTTAATGCCCAAGCGGGTGGTGGACAGCGGTCATCGTAACGAAAGCACCGGTCCATAATGCCTATCGTCATACGGGTATATGATGACAACAACATTTTGTGAATATAAAATCAGTATTTTTCGTTTCTTATTTGGATCTTTTGTGAGAAGATAGGTAAAGAGTATATTGAAGGCCCGTGACTTAGGCCATTAAAGAACAGGGGAGAATCCATGACTAGAATTGTTCAGATGAGCGATGTTCATCTTGGTTTTGATTACGCTGGCCTGAAAAACAGCCAGAAGAGTAATCAGCGAAAATCAGAGTTGAAGAAGACTTTCTTTGATGCGGTGCAATACACTGTTAGCCACCATGCTGATTTATTGTTAATTCCGGGGGACCTATTCGATAACGCTTACCCAGACGAAACTCTGGTCCGGGATGTTCAGGATACTTTAGCGCGAATTTCACCGATCCCAGTAATGATTGCTGCCGGCAACCATGATTTTTCATATCCCGGCTCATTCTACGAAGCGACTACACACTGGCCGAAGAACGTCCATATTTTTTCTGGCGAGTGGTCCAGCATTCGCTTTCCAGAGCTGCATACAACAGTTTGGGGAGCTAGTTTCACCGCACCATACCAGCACGAGACACTTTTGAAACCAGTTACAGCGGAGGATGGTGACGATTTGCAGATTGGGGTTCTCCATGGCGATGCGTCCACTCCAGAAACTTCACCCTATGATCCAATTACCCGAGAACAAATTGCAGGGTCGGGATTAGATTGGCTGGCTTTGGGTCATATTCATAAAAGGAGTGAAGCCGCGGCCGGTAAGACGACATACGCATACGCTGGGACGCCGGAGGGCCATGGCTTTGACGAGTTGGGAGAAAAGGGAATTTTACAGGTTGATTTCACGGAAGACCATCAACCGCAGGCGACCTTTATTCCTACTTGCCAACGGCGTTATGAAGATGTGACTGTGGACATCAGTCAGGCGGAATCCAATCTGCAAGCCGTAGATGTGATTAATGATCAACTAGCAAGCCAGTATGGTCCGCAATTTGCAGATAATTTGTATAAAATTCATTTGGTAGGCACCCTTTCTGAAGACGCACTCATCACAGTTAAGGGAATATCTGACCAGCTGACTCTGTTTGATCGCCGAATCAGTGATGAAACCAGGGCCGATATTGACTATGATCAACTGGCACAACTGGATACCTTGGAGGGTAATTACGTGCAGAAGATGCAGGCTAAGATATCTGGGGCCCAGGATGATCATCAGCGAAGCAGGCTTGAAACGGCACTAGCAATTGGCGTTCGGGCGTTCAGAGGGGACATCGATAATGGAAATTAATACACTTGAGTTGACCGATTTTGGCATGTTTCACAATTTTAAGATTACGCTGAATGGCCGTGATCAGCTGATTTATGGAGACAATGAACAGGGCAAGACGACTATTATGGGTTTCGTCCTGTTGATGCTCTATGGGGACCAAGGCCGCGACCGGGCTGACCACATGACGATTAGAACCAAATATCAGCCGTGGAATAGTAACGAGATGGCTGGCAGTATGGAATTCACCAACCGTGACGTACGTTACCGGGTAGAGAAGCGATTTGGAAAAACAACAAGCAAGGACGTCGTCACCCTAATTAATCTGGATACAGATCAAGAAGTATCGCTCGGGCGCAAACAAGAAGTCGGCGAGTGGGCACTGGGCATCAATCTAGACGGGTTCTTGAAGACCGGCTTTATTGGCCGGCCTGGCATGTTCAAAAGCGATCCGGCTAAAGACGAGTTGACGGAACAATTGGTGAAGAATTTGACTGAAAGCGGCGATGAATCCGTTTCTTCTAATACCGTTGTGACTCGTCTGGATAATGCGTTGACATTGCTGCGGACTAAGTCTGGCCGCAAAGGCCAGTTGGTGGAAGCCCAGGATCATCTCCAGCACGTCAAAGAAGAATACCAGTCTGTAAAGCAGCAAGTGAATGACCAAGCCCAGGCAGTTACCGAGTTAAAACAGCTGACGGCCCAAAGAGAGCAGCAAGATGACATTAAGAAAAAACTGGCTGCAGATACCCTGGCACAAGAAGCTGATCAGCGTAAAAAACTGCTGCAGGGGATTCAGGTAATCCATGAGAAGGAGGCCGCTCTGACTCGTTTTGGTGTTCGCCCTGACAATGCGGCGCAAGTCATTCAAGGCGGAACCAGGGCGATTGCTCAGGCACGCGATGATAGTCGGACCGCGGATGCGCAGGCCAGCACTGATGGGGAACAGGGCGTACCGATAAGTGAAGACGAATATACGCAGACAAAGCAGCTGAACGAGCAAGCAAACCAAATGTCCAAATTACAGGAACAATTTGCTCGGGATGTCGTACCCGCTGGTGAGGAGACACTGAAACAAGCAGGTCGTCTAAGTAATCTACAAGCGCAGCAAAAGGCTCTGCAAGCCCAAGCAGACAGCTTTGCTGATGCTGAAACGCAAAATAAAAACCTCAGCGCACAAAAGGAAAAAAATACAAGCAAGCAGCAAACACTCGCCACGCAGATTGCCGCAATGGAACAGCAACGGGAGCAAGAACAAGCTGCTGTCCAATCCGGACAGAAGCAGAAGCAAGCCTATCTGATTGGTGGCATGATCCTGTTACTTGTTGGTGTTGTTTTGGGTGTCGTCGTTAATGTGTTTGGCTACGTTCTTGCCGCAGTTGGGGCAGCCGCCGTAATTCTAGGTTTTGGGAAGGCCAAACAGGGGCAGCCAACCGTGTCTGCTGCGGATATCGATCAGCAGAAGCAAGCACTTGCTGCCTTGACGGAGACTCAGAATACAATTGATCAAAAACTGGCAGCACTTGTCCCCAAATTGAAAGAAGCTGAACAGAAGCGCGAACAATTGCGAAACATAGCTGCCCAAATCACACCGATTCAGGAGAATGTCTCTGATAGTCTGAACCGCTGGCGAGCAGCTCGAGATGCTTGGCAAGATCGTGTAAACCAAGTGCCAGAACTCGAACTGCCCACTTTGGGGCTTTCTCAAGACAGTCTTGATGAGATTACCGCTGTACTGGCAAAACAGCATGATGTGGTCGCCGCGGCTCTTAGCCAAAACTTACAAGTCAAACAAGTACTTGATTTCATGACATATCAGGTAAGCTATCGGCTACAGCAAAAGGCCCAAACGCGTCAGGAGCAACTGGCAGCAGTTCAAGCAAAAGCTAAAAAGAGTATGGAAGCCATGCTCGATTACTTCACAGCAATAACGCCTCGACCAGAAAGCCTAACTGATGCTCAGACCACGTTGACGGCTATTCAAGACGCCTGGGCGGATTATCAAAAAGCCGCTCAAGCGGTGGCCAGCCAGCGTCAAGTGACCGGGATCAAGGATTCTGAGGAAGTATTGCGAGCGAGCGTGCAACATGATACCGCTCCGCAGACACTCTCTGATGAAGAGCGAGCACAATTGCAAACCCAACTCAAGGAGATGCCGGCCGATTTGGACGCTCAATGGTATCGCTTGCAAAATACAATCAAGGTTCCCAGTCGGCCACTAGACGAAATTGAATCAGATATTTCTGATACTGAGGAAAACATTCAGGACTTGCAGGCCCGCTACGATGCACTTAGTACTGCATTGATGACTTTACAAGAAGTAATTGACGAGCGGCGCCAAAACTTTGCACCAGAGCTTAAGAAAAAGGCTGGGGAATACCTGGCCCAACTCACTAATAAGCGGTACCACGATTTATTGATTCCCAAGAGCTTTGAACTGAAGGTTCTGACTGATGGCGCGTATCACGATTACAACTATCTCAGCGGTGGAACAACTGACCAGGCTTACCTTGCTTTGCGATTTGCCATTGCCAATCTATTGGCAGCAGGTAAAGAACAAGGAGAAGAAATACCCATGCTGCTCGATGATGTGTTACGTGAATACGATAACCGGCGGGCGGAAGCAGCACTACAATTTTTGAAGGCGCAGGGAGCACAGCACCAGCTGATTATGTTCACCTGCCATCAGCATATTACAGAGATGGCAGAAGACCTCGGTATTGCGACGACGGCATTGGAAACACAACTAGTATAGCGGGACTAAGGAGGAGACATCATTATGGCAGATACAAGCGAAACAAATCCAAGTGAAGAACAAGTAGACCTTGACGCAATGTGGCAAGCGTATAATCAAGATATTCCTGATCCTGCGAAACTGATTGCGGGGGCGGTTTCTTATCAATCTATTTGCGGTACGATTTTGAGTACCATGGAAAAGATATTAACTGAGCTTAACGCACAGCCGACAGTAATGAATAAACAAGAGTATTTACAGCGGCCCGATGTAGCCGCCCGCATCAGTTTGGTTCTGCAATTGCATGAACAGGAGGGTGGGGTAAATGGAGCAATTGAATCACTTCTGAATTCAATGAGCCTTAGGTATACTTATGAAGAAGAAATTGAAAGATTTGATCGTGCACAAGACCTAGATTATCCAGTGGCGATTCAGTTGGTTGTCGCGGCGACGGTAAATATTTCTCGAGTCCTTGATCGAAATTATCCTGCGTTTTTGGATGTACTCGATTACTACCTGAATCCTGAAGAGGAGTAGTAAGGGTTGTGGAAAGCTGTAAAGTCTGAGCCCTATTCTCACTCTGACACCGTTTTCTTGCTATAATACTCGCGGAACAACAGTCTGTGCAGATCACCAAGACGAAGGGACGAGTATGATGACATTCGACATCTACGGGCATCGCGGCTTCCCCGTGCGCTTCCCGGAGAATAGTATGGCCAGCTTCGCGTACACCATTGCCCACGGGGCGGATGGGATCGAGACCGACGTGCAGGAGACCAAGGACGGCGCGCTGGTCATTATCCATGATGAGAAAATCGACCGGACGCTGAATGGCCATGGCTGGATCAAGGACATGACGCTAGCCGAGCTGCACCAGTACCAGATGGCCAACGGTGAGCGTGTGCCGCTGCTCAGCGACGTGCTGGACCTGATGGCGCCCAGCGGGATCAAGCTGAACCTGGAGTTCAAGACCAGCAAGGTGCATTATACGAATATTGAGGAGAAAGTCCACCGGGAGATCGTCGTGCGCGACATGGCCGCCCGGACGATTTATTCTTCCTTCGATTCGGACACCCTGCGCCGGCTGCACGCCATTGCCCCGACCCAGCAGCTGGGCGTGTTGACGATGCAATCTGGCAAGGTGCCCAAGTTCACGGCGCTCAAGCCGATCCTGGCGACGCTCCACGTGGAACAGTATCAGCCCCAGATCGACTTTCCCCAGCTCCTCTGGACCGTTGACGATCCCCACGAGATTCGCCGAGCAATGCACGACAAGCAGGTCTTCGGTATCATTACTGACAACTTTGAACGGGCAATGCGGATTCGAGAGGAAGAAATGGCACATCTGACTCAGTGAACATCGCGTTACTACGAAAGGGTGGTCTCCCTCTATGAAGAAGATTGAGAAAAAAGACATCGTTTTTGGCTCTGAATACTGGCAACGGATGCGTTCACTACCTCATTTTAACCAAGCCCGGCAAATTATCCCCGCAATGATTCGGCATGGGTTGAGCGGTGACGAGGTGCTGTCTTTCACAGGTCTCACTGAACACGAATTTGCAGCGATGCTGGCTGGCGACGGTGCATACACTGATGCGGATTATCAGGCACTCATGGCACAAATTAAGGCGCATGGCGATGAACCGGTACGAAAGAACGATTAAACGGTGGACAATTCAAAGGACCAATTAAGGGCGCAAGGAATCGATACCGTTTCGGCAGTCCGCAATCGGGCCAGAATGTAGGATGAGCCGTAAGAAAACGACAGGATAGACGAGCTTTTGCCGGCTTGTGTCTCTGCTCATGGACGTTGCTGTATCGGCGGGCCCAAGGGCATCGGAGCCGCGATGGTCCGCTTAAAATAATGACTGCGGATTATTTCCCGAGAAAAAGTGCTCCAGACAATTCTATATTGCGCATTTCACTGGATGGTTTAACGTTTGTGCGCCTTTCCAGCACCCGCCGACTGTTGCTCTGGAGGGTGTTTTTTATTTCCTGGTTCCCGGCAGGCAGCACTTCCCACTTTTCCAAGCAAAATAATAGCGTTTCCATAATTTGGGTCTTATGATGATGTTGGTCACCGGTATGATATTTCAACCGCAGGATAAAGCGCGTTAGAACAATATTTCAGCACCTCCCGCGGGGGAATATTGTAATGGGTCTAGACCGTATTAGGCTGCCTGTTGGAGAAATTCTTGGAGATACCCAGTGTAGTCAACAGGACGACATTCAATAAGAGCCATCCTGTTTCACGTGAAACAGGTTGTGGGGAGATTCAATATTTCAATTACGTGCGGTTCGGTGTTCTGGTGGCGAGACTGGCTTTAGCGTCTACGCAGGTACCATGCCGCACATCAGTCATGGGGGCGTGACACAATTCGTATTCGGGCGTGACTGAGTGCT
>NZ_KI271584.1:30751-36433 GCF_000469325.1 Schleiferilactobacillus shenzhenensis LY-73 | reverse complement strand
CCCACCACGTTCCAGCCCGTTTTGCCGGAGCTTGCGGAGCTTTGGCACGGCGTCCGGTACATTTTTGTCACAGCCCTTTACGAGGGGGAATCACAATGGCCATTCAATTGACCCACTTAACCAAGCACTTCGGTGACACCCCAGTGCTCGACGACATCACCGCCACGATCAACGAAGGCGAATTCTACGTCCTCGTTGGCCCGTCCGGATCCGGGAAGAGTACCATCCTGCGCATCATCGCCGGCCTCATTCCCGCCACTAGCGGCGACATCTATTTTGACGACAAGAAGGTCACCGACGCCGCGCCCAAGGACCGCCACCTGGCGATGGTCTTCCAGAACTACGCGCTCCTGCCCTTCATGTCCGTGGCCGAGAACATCCGCTTCGGCCTGCACAACCTGCACCTGAGCACAGCTGACGAAGACGCCCGGGTGGCCGACGCGTTGCAGATGGTCCACCTTTCTGACTTAGCCGATAGAAAGCCCAAGGAACTCTCTGGCGGCCAGCAGCAGCGGGTGGCGGTGGCCCGGGCGATCGCTACCCAGGCTAACCTGGTGCTGATGGACGAACCGCTGTCTAACCTGGATGCCCAGCTGCGGACCGAGATGCGCGAGGAGCTGGTGGAGCTGCATAAGGCGCTGAAGATGACGCTGATCTACGTCACCCACGACCAGACCGAGGCGATGACCATGGGGGAGCGCATCATGGTCCTCAACGACCACCGCATCCAACAGGTGGGCACGCCTCTGGAGCTGTACAACCACCCCCAGAACGCGTTCGTCGCCACCTTCATCGGGTCGCCGAAGATGAACATGTTCACAGTCACGGTGGACGCGGCAGCCAAGACGATTACGCTGCCGATGGTGGACGAAGACGGCCGGCCGGCGCTGATTCCGCTGCCGGCGGGGATTCCTTCCGGGACCTATCAGCTGGGCGTGCGGCCGGAGAAAGTACGGTTGTCCCTGGCGTCTGCCAGTGAGTACGATGTGCCCGTCACGGTGGTCAACGTCGCCAGCCTGGGCCGGGCGAGCAACGTCGCCGTGAAGAACAGCGACGTGGAGTTCATCGCGGACATCGCCGAGCAGTTCCCGGAAGATGCCGCGAAGGCCTTCGTCACGTTCCCCACGGCGGCCGCCGACTTGCATTTCTTCGCCCCGGATACCGGCTTGGCCGTGACCAGTGCTGCTGAGAAAGCGGGTGTGACCGATGGTATCGCATAACGAAACGGCGGTTCCGGCGACCGCTACACCCACGCCGGCTAAGCGCCATCCCTGGTGGCGCAGTGCCTTCTGGTTCCTGTTGCCGTCGCTGGTGATCATGACGGTGTTCACGTATTACCCGATGGTCATGACGGTATTCAACAGTTTATTTGCGACCAACCTGACGGGAGCGGCCGCGAAGTTTGTCGGTTTTGGCAATTATGTCACCATCTTTTCTGACCCGCTGTTCTTCAAGAGTCTGACGAACACGTTTATTTTTGTGGCGTGCGACAGCGTTGGTGTCATTCTCCTAGCCCTGTTGCTGGCCCGCCTGGCGACGGCGCGGATCCGCGGGGCCGGGTTCTTCCGCACCGCCTTTGCCTCCACCATGGGTGTCTCCGCGGCTGCGGCGTCGATTCTCTGGATCTTCCTCTTCAACCCGTCGGTGGGCCTGATCAGCATTGGTCTTAAGCAGCTTGGCTTTGGCAACGTCAATATTTTGACGGATCCCACCGGGGCGATGATTGCCGTCATCCTCTCCAGTATTTGGATGGGCAGCGGCTTCGCCTTTCTCAACCTCTTGGGGGCCTTGCAGTCGGTACCCCAGGACTACTACGACGTGGCCAGCTTAGCCGGCTGGTCCAGTTGGCGGCAGACGTGGAAGATCACCATCCCGATGGTCAGTCCGACGCTGTTCTTCCTGATCGTGGTGGAGGTCATTGGCGCCTTCAAGACCTTCACCCAGATCGACTTGATCACCGGCGGCGGCCCGGATAACACCACCAACTTCATTGCCTACAAGGTCTATCAAGACGCCTTCAACTACCGGAACATCGGCATCGCCAGCGCGGAAGCCATCGTGCTCACGGTGATCATCGCCGTGGCCACCTGGATCCAGTTCCGTTATACAGAAAGAAAGGTGTATTACCAATGAAATACGCCAAACGGACGATTCATTATGTGCTCTTGATCCTCATCGCGCTGTTGGTGATGGCCCCGCTGCTGTTGGGGATCTGGGCCAGCCTGCTGCCGACCACGGACATCGTGGCGGGGCACTTCAACTCGTTGAATATTTCGCTGAATAACTACGTCGCTGCCATCCAAACGACACCAGTGGTCCTCTATATGTGGAATTCGCTGGTCATCAGCAGTCTGATCATGGTCGGGCAGCTCATCTTTTGTACATTGGCGGCGTACGCCTTCGCCTTTCTCCAGTTCCGCTTCAAGAACGGCATCTTCTTTGCCTTCCTGATTACGATGATGCTGCCGTTTGAAGCGCAGATCATTCCCAACTTCCAAACGGTCCGGGCGCTGGGCTGGCTGGATTCTTATCCCGGGTTGACGATTCCTTTCTTCACGTCGGCCTTCGGTGTGTTCATGCTGCGCCAAGCCTTTTTGCAAGTCCCCCGGGAATTGAAAGAGTACAGCGACCTGATTGGACTGGGCCGGCTCCAATTTCTCACCCGCATCGTCCTGCCGTACACCCGGAGCACGATCATCACCTTCGTGCTGTACACGTTCTTGACCCACTGGAACGCGTATCTGTGGCCGTTGATCACGACCTTCTCGGACGCGCACCGGCCCACCCAGGTGGGGTTGAAGCAGCTCCAGTCGGAGGATACGTTCAATAACTGGGGCGTGATCATGGCCACGGCCATCATGGTCCTGCTGCCGACGCTGCTCATTCTGATTATTGGCCAGCGGTACTTCCGTAAAGGGCTCAATGCGGGAGGTGTCAAAGGATGAAAAAGTGGATGAAATGGGTCATTGCCCTGGCCGCCACCGTGGTCGTCTTCATCATTGGCAACACGGCCGTGCACCAATGGGCACCTAGCCACACGGTGGGCGCACCCAGCGGCCGCATCGTGGTCCCGTTTTGGCACGCCATCAACGGCCCCAACGGCAAGACGCTGGAAGCCATGGTGGCCCGCTTCAACAAGAGCCAGAAGAAGTATTGGGTGGAGTCAGTCTACGAAGGCTCGTACTCTTTGACCCAATCGAAGTATATCAACACCTTGCACAGCAACGTGTCACCGGCCCTGATTCAAATCGACCAGGGGAACGGGGCGACGACGTTGGGCATCAACAATTATGTCCCGGCCCAAGAATTTATCGATAAGGACGGGTACGACCTCAGCCAGATTTATACCAACGTCTTGAATGCCTACACCATCAAGGGCCAGCTGCTCTCGATTCCGTTCAACTCGTCGGCGGCCGTGCTCTACTACAACCAAGACCTCTTTAAGAAATACAAGGTACCGCTGCTGCCGCAGTCGCCCACGTACAGCCAGATTGCCAACGCGGCCAAGCTCTTGACCCAGCGTTCCGGCGACAACGTCAAGGGCTTCACCATGCAGATCTATGACTGGCTGGCCGACGAGCTGGTGGCCAACCAGGGCGGTGAGCTGGTGAATAACGGCAACGGCCGCACGGCGGTAGCGACCAAGGCCAACGTCAACACCCCCGAGATGCGCCGGGTCTTCACCTGGGTCCAGGGGATGATCAAGGATGGGTCCTTCCAAAACTACGGCACCGGTTCCGGGGCTTCAGCCAACCAGATGGCCGGCTTCGTCTCCGGCAAGCTGGGTATGTTCATGCAGAGCTCGGCGGCCATGGGGACGATTGCCAAGTCGGCGAAGTTTAAGTTCGGGGTGACCTTCATGCCCCATCCCGATGGGGTGCCGGCTAATGGGGTGGCCATCGGCGGCGCCAGTTTCTGGATCACCAAGGACAAGCCGGCGGCCGTGCGCCAGGGCGCCTGGGAATTCGCCAAGTTTGCCATTTCACCGAAGGAGCAGGCCGCTTGGCAAGCCGCCACCGGTTATATCGCGGTGAATAAGAACGCCCTCAAGGAACCCGTCTTGAAGAAAGCCATCACCCAGAATCCAGGGCTGCTGGTGCCCGTAGCCCAGCTGCAAGCCGCCAAGAACAACGCCGCCACGGCCGGTCCGTTCTACGCCAACCTGAATCAAGCCGCCCAGTTCATTACGGTGGCCATGCAGCAGATCTATGCCGGCGGGGATATCAACAAGGCCCTCAGCACCGCCCAGCAGAAGACGGACCAGGCCATCCAAGCGACCAACGCGGTGGACTATGACCTCTTGAAATTTGATCATATCGGCCAGTAAGCACCCAAGTTATCCCCAGGAAAACCATTTCTTGGGAAATATTTCCCAGAATGTGCCGCCAGACACGGCAGTGTATTCTGGGAATTTTTTTGTGCTTCACGGCGTGAAACATACGGGTTATTCGTGGGACAAGGGCGTATTTGGACGATTGAAGAGCGAACGTTCGTTTATACCGAATCAATCGTGTAAAAATCTCGTAAATGTTAAGGAATAGTAATGTCAAGCCCGACAAGTGTAGTGGATAGTGGATTGGTCAGCCTGTGGATAAGTCTGTGGATTGTGTGTACAACTTGGATTTGCGGGGTGTCGAGAAAGTTATCCCCAGTGTGGATAAGTCGGTGCAAACTGTGGAAAACATTCGTTCGAGATCCTGTGAAACATACGGGCTCAAGCGGTGTGGAACGTTGATTAAAAACTGAATCGAACATTTTTTACGGTGTGGAAAGTGGGCCTAAAAAATAATTGGCTCAGTTTGGGCTCAGGCAGATATAGTGGGCATTGCTATGTTCGCCCCCAGATGTGGGCGGCGGCTAAAAACTTATCCACAGTTCCAGGGGATAAGTCACTTTGAACTGTGGACAACGGTGGACTAAGATGGAAAGGAAAGTAAACAAGAAACGGAGAATCGCACGATGAACTATACGCAACAATTGGAATTGATCCTGCGGCTGCTCGTGGCGAGTCTCTGCGGGTTTGCCATTGGTTATGAACGCACCAACAGGCTCAAGGAAGCGGGTATTCGGACCCACATGATCGTCGCCGTCGGCTCGGCCCTGGTCATGATCGTGTCGAAGTACGGGTTCTTCGACGTGATGCGGCTCAATGGCATCACGTTGGATCCGTCCCGAATCGCGGCCCAGATCGTCACCGGTATCGGCTTCTTGGGTGCCGGTACGATTCTGGTGCGGCGGACTGGGGTGAACGGGCTGACGACTGCCGCCGGCCTGTGGGCTACCGCCGCTGTCGGGATGGCCGTGGGGGCCAAGCTGTATGTCGTCGGTATCGCCACCACCGCCATCGTTCTGCTCATTCAGATCGTCCTGCACTCCCAGAAGCTGCCGTTCCTGCCCCACGTGGACACGACCCATGTGACCATCGTGATGGACCAGAACGAAGCGGAGATCAAGGCCCTGCGCGCGGCCTTGCGGAAACTGGATATTGTCATTGCCAATCTGGAGATGAAGCGGGATCCAGAGAAGCAGGAGGTCAAGCTGAACCTGTGGTTAGAAACGGCCAAGCCAGAAAACTTGGACCGCTTCCTGGACGTGTTCGCTGACCGGCCGGGGATCAAGTCATTGCTTTATTAAAACAGTACCGAGGGTGTTAAAAAGGGACTGGGACAAAAATCATGTTCT
>NZ_KI271584.1:10962-30611 GCF_000469325.1 Schleiferilactobacillus shenzhenensis LY-73 | reverse complement strand
GCTTCAAGCCGTGCCCACCACGTTCCAGCCCGTTTTGCCGGAGCTTGCGGAGCTTTGACACGGCGTCGAGGGAGAATTTTGTCCCAGTCCCTTTTGGGTGCTTATCAGGCCCAAGGCAGGGGGCTCAGTATTGGGTGATTTCTAAATGATCATTGATGTACACGGCCATGTACACGTGGGCCAGGGTGACCCCTCGGGATTGAAGCTGCGTGTCGAGCCAGTTGCGGTCCTTGTGGATGATGTCCAGGGAATCTTCGTCCACCTGACCGTCCAGAATGACGGGATAGTAGGCCGTCGGATCGTCCTGCAGGGTCACGGTGAGGGTGCCGTTGGTCTCCAGCACGGCCCGCTTCACCTTGCTCAGGTTGCTGGCCCCGTGCTGGCGCAGCTGGAAGGCCAGCTCCTGGGCCGAGATGCCGGCCCGGGTGGCAAAATCGGTGTCGATCCGGCCGTTATGTACGATGGTGTGGGCGGACCCGATGAGGATGTTCCGGGCGATGCTGTTATGGTTGGCCAGGAAGCGGGCGCCGAAGACAATGATGCTCCACAGCAGCAGGACGATGAAGAATTGCAGGATGGTGATGCTGGGATTGTAGAGAATACCGCCGATGATGCCGCCCAGGACGAAGTTTTGCAACTGGTCGATGGCGTTGCTCGGTGCCAGGTTGCCCCGTCCCGCCAGTGCAATCTGCAAGACGAAGGCGGCGAAGCCCAGGGTCAGTTTGATGAAGAGAGAAAAGTAATCGATGTCCATGGTCGGTCGTCACTCCTTAATGTATTGCACTTTTTGGTTCAGCAGCGTCGTCTTGGTCAGCGTGTAGCTGGTGATGCTGGAGTCGTTGTTGAAGGTGACGGCGTAATAGTCGGCATCGACCTTCAAGACGAGCCCAGTGCCCAGCCAGGTCATGTTCGCCGCGATGGCGGCGGGCGGAACGTCTTTCTTCTTCGCCACGTCCTTCATGAAGCGGCGCATGATTAGTGCATTATTGTTATTGCTGTTGGTCAGCTGGTAATTCTGTTGGATATCGCTGATTTGAATCGCCACGGCCAGCGCAGCGACCAGCAAGGACAGCACCAGCAAGTCCCGGTTCCGGGCGCTGTCCCGGTGGCGCAGGTAATTCAGCATCAGGGCGACGGTGACGACGATCACCACCCCCGTGACGCCGTAACGCAGCCAATCGAACTGATTGCCCGTATGGCTGGTGAAGTAACTGTAAGTCCAGAGTTGTGTCATGTGAGAAATCCTCCCCCAGCGGTGCCGGTGGTGAACGCAACGCATGCCGCGTGTGTTCACCGCTGCACCACAATCGTGATAATTCTATTGTGAGCGGGGGCGGCCGAGAGCGCAAGCCGCGACTGCACCCCGTGTTTGTGGGATAATGTGAGCAAACGAAAGAAGGCGGTTGAGATGGCAGAAGGGTTGTATCACCACAAGACGATTATCAAGGCCGAGCGGTTTGACGGCAGCACTGAGATGGCCCGGCGCTGGGGTATGGTGCAGAGTCCCTCGGCGGATGACGGCTGGGTCTTTAACTATGAGCAATTGACCCCTGTGGCGGCGGGCCGCTGGCTGATCAACGATGACGGCAATGTATTTACGGAGTCTGATACGTATTTCCGAAAGGCGTACAGTGCTCTGCCGGTGATTCCGGCGGTCGTTGCTGAATGGTTTGATCATTCGCGCCAGCGGGGCATGAATTTCTACGATGCCATTTCTGCACCGCGCCACCCCAAGGAACTGGATGCATGGCTGATGGCCCCGACCGACCAAGGGGCGGACGAGACCTTGAGCCAGTTCATGCGGGCTTGGCTCGATGGGTATATTGTCGCAGAGAAACCGGCCGAACCGTGATTCAGAAATTAGGTGGTGTTAGCGTGGATATTGGTATTTTTTAGCCAGAAACGCTTCACACAGAGCTTCGTAAGCATCCTTTCAAGGGTGCTTTTTCATTTTCCGTGAAAAAATCTGAGCTTTTTGACCAGCTTTTCGAACGTCGGTTCGATACAATGGAACTATGGAGACCATTGAAGGCTTGACGATGCTCCTCAAAAAGAATGAACGTGCCGCCACTCACCGCGTGCCTTTTCAAAATTGGTACGACGTGGTCATTCGTCTGATTATGTTACTGCGCCGTCTGGACCAGCTCACCGAGCAGCAGACCAACGTCGACGCGATTTGTGCCCCCGCGATTGCTGCCCTGATTGCCGCGGTACCCAGTCCAGATTCAGCCGTTCCAGTAGCGGAGGAAGCCAATTAGCTATACAATTGTAAGTGAATAAAGGATTTGGGAGGTTTTTACCATGGCTAAGAAACAATTTTCGGTCCATCACGCATTGGTTTCCGGCGCTGTTGCCGGAACGGTTTCCGGTCTGGTCAAGTTGGGGTGGGAGAATATTCTGCCGCCGCGGACGCCAGAACGGGACGCCACCAACCCGCCCCAGCATCTCTTGGAACAACTGGGTTTGCCGGAGCGCTTGGCCCACGCGACGTTTACGTATAACGGTCACGAGATTCCCTGGACCAGCTTGGCCATTCACTTCGGCTTCTCCACCAGTCTGGCGATGTTCTATGCGGTCGTCCGGCACTACATTCCTTTGGCCAAGCTAGGCAAGGGAACGGCGTGGGGCCTCGGCGTCTGGTCGGTAGCCCACCTCGTCGCTATGCCCGCCATCGGCAACGTCCCGCCCGCATCCGAGCAGCCGATGGAGGAACACATTTCTGAAGCATTGGGCCACGCTATCTGGAACTGGGTCAATGAACTGGTCATTGAAGAAATGGAACACGAAAAGTAAGGTGACTTGATGCGCCAACAAACACGCTGGCAAACGCGGTGGCCGGAACGGATCAGTTACGGATTGAGCGATGCGGCGGATAACCTGGTCTTCCAGGTGATGACCACGTACCTGCTGTTTTTCTACACCGATGTCTACGGGTTGAACGCCGGCGATGTGGCGCTGCTCTTTATCATTGCCCGGATGTGCGACGTCGTGGAATCGCCGTTGGTCGGCCTGATGATCGACCACACCCACTCCCGTTTCGGTAAGAGCCGGCCATTCTTCCTGTGGTACGCCGTGCCCTACGTTGTTTTCGCCGTCCTGACGTTCGTGACACCGCCGTTCAGCTACGGCGGCAAGCTGGCCTGGGCGTACTTTACTTACTTAGGATTGGGCTTTCTCTACACCACGGTCAACCTGCCGATCACCTCAGTATTGCCGACCTTGTCAGAAAACGACCGGGAGCTGACGCTGCTCGGGGTCATTCGCCAATTCTTCGGCAGTGCCGTACAAATTATCGTGGCCGTCTTCACGCTGCCGCTGGTCGCGTTCTTTGGCGGCGGCAACGAGCAGCGCGGCTTTCTCGGCACCATCAGCTTGTTCGCTGTGATTTCACTGGCTCTGATCCTGAACACGTTCTTCCAGATTCGGGAACGTTTCAGCCAGCCCGAGATTGCCCATCAGCCCTGGCGCAAGGTGCTGGGCGCTGCGCGGCGCAATACCCCGTGGCTCGTCTTGTCCCTGGTCATCTTCTGCTTCTGGCTGGTGACGGCCATTAAGAACCAAACGACGGTTTACTATTTCAAGTATGTCCTTAATGATCAGAACTTGGTCTCCTGGGCAAACAGTTTCACCTTTGCCTCCCTCATCGGTGTGGTCAGCATCATGGCCTTGGCCGGCCGCTGGGGCAACAAGCGCACCATGGGCACCGGGATGGTGATCGCCCTCGGCGGCCAGCTCTTGCTGGCAGTGGGGGTGTATGCCCGTTCTCTGCCTGTGCTGTTTGCGGCGACCGCGGTGAACAGCATCGGCCAGGGGATGATCGTTGGCTTGGTGTCGATCATGATTGCGGACACGATTCGCTACGGGATGGTCGTCCTGGGCGTTCAGGCCGAGGGCATCTTTGCCTCGGCCAATGACCTCGGCGTGAACCTCGGTCTGGGCCTGGGCGGGCTGGTCACCGGCGGTTTACTGGATATGTCCGGTTACGTCGCCAACCATGCCCAGAACGCAGGCACGCTGCAGATGATCGATCTGAACTATGTCTGGATTCCCATGGTGATTTATGGGGTAATGATTGTGCTTTTGCATTTCTACAATGAAAAAGCATTGTATGCAGCCATCAAGTAGGAATTGGTTTGCCCCCAGTCGGGCAAGCTCAAGTAAAGAAGTACAAAAATAGCAGTGCCGGCAAAAGTTGGCACTGCTGTTTTTTCACTCAGAACGATGGCCAATTCCAACTCAGTTCATGGCGTCTAGTTCCCTAATGATCGTGTGTACCTCATCGAGCGAATCGGCGACAGCACCGCTGGCCAAATCATGACCGCCACCGCCGTGCTTCACTGCCAACGGCTGGATCGGGGTGGTCTTGCTGCGCAGTTCTACCCGGTACTTGCCGTTGGGTTGTTGCGTAAACACGACCCAGCGGTCCAGCGTCGTCAACTTGCCGAGGAAACCCACGGCGGCTTGTTCCCGGCCAGCCGGCAGGTGGAATTTCTCAATTAAGTCCCGGTCCATGATCAAAGACCCCGCACCGTTGGGGGTGACGGTGACGTGGTCCAGGGCGTAGGCCAGCAGCTTGCCCACCGCTGGCGTGAAGGAAGATTCCTGGCGGCCGATCGCCGGGGCATCGATGCCCGTCCGCAACAGGGCGGCGGCGACTTCGTGGGTCCGCGGCGTGGTCAGGTCGTAGAGAAAACGGCCGGTATCGCCGATGAGCCCGGCGTAGAGCGGGGCGGCGGCGGTCTGGTTGATGGCCAGGCTATCGGAATAGGTCACTAGATCGTAGACCATTTCACTGCAGCTGGAAGCGCCAGGGTCGACCCATTGAATGTCGCCGAACGGTTCCTCGTTGGGGTGGTGGTCGATCTTCATCAGCAGGGCGCCGTCGCGGTAATGGTCACTGTCGATACGCGCCGTGTTAGCGGTGTCGATGACGATGACCAAGGCACCCTTGTAAGCACTGGCCGGCACCGTGGCCTGGTCGCCGATCCAGGCCAGTGTTGGCGCCTCACTGCCGGCGGCGTAGATCGTCTTATCGGGGTAAGCCGCCCGCAGAATCGCGGCCAGCCCAGTCTGCGACCCAATGGCGTCGGGGTCGGGGTTCACGTGGCGGTGGATGATGATCGTATCGTACTGAGTGATCGCCGTCAGGACGGCGGCGAGGGGATTGACATCAGACATGGAAGAAAACCTGCTTTCTATAGTGATCTCATTGCCTCTATCATACTACGCCAGCCGCTGCGCATTTCTAAAACTGAACATCAATACAACTGGCCGCTAACTGTATTGGGTGTTTGCTTTGAGCCGGACCGCACAGCACGGTATACTGGAATTAAGACATTCAAGGAACCGTGGGGAGAAACGGGGCAGGGCAATGCAGCGCACATCATTTACGCGCGACAACGTGGTACAACTGTAGGACCAGTGGGCGCACATCAACGCCCAGCTGGTCTCTTTACGCCGCACCCGGCAGGATGTCCTGCGCGAGCTGCCGCCCATCGAGTTTTTCGAAGACTGGGTGGACTTTGGCCCCGCCGAATTTCTTCACTATCGCCAGGCCGTTGCTGCGGGCAACTTCATGGGCATGCGCCAGGCCGGCTTCAGCGGCGGCGACCCGGCCGCGTCCCCCAAGCTGGACCGGCTCCTGGCCATCTGTGCCGAGGCTCAGGCCGGCGGGCGCAAGGTGATCGTCTTTTCTTTCTTCCGCAACGTCCTGAACCAGGTCCATACCCACCTCGCCGCGGCCAGCTTCCCGCCGATCATGGGCGGCGTCAGTCCCCAGGAGCGCCAGAATATCATGGATGCCTTCACCGCCGCCTCTGCGCAGGAGAGAAATGTCCTCTGTGCCCAGGTGAACACCGCCGGCTTCGGGCTCAACCTGCAGGCGGCCAGCGTCATCATCTTTTGCGAGCCGCAGATCAAACCGTCTCTGGAAGAGCAAGCCCTGTCCCGGGCGTACCGGATGGGCCAGACCAACACGGTGACCGTCTACCGGCTGCTCACTGCGGCCAGCGTCGATGAACGCATGCTGCAGATGCTGGCCGATAAGAAGCGGGCGTTCCAAGCCTATGCCCAATATTCCGCTGTCGCCCAGGCCAGTCCGGACGCCACCGACGCCTCGGACCAGGCGCTGATCAAGCAGCTCGTTGCTGCCGAACAGCAGCGGTTGGGCGTCCCCGTCACAGCAGCCCGCTAAGCCGGACACTGTGTTTCACGTGAAACAGGAAGGAAGCAGGGTATCGTGTCGTCATCCTCACCGGTCACTTGGCACCGCAATGCGGCGGCGTACCTCATCAGCCAGAACCTGATCGTTTTGGGCTCCGCCATGGCGTTCTTCGCCATTCTCTGGCAAATCACGCTGAACACCGCCTCGGGGGCCTGGATGACCTATGTCTCGCTGGCGACCAGTCTGCCCACGCTGCTGATTGCGTTGCTTGCCGGGGTTTGGGCCGACCGCTATAACAGAAAGTGGCTGCTGATCATCACCATCGGCACCGTGTCGGCGCTGTCTCTGAGCCTCGCAGCGCTCTTTGTCCGCCGTCCTCGCGATTTGAGTCTCCTGCTGGTGATCGGTGTTGTGCGGGCTTTGGGGACGGGACTCAAGACGCCCACCCAGAATGCGTTGCTGCCACAACTCGTGCCCCGGGACGTCATCAGCCGGATGAACGGCCTCAACCAGATCATTTACTCTGTGGTCATGCTGATTGCGCCCCTGGCCGCCGGCTGGCTTTTGGCCCGCACGACCATTTTCTGGATCTTCGCTGCCGACAGTACCACCACCGTGCTGGCTATCGCCGCGCTCCTGACGCTTCGGGTGGACCGGCCCACGGCCGTCGCGCCGGCGCCCGGTCAACTCCGCCGCGGCTTGCGCTATGTTGCCAGTCACCATGTGCTGGCCGTCTTCATGCTCTTGACGGCGGCGGCATTCATCCTCATTGCGCCAGTCTCCCAGATGAACTCCATTTATGTAACTCGCCGCTTCGGGAACGTCGTTTGGCACCTGACCGCCAACGAGTGGGCCTTCACCCTGGGGTCCAGCCTGGCCGGCGCCTTCATCTTTTGGCGCAAGCACATCCGCCGGCAGCCCACCGTCATCGCGGCTGGTTTTGCGGCAGCCGGCCTCTGCATCATCGGCATGGGCGCGGCCGGCGCGCTGCTCCTTTACCTGACGGCCATCTTCTTCCTGGGGGCCAGCTCGCCTTTCTTCCTCACCGTCCAGACCATCTACCTGCAAGAGACGGTTCCCGGCGCCATGATGGGGCGGGTGTTCGCGCTCTGGTCGATGCTGTCCACCAGCATCTACCCAGTGGCCATGCTGGCGTTCGGACCGCTGGCCGACCGCGTCCCCATCAGCAGCATCTTCGTCGTCACGGGGGCCTTGCTGCTGATCGTCGCCTGGCTGTTCCACCGGTTCGTACGGCAGTGAGAAAGGCACCGGCACACTAAAACGGCCGCCAGTTCGGGGCCGCCGATCAATCGTCTAGTTTTAGGGAAGGGAAGCCCAGCACATCATGCAACAATCCGAAACAGCCTGGCACCGCGCAGCGGCAGCCTACTTAACCAGTCAAAACCTCTTCGTCTTCGGCTCCTCCACGGTGTTCTACGCCATTCTTTGGCACATCGCCCTGGTGACGTCGTCGGGGGCGTGGATGACCTACGTCTCCCTGGCCACCACCTTGCCGGCCCTGCTGATCTCGCTGTTCGCCGGCGTCTGGGCGGACCGGTACAGCCGCAAGTGGCTGATCATCGGTGCGGCCGGGGCAGTAACGGTGTTAACGCTGGGGCTGGCTGTCGTCTTCACCACCCACCAGAACGACTTGGTCCTGCTCCTGGCCATCGGCGTCGTCCGGTCGCTGGGCAACGGGATCGAGAACCCCGCGGCCAACGCCTTGCTGCCGCAAATCGTGCCCAGCAGTGCGCTCACACGGATGAACGGCTTGAACCAGGTCGTCATGGCGGCTATGCTGCTCCTGTCGCCGCTCTTGGCCGGGTGGATTCTGGCCGATCTCGGCATCATCTGGATCTTCATCGTGGACGCGGCCAGTGCGCTGCTGGCCGTGTTGGCCCTACTGACGCTGCGGGTCAGCCGGCCGCAAGACGAGACCGCTTCTTCCGCCGCGGCGTCTGCCGGCAGGACAGACCAGCAGCCCACCGCCGCGTCAGCGACACAACCGGCAAACCAGGCGGCCGGAACTAACGCCCAGCGGCGGCCTCGCGCCATCGGCCAGATTCTCGGTGGCTTACGCTACGTCGCTAGTCAGCAGCACCTGCTCATCTTCATGGTCCTCACCGGTCTGGCGTTCATTCTCATCGCCCCCTCGTCGCAGCTTTCTACCCTCTACGTCAATCGCCAATTCGGCGCGCAAGTCTGGCACCTGACCTTCAACGAGTGGGCGTGGACCCTGGGCGCCAGCATCGCCGGGTTCGCCATCGCCTGGCGCAAGCAGTTCCGCGACAAGATCCGTATCATTGCCCTGGGCTTCGCCGCCAGCGGTCTCTGCTTCGCTGAAATGGGCGTGCCTCAGCCGTTCCTGCTTTACCTCGTGTTCATGTTCCTCTCCGGCGTCGCCTATCCGTTCTTCCTGACGATGCAGACCATCTACCTGCAAGAGACCATCGCCAAGGACATGATGGGCCGCGTCTTCTCCCTCTGGCAGATCCTTTCCACCGGTATCTATCCGATTGCCATGCTGGCATACGGCCCCCTGGCCGACGTGGTGCCGATCGGCGGCATCTTTGTTGTGACCGGTTTGCTGCTGGTGGTCGTGGCGTGGCTGTTTGGCCGGTTATTGGCAGAAAGGTGACGCCTACGTCATTCAGTTAATGTTGAGACGTTCAAGCAAACTTTCGGCTACGTCACAGGTTTCTTCCAAACTAATTCCTTGAGCGTAAATAAATTTTTGCTGGTAGGCGCGCCACTCCGCAAGCATTACTGAATCGTGCCGGATTTGTTGCAATGTCTCATGGTAATGCATAAGGCGTCCCAGGCTTTGCCGGTATGTTCCAGTGTTGATTACAGCCTGTCGCAAAATACCATAGTTAATTTCTTGTGATTCGGTGGTTGCGAGGGCATACAAGTCGTAGAAATCTTTTGCGCGTGTATTCGTAATTGACCGGGCAATTACCGTTTCTAACTTTTCAGCCAGGAGGGTTTCGACGTTATATGCCATCACTGTGATTGTCCGATCATCTGTAATCAGGCGATGATGGTATTTGATTCCTCGCGGTGTGATACGGTCACCGGTGGACAAGTCGACTTTGATGGTCGGTGCGAGGTTGAAGATGCTGGCGCGAATGTGCACGCGGAATCCGCCGTATTGGTCTTTATCTCGAATTGGTTCAACTTTGGTCAGTTCCAGGCGCACCTGATCGTTCAGGGGTTGAATTTTACAGATTTTCGAGAAAACGTCAGCAACCGTTTTCTCAGTCATTGCAAGACCGACCAAAGTGGTATCAATATCCATTGTGGACCGTGTGTCGAGGCCAAGTAACGAGCCGATCAAGAAACCACCTTTCAGTATCAGGTTGTCCCTATATGGAGAAAGTGCAATGCGCTCCAGTAAATCGTCGAGAGCAATTTCTTGTAGAAGAAATTGCGGACTGATTTTGTTTTGCACTGACGCCTTCTTCAAGTACGCCTTGAATTGCATACTGTTTTTGAATCTTTTTTTCACAGAAGCACCTGCATATATCCGCGCATTTTTTCAGTGACCCTCAGGGCCCGGGCATACTCGAACAAACGGGTGATATCCTTGTTGGGGCGGCGGGCATACTCATTCATGGCTTGAACAATCACTTCGTTTTCAGATTCGTTCGGTTTTCGAATGATATCGCAGAGGGTGCGTTCGATATCGTATGTTTTGACCAGATGGCTTCCTGGTGTGAGTACCTCCGTAATCCCCAGTGAATATAGGTGTACGGCCTGAAATGATGGGACGATAGCGGATTCTTTTAAACCCGCTGGATGATATGACTGTGGAAAATTCATATCGAGCAGTAGAGGCGTGCGATCGGTTAACCCATGGAGATACAGCGCGGTATCTCGAGCAAAGATACCTTGACTAAATCGGTGTTGTGCGAGTAGGAAGTCATCTGGCAAAAAGTCAGGATCGATGTAAATCCCCCGATCAGCCCTTTCCAATTTTCCCGCGGCAGCCATTCGGCTTAATGTCATGGTATTAATGCCAATAGCGAGAGCTTGTTTTCGCGTAATGCTCCCGTGGTTTTGTTCCAAATACTGTTTGACCTTAGCTGAATCATCCATTTCTTTGCCTCCCTGTTGCTTTTAAACGTTACTATACAGTAAAGTAACGTTTAAAAGCAACAAATTTGATTATTCAGTTGTGGCAGAGAGAATCCTTGCACTGATAAACGGATCACGAGCAGAATTGGTTACACGGATTCTGTCGCCTACAGAATTACATTACGCAAAAAAATCCGCAAAGTGCAAAGCATCCCAAAATTTCTCCATGAAAAAAGCCGATGCAGATTGAAAGGATTGAAGGTGACGTTCACGTCATTCAGTTAATGTTGGCGTCGTTTCAAGTAGTCGCTTTTGTGGAGGCGTACTTCTTGACTTCGGGGACACTTGTCGGCTAACGGCCCAGCAATTTGGCAATCATCTGGAGGCTGGTCAAGATTTGCTTTTGGTCAGCAGCAGAGAGAGGCGCCAAGGCGGTCTGCAACACGTCCGCCCGGGCCTGGCCGATGCGCTGGAAGATCGCCGTGCCTTCAGCGGTGAGTGTGATTTGTCGGGCCCGCTTGTCTGCTGGATCGGGGTGAGTGGCCAGCAGCCCTGTTTGTTCGAACTTGGTCACCTGCCGGCTGACAGAGGAGTAATCTTTGCCCAGCTGGCGGGCCAGGTCGCTCACATTCAGCTGTCCGGCGGTGCCTACTCGGACGATGATCGGCAGGAGATTGGGGCTGGGCGTGAGACCGGCCGCGGCGATGATCCGCTGGTCAAAGCGGGGGTCGTTGAAGTAATTGACAATTTGCAGCAGCGCTTGAAAGATTTCATTTTCCATAGTTGCTATTTTACCACGAAGCG
Source organism: Schleiferilactobacillus shenzhenensis LY-73 (assembly GCF_000469325.1). Classification (GTDB taxonomy): domain Bacteria; phylum Bacillota; class Bacilli; order Lactobacillales; family Lactobacillaceae; genus Schleiferilactobacillus; species Schleiferilactobacillus shenzhenensis. Next base: position 19,567 of record NZ_KI271584.1, on the reverse strand, counting down.
GTTAATATATGTGCATGTTGCACGTATATTTCAGGAAATGGGGTCTTTTTTTGCAAACACAACCAACTATCGGTATCATCATCGGCTCGAATCGACCAGAGCGCATCGGCGGGGCAATCGGCGAATGGGTCCAAACGGCGCTACATGCCGGCGAGACGCCGTTGTTCACGACCAAATTGATCGATCTGGCCCAAGTCGCCTTGCCTTTCTTAGATGAGCCGGCAATGCCCGCGCTGGGACATTACCAGCAGGCCTACACGATGGCTTGGAGCCGCGAGATCCAGGCCTGTGCCGGGTTCGTGCTGGTGTACCCGCAATATAATTGGGGCTACCCGGCAGTCTTGAAGAATGCCTTGGATTACTTGTACGCCGAGTGGGCCCATAAGCCGGTGAGTCAAGTGGTGTACGGCCACCACGGCGGGTTCCAGGCGCAGCTGGCACTGTCACTGGTCACCAAAGGACTGCACATGGTCAGCATGGACGTTAATCCGAGCATCAATATACAAGATCCGATGTTCGCAGCCGATGGGCAGTTCCGCGACATTCAAGCCGCGCTGCAGCCCGGTGCCGCGGGCATTCATTTGCTGGCTGAAGAGTTCAATGCATTGATTCGAGACCATGCAAAAAACGACCAGCACCAGTCGTGATGATTGACCAGTGCTGGTCGCGGCTTAGATGGCGGATTATTGAGCAGTCTCTTCTTGCGGCAGCGGGCAGCCCAGCATCGCGTACACCGGGGCCGGCCGGAAGGGCCATTCGTGCAGCGTCGTCCAAGCCCAGTAATCGGTGCTGTCGAATTCGCCGCGCAGCGTCGTGAAGCCGTGCTCTTTCGCCCAGTTGATTTGCGCCGCTTGCAGCGCCCGCAGATTGTTGATGTGGTTAGCGCCCACCCAGCTCATGGTCAGGACATGCGGGTCGTCTTCAAAGAGAAAGGTATAAGCGCCGATGTGGGGCGTCTGATTCGCAATGGCGATGGGCGCGTCCTGGATGACATCGGCGAACTGTTGCGGCCATTCGTCAAAATCGTCCATTTTCTTCACGGGATTGATCAGGTGGTTGTGGGCGTAATCGGACAAGCTCGTCCACATCAGCTCGCCGTAAAGATTCGATTCGTCCCGCTTCAATTCGGGCAAGGTCATTAACCGCTTGTTCTGATGCCGACGGTGCGGTACGGCGATATCTGCCAACGGCACCGTCGGCATGACGGTCTGCCGCCACTCGGTGAACCCGTGGGCCAGCAGCCATTCGCTGAAATGGCTCAGCGGTAGATATTCCCACGTCGCCAGCCGATCCTTATGGTTTTTTCGAGCTATCAGCTGCACATCCGCCAGCAGCAGGGGATACAGACTCTCACTGCCCAGCTGGACGTAACTGGTGAAGCCCTGCGCGTGGGGGTGAAAATCATTCGTGCTGAACACGGTGATCCCCACCAACTGCCCGTCATTGTCCCGGTACGTCTTCACCGTGTCGGGATTTTTCTGCCACTTCACCCAAATATCGGCTTGCCGGCTCACCGGCCGCAACAAAGCAGTAATCTCGTCCTTTAACTGTTGCTTCACATTCTTCGCTCCCTCGCTTGATAATCAGTCTTACAGTCCTAAGTTTAACCCATATGTCACCGTAGCTTGGTACTGACTGCCAAGAATGCCGGTCGTCCCCGCGGTGGGAATGGTGAGCTGAATGTTTTTGAACGTGACATCTTCGGGGTTGTTGCCAATGCCAGTATGGTTAAAGATGGTGACAGCAGAATCGCCGGCAACAACGGGGTCAACGCTGGTGATGGTGCTGCTGACGGGGTCAGAGAAGTCTATGCTGGCGCCCGCCAGACCGGCGGCTGCCGTGTCGCTGGTTTTGAAGGTGCTCATGCTGGCCGTGACGTGATAAGCCTCTTGATACGTACCGGAGATGGTCAGGGTGTTATCCGCCGCGGTCGCGCCTGTGCTGGGATCGGCGGTATTTTGATACACTGACTGGGTTTGCGGAATCGCGTGTTTGCCGAAGTACAGATTCGGGACATGGGTCAACGACAGCGTCCCGGCCGCCGTGGTAAACCCGGCGTTGACATTGGCGACCACATATCCCGTGGTGCCGGCCATTGCCGAGAGATCCGGCAAGGTGTAGACAGCATGGGACAGATAATCCGTCCCGCCCGCTGCCGCATCGGTGGCCGTCAAACTCGGATCCAGGGCAGAGGAGTTGGCCAAATCGTTGGGATCAGCGTTCATCGTCGTTGGGGTGCCCGCGTTGCTGCTCATGCTGGCTTGAGAAAAGCCCACGCGGTATTTCCCTGCGGCCAGGTGGGTCAGGGAATAGTTGCCGTCTTTGTCCGTGGTCACGTTGGTGATGTCCTGACCGTTCAGATCTTTGGTCACCAGCTTCGGGGTACTGCCAGAAACGTCCCACAAGTGCACGTGGAAGTTGGCGATCCCCGGCTCCGTCGTTCCGCCGGCAATACGCAGGCCGTCGCCGTTGACATCGTGCCAGACATTACCCTTAATGGTCCGGTTCACGACATCCACTTCTGCGGTATCCGTCACGGACGGATCGCCTGTGGGTGTCCGCCGGTAAGACACCAGATTGGCATAGACGTCGCCGGCGTAGTTGCCGTCCGGGGCGGCTTTCGTCTTACGCGGGGTGTAGTACATGGTGTACAGGTCGTTGCTGCCCACGGGCAGGCTGTCTTCCCGGAAAAGGATCGCCGTGATCGGTTTGTTTTCGTCGTAAGGTAAGGCTGCCCCCGGCGTGTAACTGTACCATTGAGCGTCCCCGGTCGCCGTACCAGCGGTGATTTGCTGATACACGGCGTCTGCATCGTTGGTGCCGCTGCCGTCCGGCGTGAATGCCGGGTCGTAGGTATACCAGATTTTACCCGACCCTTTTCCGGCGACAATCTTATCGATACTGTAGCCGCCGGTGAATTGCGACGCTTTGGTCCCGCTGCCTTTCTCACCGTTGCTGGGCAGGCGGTCCAACACATTGGTGGTGTAGGCCTTGGAATAATCGTTACGTACCTGGACCTGAAACTTGAAGGGACTGTTGCGTTCGACGATGGCGGTGTTGGCCATGGTGCCGTTGTCTGTGCCATCGGCGGCCTTCTTGTCGGCAATCAGCGCGGTCTCCTTGTTGACATTGATGTCCAGATTCTTAGTGCGCAGGGCCACCACGCTGGCATCATCCGGGGAACTGATGACGGCCGGAATCGAAAACGCCTTATAGACGTTGGTCCCGAAATCGATATCCATCTGGTCGAAGGTGAGGTTGAAGTTGATGGTCGGCTGGACTCCTGGCTTGGGGTGATCCAGGGTAATCGTCATCGTCGTTGTGCCGTCCGTATTTTCTTTCAGGGCGGGGGTAACAGCCTTGCCGCCCATCGTCACATCGCTGCTGTGAACCCCCTTGGGCAGGGTAACGGTCAGGGTGATGACCCCCGTGGTCTGGGCGCTGCTCCCCGCTTGAATATCCGGCGTCAGCGAGCAGGCCGCGGTATCTCCCATGTCGTAGGTCTTGGCATTGGCAGAAAAGTCGTCGATCCGGGTCAGGTAAGGTTCAACCAGCAGCGTCCCCACGGGGTAGGTGCCGTCAGCGGCTTCGGCGGCATTGTTGCCGCGTTTGATCTGATAAGTATTGGTCGGTGCTGTATAAGCACTCGTTTGATCCGTGGCACTGGGGGCCCGGGTATAGGCCGCGGGCGTGTAGTTGTAACTGCCCCAGGGGTACCACGCGGTCGTGCTGGTATCGGTTCGGTCACCATAGTACGTGACTGACCGGCTCACGGTGAGATAAGGATCGCCGTTGGCCGCAGCCGTTCCGTAATGGTCGCTGACGATGGTGCGGTCGTAATAATAATCTGTCTGGTACAGCGGACTGAGGGCTTGGGTGTAAACACACTTAATTCCGCTAATGGCACCGTGAGCTTCCGCTTCTTTCGCGGTGGCATACCACGTATACGAATCGCCGGTATTGCCGGTAAGGTCGGCCAAGGTATATTTGCCCGTTTTGCTAATACCATAATAGAAAGTCGGCTTCAGCGGGTCGCCGTTGGCATCTTTACTGTATGTAAAGGGTTGAACACTGTCGTCAAAGTGCGACTCATTGGGGTTCCAGAATTGGTAAGCATCGGCCCCGGTGGCATTAACATCGAAGAGGCCCAGATGCATCTGGGCTTCCACCGTTTCCCCCGTATAAGCGGCGGCATCGTCTGCTTTCCAGTCATCGGTACTGAGAACCTGGCCCTGCGCATTCCGCAGAATGGCATTCAGCGACTGGTGCCCAATGGCGTTGGAATCACTATAGTTCCAGTTGACACTGGCCCCATAATTGCCATCCTTCGTGGGCAGCGTGGCCGCATCAGAAGTGATGGCGAGATCTGCAGCGCCCTCGGTCACGGTTTTCCCGTCGTCAACGTAATTGACAGAACTGTTCTGCGCGACGAAGTTCAGAGCATCGCCCTTAGTGTACTGGTCCAGCGGCAGAATGATGGTGGCCGCTGAGGAGAGAAAGAGTTTCGTCTGGGTCGCCCACGGATCGGACGGGTTGCTGTTACCGCCGCTATTGTTGGGCGAAACGCCGCCGGCGGACCAGCCCGAATATTGGTAGGTGAGGGCGTTCGCTGCACTCCCCGCCGTCAGTGTCCCGCTGTCAATGACGGCGTCGATGTTGGGACCGGCTTGCGTCAACGCCCCGCTGCCGCTGGGCATGTAGGTACTGATGGTACTGGCGCTGGTGGGTGCATTGGGGTACTGACTGGCGAAGAGCGGCACCGTGGTTAAGTCCTGCCGCGCCGGCCCGACCTGGAACGTTTGCATCGGGGTGGTCAAGTCTAAGGCCGTATTGTTCAACGTGGCACTGGTGGCTAAATTGACGGTCACTGCCGAACCAGGATCGGGATAAGCCGCGCCCAAGAATGAATGGCCGCGACCTGCCAGGGGTTTCAAGCCGACACCAAAGTTGAGAACGCCGATGACGGCCTTCTTTTGTGCTGCTCCCGTCGCTTTCGCATAGGTATTGAAGTCGCGCAGCCCATTAGAGCCATTGACGTTCACCAGCACGACGCCCAGGTTGACCTTGCTGCTGACGGTGAAACTGCTGCGGCTATCGCTGTCGGCCGGGGTCGTAATATCCTGACTGACATCCACCGTGTGGGCGGTCCCTTTGCTATCCACCCACTTGGTGACATGGGCGTGCAAATGGGGCGTCAGCACCGTCCCGTTTTTGGCCCCGTAAACATCAATGGGCACGTTGACGACGTCGGTATTGTTGTTCGCCGTGACGTGGAAAGTCTTCGTAGTCGAGAAGGAGACGGTGCCCGCTGTGAAGTCGGCCGTGCCGTTGACGGTATCTGGAAAGCCGGCGTTCTGCACCTTGTCCACTAGACCGTTGCCCAGCGTGCCGCTCAGTGTAAAGGTGACATCGTAAGGGGCATCAGTGGGATCAAACGTCAGGCTGGCCCGGGTAATGATGCTGTCCCACGCCCGCACAATGCCATTATCGCTGCTGCTGTCATTACCCGGATCGTTATTGCTGTCGAACGTGGCCGTAGTCCCGTCGATCGTCGGCCCAAAGGACGTACTTTGCAGGATACCGGCCGCCGCCTGGGCATGCTGCGGCTGACTGCCAGGCAGCAGCAGCCCGGCTAATAAAAGAACACCGCTGAAGACGGCTAACCAGCGTAGACGAAAAATTCGACCAATCATATGTATCAATCCTTCCAGCGTGTTCAAAATTCCCACTTTCATTATACTAATGGAAATCATAATTTGAACCGATGGCGCGATATCTTCCAGAAAACGTCTCACTTTGAAGCGCTGCGGACCTCTTACCCAGCGGCCTAAACAGGCAGCAAAAAAGCCGGCGCACAAGGCGTGCGCCGGCCACAGGAGGTTTGTAAATTATGGATCAGCTTCAAGCTGGGCGAGGGGGCAAAGCGGCCCCTGCTGCGCGTCAACCGATGGGGGGATCCCCGGGTTACGGCAGCAGCACGAACAGCAGCGCACCCGCAATCCCGCCGAGGAACGGCCCTACGATCGGGACCCACGAGTAGGACCAATCTGAACCGCCCTTATTGGCAATCGGCAAGGCGGCGTGGGCCAGCCGCGGCCCCAGGTCCCGGGCCGGGTTGATGGCGTAGCCGGTGGTCCCGCCCAGGCTGAGACCAATCGCCGTGATCAGGATACCCACGCCGATGGGGTTCAAGCCTGCTGTCCACTTGCCCCGGGAGAAGGCGAGCAGACCGAAGATCAGGACCGCCGTACCGATGAATTCAGAAAGGAAGTTGGCGCCGTAACTGCGGATCGCCGGGCCCGTGGAGAAGATCCCCAGGGTGGCTGCCGGATCGTCCGTTGCTGCCCAGTGCGGGTAGTACTGCAGCCAGACAAACACGGCACCCAGGAACCCGCCCAGGATCTGGGCGATGATGAAGGGCAGTACCCAGGCCCACGGGAACTTGCCAATGACGGCAAAGGCCAGGGTCACCGCCGGGTTCAGGTGCGCCGGTCCCATGAAGGCCGCAGAGTAGACGCCCAACGTGACCGCCAGACCCCAGCCGAGGGTGATGGCAATCCAGCCGGCGCCCTGCGCCTTGGACTTGTTCAGCGTCACGCCGGCAACAACCCCGTCACCAAGCAATACCAGAATGAAGGTCCCCACGAATTCCCCTAATGTTTCAGTCCACATAACGATCCTTCTTTCTACTGGGTCACAGCCGGAGCGTCAGCCTTCTTCAGATAGGCCAGTTCACTCTCGTCAATGGCCGCATTCAGACGAGCCAACTCAACGGCTTTCCGATCATCGTCCCAATCCAGCAGACGGGCCATCTCGTCGATGACTGGCTGCTTCAAGCTATCCAGCGTCTCGGCATGGAAGAGAATGGCATTGGTCCGGCGCAGAAGGTAGTCCACCGGGTTCAGCGTCATTTCTTCATTGACCGAGTAGCGCAGGCTGATGGTCTCCTTGAGGCTCAAGCCCGGGGCGGCACCGTCGCGCACGTAAGTGACGACGCGACCGGTGTTGGAGCCGAAGCGGTTGGCCAGGTCCTGAGCGTCAGCTTCAGGCAGCCCGGCGTCGGCGGCGATGCGGGTGAAGAACTTCATCGTCTCGTCCACGTTGGTCGGGTCGAAGTGCCCGCCGGAGACTTGCAGCTTCTTCGAGTCGATTTCCTTGGTCTGGATGTTGAATTGTTCAGAAAGGAGTCGGCGAATCAGTGCCAATGCCCCCGCGGCCATCTTGCGATAGTCGGTGATCTTGCCGCCGGACAGGGTGATCATCCCATCCGGAGCCTGCTTCAGAGAACTGCCGCGGCTCACCTGGGACGGGGTCAAGCCGGCTTCCGCGTGGGCGGTCTCCAGCTTAGAAATGGCGCGCTCGACGTCTTCCCGGGTGGCGTTCTTGTCCTCGTAATCGTCAACGGTCTTGATCAGCTTATCGAAGGACTCGTCCGATACCTTGCCCTTGTTGGCGCCGCCGCCGTTGTAGTCGGAAGCGCTGTTGTTGGCAATCAACGGGCGCAGACCCGCCCAGCTGGCTTCAATATCGTCGATGGTGATGTGGGCATCCGGGTAGCGCTTGTTGATGACTTTCAACAGGTAATCCACGTCGGCCTGCTCTACCCGCGGGTGCTTGTAATCGCCGGTGTAGTCCGTGTCGGTGGTGCCGAAGTAGGTCTTGCCCTCCCGCGGTACCACGAAGACCATCCGGCCATCATTCAGACCGGTGTCCATGTACGTGGGCTGCGGTACCGGCAGACGGCTGCCGTCGACCACCAGGTGGACGCCCTTGGTCGGCCGCAAAGTCGGGCGCTGGTCTTCTTTCTCATCCAAGGCCTTGAACTTATCAGCCCACGGACCAGTTGTGTTGATGACCAGCTTCGCGTGGATGTCGAATTCCTCGCCCGTGAGCAGATCCTTGGCGTGCAGGCCGGCCACTTGGCCAGCCTCGTTATAGATCACGCCAGTGGCTTGCACGTGGCTGGCAACAGCCGCGCCCAGCTCGTCGGCTTCCTTGATGTTCTCAATGACCAAGCGAGCGTCGTTGTTGACGAAGTCCAGATAGACCCCGCCGCCCTGCAGGCCGGTGGACTCAATGTGCGGCTCGCGCTGCAAGACTTCCTGCTTGGTAACGGTATAGTTCGCATACTGAGACCCCTCGACGCTGGCCAAGCGGTCGTACAGATCCATGGCGATCTTGACGCTGAACATATCGAAGGTGCTGCCCGGCTCGTCAAAAATCGGCAGCAGCATCGGGAATGGCCGCGGAATATGCGGGGCAATCCCCTGGACAACGGCCCGTTCCTTGACGGTGTCAGAAACGACCCCCACATCGAACGTCTTCAGATAACGAATGCCGCCATGGACCAGCTTGGTCGACCGCGAACTCGTCCCCTCGGCGAAGTCCTGCATCTCGATCAACCCTGTCTTGATCCCCGACGCCGCCGCCTGAATCGCCACGCCCGCGCCAGTAATCCCGCCGCCGACGATCAGCAGATCCAAGTTGTTGTTCTTTAACGCCTCAATCGTTTGTTTCCGGGTATTTTGAGAAAATGCCATGATTGATGATCTCCTTTTATATAAGTGCTAGGTACCAGGATCCGAAACGAAACTCTCTCCGGACA
>NZ_KI271584.1:0-10809 GCF_000469325.1 Schleiferilactobacillus shenzhenensis LY-73 | reverse complement strand
GAATGATTTCACCACTGAGCCCGTTTTGCCTCCGCTTGCTACGCGTTGGCACTCGGTACGCGAGGATAGATCCATATCCGGGCCCTGATGGTGTTTTGTGAATCCAATAATAGCAATTGCGGCCTTGCACATACGTGTAAAGGCCTCGCGACGCTGGTACGATGGCGCACCTGCCAAGGCCGGTTCAGAAACAGCAGCGGTCGGGGCAGGAGAGACGGTAATACGGTTCTGTGGTACTGGGTTTTGTGCCTTCCCGGGACGGGAGAATTGGTGGTTCCACAAGATGTAGGCAATTTTGGGCCGGAGGCTGGCGGGCGTCAGTAGCGAAATTGGTCTTAGCGGGCGGTCTTTGCCCGCTTAGACCAAGGCCGGTCTTGGAGACAATTGCGCACTTTGCAATTGGCTTCAAGCCGTGCCCGCCACGTTCCACGCCCAGCCAGCCGGAGGCCCAAAATTGCCGGGCCAAGGAGCCAACCTTTCTCCCTTAACCTTCCTTCGGTTCGTGCTTGTACATCTGCGTCGCCGCAACAGCCTGCTGCCAGCCCTCGTACAGGAAGTCCCGCTCATCCGCCGGCATCTGCGGCTCGAAGCGCTTGCCGATGGCCACGATGCTCTGCAGCTCGTCGGTGTTGTTCCAGAAGCCCACGGCCAGGCCCGCCAGGAACGCCGCGCCCATAGCGGTCGTCTCCAGGTTCGCCGCCCGCTCGATGGGAATCCCCAGGATGTCCGCCTGGAACTGCATCAGATAGTTGTTGTTGGCGGCCCCGCCGTCGACCCGCAGCGTCTGAATGGGAATGCCAGTATCCTTGTTCATCGTGTCCACCACGTCCCGGGACTGATACGCCAGGGATTGCAAGGTGGCCTTGATGAAGTCCTCACGGGTGGTGCCCCGGGTAATGCCGAAGACCGCACCGCGAGCATTGGCATCCCAGTACGGTGCACCCAAGCCAGTGAAGGCCGGCACGACGTAGACTTCGTTCTGGCTCTTGGAAGCGACGGCGGCGGCTTCAGAGTCGCCGGCCTTTTCAATCAGCTTCATCGCGTCGCGCAGCCACTGGATGGCACTGCCGGCCACGAAGACGGAGCCTTCAAGGGCGTAGTTGACCTTGCCGTTCAGGCCGTAACCGATGGTGGTCAGCAGGTTGTTGTTGGACAGCGTCGGCTTCTCGCCGGTGTTCATCACGATGAAGGCACCGGTGCCGTAGGTGTTCTTGACCATCCCAGGTTCCAACGCCAGCTGACCGAACAGGGCCGCTTGCTGGTCGCCAGCCATCCCGGAGATGGGCACGGTGCTGCCGAAGAAGTGGTACGCAGCGGCATTGCCGTAGACTTCGGAGTTGCTCTTCACTTCCGGCAGCATGATCTTGGGAATGTTCAAGATCTTCAAGATCTCGTCGTCCCACGCCAGCTTGTGGATGTTGAACATCATCGTCCGGGAAGCGTTGGTGTAGTCGGTGACGTGGAACGCGCCGCCGGACAGCTTCCAAGTCAGCCAGGTATCGATCGTTCCGAACAGCAGCTCACCTTTCTCCGCGCGTTCCTGGGCCCCCGGCACATGGTCGAGGATCCAGCGCACCTTGGTAGCTGAGAAGTACGGGTCGATCAGCAGGCCGGTGGAATCGTGGATCTTGTCTGCGTATCCGTCTGCCTCCAGCTTGTTGGCAATGTCGCTCGTCTGACGGGATTGCCAGACGATGGCATTATAGATGGGCAAGCCGGTCTGCTTGTCCCAGATGACCGTGGTTTCCCGCTGGTTGGTGATGCCGATGCCGGCGATCTGCCGCGGCTGGATGCCCGAGTTGATGAACGCAGTGGCAATGGTAGAAAGGACTGCGTTCCAAATCTCGTTTGCGTTATGCTCGACCCAGCCCGGATGCGGGAAGTACTGCGGGAACTCCCGCTGCGCATCTGCGACTTTCTGCCCGTTGTGGTCGATGATCACGGCCCGGGTGCTGGTGGTGCCTTCGTCAATGGCGAGAATAAATTTTTCTTCGTCAGCCATAGTTTTGACTACCTCCTTGAAATTGTGTTGCACACAATGATTTCGCTTTCATTTTGAATCATACACCATGTGGGAACGCGAGGGCAAGTAAGTTGTCTCGGAATTTTTCGTTCACGAGCGGGTGGGACGAATGGCAGAAAATGTGCCGGAAATCCTTGCGGGACGCAGAGTCTTGGCTGGTCGGGGGTGGCTGCAGGAATTGTGGAGAGGCCTTCACTTGTGCAATTGAAACTGGTCAGTTTGGATGGTTTGCCCAGTTTTTTGAAACGGGCGGTTGGGCGCCCAATTATGAGAAAGCGACACGCTACGACGAGTACGACAACGTGGGGAAGTGGGAAATTTTGGGGAGGTGGATCTGGGCAGCACAGACGGTTAGCTGATCGGCAGCCTGCGGTTATCCGTGACCGTGGGTACTGGCGTTGATTGGCAGGAACGTCCTTTATTATTGGCAGAAACAGAGTAAAGTCGTAATGCAGCACTGCAGTCTTTTGGGAAAACAGGCCGGATTTCAGCGTGCGGCGGGTCATCCCCGGACGACGGGCAAACAAATAGCCGCCATTCGCTGACTCGTGCTCGCGCACGGCCCAGAGGATGCCGACTATTCTGTGAAGTTGGTTGTTGGTACTTACTTTAGTTTACCACAGGTAAAATGGCCGCTGACGATTTTCAGCTTACTTAGAGGTGGAGATATGGACAGGTGTCTGCCGTGACTGTTACTGGTTACTGCCGGTGGTCAGCTTGATGCCGATGACGCCTACGAACAACATCCCGATGAACAGCCAAGTCAACGGCTTGACCTGGTCGCCGAAGAGGGTCACCCCGACCAGGACCGTGCCCACGGCCCCGATGCCCGTCCAGATGGGGTAAGCCAGGCTCATGGGCAGCCGGTGGGTGGCTTCGGCGAGGAAGCCGAAACTGGCGATCATGCCGACGATGGTGGCGATGGACCAGCCGAGATGCGAGAAGCCGTTGCTCAGTTTCATGAAGGTCGCCCAAACGACCTCGAAAAGACCTGCAATGATTAAGTAAAGCCATGCCATGATGTGTTTCCTCCTTGGAAAAGACAGGGAACGGCGCACCAGCCGTCCGCAGTGCACTGCCGCTGGAGAACAGAAAAAGCCACCAGATCCCGTTCCTCCGATGACCTATCGGAACGAGATTTGGTGGCTACCCGGTGGCAGTTGTTACAATGTTGAAGATTTTAGCACAGGGAGGGAACAGGTGGCAACTTTTGCTGATGTCACGTTGATGGTCAATCAGCAAGATACCGAGTTAAATCGCATTGTTGCGGGCGCTTTGCGTAATGTAAATTGACAAGGAGGAGATGTCAATGGTAAGCAAAGCAGAAGTAATGGCGGTGATTCAAGAAACACTGCCAACTGATGACCGCTTGTGGTCGGTGGTAGGATTCATTAATCGAGAAAAGCAGATTCTGGCATTCGGTGACGATGCCAAAATTATCGGACGCCTGTTTGAGGTGGCGGTGGTTCCGTACTTGGAAAAAGTTGCTGCCCAAGTGGGTTGTACGTTGGGCCAGGCCAAGTTGCAAACTGTCTATCCCGATTTTTGGTTAGCCAGACCAGATGGGAAGCGTATTGCAATCGACATCAAATCCACTTACAGGCGCTTCAGAAAAGACGGTACGATGAAACCCATTGAGTTTACGCTTGGTGCCTATTCGTCGTTCCTGCGCAATGGCACCAAGAACATCGATGGCCACTATACAGATTATGCTGCCCATCTGGTCATCGGTTTTCTCTATACCCGAGATGCCAATGCCACAGTGGGTGCAACGGCCCTCTCTGACATCGAGTCAATCACGGCGGCGTACAAGGACGTTGAATTTTTCGTGCAAGAAAAGCACCGGATTGCCGGTCAGTACACTGGATCTCGAGATACGAATAATATCGGTACCATCCGCGCACCGTCTCTAGCCGCTTTCCGCAACGGGCGCGGGTACTTCAGCCAACTTGGTGAAGCCGTGTTTGAAGATTATTGGCGGCACTATCCAGTGTATCGGGCGACAGAAGCTGAGAAGAAAGCCTTGTACCATACGTTGCCAGGATATTTTGCCTGGTTGGTACGCCAAGGCAAGGAAGCGGAAAGCAAACGATTGGCGGCGCAGTATGCCGTTTGGCAGGCAGAGCCAGAAAATGGCGGCATCAAATAATGACCGGGCGCTGTGCAGGTGCGACGTACCCTTTCTTTACCACCAAGGCTTCGGTCATTGCGTTCCGATTAACCGTCTTGCCTCCCAAGAAATAGTAATGTTCGTCCGTTAACAGCTCCCCATGCCACTGATGCAACGCATCATTCGTCCGGTATTTATTCTTGTACCACATCGACAAGGCATACCCGCCTGGAATCCGTGTATTAGTCCAATTGGCCAGTGCTTCCGTATCCTCAGCCGTCCAGCTGCCGAAGTAATCCGTGCTCCGGCCCGCATACGGCGGATCCAGGTAAACAAAGTCGCGATCACTGACGGTCGCCAGGACGTCCTGCCAGTCCGCCACCCGAAATTGCCAGTCGTGGGATTGAATCTGCTGCTGCGCCCAAGCCACCTGATGGACGATTTTGGTGATCAGTGCTGGGGAGAATCTTGCAGGTTTCCGACCAAAGGGGACATTGTAACCATTCGGTCCAAACCGGATCATGCCATTGAAGTTGGACCGTTGCAGGAACAAGAAGTCTAGTGATGAATGGGATTGGTTGAATCGCTCCCGGACTCGATAGTAGTAACTCCTAGCGTCGGCCGGCGTTTGGCACAGTTTGGCACCTTCCGCCGTGAGAAAGTCACGAACGACAGCAGCGTCCAAGTCGCCCCGCTGGAGATCCTGGTAAAACTGGATGATGTAGGGGTTGTTGTCACTGAAGATGGCGCGCTTGGGGGCGATGTTGAATCCAACTACCCCAGAACCCATGAATGGCTCGTACCAGACACCGTTTCCGTCCCACGACAGGGAGGCAGCGATGAACGGAACAAGTTTTGTTTTGATGCCTTGGATTTTGATGGGCGGCACGTGGACTTTGGTGATTTCTCGGGGCAAAAGCAAAATTCCAACACCTCCTCACAACGATCGTTGGCTCCATTCTACCAAGCCACGACGGCCTTTCTCAATGCCCACTGGTTTTTGTGATTGGACTGGGTCAAATATCGACGTGCCTATTCCTTCACAATCCGCCCGGGATACGTGATAGAATACAAATGACACACCAGAAAACGCAACGTTAAGGAAGGTCAACCGATGAATCGATACAGTGCCAGCGCCGTGAAGTTTTCGTTCTGGTTCAGCGAATTTGCCGAGACAATTAACTTAGCGGCAAAGGAACCCAATAGAGCAGAGCTTCGCGCCTATATTGAGGCCAACAATCCATACTCCGCGGTGAGTCCAAGTCGGCTGAAAACAACGACAATCGTCGTGATGCGTCGCGTTGAGGCAATCTCGCCCGGGCTGCGCGAATTGTTTTCTCAGTTGGATCCGGTCAATCAAAAGATGGTGAATCTCATCAGCATCATGAACACAGAGTCTTTGACGTACAGCTTCATGTACGAAGTCTTCCGTCAGGAGCTCGTCCTTGGCGACCGCCGCATCGAGCCCTATGAGGTGACGGCTTTCTTCAATAAACTAAGCCTGGAGTACCCTCAGGTGGCTAAGTGGACTGACCAGACTGTCAGTCGGCTGCAAAGCACGCTGCGTAACTATCTGCGGTCGGCTGGCTTGGTGAAGAATGACGGTGACGACCTGGTGGTCCAAAGCTACCTCGTTGATCCGCGCCTCATTGACCAGTTGCGGGCTGACAACAAACCAGATTACATCGCCATATTCACGGGGAGGGTATAAGCCGATGGTGACAGTGGAAACAAAATTCGAGCATCTGCGGGAGCGGATCAAGACGAAGTCGTTCCAAGAGAACAAAGGGCTGAGCAACGAGGTGGGTTATTACCTGTTCGACTATCCGCCGGAGCGGGAGTTGTATGTGCGTGACCAGATTAGCGATATCGCCCACCAGTCCACCATCGCCACGATTGGCGCCGATGTCCATGTGTTCAACCTGTTCGACATCATGCTGGGCGTGGTCGACCAGCTGGGTTACCGCGACGCCTTCTATGAGTTGGAGGAGACCGATGGTATGGACCAGGTCATCGACCAGATGAACAATATCCTGGAGATGAACGAGGAGCACAACCGCATCGTCCAGGCCATCCAGGACCAGCTCACGGACGAACCGACGATCCTCTTCATCACCGGTATTGGCCAAGTATACCCGGCCATCCGCGCCCACAAGGTGCTGAACACCATGACCCAGGTCATTGACCAGATTCCGGTTATGATGTTCTATCCGGGCAATTACAACAGTGTCCGCCTGCAGGCCTTCGGGGAGTTGCAAGAAAACAACTACTATCGTGCGTTTCACTTCGAATAATCTATTCAGGGGAGAAAACTGATATGAAAATACGCGACTTGTTCGTCAAGCCAATTAACCGCAGCATCCAAGGAGTAATCAAAGTCGGTCAGGACGATGACGCCAATGTTCACCAGGAGCTGGAAGAGTACGTTGTCACCCGGGAACTGAAGGGCCACTTCGATGACTTCTTTGCCGCTTACGAGAAAAGTATCGACCAGGATACTGACGAGATGGGGGTTTGGATCTCTGGGTTCTTCGGTTCTGGTAAATCACACTTTCTGAAAATTCTATCGTACTTACTTGAAAACCGCACGGTGGACGGCAAGACTGCCGTGGCCTACTTCCAGGACAAGATCCACGACCAGATGACCATTAACCGCATGCTCAGAGCCGCTCAGCAGCCCACCGATGTGGTCCTGTTCAACATCGACTCTAAGGCCCAGACCGGCGCCAAGAACGACGAGAATGCCATCATCAGCGTGTTCCTGCAGGTCTTCAACGAGATGCAGGGCTTTTCGAGTACCAACTTCTGGATCGCAGAAATGGAGCGGCAGCTGTCCGCCCAGAGCAAGTATGACGCTTTCCAGGAAGCGTTCATGGGGTTGGACAACGGCCATGCCGACTGGAAAACTGTCCGGGACCAAGCCGTCTTCAAGAAGAACACGATCAAGAATGCCCTCGTTCAGGTCGGTTTCCTCGAAGAGGGCGACGCGCAGGGCTTCATCGACCAGCTGACCAAGCCCTATGCCATTAGTATTGAGAAATTCGCCGACATGGTGGAGAAGTACATCCAAGAAAGCCGCCGCCGCGTCGTCTTCCTCGTGGATGAAGTGGGGCAATTCGTCGGGGAAAGCACTTCCCGGATGCTTAATCTCCAGACCGTCGTCGAAGACCTCGGTGCCGCCACCCGGGGCAAGGCCTGGGTGGTTGTGACGTCCCAGCAGGCCATCAACGACATCACGGACAAGATCAGCGGTCAGGACTTTTCTAAGATTCAAGGCCGTTTCACCACCCGGATTAACATGAGCTCGGCCAACGTTGACGAAGTCATTCGTCAGCGGCTGCTGGAGAAGACCGCGCCGGCCAAACAGCAGCTGACCGCGGATTACGATGCGAACTCAGCTTACTTGAAGAACGTTATCGACTTCGACGATGGCGTGGACCGGAAGAAGTTTTCGTCTGGTGACGATTTCGCCCGCAACTACCCCTTCGTACCCTACCAGTTTAATCTGCTGCAGGACGTTTTGACGGCAGTTCGCACCCACGGCTCCGACGGTAAGCACCTTTCTGAAGGCGCCCGCTCCATGCTGTCGCTTTTCCAAGAGTCGGCCGAAGCAGTCATGGACAAGGATGATACCGCTCTGGTGCCGTTCAGTCTGTTCTTCGAAGGCCTCAAGCAGTTCCTGGACCACACCCACAGCATCGTCATTCAGCACGCCTTGGACAATGACACCCTCAACCCCAGTAAGGAGGACAATCCCTTCCCCATTCAGGTGCTGAAGGCGCTGTTCATGGTCAAGTACCTGGACAACTTCAAGGCGACAAAGAACAATATCGTGACACTGATGATCAACGCGGTAGATGTGGACCGGCCGGCGTTGGAGAAGAAAGTGGACGCTGCGCTGGCCGCTTTGCGCGAGCAACGGTTCGTCGAGAAGAACTTCGACACTTATGAATTCCTGACCGACGCCGAGCAGGACGTCAATGACGCTATTAACAAGCAGGAAGCTTCTACCAGCGATTTGGAGAAATCCCTGGGCGACTACATCTTCGGCACCAGCGAAGGCATCACGAACAAGTACACCTACCCCAAGTTAAAGGGCCGCTACAACTTCACTTTGAATGAGTACGTGGACGATTATCCCATCGGCCTGCCCCGGAATAGAATGTCGATTCGCGTGGTGACCCCCTTGGATGACCGCAACAGCCGTGAGGAAGCTAACCTGATCCTGCTGTCGACGGCTGAGAACCAATTTAATTTGGTGATCGATTTGCCGCCAGAAGACGATTACCTGGAGATGCTCCGCCGGGCAGTCCGCATCAACAACTTCCTGCTAGGGGCCGGCACTCATCTGGATGACCGCTTCACCCTGATTCAGAACCAGCGCAGTGCTGAACGGGCGCAACTGATTACGGAGGTCCGCTCTAAGATCATTTCAGCGTTAGAGGATCCAGAGACGAACATTTACGTCGCCGGCCACAAGATTGAATCCGGCAAGGACTTCCAAGGCCGGCTCGATGATGGCCTGAAGGTTCTGGTGGACAATACCTACCGCCAACTCTCGTTGATTGACGCCGCCAAGTCGGCTTCGGACATTTCTCAATTACTGGATAGAAATGGCAGTATGGCCGTGACGACGACAGAGAATCAGGGGGCCGTTCAAGAGGTCTACAACTGGCTGCAGCGCACCATTCAGAGCAACCCCCACGTGACGCTGCAAGCCGTGCTGGCCAGATTCCGCGACCTGCCGTACGGGTACATCGACGACGATGTGGAATGGCTCGTCGCCAAGCTGATGGTGGACGGCAAGATTCAAGTTAAGATGCAGGACGAGGTCCTGTCGCCTGTGAACCCGGAGTATACGGCGCAGACCATCACCAACTACCTGACGAAGAAGCAATACGCCGAGAAAATCTCGATTCAGGTCAAGAAGGACATTAGCCCCGCTGCTCTGCGGGACATGAAAGAAATCGCTGACAAGGTCTTCAACAAGCGCAGCTGGTCTGAGACCCAGCCGGATCTGATGGCGGCTGAGTTGAAGAAGAAGATCCAAGCGGATTTGGACATCCTCACGTCTTACGAGCGCAAAGACCAGAACTATCCGGGCCACGACCTGCTCCAGCAGGGAATCCAGATGTTCAACAAGCTCCTGGTGGCCAATGAGTCGGATGGCTTCTACAAGCAGATCCATGCCATGTATGGAGACCTATTGGACTGGTCCGATAACATGGAAGACCGGGGCATCAAGGACTTCTACCTGAACCAGAAGCAGCAGGACATCTGGGACAACGGGCTGAGCGACCTGCGTCGGTTCAAGGCGTCTCGGGACTTCCTGACCAGTGCGGACCTCACCCAAGACCAAGAGAAGCTGAGCCAGCTGTTGTCGGGAAACCGGGCCGGCCATGCCATTCAAGAAATCGCAGAGTTCCACGACGATTTCGTCGAGAAGTTCAGCCAGATCATGGATGACAGCATGAAGCAGGTAACTGCCGAAATCGAAGGCTACCAGAAGCAGGCGGAGGAACGGATTGCCAATTCGTCTGTGGGAGACGCCTTTAAGGAGCGTCGTCGTCGAGAATTGACGGAGAGTATTGGTCGTATCAAGCAGGAAGCGGCCGCTGCACCAGATCTGACCCAGTTGGTGGCTAAGCCGACGGCAGCAAGTGCGCTGCTTACGCGAATTACGAACAAACTGGAGGCCGAGGAGAAGCGGCTGGCGGACCTGGTAGTTACCCCACCAGTAATTGATCCCGGTTCTGGAACAGGTAGCACCGTCACCCCGCCTTTGCCGGATCATCCCGATAAGCCAGTTCCTCCCATCATTCGGACCAAGTATATAAAGCCTTCCCAGCTGCCGATTGCACAGGAATGGTCAATCTCCAATCAAGAAGATGTTGATCGGTATGTTGCCGAGTTACGACAGGCATTATTGGACCAACTGGGGCAGGATCAGATTACCAAGTTTACTCTTTAAAAAATGGTAGAGCGGTCGTTCGCATCGCGGACGGCCGCTCTTTTGAAAGGAAAAGAAAATGGACAAGAAGAAGATTCACGACTTTGCAGTGAAGGCCCGGCACGAGCTGATTGAGAGTGTCCAGCTGAAGCTGAACCAGGTAGGTATCACCGATAAAGGTGCAGGTGATAAGCTGCCAAACTCGACGGCGGAGATCGAGTTTTACTCGGTTAACGATCCACAGGGGCTCACCGGCAGCGATGTCTCCCGCCGGGCTGCTCTGGTCAACCGTCTCCAAGCCGCCGCAGACAAGGACGACTGGAAGACGGCGTACAACAACCTAGTCGAGGAAGCCGCATACACC
Source organism: Schleiferilactobacillus shenzhenensis LY-73 (assembly GCF_000469325.1). Classification (GTDB taxonomy): domain Bacteria; phylum Bacillota; class Bacilli; order Lactobacillales; family Lactobacillaceae; genus Schleiferilactobacillus; species Schleiferilactobacillus shenzhenensis. The sequence continues at coordinate 362 of NZ_KI271584.1, read as the reverse complement.
TGGTTCAACCGCATCATTGCGCTCCGCTTCATGGAAGTGAACCACTATTTGCCCAGTCGGGTGGCTGTCCTTTCTTCCGAGGAAGGCCGGGCAGAGCCAGATATTCTTGCCCATGCGTTGGAGATTGAGGATTATTTAGGCCAGTATTCGAAGGAACAACGCCAGATGATCCAAGATGCCGAAGACACGAAGACGCCGGAGGCGATGGACAAGGCCTACCGAATGCTTTTTCTGAAACAAGCCAATGCCCTGAACAAGAATTTGCCCGACTTGTTCGAGAAAACCACCGATTCTCTCCAATTATTGTTCACTCCCAGCTATCAGAACGGGGTCATCAAGCAGCTTGTGACCGAGGTGCCCCG
>NZ_KI271583.1:285556-307163 GCF_000469325.1 Schleiferilactobacillus shenzhenensis LY-73 | reverse complement strand
ACGACAACGAATAATATCTTATCAGCCCACGGCCCTGCCGTCAACACCCTTTTTACATGGCGTATACCGCTCCGTTACATAAAAACGAACAAAAAAATACCATTTCGCCTTATCATTAAGATATGGGCAAAATGGTAGCGGCTATCCCAGGGGAACTTAGCCAAACACGGACGCTATTTCCTGGAAAATCATGCTGAAAAATCTTTTTCAGCTTGTTTCAACCAGCCAGGGACCGCGTTATGGATCGGGGCAAAGCCCGCATCCACGTGATGGTTCGTCCAGTAATGTTTTGTGCGCACCCGGGTCCCAGTGAAGGGATCTCGGGTCATCGCCCGCAGCGACAGACTTATTTTCTGCGAATATTCGTCCACGTCCAACACTTTGACGTGCACTTCTTGACCCACGTGGAGAATATCCCGCACATTTTTGACATAGCCGTGGCGGCACTCGGAAATGTGAATCAGTCCCTGGGTGGTGTCATCTAACGCGACAAATGCCCCATAAGGCTGAATACCGCTCACGGTACCGACCAAAACGTCACCAATATGCACGGTCATCGTCATCATTTCCTTTCTAATATAGGCTTCGGCAACCGCTTAGGCGGCTTGCTCTTGGGCAAGCAGGAGAGCGCCCGTAATACCCGCGTCATCACCCAGGGCAACCGGGACAATGTACTGGTCCGCATCGGCAGGAACGGTGACGTAATCCGCGAGCAAGCGAGTGAATTGGGAGCGGATCAACGGGAAGAGCTGGCTCTGCTTGGAGACGCCGCCGCCGAAAATGATGATGTCGGGCGACAGGAACAACGTCGTCGTCATGCAGGCTTGGGCCAGATAATAGGCTTCAATGTTCCAGGCGGGTTCATCGGGGCCAATGTCCTTGCCCTTCTTGCCCCACCGCTGCTCAATGGCGGGACCGGCGGCCATGCCTTCGAGGCAGTCGCCGTGGTAAGGGCACGCGCCAGCAAAGGTGTCATCCGGGTGGCGGCGCACCAAAATATGGCCGGCTTCCGGATTCTGGTCGCCCATGTAGATACCGCCATTGTGAATGTAGCCCATACCGATACCGGTGCCTACCGTATAGTAAGCAACATTCTTCTTACCCTGCCCGGCGCCGCGCTTGAATTCACCGTAGGCCGCAACGTTCACGTCGGTGGTGAAGGCAATCGGCAGCTGCGGGTAGTGGGCCTTCAAAGCACCCAGGAAATCGTAGTTGGCCCACGCCAGCTTCGGCGTCGTGGTGATGTAACCGTATTGCGGTGAACTCGGATTGGCGTCGATCGGTCCAAAAGAGCCGACACCCATGGCATCCAGCGTGTACTTATCGAAGAACGCAAAAACGGCCCCCAAGGTTTCACTCGGGGTGGTCGTGGGAATGTGAATCCGGTCTTGAACGTGGAGCTCGTGATCACTAACGGCGCACACAAACTTCGTGCCGCCGGCCTCAATGGCTGCGTACATATTGATTGACCTGCTTTCTGCTGTCTCGTTATTTTTCACACTTATATGGTACAGGGATTGAGTACGGTTGTCTAGAAAATGCGGTTTCTTCCTGGTATAGCGGGGGCATCCCGGTGTTTTAACGCGAGTAATGGGCTCCAGGCCGTTCGACCGTGAGCTTAAAACCCAAGCTCGGGGCTTCTGCCGCATAAACGGGCTCCGGCGGGCAGCCCCACGCAGTCTAAGGACCCTAACACCAAAAACCCAAGCCCGGGGTTTTCGGCGTTAGGGCCACTTAGCCTGGTGGGGGTAAGCGCCCGCCTCCGCCCTCTTGTGCTTGCACCATCCGCCCTTTTTCGACTAGACTATGGAGGATTACGTCGCCATAGGAAAGGAACAGTAAAGTGACTGCAGACACAACACACATGTACGACCTCAGTATCATCGGCGGCGGACCGGTGGGCATGTTCGCCGCCTTCTACGCCGGCCTGCGCAACGCCGACGCCTTGCTTTTGGAGAGCCTGCCCCGGTTAGGCGGCCAGGTCAGTGCCCTGTACCCGGAGAAAGACGTTTACGATGTGGCCGGTTTCCCCCATATTAAAGCGAAGCAGCTGGTCAGTGAGCTGACGACTCAGCTCCACGAGTTTGCCCCGGCGGTTTCTCTCGAAACCACCGTCGAAACGATTACCAAGGAAGACGACGGCACGTTCACCTTGACCACCAATCAGGGCGCCTTCCACGCCAAAGGGGTGATCATTGCCATCGGCAACGGCTCCTTCGCGCCGCGCAAGCTGGCCTTCGATTACGACCACGCCTTGGACGATCGCCGCGTGCATTACTTCATCAATGACCTGGAAGACTTCCGGGACAGCGATGTGGCCGTGGCCGGCGGCGGCGACTCAGCAATCGACTGGGCATTAGCGCTTGAACCAGTGGCCAAGAGCGTGACCATCATCCACCGGCGCGACCAGTTCCGCGGTTTGGAGTCGAGCGTCGAGAAGATGAAGGCGTCCTCCGTGAATATCATGACGCCGTACCTGCTCACTGGACTGACCGAAGAGGCTAGCCGCCTCACCATCGGCTTGAAGAAAGCCCGCACGAAGGAAGAAAGCAGCCTCACCGCCGACCACCTCATCGTCAATTACGGGTTCACCGCCGATGCCCGCATCCTGCGAGATTGGCCCATTGAGATCAAAGGGGCGACGATTCCAGTCAACACCAACATGCTGACGTCCACCGACCGCATCTACGCGATTGGCGACGTGGTCGACTACCCGGGCAAGATGCAGCTCATCGCCAGCGGTTTCGGCGAAGCCCCCGTGGCGGTCACCCAAGCCCTACAGGAGATCTACCCCGAACGTAAGCAGCCCTTGCACAGTACGTCGCTGATCCACTAAGGAGCGTTGTAAAATGGCAACAAATGCCGAACGAATTTATGATCATTGTGTCAGTCTGCTGAATGAACGCGGCGTCCAAATCGAGGACATCAGCAAGCTGACCCTTTTTCTGCAAGAAAAGTACATTCCCACGTTGACGTTGTCTGAATGCACCGAGAGTGTCGACATCGTACTGCACAAGCGCGAGGTGCAAAACGCCATCATGACGGGTATCCAGCTGGATAAGGCGGCGGAAGCCCACCAGTTGGAGCCGCCGCTGCAGCAGATTGTCGAGGAAGATGAAGGCCTTTACGGCGTGGACGAGATCATGGCCCTGTCCATCGTCAATGTTTACGGCAGCATCGGCTTGACCAACTACGGCTACATCGACAAGATCAAGCCAGGCATCCTGGCCAAGCTCAACGCCCACGAACCGGGGATCATCCACACCTTCTTGGATGACATCGTCGGCGCCATCGCCGCGTCAGCCGCCAGCCGCTTGGCCCACGCTTACCCCGAGACCCAGCCGGATGTGTACTAATTGCTAAGAAAACAGAACGAAGCGCGACGGTTTTTCCGTTACGCTTCGTTTTTTGCTATAATGCCTCTAGTTCACTTCACAAACCGAACGAATCCTAATTCCAGCGGAGGCTGCTGCCTATGAATACGTTGATCGACTTTATCCTGCACATCGACGACCATTTGGTCACGATCGTCAATACTTTTGGTAATTGGACTTACGTGATCCTTTTCGTCATGATCTTCATCGAAACCGGGGTCGTCATTTTTCCTTTTCTCCCCGGCGATTCCTTGCTCTTCGCCGCCGCGGCACTGGCCGCTAACGTCGACTACCACCTGAACATCTGGGTGCTGTTCCTGGTCTTCCTCAGCGCCGCGGTGATTGGCGATACCGTCAATTACCACATCGGCCACCATATGGGGCTGGCCGCGAGTCACAACTCCTTCTTCGGTCGGTTCATCAACCATGATAAGCTGAAGGTGGCGGAGGATTTCTTCAATAAGCACGGCGGCAAGACGATTGCCATTGCCCGCTTCGTGCCCATCGTCCGGACCTTCGCCCCCTTCGTCTCCGGCGGCAGCAACATGCATTACGGCCACTTCCTGCATTACAACTTCATCGGCGGTCTGGCCTGGGTGCTGGTCTGCCTGTGCGGCGGTTACTTCTTTGGGAACATTCCCTTCGTCCAAGATCACTTCAGTCTGGTCGCGTTGAGTATCGTCGTGATCTCCCTGCTGCCCATGGTATTCGCCTACTTGAAGCACCGGTTGACCAAGCCCACCGTGGACTAAGTAAGAAAAGAAAATACATAAAAACCGGCACCGCCGTTCTGGCGATGCCGATTTTTGTCTCTGCGGAATCACGCCCGTTTCATTTCTCGCCGGGCCCACCAATACAAGCCGCCGGCGAAAAGTTCTAAGAGAATAAACGCCAGGAAAAAGGTGTGGGCAAAGAACTCTTCCGGCAGCACGGTAATGATTGGGTCCTTGGCCGGGTCGAAGATCCAGTCCGAGTTGCGGAACAGAATCTCGTGGAAAGTCACGAAAAACTGATCAAATCCCATCAGCGCCAAAACAGCCAGGAGCGGCGGCACGGCCAGCGCCACCAGACTCTGGCGATACAGCCGCCAAGTATCGTGCTGGCGGTGCAGGCTGCGCAGGTACGCCCAGGCCGGCCACGCAGTCACGATGAGGATCGCGTAATCCAGCAAGAACAAGGTCTTCACGTCCCGGAAGTGGATGGCCCCGGTGACGGAGACTGGGAAGTTGGTCATGTGCAGCGTGGTCACCCAGGGGAAGTGCAGATAGGCCATCAGCTGGGCGAAGTTCGCATACAGTTGGCCGAAGGTGACCTTCACGTTCGACTGGTCCAGGATGTTCAGGAAGTGCACATCAATGGGATACAGAATGAACGTCCCCAAAATCGTGAGGGCGATCGCGGCACTGAGGACAAACAGCCACAGGGCCGCGGCCTGGAAGAAACGCTTGATCATCTAAATCACCTGCCACTGGTCCAAACTGGACAAGACATACGTCGGCTGAACCGGCAAATTGGGCACTTCGGACGGCTTAGTGTAGCCGGTGGTGACCAGCAGCGTGTCCATGTGGGCATTGATGCCGGCCTGAATGTCGGTGTGGAAGTTATCCCCCACCATCAGCACATCCGCCGGCGTCATGCCGATTACCTTCAACGCCGCGCGCATGATCGGTACTTGCGGTTTGCCGATATAGAACGCCTTTTGCTGGGTGGCCCGCTCCACCAGCGCAATCAGAGACCCGGCCCCGGGGACCAAGCCCCGTTCGTTGGGCAAGTTCGTGTCTTCATTGGTCCCGATGAACTTGGCGCCCCGTTTGATGGCCAGCGTGGCCAGTTCGAACTTATGGTAGGTCACGTCGTAATCCAGCCCGACCACAACGTAATCCGGGTGGGTTTCTTCCAAGACCATGCCGGCGTCCAGCAGTGCTTTCTTCAAGCCCAGCTCGCCGATGCAGTAGAAGCTGAAGGGATGGCCGGCGGTCTGGGCCTTGTCCTTCAAGTAAGCCGCGGTGGCCAGGGACGGTGTATAGATCGTCTCGGGCGCGACGTGGATATCGTGGTTCTTGGCTAGGTTCTCCACCACCGCGGCTGGCGTCTTCGTTGTGTTGTTGGTCAGAAAAAGGAACGGGATCCCCGCTGCCTGCAAGCGTTCAATGAACGTCTTGGCGGCTGGGATACGTTCCTTGCCGCGGTAAGTGGTCCCGTCCAGATCGATAAAATAGCCTTTATAATGGCGCAAAAAAGTCGTTCCCTTCTTGTCAGGACTGCGGCGCGGTATCGTCCGGCACTTTCTCCAGAACGAAATACGCACAGCCAAAATTGCAGAATTCGTATAAGTAGTCGGCCAGCGTGCTGATGTATTGATCACGGTTAGCATGGCGGTGGCCTTCGGCGTAGAAGCCGCGCAGCCGCAGCTGGTCAAAACCCCAGTCACCGACGATGTAGTCGTACTTGGTCAGCAGTTCCACGTAAGCGGCGGCCAAGGCATCTGCTTGAAACCCGGCTTTGTGGTCCGCCACCAGCCGGTAGCGCAGGTCATCCACTTGAATGATCCCCGCCGGCAGCCGCAGGACTTGGTGGGCCGGTGGTGTGGGCGCCGGTACTGTTTTTTCTGTATCATTCATCGGCATCATGCCTCCTTACTTAAGCGGGTAGCGCTCCGCCAAGTATTGCCCAACGATTTGGCGCAGAAAGTCCGGGAACAAAATTTGATTGTCACCCATGATCTCGATGGTCGGGAAAAAGGGAATGAAGAGGTAGTGATCAAGGACGGCGATGGTGTACGTCCGCTCCGGGTCGACTGGCTGGTCATGCCAAAAGAGCGTCCGCGTCGCCGCGTCGTACCGCATGCCGGCGTACCCAATCGTCCCGAAGATCTTGCCCCGGAAGCTCATTCCCTTCAGCGGGAAGCGGCGCAGGAAACCGCGGTTCTTCTCCATCTCCCGGACCAAGCGCCAGAGGTCGGTCCCCTTCAGTGTTACCTTCATGGCGTGCATCGGGTGCGGCATCTGGGTGTGCAGGTCGTCGGCAGTAACGATGCCGGCGTGCAGGCCCGTGAGAAAGAGCCCGGCATTCAGGACCGCCGCTTCGGTGCCCGTATAGGCCATGAGCGCCTTCAGCGCCAGATCCAGCATCGGTGAGGGATGGTTGTAATCGATGGGAAAGTCCTTAGGCAGCCGAGCAATCTGGTGCTGCTGAAGCAGATGGTGGCCTTCATCGGCCCATCCTTGAATCTGCGCAGCATCCCCCGGGGCACTGGACAGGTCTGGCGTGTCGTAGACCCATGCTTTCTTACTGACGATATGGTGGTCCTTCAGCTTCAAGGCCATCTCACCCATGTGCTCGCCCCACTTGCCGGCCGCCCCGAGCAGCACCCCGTTGTCCATCTCACCGGTGGGGAGCAGGTGATGCGTGTGGGCGCCGAGGATCACGTCGACCTGAGGATAATGAGCGGCAATGTAGCGGTCCATCTCGATGCCCAGGTGAGAAAGGAGAATACACACGTCATACTGCCCGGCATAGGCATGCAGCTGGCGGGGCAAGGCTTCACCGATCAGCTCAGGATACCAGCCCTGGGCATGATACGTCGTCAGAAACGGGGCCGTATAGCCCAACACTAAAATACGCGTACCGCCGGCTGAGTGCAGTAGCAAATGGTCAATGGCAAACGGCGCCAGCTTCTGCTGGGCCTTATCGCTGAATAAGTTGCCCAAGACCACCGGGAAGTTGGCGTGGTCGTACAGATGACGCAGCACGTGGGGCGAGTTGCCGATGCCCTCGTTGTTGCCGATCGTCGCCGCGTCATAGCCGATGGCGTTGAGCATCTCAATATTGGCCTGGCCCGCCGTCGCTTCCGTAAGCGGGTGCGCCCGGTCCATCGCATCCCCAATATCGAAGGTCAGCACAGTATGCGTGCCCGCCGCCGTCCGGCAAGCCGCCTGCCGAGCCGCCAGCTGACGGCTGATCCGCGGCCAATTTTCGAAGTGGGAGTGGAGATCGTTCGTGTGTAATATATGGATAGTTTCCTGCACCGCTATACCTCTTCCGTGATTGTATGACTCCACTATACCGTGCTGGGGCGAGGCAAGCAACGGGGAGAAAGGCGAAGGTGAAGTCTGGCTGCAGGTTAGTGTCATTCCCTGGACCGGTGACTATAAGATGCGCAGATTGGGGGGCTGGAATGGCTGCTATCTTGCTCTGGCCCGGGTGACTCCGGGCTCCGCGGGCGGGGGCTGGAACGCTGCGGGGCGACTTTGAGCCAAATGCAAAGGACGCATTTGTCTCAAAGCTCGCCCTTCTTGTAGGCGGCAAAGCCGCCAACAAGATTTTTGCGGCTGAGCCCCCGCCCGCTCCGCCCTCCGTCACCCTACATTGTCAGAGACTGAGAACGTCTCGCTCGACATCAAACTCTGGCAGCTTCCCGCACAGAATTTACAGCAGTCGCCCAGAAGTAGGAAAGTCAGCCCGCCTGCCCGGCGAAATGTCCTGTCACGGAGAATCTCACGTTCGGGTAGTATGTAGGCGATTTGGGCCCGGAGGCTGGCGGGCGTCAGTGGCCAGATTGGTCTTAGCGGTCGGTCTTTGACCGCTTAGACCAAGGCCGGTCTTGAAGACCAGTGCGCACTTTGCACTGGGCTTCAAGCCGTGCCGGCCACGTTCCACGCCCAGCCAGCCGGAGGGCCCAAATTGCCGGGCCTCGCGTATATTTCTCTCCGCTAATGCTTCTGCTGCGCCAGATACGCCGCCTTGCCGGCAATCATCTGCTCCACCTCGGCGAAAGTCAGCGGGGCGCCGAAGGGCAGTGCCGGGTGGACCCATTGACGCTCGGGGGCGTCGACGCCGATGTTGATGTTGGTCGCGTAAGGCATCATGGTGTGGTGGATGTGGCCGTGGAGGTTGTATGTCTGCTGGGTGATGCCGAAAAACAGCGGGTAGTGGGTAAGGAAGTACTGGTTGTGGTCGTACTTCACGATAATGCCGACGTCGTGGAAGGTATACTTCAGCTCGCCGTCGGGCAGGATCGGGTTGTGCTCAGCCAGGTACTTGAACAGGTCGCGGTAGTCGTGGTTGCCCTTGATCAGCACCAAGTGGCCGTGGAGCTGGTTAAGGACGGCCGCCACTTCCGGCGGGGTCAGGTAATTCTTGGGCCGCAGGGCAATATCCCCCAATTCGTAGACCGTATCGGCATCGGTGACCCGGTCATTCCACGCGGTGATCATCTGCTGGTTCATGGCCTCGACCGTCAGGAACGGCCGCGGGGCGAAGTCGTTGTCCCCCAAGAGGTCGCTATGATAGAAATGGTTGTCGCTGATTACAAATTGCATGCGCATCCGCTCCTTTGCGTCCAATATACAACAAAACCTCCCGGCCCAGGCAATGCCCGAGTACAGGAGGCGGTTTTGTGTATGAATTAACCGATCAGTTTCATGGCCTGCTGAAGCACCGTTTCGCCGTCCATCATGCCGTAAGCGCGCATGTCGATGACGTCGACCGGAATCTTCTTGTCGGCCAATTTCTTCTCAAATTGGTCTTTCATGAAGCGAACCTGCGGTCCAAGCAGCAATACGTTGACGTCATTCTCAGCCAGCTTGTTGTCGGCATCGGAAGCGCCCGTCGCGAAGATGTTCGCCGTAATGCCGTCCTTCTTCGCTGCCGCATCCATCCGTTGAACCAGCATGGAAGTGGACATCCCCGCCGCGCAAACCAACATGATCGTCTTTTCATTTTCAGCCATGATCAAAATCTCCTTTGAATTTCTCAAGTCTCGTACTTCTTGACTCTTTAAGAATACACGCGAAAGCGGTTCATGTCAACTATTTGTTATTTTAGGACAGTTGAGAAAGCCGAGCATACCAATATGGCTCCGGTTACAAAGCGTAAGCAATTGTCCACCTTCATGTTATTTTATCGCGGCTAAAGCCTCGCGACTGTAAGGAAATGACAAACTCGGGTCGGCATTCAGCGTCCAGTCGGCCCGGATGCCCTCAGCATAAGCGACGTGGGCTGCGGCGCCAATCATCGCCGCATTGTCGCCGCACAGGCGCAGGGGCGGAATCAATAACTGCGGCGGATCAGAAAGCGTGGCCAGGGCGTCATGCATCCGCGCCCGCAACCCTTGGTTGGCCGCGACGCCGCCGGCAATGACCAGCTGGTGGACCGGGTGGGTCTTAAGGGCGCGCAGAGTCTTCCCCACAAGAATGTCCAAGACGGCATCTTGAAAACTGGTCGCCAAATCGGCTTTGCTCAGCGTTTCGCCGAGCTGATCCGCATGGTGAACCGTGTTGATGAATGCACTCTTCAACCCTGAAAAACTAAAGTCTAAGTTGTCTTCTTCCAGCATGGCTCGGGGGAAATGGAACGTGTCGTGCCCCTGGTGGGCCAGCTCATCCACCGGTTTCCCGGCGGGATACGAAATCCCGAGTACCCGGCCGATCTTGTCGTAGGCTTCGCCCACAGCGTCATCCCGGGTATCGCCGATGATCTGGAAGTCGTAGCGGCTGGCCATGTACACCAGCTCGGTATGACCGCCAGAAACTAGCAGGGCCAGCAATGGGAACTGGAAAGGAGCGACGTAACTGGCCGCATACGTATGCCCGGCCATGTGGTTCACGGGGATCAGCGGCAGATGATGGGCGAAGGCAATCGTCTTGGCGGCGGTGACGCCAATGAGCAGCGCCCCCACCAGGCCGGGACCATAGGTGACCGCCACGGCCGTCAAATCGGCGTAAGTCACGCCGGCTTGCGTCATCGCTTCCTCCGTACAACGGGTGATCTGCTGCACGTGATGGCGGCTGGCCACCTCCGGCACCACCCCGCCGAACCGTTTGTGGCTATTGATCTGAGTGGCAATGATATTGCTGAGAATGGTCGTGCCGTTTTCTACCACCGCCACACTGGTTTCATCACAACTGGATTCGAAAGCGAGAATTAATTCACGCACAGATTCAATCACTCTCCTTTTCTGCTGGCAGGTCTAAAATCATGTTCCGAGCATCCATCTGGTCGGCAATGTAATAATTCGGCTTGATGGCACCATCGCGGAAGCCCACCGAATGGTACAGGGCAATCGCCGGCATGTTATCCACGCGTACCTCGAGCGTCACCCGCGGAGTGCCAGCGGCCCGGGCGCGTTCAATCATCGTCTCAAGCAGAAAACGGCCTAGTCCGCGCTGCTGCCAGTCCGGATCGACCGCTAAATTCGTGACATGGGCTTCCCGGGGCGTGAACCAAGTACCGATGTACGCCACCAAGTGCCCGTTCTGGTAAGCATTCAGATACAGGGCCTTGTCGTAACGGCGCAATTCGGAATGAAACGCCCGGGCATCCCACGGCTGGCGGCCGGCATAAATACGCCGTTCCACCGCCAGCATTTCTGGAACGTCCGGTTCGGCCGCTTTCTTCAACTGGTACGTAATCCCTTGCAAGGTCACCGGCTGCGTTGAAAACTGCAGCACTGACGCCGGGGCCGTCCGGCCGAACCAGGACTTAAACTTCCTCAACATAGGGTGCATGTCCCGCATCATCATGATACTGCCTCCATTCCAGCTCGGCTTGGGTCTGGCGGTAATACGTCGGTACAAAATTGTGGATATCGGCCACTGGGGTCATAGCCGGGGCCCACAAGGCCAGGCGGGCCGTGCTGGGCAGTGCCGTCAATGAATCGGCAAAACTCACCTGGCTGCCTAACACGCTGCGCATGTGTTCTTGGTAAGCCACCGGAATCGTGCCGACCACGATGGCCGGCTGCTGCAACGCAGCGATCCCGGGCAAGAGCTCGGCTAATGGCGTGTGGTGCGGTAGGAGCACATTCTGCGGCCCGCTCGCGGCTGTCTCGGGTACCCATTGATACACGCCGGCATACACATTCTCGTGGCGGGCATCGATCAATGAAATGATCAAACGCGGATCGTCCGCGGCGATGTTCCCGGCCAATAGGTGCAGCGACGTGGTGGCCACCAGCGGCAGTCCCAAGGTCCAGGCTAACGTCTTGGCCGTCGTCACGCCGATGCGCACACCGGTATAACTGCCGGGGCCGCTAGTCACGGCCACCCGCTCTAATTTCTCCACAGGGGTGGCGGTCCGTTCCAGCAGGTCACTGATCACAGGCAGCAGCGTTTGGCTGTGGGTCCGCCGCATGTTGAGCGTCACTGTCCCTAATACTGTATCGTCTTCACTGACCGCTGCGCTCAGCGGCTGGTTTGCTGTATCAATGGCCAAAACCCGCAAATCCGTCAAACTCCCCTCAAAACTTGTTTACTATCTTTGCAACTGCGCCGTTCCCGGTACCCGGACCAGCACTTTGAATACAGTGTATAACAGAACCACTTGCAGGGGGGCGGAAATCAACTGTTTCAGCAACCGCCACGAGATCAGCAAGGTCCAGGGTGTCTGGTACATCAGCCGCACCCACAGCGTATTCATCAGCATATTGACGATGATCGTCACGCTGAGCACGCCGAGAATCGTGTACTTCCAACTGACTGGCCGATCATGCAGCCAGTAGCCATATAATGCGCCGGCGACGATGGCCGACAGCGTGAACCCGAAGTAAAAGGTCCCGCCGCCGCCTAGAAAGAAGCCAATAATGTCGTCTGCACCGCTGGCGAAAGCGGCCCAAAAGGGGCCAAAGAAGTAACCCAGCAAAGCTGTACCAATAAAACCAAAGCCCACTTTGACCAAGGTATCACTGCCGATGCTGAGTTTACTCAGCACCATCTGCATCGCCATTAAAATGGCCAGCCAGATTACTTGGCTCGTAGTGAGCTTCAAGGAATGTTGTGTTGTCATGGTGACATCTCCCAACTGGAGCTGTCGCAAAGAAATCTTGCGGCGAATGCGGCCCCAACACCGCAAGCAAAAGCTTTTCCGGCCGCAGTTCACATTCCGTTCCTGCAGCACTTAACGCGTGGGGCCTACTCCGTATTTTTATTTGTAAATACGTGTAATATCATGCAACAGAATAAGGGTAAAAGCAAGCTAGAGGGCGGAGGCCGACGGTTAGCGGCACCGGGCTGAGTGGCCTTAAGCCGGAAATCCCCGCACTTGGGATTTTGGGCTTAAGGTCCTCAGACCGCGTGCCGCTGTCGGCCGGAGCCCGTCTAGAGGGCGGAGCCGAGCGGTTAGGCCACCCAGGCTAAGTGGCCCGAACGCCGAAAGCCCCGCACTTGGGCTTTTGGTGTTCGGGCCCTTAGACTGTGGTGGCCTGCTCGGCGCAGCCCGTTTACGGCGTTGGGCTTCGCCCAACCGCCTTGTTTACAGACTGCAGGTATGAGTGACAACTCTCTACGGCGAGGAATACCGTCCTCTGACCCAGGTCACGATTTTCTCTTTCCCTGAACATAAAATGCGAGTACGCTAGAAGCATTCGGTTATGAGGAGTGAGTGTTTTGAAAAAGATCCTGGTACTGCACACAGGCGGAACGATCTCGATGTCGGCGAACGCCAGTGGTGATCTCCAGCCCAACGATGAGAATCCCTTGGTGGCAGATGTTGATTTAGCCGCTTTGTTTCACCACCGGCTAGACTTGGTCACAGAAGAAATCTTCAACCTGCCCTCGCCTCACATTACACCAGAACGGATGCTGATGCTCAAACAGCGGATCGTCCGGGCGGAGAAAGAGGAGCATGTGGACGGCGTCGTCATCACCCACGGTACGGACACGCTGGAAGAAACAGCCTACTTCCTCGACCTCACCCTGCCTAACACGATTCCTGTCGTCGTGACTGGCGCCATGCGCGGCGCCAATGAAATCGGCAGTGATGGTCTGCATAACTTCCAGAGTGCCGTGTGGACGGCATATTCTGATGAAGCCCGGGGCAAGGGCGTGCTGGTCGTGATGAACGATGAGGTGCACACGGCCCGTTTTGTCACCAAGACCCACACCACCAACGTGGCCACCTTCCGCACCCCAACATTTGGCCCCATCGGCCTGATTTCCAAACAGCACGTCAATTTCTTCCAGGAACTCATCTCCCAGACGGTCACGGACATCGATCACGTCGTCAGCGGGGTTTACTTATTGAAGGCCTTCGCCGGCATGGACGGTGACCTCTTCACCGCCATCGATCAGCCCACCACCCGGGGATTAGTCATCGAAGCCCTCGGCGCTGGCAATCTCCCGCCGGCCACCCTCCCGGCGCTGCGCCGGCTTCTGGATCACAACATTCCTGTGGTCTTAGTCTCCCGCTGTTTCAACGGCATCGCCGAGGACGTTTACGACTATGAAGGCGGCGGCGTGGAGTTGAAGAAAATGGGCGTAATTTTCTGCCGGGGGTTGAACGGCCAGAAAGCCCGAATCAAGCTGCTCGTGGGCTTGAGTAAAGGCATGCAAGGCCACGAACTGCACCACTACGTCAACAACGCGTTCTCATAAAAGCAATGCAAGGCGGGTGCTCAGCCGTACTTTGGCTGAGCACCCGCCTTGCATTATTTTTGGCGCCTTTCCTAGGTATGAACATTTGTCTCATCGGGACAGAGAATGCCTTAGTCCTCCGCCCAGTGCATGATCGCTTCGGTGTTCATCTCACCGTTGTGGCGAATCAAGTGGTGGGTCATCAACGCATCGTCCGGGTCAGGCACGCAGAGGGACTCCGCGGTGTCGCCGTACTGGATCTCCCGCTCGTAGCGGATGTCCACCTGTTTCAAGGCGTGGTGCAGAATGAAGTCTAACGGCAGGGTATCGATCATCCAATCAAAATAATGCACGTTATTGACGTGGTGGTTGGAATCGATGTCTTGGTACCGCACCCGATAAGACTTGGGCGTGACGCCAGTGTAATCCATCTTGTTGATGCGGGGGAACTTCAGGACCGTTTTTTCGTTTTTCGTATGGAACGGCGCCACCATTTCTTCAATGATGGGGACCATCTTCCGGGTGCTGAAACTCATCATGACAAAAGTGGCTGTAATATGGGCCAATTCATTGTCCGCAGCGTCGTGCACCCAAAAATCCCGGTAGCAGAAGAAGCGGTTGCGACTGGTGGCAGACGTGCTGAGGGTCACGGTCTCGTCCAGCTGAGGCAGGCGCGTGAACACCATATGGTACTGGGTGATCACCCAGCCCACGTCCAGAGCGTGCATCTTGTCTTCGCCCACCCCCATTGAATCAGTCTGGTGCTCAGACGCCATCACCAGAATGTCCAGCAAACTGGACAGATGGATCTCCTCCCGTGTATTCACCATGAAGTACGGGATCGTGTATTTTTCGGACCAAACCAGTGCCATTGGGTTACTCCTGCTTTCTGTCTTGCGTCGTTAAGTATTCTTGGTACACGTCCTGCCGGTGCCAGCCGCTTTCCTGAGCGACGGCTTTGGCCGCCTTGGTGGGTTTTTCTCCATGGGCGACCCGGTCCGCTACGGCGTCCTGGACCGCGGCCGCGGACCACGTTACCGGGGCTGCGGGAGCCGGCGGCGCCAGCAAAATCACCATTTCGCCCTTGGGTGCGTTGGCTGCCACGTAGTCGGCGACCTCGGCCACGGTGCCGCGAATGTATGACTCGAACTTCTTGGTCAGTTCCCGGGCGACCACGATTTGCCGGTCTCCGCCGACCACCTCGGTGAAGCGGGCCAGTGTCTTGGCAATGCGCATGGGGGATTCATAATAGATCGTCGTCATCGGCAATTCGGCGAATTGTTGGAGAAAGGTCTTCTGTTCCTGGGCCTTGCGGGGCAGAAAGCCGATGAAGGCAAACGGCTGGGTGACCAGCCCCGAGGCAATCAACGCCGTCAATCCGGCATTCGGACCGGGCAGCGCCACTACCGGAATGTTGGCCGCCACACACGCCGCCACCAGTTCTTGACCGGGATCGCTGATGGCGGGCATGCCGGCGTCAGACACTTGGGCAATGCTCTCCCCTGCCTGCAGCCGCGCCAGCAGCTGCGGGATGCGTTCCTGCGTATTATGTTCATGGAAACTGATCTGGTGGGTCGTAATGTCGTAATGGGTCAGTAATTTTTGAGTGTTGCGGGTATCCTCGGCGGCAATCACGTCCACACTGCGCATTACGTCCACCGCCCGGGGCGAAAAGTCGCCCAGGTTGCCGATAGGTGTCGGTACTAAGTAAAGCGTGCCCGTGTCGTGCGGACCGAAGCTGCGCTGCACGTGCACATTGTCAGCGAGTGCCATAAATAACCTCCAAGCAGAACGCACACTCTTCTTTGTCTTCCCGGCGTTTGCCATAGAGCTCTTGACACACATGGTAGCCTTGCTCATACAGTTTCTCCAAGTTTTTCTTCGACTTGGAGAGACCATTCTTCGTATCGGCAGCCCCGTTGTCTGCCCGGCTCAATTCATTCAAACGGTTGCGCAGGTTTACATTTTCGATGCGCAGCTCAGCGTTTTGCTCCGTCAAGGCGTCGACTTCGGCCGTCATTTTGTTGGCCAGCGCCAGCGTGTTCTCCGCACTTTCTTTCAATTCCTGTAACTCGGTATACAGATCTTGTTGCGTTGTTGTGTGTTCGGCCACTGGCGTCACCTTTCTAACATAACGAAGTTAAGAAAACGAACTGAGAATCTGGGCGGTCAGGCGCTCAAACAGACCCTGGAAGGCCACGTTGCCTTGGAGTCGGGCCTGGGCCGCGAGGGCCTGAGCCGCCGCCAGTGTGGCCGTGGTGGGCGGCCACTGGCTGGCCACGGCGGTCAAAGTCGCCTGGTGCTGGGGGAAGTGGCTGGGTGCTGCCGGCGTGTACTGAGCGACCAAAATGTCTTGCAAGGCAATAATCGTGAGATCGAAAAACAGCGTCTGCAAGGGCCGTTCCTTGACCAGCGGCATGATCTGCGTTTGGACTAAGATGAACGCCTGCCAATCATGGCGGCCCAGGGCGGCCAGCCACTGGTCCAGGGCATCCAGCAGCGGGCTGAGGGCTTGGTCCTCAGCCAGTGCGCGGGCCGTGGGCACCGACGCCCCCAGGGCAGAAAACAGCGGGGCCAGCTCGGGCGCGACGCCTTCATCCGTCAACTGGGCAGCAATGTTGGCGGCCGGTGCGGGCGGGAAATCGATTACCTGGACCCGGGACAGAATGGTGCTCAGCAAGCGCTGCTTCTGCTCGGTGACCAGGATGATCAACACTGGGCCAGGCGGCTCCTCGATAAACTTGAGCAGTGAATTCGCCGCCCCCGGAGTGAGCAGGTCGGCCTGGTCAATTTCGAAGATACGCTTAGCCTGCTCCAAGCCCGTGCGCGCCATTTCCTGACGGAGATCGCGGATATCATCAACCTTGATCGTCGCTCCGGTGGGCTGGATCTTGAGAAAGTCGGGATGGTTCCCCGACAGGATCTGCTTACACTGGGCACACTGTCCGCAGGGTTGGCCGTTGTGCACGTTACTGCAAAAAAGGCGCAACCCGACCCATTGTGCCAGGGCGGTTGTGCCGCTTTCTTGCGTGCCGCTGAAGAGGTACGCGTGGGCCAGCTGGTCCCTGCTGATCAGCCGCTCAAAGCGGTTGACCAGCCTGGGCTGCAGCTGGGTGATCGGCCACGCTGTCTCGGCTGTCATCAGAACTGCCGGAACTGCTCAACCGGCAGGACGAAGACGGTAGCGCCGCCGACCTGCACTTCGATGGGATAAGACAATGAACTGTCACCGGTGACGTCCATGCTCACGGGCGGGGTCATGAATTGTTCCCGGGCGTGGGAAGTCTTCTTGATCAAGGCTAAGACTTCCTCCACCCGCGCGTCCTCGATCCCGATGATGAACGTCGTGTTGCCCGATTTCAGAAAGCCCCCGGTGGTGGACAATTTCGTTGCCCGAATATTGGCGTCAATAAACTCGTTTTGGAGCATGTTGCTGTCTTTGTCTTGCACAATGGCCATGATCAATTTCATCGTGTGTCTCTCCTCTCAGTGGCTGGCAGTTAAATGGTCAAGTAAGTGGAAAACCGCTGACGCAGGGTCTGCCAGGCAGCCGCCGTCAGCTGGTCAATAGACTGCGTCCCATCGAGCCGGACAATGCGCTCCGGCGCGGCTTGGACCAGGTCCTGATACGTTTGGTGCACCCGTTCGCGGAAGTCGTCGCCGGTCTTTTCTAACCGGTCCTCGGCCCGTTCCCGGTACTTCTGGATACGGGCCATGCCCACCGCCGGGGGCACGTCGACGTACAGCGTCAGCGCCGGCATGGTGCCGGCGGTGGCGAACTGATTGATCGCCGCGACCGCGGCGGTACCGAGCTGGCGCCCGCCGCCTTGGTAGGCAATGGAACTGTCGACATACCGGTCAGAAAGAACGATAGCGCCGTCCGCCAGTGCTGGCCGAATCACGTCTTGCAAATGCTGGGCCCGGGCGGCGGCGTAAAGCAGCGCCTCAGTGGCGGCACTCATCTCCTTGTTCGCCGGATCCAGGATCAGATGGCGAATCTGTTCGGCGATGGGACTGCCCCCTGGTTCCCGGGTAAGCACCACGGGCCGGTCGGTGTGGGCCTTGACGATGGGCACGAGCTGGGCCAGCATACTGCTCTTGCCGGCCCCGTCCGACCCTTCAAACGAAATAAACAAGCCGTTCACGGTGTTCCCTCTTTCTGACTGGCATTAAATTCATTGTATCACGACCACCCGGCTGGGCGGGTCGGTTAACCATTGAATGTGTCGGTAAAATGGCTGATCAGTCCGGGCGCGATGTCGTGGGAATGGAGCTGACGCCGGCGAGCCTCCGCGTAGAGCAGTTCATAGCGGGCACGCAAGATCTGGACCCCGCTCTCATCGTTCCACGCGGTGGGTACAGCGGCATTCACGATACGCTGTTCCCGCAGCCACTCTTCCCGAATCGCATTGATTTCCGCCAGCAAGGCCGCATCGAACTCGTTGCGTACAGTGTTCTTTCTCACCCGCTACATCTCCTGTCGGCCCTCAACGGCCTTGATCAAGGTCATGGCATCGGCGTATTCGATATCGCTGCCGACGGCCAGACCATAGGCGAGCCGGGTGACCTTGATGCCGGCCGGCTTAATCAGTCGCGCCAAGTACATTGCCGTGGACTCGCCCTCCGGGGTGGCGTTCGTGGCAATGATCACTTCTTTGACCTCGGCGTGCTGCTGGAGTCGGGTCAGCAGGGACTTGATGTTGATGTCCTCCGGGCCCTTCCCCGTGGTCGGCGACAGCACCCCATGGAGCACGTGGTACAGACCGTGATACTCGTTCATCCGCTCCAGAGCCATGATGTCCTTGGGCTGCTCGACGACCAGGATGCGGCTCTGGTCCCGAGTGGGGTCGCTGCAGATGACACAGGGGTCCTGGTCCGTGATGTTGCCGCAGATCGAGCAGAAGTGCAGCTTGGTCTTGGCGTCATGCAGGTTCTGGGCGAAGTCGTCCACGTCGTCTTGGGGCATGTCCAAGGTGAAGAAAGCCAGCCGGGTCGCTGTCTTTTCACCGATCCCCGGGAGTTTCATATAGCTGTCGATCAATTTGGCGATCGGTTCCGGGTATTGCAGCATGCGTTACATTCCCTTAGCGAAGCGGCCCATGGTCGAATCCGTGGTCTTCTTGATCTGACTCTCGGCGTCGTTGACGGCAGCGATAATCAAGTCTTGCAGCATGTCCGGATCATCCGCATCGATCGCTTCTGGTTTGATCTGAATATCCTTCATTTCGTGCTTACCGGTGAACGTCACGGTGACCATGTCTTCCGGGGCTTTGCCGGTGAATTCGGTCTTATCCAGCTGGTCTTGGGCCGCTGTCATTTCTTTCTGCATCTGTTGCACTTGGCGCATCATGTTTTGCATGTTGCCGCCGCCAAAATTGGGCATTTTAGCCATTTGCATTCACTCCATCTGTTGGGTTGTTTTGTGGATCGTCTTGCTTGTGTTCATGTTCTGTTTGCGGCTGGCCGCTGTCCACTTCCACGAAGTCGCCGAAGAGGGCTTTGGCCTTGGCCACCAAGTCCGCACCGGTCGGGGCCGGTGCCGCTTCTTCTGGTGAGGCGGCCGCATCCTCAGTCGCGGTCTGGCTGTCTGCCGCGACGGCGGACTGACTATCCGGCGGGCGCTTACCCGGGGAAGCTGTGCCGCCGGCATCGCTCATTGCGGCTGCATCACTGTCAGAAATGACCGGCGGTGTTTCCTCAGCCGCACTGTCTGTAGCGTCTGCCGAAGTCGGTGCGGCCGCAGCACTGGCCGGCGGCGCCGACCGGCGGCGTTTCTTACCGATGGGATGCGCCGCCAGGTAGTCCTGGCGGATACGCGGCCATTGTTCCTTAGGGACGAAGTACACGGCAATCGCATGGTTCGCCAACTTCGCCAAATCGGCTTCGACTTGCTGGCGCATGACTTGGTCCTTCGCCGCCCGTTCGAACATGAGCGGATAATCAAAGGATACCACAACCGCGTCCGGGCTAGCGGCCACGGGCTCGGCGCCGACGTGCAGGACTGCCCGCTGGGACACTGACAACATACTGAGCAGCTCGTCCCACAATCCGCGGATAGCCTCCAGGCTTTGCCGGGTGGCTGTCCCCAGGACTGCGTTGATTTCTTCCAGGTTGACGCGCACTTTCGTCTTGACCGCCGCTGGGGCGGCCGGTGCGGGCCGCTGGGCCGGCGTTGGTGCCGGTGCCGCACCGCTGCCCTGCTGCACTTGCTGCTGCAATGCCGCCACTTGCTGTTCCAGTGACTTGATCGTATGGGTCAAGGCAGGAGCCGCGGGCGCAGCCTGCGCCCCTGCCGGGTTAGCCGGTTGGGTGGCAACGACCGTGGTGTCCAACGTCGCGAGCTTGACCGTGAGGACATCCAGGTAAACATCCGGGTGGGTCGTCTGCCGCAACTGGTCCTGGACCGCGGTGAGGACATCGATCATCCGATAGATCTTGGTGTCATTGATTTCTTTCACCAGGCGGGCAAAGGTATCGGGGTCCTGCGTCGCGTAGAAACTGCGGGCCAAGTGGGGATCTTGGCGATAGAGCAGAAGATCGCGGAGAAAGACCAACAGGTTGACGATAAATTGATTGGGATCCTTCCCCACGGCCAGTTCCTGCTGGACGATGGTCAAGCCCTGGGCGGTGTCCCCCTGGTCAACGGCTTGCAGATACTTAGTCAAAGTGTCGCCAGACAGGGAGCCCGTCACACTCAGGGCGTTGGCCAAGGTGACGTGGTCGTCACCGTAACTGAGGACCTGGTCCAAGATGCTAAGGGCATCCCGCATCCCGCCGGCGGCCGCATTGGCAATCAGCTCCAAGGCCGCGTCATCATAAGTGATCTTCATGTCTTTGAGAATATACTGCATCCGGTCCACGATCGTTTCGGAAGCAATCCGTTTGAAATCGAACCGTTGGGTCCGGGAGATGATCGTTGCCGGGACCTTCTGAATCTCGGTGGTCGCTAAGATAAAAATGACGTGGGCCGGCGGTTCCTCTAACGTCTTCAGCAAGGCATTGAAGGCGCCAGTGGAGAGCATGTGGACTTCGTCAATGATGTACACTTTGTAGTCGGCCACGGTGGGCGGATACTTAGCTTTATCGCGAATGTCGCGGATCTCGTCTACGCCGTTGTTTGATGCGGCATCGATTTCAATAACGTCGCCTAAGCTGCCGGCGGTGATGGCTTTGCACGTGTCGCACTGATTACAGGGTTCGCCGTCCTTGCGGAAGCGGCAATTGACGGCTTTGGCCAGAATTTTGGCCGCCGACGTCTTGCCCGTTCCCCGGGGACCGGTAAACAAATATGCATGACTGATCTGATCAGTGATCAGGGCGTTTTTCAGCGTCTGGGTGATCGTCTCCTGCCCCACTAAATCTGCGAAGCGCTGAGGCCGCCAGACGCGATACAGTGCTTGATAGGCCATCGCCAGCCGTCCTTTCTGCCCTACTTGTCCGGTTCAAAAACACGAGATAGTGAAGTGGCTGAAGCAGAATATTCCGCCCCAGCCACAATTAATTTCTATAAAACAAAAGGCACATGACAATACTCACTTAGTGCTGCTTCCTTCCGGACCTGACACGCTTCGTAAGACTGTCATTGCCTTAAGGCCTTGCGGCTTAATTAGTATAGCACAGGAGGGTGGTACAGGGCAAAGAGGCAGAGGGCGGAGGCCGACGGTTAGCGGCACCAGGCTGAGCGGCCTTAAGCCGGAAATCCCTGCTCTTGGGATTTTTGGCTTAAGGTCCTCAGACTGTGTGCCGCTGTCGGCCGGAGCCCGTTTAGAGGGCGGAGCCGAGCGGTTAGGCCACTTAGCCTGTGGTGGCCTGCTCGGCCGGAGCCTGTTTACGGAGGCAGGCAGCTGTCTGGTTCTGGCCCGGGTGACTACGGGCTGCGCGGGC
>NZ_KI271583.1:285267-285535 GCF_000469325.1 Schleiferilactobacillus shenzhenensis LY-73 | reverse complement strand
GCCCGCAAAGTGCGCGGTCTCAAACACGCCTAACTGCATCGAAATCTTTCGCAAAAAGCGCGAAAGATTTCGTGCAGTTTCCACCACTGAGCCCCCGCCCACTCCGCCCTCCGTCACCCTACATTCTCGGAGACTGAGAATGTCTCGCTCGACACAAATTCCCGGCAGCCTCCTCCACGAGCGATACAGCAGTCGCCTCAAAGGATGAAAATCGGGTGGCGCCGCCTGCGAATACGTCGTGACACCAAAGACTTTACGAACGGGCAGA
>NZ_KI271583.1:258922-285111 GCF_000469325.1 Schleiferilactobacillus shenzhenensis LY-73 | reverse complement strand
CTCCGCACTAGCTTCGCGTCGCCGGCCCCCTGGCGGAGGGCCCAAATCGCCGGGTTTTGCGAACCAGTTCCACGCCCAGCCAGCCGGAGGGCCCAAATCGCCGGGCTTCGCCAATCCCCACTTTCGTCATGCGGTATAATGGAAAATACATGAAAGCGAGGGGTCGTTGTGACGGATGCGGTGCGGAAGAGTGTGCAGGAGAAGTTGGCCCAGGGGGATTTTAGTTGTACCAAGGAATTCACCTTGGCCATGTTCAGCGGGAAGTGGAAGATCGTGATTTTGTGCAACCTGTATTACCACGGACCGTTCCGCTTTAATGAACTCATGCGTCTCCTGCCCCGGGTATCGCATAAGGTGCTGGCCAGCCAGCTGCGGGAATTACAGGAAGATCAGCTGATCGACCGAACCACGGTGCCTGGAGCGCAACCTGAAGTGTATTACGCCATCAGCCCTGTCGGCCGCTCTTTGATGCCGGTGATCGACGCCATGCACGAGTGGGGCGACCAGCGGCTGCGGGCGTTGCGGGTCCAGCCGCAGTTCAATATCAACCAGGCCGCCGAGAATCACCGCTAAGGCTGACGGTCGTCCGTGCCTGCTAGACGGGCCGCTTTCTTGGCGGCTTTCAACTCATTGCGAATGCGCTTGAAGAACGCCTTCATCCGCTGGGCGGCTTCGTCCCCGCGGACGCCGGGATAGGTCGGCACCCGATGGTTGTAACCGGGAAAATCCAGCAGGTTGATCAAAGTGCCGGCACTGCCTGCCTTAGGATTCGGCGCACCGTAATAAACCGCGTCCAGGCGGGCATTAATAATGGCCCCTGCACACATTGGGCAGGGCTCCAGCGTGACGAACAGGCTGGCATGGGTCAGGCGCCAGCTGCTGCGCTGGGCGCACGCTTGGCGAATGGCAATCATTTCCGCGTGGGCGGTGGGGTCGTGGTCGATCTCGCGCAAGTTGTGGCCGCGCCCGATGATCTCGCCGCCATCATCGACGATGACGGCGCCAATCGGCACTTCACCCAAGGCCCCGGCAGCGTCAGCTTCTTTGAGGGCCTCTCCCATATAGTACTGAACTGCGTCTGCTGAAAATCCGATGCTGCTCACCTTTGCCTTTCTGCCATGCTATACTCGACTGTAATTGATCCTCGGAAGGAGAACCGTGCATGCCTCTTGATGCCGCTGCTTGGCAGCGTATCTACCCGACGGCCTTGAAGGTCGCTGAACCGTTATCTGATCCCCGTTACATCTCATTGGCGCTGCCTGAGAAGCAGGGCTACATCGCCATCGACCGCCATGCGCTGAGCCGCAGTGAAGCGGCCTTGCTGGAAACGCTGGCCCAGGCCGACGCGGTGCCGGTGCGGAATCCGTGGTACGCCTTCTTGACCGGCCAGGCCACCCAAGCCCCTGCGACCTTCAGCGGATTGCGGGTGGTCCAGTTGCGCGTGACGCTGAAGGACGCCAGTGTCAGCCAAGACGACTTCATGGATGCCGCCATCGGCATGTTCCCCAGCCTGCTGGCCCACTTCTGGGTGGATGAACATTACGCCCTCTTGATTGAACCAGCCAGCACCACGGCGCCGGACCACCAATCGCTGAAGGACTTTGCCCAAGTCCTGGCCGCCATGGAAACCGACTTCTACGCCAACATCCAGATCTATGTGGGCAATTTTTGGCAGGCGGCCGACCCCATTCCCCGCTTGTTTGCCGAGGAGCAGCGCATCTTTGCGGGGGTCAAGGCGACCAAGCCGCAAAGCGACCTGGCCACCCAGTCACTGGCCTACTTCACTGCCCCGATGCGGGCCCAGTCCGCCGTCTATGAGACGTTGCGGGACCGCCTGGCAGACATGCCGGAATACGCTGAAGTCATCGTGGCCCTTTACCAACACCAAGGCAACATGACCAGCGCGGCCAAGGCCCTGTTCCTGCACCGTAACACCCTCCAGTACCGCATCGACAAGTTCCAGGAACTGACCGGCTGGTCGTTACGGGACATGGACCACTTGACCCTGTGCTATCTGCTGCTCATCGAATGAGCACGCTATCCAGCACCTGGTAGCCTTTATTATGCTTCAAGACCGTGCAGTTCCCCAGGGCGGCCGTCAGGCGTTTCTTCGCCGACGGTGCGCCCTGTTTCTTTTGAATGACGACCAGGATATGGCCGCCTTCCACCAAGTGTTCGCGGGCCCCATCCAGAATCGCGTTCACGACATCCTTGCCGGCCCGGATCGGCGGGTTGGTCACGATCGCCGCGTATCGGCCCGGCGTGGCGGCGTAAACGTTGGAAGAAAAGACATGGACGTTGCGAATGCGGTTGGCGGCGGCGTTCTCCACCGCCAGGCCCAGGGCCCGTTCGTTCACGTCCACCATGTCCACCTGGCGCCGGGGGGCCAAGGCCGCAATCGTTAAGCCGATCGGCCCGTAGCCGCAGCCGACGTCCAGCACCGCGCCGTCCGGCCAGTCCGCTGGGCTGACGGTATCGATCAGCGTCTGACTGCCGAAGTCCACCCGTTCTTTAGAAAACACGCTGGCATCCGTCACGAAGCGGAACGGAATCCCCCGCAGGGTGGCGTCAAAGCTGTGGCGGCCGTGGGCACTGGTCGGATCAGCGGTATAGTAATGCTCTTCAGTCATTTTGGGTTCCTTTCTTCCCTTGCCTTACACGTTATGAGGCCCAAACAGCTGAGGCTGGTACATGCCGGCTTGATACAGCTGGGGGTCGATCTTCTTGTTCACGATGAGCAGGATCTGGAGCATGGTGAACAGGACAGAGCTGCGCCGCCAGTAAACCACGTAGCGCGGCACCCACTTGGTGACGTACTTGTTCTTGTAGCTGCGCAGCCCGCCGAAGTCGTAGAAGCGGTAGCCGTATTGATAGATCAGGTGGGCTGCCCGTTCTTCCAGAAAGCCGTAGCTGTTCGTGCCGACACCGGATAGCGGCGCCATGCCCATGTTGAAGTACTCGTAGCCCTCATCCCGGGACCAGTAGAAGAGGTTAATGAAGACCTCATCCATGATACCCGAGGGGGCATCGGCCAGGTGGCGCATCAAGTCGATGCTGGTGATTTCCTTGCTGCCGGTGGGCATCAGGTTAGCGAAGGCGATGATCTGGCCGTCCTTGTCCCGAATCACGGCAATGGGCGTCCGCTCCAGGTAGTAGCGGTCCATGAAGCCTAGGGAGAACCCTTTTTCTTCTCGGCCGGCTAACCAGCTGTCAGAAATCGTCTGCAGCCGGGCCATCGTGGCGTCATCGTAGGGCGGCTTAATGATATCGAACACGTACCCTTCCCGCTTGAAGCGGTTCATTAGGGAGCGCTCGCCCTTGAAGTGGTTGCCGGAAATCTTGAAGCCGGGCAGCTTGACCAAGCCCTCTTCGCCGAACTTCATAAAGTCGAAGCCCAGGTCGTGCATCTGCATGGTGAAGCCCTCGGAGACCTCGTAGAACACCAGCGACAAGTCCAGCTTATCGGCCTCCTCCATGAATTCTTGCACGGCCGGCACCACGTAGTCCTGATTTCCCACCGGTTCGCCCATGATGATGATCTTGTCGGCTTTCTTCCGGTACATGAAGAATAATTGATCGCGCCCGTCGACTTGGTAATAATGGATGGACTTGTCCCGGAGGAAGGCCAGGTGAGAAACGAGATTGCCGCCGTACTGGTCGATCACAGCCTTGACCCGGTCGGCATCGAACCCGGCGTCCAGCTTGTCCCCGCCCACTGACAGGTACTTGAGCACCAGGTAGACGGTGACAATGGCAATGCCCATGGCAATCAAGCCGGACAGGTACAGCCGCCAGCTAGGGAAGATCCAAGCCGTGGGGACCGGCCGCCGGTGATGAATATTCGGGGCGTTATAAAACCCGGCGACCGCATAGGCGACGAAGGCGGCAATATAAATGGCCCCGTCAAAGAGCCGGTCACCCCAAGCAAATTGGATCCGCTCGCGGTACAGTTCCCGCCGCGATAACAGCGTGACAATGATCATGATGCCCAAGAAAATGATTGTCTTCAGCGACGTATCCTTCAGCAATGTGGTAATCATGCCTAGGATCAATATGATGATGGTCGGCCAATACGCCTTGCGCGACTTGTTCGCCACCCCCCGCGCCAAGCCCATGAGCATGAAGGCGATGACGATGTTGGCCGCCCGCCCTAAGAAGACCAGTGTATAGGGCCGGAAAGAGTGCAGCACCCGGTTCTGCAGGGCAAAGTTCGGCATCGTCGCCAGGATCAGCAGCATGATGGCGGTGAAGTACAGGAGAATCGTGAAGATCAGGTGCGCCGCCCGGGACAGGACAGATAGGGGCAGGCCTTGGAGAAAATCGTTGATCCGCTTGCCCATGTCCTGCACGAAGATGACGATGGCGATGGCAAAGGGCACCAGGTAATAGAAGACCCGGTAAAAGAGCAGCCAGACGACGGCGATACTGGGGTCCACGCCCACGGCCGACAGGCCCATGATCATGAACACATCAAAACTGCCGATGGCGCCAGGCACCATGGAGGCGATCCCGACGACGTTGGCAATCATAAACAGAGGGAAAACAGCCGCCAGGTGGGTCAGCCCCAGCTGGTACCCAATAAACAGGAAGAACGCCCCCGCGAAGCCCCACTCCACCATGGAACCCGCGGTCAGGCGCAGCTCTCGCGATAGGGGCAGGTCAGAAAAGAATTCAGATTCCCGCAAGTGGGTGAACCCCAGCAATAGCGGGAAGTACAAACCGCCGCCAAGGAGCCAAATCGTGTATTGGCTAAACTCCCGGCCGATGCCGAAAACATACATTTCGACCAGTGCCAGCAGCGACCAAACGGACAATCCGGACAGCAGGAACAAGGCAATCTTCGAGACGGCGAAAATCACCTGCCGGCGGCTGGCGTGCTTCCCGTAATAGCTGGCGCGCATCGTCGCGCCCAGCACCCCGCCAAAGCCAATCAGGTTATTGAAGGTATTGACGACCCAGCCCGATTTCAAGATATACTTGGTTTCTGCCCGTTCCGGCAAGAACTCCTGAATCACGAAGTCGTAGTTCAGCATGGGGGTGACCGCAATCAGGCCCAGGACCAGCATGCTCAAGATACTGCCGACACTTTGGTTCGTCAGATACGTTTGCAGCTGAACTGGATCAATGTCCTGCCCGATGCGGCCGATCTCGATGATGACGAAGATAATCACCGACATGACGAACATCGCCTTCAGCAATCTCTTGTGCAGCTTGGCGAAGCCGGTAATCTTGAGCCAAATATTACGCACGGTGAGGTGTCCTCCCTTTTTTTCTATCGCCGCTTATTATAACGTACTTCACAACGTGAACAAAAAGCACCGCCCGCAGGAATGCGGCTTCCCGGGGACGATGCAGCTAACATTTTTGTAAGGTGCTACTGTAAAACGACATACTGGCCGCTGATCCACTGGTCGCCGCCCACGTTGTACCAGGTGACACCATTGACGGTTTTCTTCCCGAATAATTGCCAGCTGGAGCCGTGGGGCAGGTACTTGCCGGCGATGCGGCTGCCTTCATTGCGCCAGACCGCGATACCGTAGTGGGGCACGTAGTTGATACGGCCGACGCCGCGGAAAGCGGTCGGGCCGCCATTGTTGTCCGGGGTGCTGCCGCCCAGCGTAACGCCGTTGGCCGGAATCCAGAACAGGCCGGCACCGGCAGCGTTGGCCGCCAGGTACATGGTGTTGCCGCTGGTGGTCGTCGCCTTGCTGGTGATGCGGTAGCGCTGACCCGCCAGCGCACTGGTGCTGCCAGCCGCCGTGAAGCCGCTGTCGGTCAAGTAATACTTCGTCGCGCTGCCGGTGATCGTGCCGTTGTCGTTCATCGCGGTCTTCTCGGCTACCTGGTCGTTGCTGGTGCCATTCATCGCGGCCAGCTTCTGCTGCACGAGCGCCGCAAACTGATCCATGCTGTAATGCCAAGACGCAAAGTAGGCTTCGGGATCGGTGTGGTTCGTGTCGCCGAGGTACTGCGACACGGCGTTGTGCGACCAAATCGTCCCCTGACCGTCGTTGTCGGCCAAGTCCGCCGGCAGATTGTAGTGCTTCAGCAGCGTCGCCACATAATAGGCGTCGTTGTTCACAGAGTGGGCGAAGTCCACGGCGGTGTGCTCTTCCACCAGCTCAATCTGAATAAAGCGCTGATTGGCATAGTAGCCGGCGCCCCAGACGGCGTAATCCGTGGGGTGAATATTGACGACTTCTTCATGGTTGACGAAGGCATGCACATAGGCCTGCCGCTTCTGCCACTGCGTTTGCATCCGGGTCACTTCTTCGTCCAAGGTCATGTCCGGGTCGGACGTCTCATGGATAACGACGCCCTCGGGCTTGCCGACCCCATTGCGGTAGCCGTTCATATGGGTGAACGTGGTTGCTTTCGTAATAATGGGCGGGTTAGCGAAATGCTGGGCATTGATGTAATTATTATCCACGGCCACGTCCTGAATAATGGCGCTGCTGGTATAACTGTATTGCCGCGCCAAACTAGGCAAAGCGGCAGTGGCGAGCATCCCCGCGCAGACCAGACTGGCGATCAAGTAACGTTTCTTCACGATGATTTTCCTCCTCCGGTGGTTTCCTTTCTATTCTAACACGGGGAGAAATGAGGCAGAAAAAAACCGCACCGCGGCGGCCGGGATGGTCGTAACGGTACGGTTTTTCTCTGAAAGGTGGCCTCGGTTACTTGATCGTAACAGTCGCGCCGACTTCTTCCAATTGGGCCTTCAGCTTGTCAGCCTCGTCCTTGGAAACCTTCTCCTTGATGACGGTCGGAGCACTATCAACCATGCCCTTAGCGTCCTTCAGGCCTTGGCCAGTGATCTCACGAACAGCCTTGATGACCTTAACTTTTTCTTGGCCGGATTCGGTCAGCTCAACGTCGAACTCAGTTTGTTCGGCACCAGCGTCAGCACCGCCAGCAGCACCAGCTGCAGCAACGGGTGCAGCAGCGGAAACGTTGAATTCGTCTTCGATTGCTTTTACTAAGTCGTTCAATTCAAGGATGGAAGCACCCTTCAATTGCTCGATAATGCTTTGTGTGTCTAAAGCCATATCTATTTACCTCCGAATGTGTGTATACGATTTTCAGAACTATGCAGCAGGTTCGTCGTCTTTCTTGCTGTCGGCCACCGCGTTTAAGGCATAAGCCACGTTGCGGATCGGTGCTTGCAGCACAGACAACAGCATTGACAACAGACCATCGCGATCCGGTAATGTGGACAGCTCAGTGAGTTGATCCATGGATGCGACCTTGCCCTCGATCATGCCGCCTTTGACTTCCAAATTCTTGGCCGTCTTGGCAAACTTGAACAGTACCCGAGCAGGGGCAGCCACGTCCTCATAAGAGAAAGCGACAGCGGTAGGACCGGTGAACGTTTTGTCCAAACCCTCGTAGCCGGCCTTGTCGGCGGCCCGACGCAGGTAAGTGTTCTTGATGACTTCCAGCTCAACGCCTTCGTCACGCAATTGCTTACGCAGCTTCGTGTCCTCGTCAACGGTCAGACCCAAGTAGTCGACAACAACGGCAGACTGGGCTTTGTTGAACTTTTGATAGACATCATCAACAACGGCAGCCTTCTTTGCGATCGTTGCTTCTTTTGGCATGTGATTCACCTCCGATAGTGGATTGTTGAGAAACTTTTTGCCATAAAAAAACTCTATGCCTGCCTAGACATAGAGAACCGAATTTACTCCTCGGCGGGATATTGAGGCCTCATCAGCCACCCGAGTCTTAGGCAGAAAATAACCAAAGAAAAGCATAGCATGAATGGTTTGCCCTCGTCAACTGTAAGTTGCAGAAAAGCCGTCCGGCCATCTGCTATAATCGGCGGTGAAGTCTCTGCCCATTGCGAAAGAAAGGAGGCAGCACCGTGGCCGATCAATTTGTTGCCCATCCGCTGATCACCATCACGAATATCATTTGGAGTTTTGACCGGACCCGGCACACGCTCCAGGTTCTACTCATCAACCGCGCTCACGCCCCCTACCAGCACGCCTGGGCCCTTCCTGAAACCACCCTGCGGAGCACCGAAAGTGCCGACGCGGCGGCGCTCCGCTTGATTCAGGACAAAATCGGTGTCCACGTCTCCCGGGGCGCCACGGAGCAGCTGGCCACCTTCACCGACCCCCAGCGGGCGCCCGGTGAACGGGCCCTATCTTTGGCCTACATGACCTATCTGCCCACCATGCCTGCGCTGCGGCCCGGGTATGGTGCCACTGATGCCCGCTGGTTTGCCTTCACCGCGGCCGCGGCCGGTTATCAGCTGAGCAACGGCCCGCTGGTCTTTCCCATCGCACCGGGCGCCGCCGGCCTAGCCTTTGACCACGCCCATATCTTGGCGGTGGCCATTCGCCGAATCCGCAACCGGCTCGACTACCAGCCCACCGTGCTGCAGGTCCTGGGGGCGACGTTCACGCTGCGGGAAGCGAGGGAGGTATACGCCCCTTTTCTCCAAGTAGCCGTGAGCGCCATCGACAACTCCAACTTCAAGAAAACCCACACCAAACTATTCACCGAGGTCGGCACGGCCCACGACCAGACCCGCAGCGGGCGGCCGCCGAAACTTTATCGGTTGACCGATTTGAAAAACAGCGAACAAGAGCGTATCGTTGATACCAATTAAAAGTCGGTTGGACTTTTATTTTTCCGCTAATTTAAGTAGAATTTACCTAAAAGGAGTATCAGCCCATGGCCAATCAAAATGAAGCACTGCTGATCATCGATTACACCAATGATTTCGTGGCCGATAAAGGGGCCCTCAGCTGCGGCGGTCCGGGTCAGGCGCTGGCCGACAACATTGTCGCCCTCGCCGAAGAATTCCGGACCAGCGCGGGCTGGGTCTATTTGCCCACTGATGTGCACACCCCTAACGACCCCTATCACCCGGAAACCAAGCTGTTCCCGCCCCACAACGTGCGCGGTACGTGGGGCCGGGAATTCTACGGTCCGCTGAAGCCCTGGTATGAAGCCCACCAAGACGAGGAGCGGGTGACCATGTACGACAAGACCCGTTATTCGGCCTTCGCCGGCACAGCCCTGGATCTCCGCCTGCGCGAGCGCAAGATCGATACCCTGCACTTGGTCGGCGTCTGCACCGACATCTGCGTGCTGCACACGGCCGTCGATGCTTACAACCTGAACTACCAGATGATCATCCACAAGAACGCCGTGGCCGCGCTCACTCCGGCCGGTCAAGACTGGGCCCTGGACCACTTTGCCCACGTCCTCGGCGCCGCCGTCGTGGATTGAATTCACAACAAGAAGAAGGATTTGAGAAATTTGAATATGAACCAAGCATTATTGACTGACCTGTACGAGTTCTCCATGGCCAACGGCTACTATGCCGCTTTGCCCCACGAAGATGAAGCGGTCTTTGACGTCTTCTACCGGACCGTTCCGGACCACGGCAGCTTCGTGGTCGCCGCCGGCCTGCAGCAGGTGGTCGAAGCGCTGCGCAGCTTTCATTTTGCGCCAGCCGACATCGACTACCTGCGCTCGCTGAAACTGTATTCGGAGGACTTTCTGCACTATCTGGCCACGCTGCATCTGGCCGTGACCGTCACAGCGCTGCCGGAGGGCACGCCGGTCTTCCCCCGGGAACCGCTGCTCACTGTCCAAGGCCCGCTGATCCAAGTCCAGTTGTTAGAAACGCTCCTCTTGAACATCGTCAACCACCAATCCTTGATTGCCACGAAGGCTCGGCGCATCACGGCTGCGGCAGAAGGCCGGCCGGTAATGGAATTCGGCGCCCGCCGCGCCCAGGGGCCGGATGCGGCCACATATGGTGCCCGGGCCGCCGTCATCGGTGGCTGCGCCAGTACCTCCAACGTCCTGGCGGCCCAGCAGTTCCATATTCCCGCCGCCGGCACGATGGCCCACAGCTGGATCGAATCCTTCCCCGATGAGCTGACGGCCTTCCGGGCCTGGGCCAAAATCTATCCCGACAACAGCGCCTTGCTGGTCGACACTTATGACGTGCTTGCCTCCGGCGTGCCCAACGCCATCACCGTCTTCAAGGAATTACGGGCCGCCGGCCACCAGCCGGTGGGTATCCGCATTGACTCCGGCGACATCGCGGAGCTGGCTAAGCAATCGCGCCGACTCCTGGATGACGCCGGCTTCCCCGAGGCGAAGATCACAGCTTCTAACGCCTTAGACGAGAGTATCATTCAATCCCTGCTTAAGGAAGGTGCTCCGCTGGACAATTTCGGCATCGGGGAGAAATTGATCACTAGCGCTTCTTCCCCAGTTCTCAGCGGCGTCTACAAGCTGGCCGCGCTGAAGAGTAACGGCCAATGGCAGCCGAAGATCAAGGTCAGTGCCACTCGGGAGAAAACCACGCTCCCCGGCCGCAAACAGGTTTATCGCCTGTACCGCAGCGGCAGCCGGCACGCTTTCGCCGACATCATTGCCCTGGCTGACGAGTCCTTGACCGCCACGATCACGGCTTACAACGCGGATCCTCAGGCGACCCGCAGCCGGGTCACCTTGCACGATTTCACCGCGGTACCGCTGCTCAGTCCGGTGCTGACGCCCACGGAGACGACCGCTGTCCCCACTGATGTTTTTGCCATTCAGAAACACCTGCGCGCAGCGCTCGCCGAACTGCCCGCCGCGACCCAGCGGCTGGTCAATCCGGACCTGTATCCCGTGTACTTGACGCCGCAGCTGGCGGAACTGCAGCAGCAGCTGATCGACGCCCACCACGAGGCGTGACGAGCCACACGTTTCCTCGGTGCCCCTTGCACCGGGGATTTTTTTCTGCCGAATTGAGCATTCCTGCCCCCGGCAGCCGGTGAACACGGTATCATAGAAGGCACCAAGTAATCTAAGAAATGAGGCACCGCTTATGACTCCTGTGACCGTCATCGTCAACCCGCTGGCCGGCAAAGCCCGCCACCGCAAGCGAATTCCTGCGCTGCTTCAGCAGTTAGCTGGGTTCTGCACCATTGACCAGCTGTATACCACCGCCCAACCCGGTGATGCCCGGCGCATCAGCCGGGGCCTCCCTGCTCTGGCTGGTACGGTCCTTGTCGTCATCGGCGGCGACGGGACGCTTCACGATGCCGTCAACGGCTTGCAGGAAAGCGGCAACCAGGCGGTTAGTGTGGGCTACATTCCCATCGGCACCGGCAACGACTTCGCCCGCGCCCATGCCATCCCGCTGCAGCCCGCCCAAGCCGTGACAGCGCTGCGCCACGCGCGCACCCAGCAAATCAACGTGGGTAAGGCGGTGTCCCCGGAACTGGGCACCCAGTATTTCGTCAATAACTTCGGCATCGGCATGGACGCCCGTATCGTTTACGACACCAACCATTCTGAAGCCAAGACCGGCCTCAACCGACTCCATCTTGGCCAGTTTGCCTACCTCATGAACATTCTCAAGGCCGTCAGTGAGCAGCGCAGTTTTTCAGCCACTTGGCAAGGCGAGCAGACCCACGTGAACCCTCACAGCTATCTCTTCGTCTTCACGAATCATCCCTTCCTGGGCGGCGGGATCCGCCTGCTGCCCGATGCCCGCCGGGACCCGCACCGACTCAGCCTGGTGGCGGTCAACGCTGCCCCTATCCGCAAGCTGCTGCCGATTCTCGTGAATATTCTCCAAGGCCGCGCCGATCATCCTCGCCTCCACATTCGTCAGCGTCACCACTTCCGTTTTGCCACTGCCGCCAATGAACACATTCAGATCGACGGGGAAGAATTCAGCACTCCGGTGCACGTCACACTGACTCAGGTCCCTCAACGATTTTTACTGCCCGTGCAAGCGTGAGGCAGAAAGCAGAGTCGTTGACAGTCCGGCCGGAGCAGAGAATGATGTGGGCAGAGACGCGCGTATGAACGCACCGCAAAAGCCGTCGGCACCCGACCGGCGGCTTTTATCTAGTGAATAAGAGGTGAACGCAATGACGCAATCGAACCGAAAACAAACCGAACGCCAAATGGGTGCGGCGGTGGACCAAATCCATGCCCTGCCCGACTACGCCAAGTACTTTATCCTCGTACAAATGGTTTGGTCTCAGGAGGAATTACTGGCCGTCCTCCGCCCCCACTTCCCGGCTGACCGGCTTGCCCGCTGGTTCGACCGCCGCCAGCCGTTTCCAATAACGGTAATCATCTGGCGGACGCGGCCGGATGAGGTGGAAATCAACACCCTGCGGGACTTGGTCAATCTACGGGCGCTGGCAACGGGGCAGGCATTGTTGTTCCGCCAGCGTTAGAGTTTGTTGCCAAAATAAAAGAACACCATGATCAAAGTGCTCAGGACCAAATCCGCACCCCAGCGCAGCCCCCGGTTTGTTGGGCGCACTTTCGTCATCAGCAGACTGGCAATGATCGGCACACCGTTCGCTGTCACGAGGGCCAGGAAAGCCCCATCCAAATCAAAATGGTGCATGAGAAGCAGCACTAAAACAAGATTGAACAGAAACGTAAGGACCATCATGTTACTGTCGAAATGCCCTGTCAGCCGTTCAAATCGTTTATCGGCGATCCCAACGACTGCCCATACGCCCACTAAAAGCAGCAATACCAGACTGGCAATAATGTCCAGCATCGATTTTTCCTTTCTGGCCTAGCGCCTGACCGGTAAAGCTGCCGATCAAGAAGCGGTCATATTCCGCTCCCGGTACTGAACAGCAGCAATACCGCCGTACTCAACACCAACGCGCCGATGAGCCGCAGCCAGCGGTCGTCCGGCCGCCACTTCCCCAGCAGCATGCTGGCCAAGACCTGGCTGCCGCCGGCTGTGACCAGCGTGAGCCAGATCAGTGTGCCGACCTTCCAAAAGGGGTTCTTAGTCAGCAGCACCGCCACGATGACCGTATACCCCAGCGTAATGGCTAACGACCGGTAATCCACGAAACGGCGCAATCCTTGGAAATGCTTGTAACGAAACGCCACCAAAATAATCACCACGGCGGCGAGCAGCCACACGATAAACACGATCGACTTGAATGTCTCCACAGGCATCTCTGCTTTCTACAGGCGCCGGCCGCTCGGCTAGGCGCCTTTCTTATGACTTCATTATACCGTTCTTCCCATGACTTGCCGAACAATTCGGGTACCAAAAAACGCCCCAGAGATTACTCTCTGGAGCGTCACTGTCACCTAAGCAAAATTAGAATGACAGGGGATCGACCTTGATGCCAGGGCCGAAGGTGGAAGAAATCGACAGGTTCTTGATATAGTTCCCCTTTGCACTGGCGGGACGAGCCTTCAAAATGGTGTCGTTGAAGGTCTTGAAGTTTTGTTCCAGCTTCTCATTGTCAAAGGATACCTTGCCAATGGGGGCGTGAACGATACCGGCCTTGTCGACCCGGTAAGCAACTTGCCCAGACTTCACGTCATGAACAGCCTTGGCCACGTCCATGGTCACGGTGCCGGTCTTCGGGTTAGGCATTAAGCCTTTCGGCCCCAAGACCCGGCCCAGACGACCAACTTGGGCCATCATTTGCGGGGTCGCAACGGCAACGTCAAAGTCCAGCCAGCCGTCTTGAATCTTTTGGACCAAGTCTTCGGCACCGACTTCGTCAGCACCGGCTTCTTGGGCCTGCTTCGCTTGATCACCTTGGGCGAAGACGATGACGGTGACCTTTTTACCAGTCCCGTTGGGCAGCACGACGGCGCCCCGGATCTGTTGGTCAGCCTTCTTCGGGTCAACGGCTAAGTTGTAAGAAACCTCAACTGTTTCATCGAATTTGGCAAAGCTGGTTTGCTTTACCAACGGAATTGCTTCGTCAGCAGAATAAGTCTTGCTCTTGTCCACCAATTTGGCGGCGTCTTGATACTTCTTGCTTCGTTTTGCCACTCTGTTTTCCTCCTTGCAAAATGTGGTTAACGGACCGCAGTCCTCCCACTTGATCGATCAGTTTTCACTAACTATCCGTACTTAGCCTTCGACGGTAATGCCCATCGAACGAGCCGTACCTTCAACCATGCGCATGGCGGCATCAACGTCGGCCGCGTTTAGGTCTTGCATCTTAGTCTCGGCGATTTCCTTGACCTGATTCTTAGTGACCTTAGCCACCTTCTTGGAGTTGGGCTCGCCAGAACCTTTGTCTACGCCAGCTGCTTGCTTCAAAAGAACGGCAGCCGGAGGAGTCTTCGTTACGAAATCAAATGAGCGATCCTCATAGACGGTGATCACAACAGGGATGATAGTCCCCTTTTGGTCTGCAGTACGGGCATTGAAGTCCTTGGTGAAGGCGACAATGTTAATGCCGGCTTGCCCCAGAGCAGGACCAACAGGAGGTGCAGGAGTCGCCTGACCAGCAGGGATCTGCAACTTTACAACGTTTGCTACTTTCTTTGCCACGAAACATACCTCCTAGCGTTCGTGCCGTGGTTCATGGAGATGTTGATTTCTCCTCCCACGTGTAGAAAAAACTACCTGAATACTATAGCATGGCGGGGGGTAAACCACAAGAGAGGGCGGAACGGCCCGGTTAGAAGC
Source organism: Schleiferilactobacillus shenzhenensis LY-73 (assembly GCF_000469325.1). Classification (GTDB taxonomy): domain Bacteria; phylum Bacillota; class Bacilli; order Lactobacillales; family Lactobacillaceae; genus Schleiferilactobacillus; species Schleiferilactobacillus shenzhenensis. Next base: position 270,662 of record NZ_KI271583.1, on the reverse strand, counting down.
GTAGGCGTGAGGCCGAGCTTCTTGGCCGCGGAGCCCAGTTATGGGGCGTGGAGAAAACCCCAGGCTGGGCTCTTGACGTTTGGGACCTCAGGCCGTGTGGTGCTGCCCACCACTCGTTTGGGAATCACCCCACACTTGAGAACATTGATGACTTCGAGTCCTCAGACTGCGGCGCCCTGCTCGGCAGAGCCCGTTGATAAGTCCCAGGTACCGGCTACTCGCCACCATGTGCTGGATAAAGCTCACTTAGCATACAAGAACCGTACGATATTATCGTCCACCAGCTTATTCTCATGCAGCAGCGAATGCGCCCCCCGAACGCCGCGCATGAGCAGTTCCTGGTAGTCGATTCCGGCTTTAGGCAGCAGCCAGCGCAGCGCAAAGGCGGATTCGACGGAAATGACCCCGTCGTCATGCCGCGTCGGCACGGTGAAGATGTCCCCAGCAATGTTCAGAATGTGGACATCGTGGGGCAGCTCGTGCACTTTCTCCGCAATGTAATGGTAGATCGGTGCCTGGCGGAACGGCCCGCGGGGACCCCACTCGTAGACGAGGATCTCGTCCGTATCCTTGCCCAGTTCAATATCGTTGAACGGCCCGGCCAAGGTGACGATCTTGTTGATCCTCGGCGTATCCCGAGTGGGCAGCTGCATCGCCGCCAGAATGACGACGATCGCACCCATGGAATGGCCCACCAAGTTGACCCGCTGGACACCATTGTGCTTGAGCAGCACCAGGATCTGGTGCAGCCAGTGCAGTTCCGTGGCGAGAGCGGCCCGGGATTGGCAGAAAATCACTTGAATCGTGGGATTTTTTGCCCCCAGTAAGTGCCCCCGGACCTGCAGCTGCCCATTTTTCTTCACCCGAATGACCAGAGCTTTCTGCGCCACCCCGGCCCGGTGCAGGCGGCCCAGCAAGTGACCGAAGGAATACCGATTCCCGCCGTACCCATGAATAAAGACGGTGGGCGTTTCTCCCAGATGGGACTGGATCGGGTGGAAATGCTTGGGAATGCGGCCAATCCGCCACCAGTCCCAGACGCCGCCAATGACGGCCGCGCTGACCGCCAGGACCAGCCCCCACAGAAGCCAGGACATGGTCAGATCTTATCGACCTGGTCGAAGTTCAATTCGGCACTGGTCTCGCGCTCGAACATGGTGATGTTGACCTTGAGCGTCAGCTTCTCCTTATTCACTTCGGTCACCTTGCCGACCAGGCCGGTGAAGGCGCCATCGATGATGGTGACACTCTCGCCCGGGGTGAAGTCCACGTTGCCTTCGTGGCGCGTACTCATACCCATGGAGTGGAGCACCTGGGCGACTTCGCTGTCCAGCAATGGCGCAGGCTTGCTGCCGGCCCCGTGGGACCCCACGAAGCCGGTGACACCCGGGGTATTCCGCACGACGAACCACGATTCATCGGTCATGACCATCTCGACCAAGACGTAGCCGGGGAAAGTCTTCTTCTTCTCCATGACCTCTTTGCCGTTTTTCTTTTCCATCTCTTCGTCTTCGGGCACGACGACACGGAAGATGAAGTCTTCCATGTTCATTGTTTGGGTCCGGGACTCCAGGTTGGCTTTAACTCGATTCTCGTAACCAGAATACGTGTGCAGGACATACCAATGCTTTTCTGCTGTTTCGACCATTTGAATTGAACTCCTTTTCTTTTTGGGCAAAATAAAAAAACTCCGCTTGCGAAGTTTTCGACACCCATAGTATAGCAAATGCGCCCAAAAAAAGCGACACGCGTTCCCGCGGCCGCTGCTCCTGCTGATTACTTAAGCTTAACGAACCAATTCATGCCGGCACCGAGGACCCAGTCCACGGCAGCGAAGAACAGCCCGAAAAGGACGGAGGTAATCACGACCGTGCCTGTATCATGGCGGTTTTCTTTAAAGGTTGGCCAAGTAACCAGCTTCATTTCTTGAACGACGCTCTTCAAAAATTTCATAACGACTATTTACCCCTGACTTATCGTGTTTCACGATGGATCGTATATTTACCGCAGTGTTTGCAGAACTTCCGCAGCGTTAAGCGCTCCGTCCGGTCCTTCTTCTCGGCTACCATATAGTTCCGCGAACCGCACACGCTGCAGGCCAGGGCGACTTTTCTTCCTGCCATGGGCTTGTCCCCCTATGATCTCGAATTCTGTACTGGACTACTTTAGCATATGGGCGGGGGGAGGGTCAAACTCAGAGGGCGGAGCCGAGCGGTTAGGCCACCCAGGCTAAGTGGCCCTAACGCCGAAAGCCCCGGGTTTGGGCTTTTGGTGTTAGGGCCCTTAGACTGTGGTGGCCTGCTCGGCGGAGCCCGTTTACGAAGCATGGAGAAAGCCCCGCACTTGGGCTTTTTAGCTTAGGGTCCCTAGACCATGGTGGCCTGCTCGGCGGAGCCCGTTTAGGCTATATGGTGCAATCCCTTGCTTAAGGTCCTCAGACCGTGGTGGCCGGTGTTTAAGAGCGGCCTCTCCGAACGGCCCTCACCCCCTCCGAATCTCCGGCATCGCGCAGTCGTTAGCCATCATATCGGCCAGCTTCTGCCGGCAGCTGGCCTTAGTCGTACGGAACATGTAGGCGGTCATCTCTTCGGCAACGGTGGGATCGTCGCCCACCATGGCCGCCCAAACACGTCGTTCGGGGCCGGTGAGCTGGTCATGCAAGGCACGGAGATGCTGCAGGTACGTCCGGAGGGCGATGGTCTCCGTGTACTGGCTGGTGGCCGACGGTTCCCCGGCCAGAGCGACATCTTCCAAAGAAATGGTATCTAAATCTCCGCTGCGCTTCGCCGCCAGATCTCGGCGGACGAACCGCAGCATATGGTGCCGGAAACAGAGCTTGAAATAGGCGCCGAAGCTTGAGCCGTGGCCGCTGTCAAAATGGCAGCACACGTTGTAGCAGCATATCCGTGCTTCCTGGTACCAGTCATCACGGTCGAACAAACGAATGAAAAAGCATTGGCGCACACCATTGACCATGGGCTGGTAGCGTTGAACCAGTGTCTCCAAAGCGGCGGAGTCGCCCGCGCGCACCCGCACGATCAATTCTTCATCGGACATCATGGCATAAAAGCCTCCTCTACTGAACGTCTGGATTCAGTATACGGAGGCGCAAAAAGCGCCGCCAAGGGAACTGACGGCAACAAACTATTCTTAGTTTAATGAAATATCATGACCAGCCAAACCAGTCATTAATGGCCGTCATTATTATCCTGGTCATGCTTGTCGATAAGTTTCTTCAAGAAAGACCCCAGGCTGAGCATTTGGTCCGGCCGCCAGGGTACATTACGCGGTGTCATGTCGGCAAACCGTTTGGAATCGGCGTGCAGCTGATCGCGCATGCGCCGAATCTCCCGGCCGAATTCCGGCGAGGAGATACGCAGAGCACCGCGAGAGAACACCGTCCACTGTTCGGCTTGGTCCGACGTGACCACGGTCACCTGGTTCAGCGGCGTATTCAGCTCTTGCGTGAGGTGTTCAATATAACTGTCGGCGGTCTCGTCCTCCGGCGTGAAGGTCACTTCCAGGTCCCATTTCTTATAGCTCTCCTTCACCCCCGGCACATACATCGCGTCGAAGATGACCAGAATGCGGATGCCGGTGAACTTGCGGTACTCGGAAAGCGTGTCCAGCAGCTTGTCCCGGGCCTGGTCGAAGTGCCCTGACTCCTTCAGCGCCGTCAGGTCGGGCCAGGCGCCAATGACGTTATAGCCGTCGACGATCAATATCTGGTGCCGCATCAGTGCTCCCCCCGCCGGCCGAGGAAGACCTTATACATGACGATGGCCGCCGCCACCGAGGCGTTCAGACTTTGAATCTGCCCAGCCATGGGGATCGTGACGGTGCCGTCCAGCAGCTTGGCGATGCCGGGCGAGATACCCTTGCCCTCGTTACCGATGACGATGGCCACCGGACCCTTGCTGTTCCACTGCGTGAAGTCTTCGCCGTCCATGGCGGTGCCAAAGACCCATACCCCGCGCTTCTTGATTTGTTCAATCGTGCGGGCCAGATTGGTCACGCGGGCGACCGGTACCCGGCTCAGTGCCCCGGCCGAGGCCTTAGCGACGGTACCGGTGAGTGTGGCCGCCCGGTGCTTGCCGATGACGACGCCGTGGACGCCGACCGCATCGGCAGTCCGGATGATGGAGCCGAGGTTATGGGGGTCCTCCACGTTATCCAGGACCACGATGAAGGGCGCTTCCCCCGCGGCTTCAGCCTTGGCAAAGATGTCGTCTAGACTGGCATAAGGGAACGCCGCTAGTGCGACGACGACCCCCTGGTGGTTCGCCCCGGCGACCAGCGTGTCCAGCTTGGCCTTGGGTACCCGGGAGACAATGATCTTATGCTTGCTGGCCAGGGCTAAGACATCCCCAGCGAATTCTTTTTGCACCGTGTCCTGTAAGAACACCTTATTCACGGTTTGGGCATCGGCCTGCTGGAGAGCAGCAATGGCCGGGTGCCGTCCGAAGACCAGATTTTCGTCCACGGCTTGGTGTGATTCCCGTTCAGTCATGCGTATTCCCCTTTTCTACTTGGTCAATGCACCAGTGGGCCAATTCCTTGATCCGCTCAGTGCGTTCGTTCGCTTGAAGAAAGCCGAAGATGGCCTCGAAGCCGGTCGAAATGCGGTAGGTCAGCACCGACGTATTCTTGGCGTGAGTGTAACTCTTGGCATTCCGGCCGCGGCGAAAGGCATCTTGCTCCTCGGTATCCAACACGGCGCCCTCTTCCATGAGCGCGGTCAGCTTGGCCTGCGCTTTGGCGGAAACAAACTGCGTCGCCCGCCGCTGCAACGCCGCCGGCTGGCGAATCCCCTGCCCCAGCAGGTATTCGCGAATGTAGACTTCATAGACCGCGTCGCCCAAATACGCCAGGTCGATCCCGTTCATGCTCTTATCATCGATCATTTGCGGTGCCACCGCGTTCCCTGGGGCGTATCTTCCAAGATGATGCCTTCTCCGGCCAGCTGGTCGCGAATGGCGTCGGAGCGGGCAAAGTCCTTTGCTTTCCGGGCAGCGATGCGCTCGTCCAGCAGTTTCTCCACATCGGCGTCCAGCAATTCGCCGGTCTTAGCGAAGGCAATCCCGAACACTCCGGCCAAGTCCCGCAGCAGGCCGCGCAGGTGCTCCAAGGTGCCCATCCGGACGACGTCGTTTTCCACATACGTATTGATCAGCTTCGCCAATTCGTAGACGTGGGTCATCCCGTTCTGGGCGTTGAAATCATCATCCATGGCCGTAAAGAAAGCCGTCTGAATCGTATCGGCTTGTTTATCCACGGCGGCACTGTTACCGGCTTCAGCGCTCTGGAAGCGATAGTTCAGGTTGGTCCAGGCCGTCCGCAAACGTTCCAAGTTGTTTTTGGCGTCCTGCAGACTGGCTTGGCTGTAACGAATCGGCCGGCGATACTGAGTGGTGGCCATCAGGAAGCGGACGGCTTGGGGATCGGTCTCCTTGATCAGGTCCCGGGCCAGCACGAAGTTGCCCAGGGACTTGCTCATTTTCTCGTCGTCATCGCCGATGGTCACAAACCCGTTGTGCAGCCAGTAGCGGGCGAAGGTGTGACCAGTGGCCGCTTCGCTCTGGGCGATCTCGTTCTCGTGGTGGGGAAATTCCAGGTCCTGACCGCCGCCGTGAATGTCGAAGGTGGCGCCCAGATACTTGATGGACATCACGCTGCACTCAATGTGCCAGCCGGGCCGCCCTTGACCCCAGGGAGAATCCCAGGAGATTTCGCCAGGCTTAGCGGCTTTCCACAAGGCGAAGTCCAGGGGGTCTTCCTTGCGCGCCGTCTCCTCGGCGGTCACATGCTGGGAAGCACCTTGCTCCAGTTCATTAATGTTTTGGCCGGATAGTTCGCCATAATGTTTGAACTTGCGGGTGCGATAATAGACGTCGCCGTCAACGGCATAGGCATAGCCTTTCTTCTCCAAGATCTGGATGAAGTCGATGATCTCGGGGATATTGTGGGACGCCCGGGGGTTGACCGTGGCGCGTTCGATGTTCAAGGCATCGGTATCCTCGTAGAAGGCGGCGATGTACTTGTCGGCGATGGCCGGTACGGTACTGTTTTCTTCCTTCGCTTCGTTGATCAGCTTATCGTCGACATCAGTGAAGTTAGAAATGTAATTCACCGTGTACCCGCGCAGTTCCAGGTAGCGGCGGATGGTGTCGAAAGCGATGGCCGAGCGGGCGTTGCCAATATGGATGTAGTTGTACACGGTCGGTCCGCAGACATACATGTTGACGATGCCCGGCGTCAGCGGCTTGAACTCTTCTTTCTGGTTGGTGAGCGTATTCAGTACTTTCAGCATAAGCTCCACCTTTCTTCAAATTGGTGTTTGCTTCTCATTATACCCTACCCGCCAATCGTTGCCGGCGGCGGTGCTTGAGGGCAAAAAAGCGCACCAGCCGAGGCCGGTGCGCCGTTAAATCAATTACGCTTGCTTCGTGGGGATAGAAGCCATTTCTTTCAACGTCAGCTCAAGGTGCTTATTGACCTTCTCCAATCCCAGGATCTCGATGGACTCGGCCAATTGCGGGCCATGCGTTTCCCGGGTGGTAGCGATTCGAATCGGCATGTAGAGCTTGCGCCCCTTGGCCCCGGTCTCGTGGGAAATATCATAGATGGCATTCTGAATCGCGTAAGCCGTGAACTGCGGCAGCCCCTGGATGGCCTTCTGGAAGGCTTGCAGGACAGGCAGGGCCAACGGATCACTCAATTCTTCCTTGGCTTGGTCGGTCAGTGCCGGCGGTTCAATGAAGAAAATCTCGGACAGCTTGACGATTTGCTGGGTGAAGCTCATTTGGTCTTGGAACAAACCAACGATGGCCCGCAGCCATTCCAGCGTCTTCGCATCCAGCTGCTCGTCCTTCGGCAAACGGCCGGCGTCCTGCCAGTTACGCAGGCTCATCCCCAGCAAAGTACTGGGGTTGGCTTTCTTCACGTATTGGTTGTTGACCCATTCCAGCTTCTTGGCATCAAACTTCGCCGGAGAGCGGGACAAGCGCTCGGGGTCGAATTGCTTGATGAACTGCTTGCGGGTGAAGATCTCGTTGGTGCCCACCGGTGACCAGCCCAGCAAAGTAATGAAGTTGAACATGGCGTCGGGCAGATAGCCCAGTTCCCGGTACTGCTCGATGAACTGGAGGACACTCTCGTCCCGCTTGGACAGTTTCTTACCGGTCTCTGTGTTGATAATCAAGGTCATGTGGCCAAAAGCCGGCGGTGTCCAGCCGAAAGCCTCGTAAATCATCAGCTGCTTGGGGGTATTGGCGATGTGATCGTCACCCCGCAACACGTGGGTGATCGCCATCAGATGATCATCGATGACCACGGCAAAGTTGTACGTGGGCATCCCGTCACGCTTCTGAATGACCCAATCGCCGCCGACATCATCGGAATCGAAGCTGATCTTACCCTTGACGATATCGTCCCAGGCATAGGTGTGATCCTTCGGCACCCGGAAGCGGATGACCGGCTGCAAGCCCTTGGCCTTGGCGGCGGCAATCGCTTGGGCTTTTTCGTCTGCGCTCATGCCAGCATACTCATACTCGTAGCGCGGCGTTTGCCCCGCTGCTTTTTGGGCTTCCCGCTGAGCCGCCAGCTCATCTTCGGTCATGTAAGACTCGTATGCCTTGCCTTCGTCCAGCAACTGCTTGATGTAGCGGTCATAAATATCGCGCCGTTCACTCTGGCGATAAGGACCATAGTCGCCGCCGACATCGGGGCCTTCATCCCAGTCGATTCCCAGCCAGTGCAGCATGTCGATCTGGCTTTGGGTACCGCCTTCGATGTTCCGCTTAGTATCGGTGTCTTCAATCCGTAACACCATGGTGCCGCCGTTGTGGCGGGCAAACAAATAGTTAAACAGGGCCGTGCGGGCATTCCCGATATGCAAATGGCCCGTCGGTGACGGGGCATACCGGACACGAATCTTTCCGTCAGTCAAAGAAATAACCTCTTTCCACGTTTCTGGCAGCGGCGCGGGCCAAAAACGGCGGGGTCTCCCCCGGCCGTTTCAGAACACTCTGCCGCTGACCGCATTATAAATCCACAGACTTCAGTCTACTTGGAAGGCCCAGCGACTTCAAGCCCGTTTTTTGGCTTTCGTGTCGTTCTTCGCCTCGTTGGCGTGGGCATCCAGCTGTTTGGTCTGGTGGGCCGGCTTGGCAAAGATCATCCGGCCGGCGCTGGTCTGGATGGCACTGGTGACGATGACGTCCAGCATCTTATTGATATAGTACTGACCGTCTTCCACCACGATCATCGTCCCGTCTTCCAGGTACGCGACCCCTTGGGCCCGTTCGGTCCCCTGCTTGATCACTTTGACGGTCATCGTTTCGCCCGGCAGGACTTGGGGCTTCAAGGCGTTGGCCAGTGCATTAATGTTCAGCACCGGGACGTTTTGGAACTGGCTGACTTTGTTCAAGTTGAAGTCGTTGGTGACGACGATGCCGTCGATCAGCTTCGCCAGCTTGATGAGTTTCGAATCCACTTCCGTCAAGTCCTCGAAGTCACCGTCGTAATTGTCGATGTGCACTTCCGGGTCCTTGCGCATGGCGTTCAAGATATCCAAGCCGCGCCGGCCCTTGGCCCGCTTCAAGTTATCGGCGGAGTCAGAAATGAGCTGCAGCTCGTGCACCACAAAGTCTGGTACGAGCAGCGTCCCCTCGATAAAGCCGGTCTTGGCGATGTCGTGAATGCGGCCGTCGATGATCACACTGGTGTCCAAGATCTTGTAACGGCGGAAGTTGTCGTCCGCCTTGCGCTGCATGACCTCACCCGACGACGTCTTTTCGGGTGTCCGCCGGCGAGAAAAGGCCTTCCGCCAATCCTCCACGCGGACCGTCCCGATGCGCGCCCCCAAATAAGCAATCAGAATCATCAAGCCGATGGGCACGATCTTGTTGGTCAGGACATTGCCCGTCTGATACAGCGGGATCGAGATCAGGTTGGCGATGATCAGCCCCGCGGTCGCAAAGAGCGTGCTGAAAAGCAGCACGGACGGCGATAGCGCCGCCAACTTGGCCTCTGTTTTGTTTAAACTTGCCGTGAGCGCCGGTTCTGCCGCCAATTCAACTACTAATAAAATAATTGCACCTAACAAGGCGTTGATCAATCCGTTCATCAAGAACCGATTGTCGTCCAAATGGACCAGCTGCCAGAAATACGGAAAAATAGCGAACCCCACGGCGGCCCCGGCCAGGGCGAAAACAAACCGCATAATATTCTTTCTCATGCCTCACGACCTCCTTTCGTTTGTACTGTCTTACTCCTTTTCAGTGCCTGCTGCAGGCACTGGGTAATCGTGGTAACGCCGATGACTTCGATCTTGGCCGTTGGTTGGTAATGGGCCAAGTTGTTCTTGGGGACGAAGATGCGTTTGAAACCGAGCTTCGCCGCCTCCTCGATCCGGCTTTCGATACGGTTGACCCGGCGAATCTCACCAGTCAGCCCAATCTCCCCCACAAAACAGTCGCCCGGATCCACTTCGGCGTCTTGGTAACTGGAGGCGACCGCTACCGCCATGGCCAAATCAATGGCCGGTTCGTCCAGCTTGACGCCGCCGGTGGCTTTCAAATACGCGTCCTGATTCTGCAAAAGCAGGTTTGCCCGCTTCTCCAGCACGGCCATGATCAGCGCCGCCCGGTTGTGGTCGATGCCGGTGGTGGTCCGCTTGGCGTTACCGAACAAGGTCGGCGACATCAGCGCTTGAATCTCCACCAGGATTGGCCGCGTCCCCTCCATCGACACGACGATCGCCGAGCCGGTGGCGTGGGGCAACCTTTCTTCCAGGAAGGACTCAGACGGATTGTCCACCACGTGCAGGCCGTCCTCTTCCATCGAGAAGATGCCGATCTCATTGGTGGAGCCGTACCGGTTCTTCACCGCCCGCAGGATACGGTAAGTGTGGTGCATGTCGCCTTCAAAGTACAAAACGGTATCCACCATGTGCTCCAGCACCTTCGGCCCGGCAATGGCCCCGTCCTTGGTGACGTGCCCGACGACGAAGGTGGTCACCCCCTCGTTCTTGGCGATGCGCATCAGCTCGTTGGTGACTTCCCGGATCTGGCTGACGCTGCCGCTGGCCGACGCCAGGGCCGGCTCGTTCATGGTCTGAACCGAGTCAATGACTAAGAAACCCGGCTTGACCTCCTTGATGGCCCGGCGGATCAGGTCCATGTCCGTCTCCGGATAGACGATCACGTTCTTCCCGTGAACGCCCAGCCGCTCCGCCCGCAGCCGCACCTGGCTGGCGCTTTCTTCCCCGGTCACATAGAGCACCTGCTGACCACTGGTAGCAGCCAGGGAGCCGGAGACCTGCATCAAGAGCGTGGACTTGCCGATGCCAGGATCGCCGCCGATCAGCACCAGCGAACCGGGCACGACGCCGCCGCCCAAGACTCGATCCAGTTCAGAAATGCGTGTCGGAATACGCTTGTTATCGCTGAGATCCACCGCGTCCAAGGCCACCGGCTGGCTGGAGATACCGTTCAGGCTGCCGCCCACTTTCTTATTGTCGGCGGCACTGACGACCTCTTCCACCATTTGATTCCAGGCACCGCAATTCGGGCAGCGGCCGAAGTATTGGGGTGACACATAACCGCAGTTCTGGCACACGTACCGGCTGCGGGATTTTGCTTTGATCAACAGCACCTCTCCTTTACAAGTGTCTGGTTACATTTACATTATGCCTTTTTCTACCCCGAGATGCATCAGTCGGAGGAACCAAAGCCGCCGGCTCGGGTGCGGTCGTTGCCGTGGTCGCCATCAGCCGTCAAAAACGGCATGAAAATACCCTGACCGATGTGATCGCCCTTGTGCAGGACCACGTCCCGCACACCGACGTTGACCAACGCCATAAAAATCTCACCCTCGTTGCTGGGATTATTGTAGTAGTCGGCGTCAATGATCCCGACCCCATTAGGCAGGACCAGCCCGCGTTTGATTGGGTTGCTGGAGCGATTGGCCAGCATCAGGTACTCATCCGGACCCATGTACGCCTTGATCCCGGTAGGTACAAGGTAAGGTTTAAGCACCTTTTCAGCCATCTCGTAATCCTCATCCGTCAGCGGGTGTTCGTTCCGAATCAGCCGGAACAGGCGGACGAAGTTCATCCGCCAGATCGTCGGCAGTAAGAAATCCTCCGCGGCGGTAAAATCGTATCCGGCGGAGTGGCTTGTCGCCCGCTGGGGCAAACTTAACCCAGCGTTGGCAAACCGGCTGACCACGGCAAAACCGCGTTTCTTTTCCATATGCAAATCTCCTTCAATCATTAAAAGCCGCCAATGTCCCTGGCGGCTCCTTAATTCTACCATCGTAAGCCGGAGACTTGCACTCTGCGAATCGGTCCAGTACATTGATGTTAAGAAAAACGATAGGAGGAACTGACATGCACTTTATTGAAGAACCTGGCCGCTTTTTCACCAACGACTTGGATGGCGATTTGATGGCGGAGTTGACGTACAAGCCCAGTGACGACGGCAAAGTATGGGTCATCGACCACACCTTCGTGCGCGGTGATCAGCGGGGCAAAGGCATCGCCAAAGAACTGCTGAACACCGCCGTGCAGGCGGCCCGGGACCGGGACATCAAAGTTCAGCCGCTGTGCACCTATGCGCGGATGCAATTTATGAAGCACCCGGAGGAGTATGCGGACGTGAAGGCCTAAGCTTCTCTCTGGTCCGGGTGACTATGGCTTTGCGGATTGGGAGGCAGATTAGTGTCTTGCTCTGGCCCA
>NZ_KI271583.1:258554-258848 GCF_000469325.1 Schleiferilactobacillus shenzhenensis LY-73 | reverse complement strand
CCTTGTTGTAGGCGGCAAAGCCGCCAACAACAATTTCACGGCTGAGCCCCATCTGCTCCGCCCTTCGTCACCCTACATTGTCAAAGACTGGAATAGTCTCGCTCGGTACGAAAGCCTGGCAGCCTCCTTCACCGTCGTAACAACAGTTGCCAAGAAACAGGAAGTTCGAGCGGCACTCCGGGCGAATATGTCCTGGCACCGAAGACTTTACGATCGGGCATGATGTAGGCGATTTGGGTCCGGAGGCTGGCGGGCGTCAGCCATGAGATTGGGGGTGTGACAGAACTCGTATTT
>NZ_KI271583.1:246817-258358 GCF_000469325.1 Schleiferilactobacillus shenzhenensis LY-73 | reverse complement strand
TTGCCGGAGCTTGCGGAGCTTTGGCACGGCGCCCAGGCAAGTTCTGTCACGTGCCCATGGCGTTCCACGCCCAGCCAGCCGGAGGGCCCAAATCGCCGGCCCCGGCACCCCATTTCTCAATAACGAACAAAGCTGGGCCAAAGTTCACTTACGCAGTACCGCAACCGGTCTGCACAGTGAACTTTGGCCCAGCCTTTGTTTTCTCACTTGAACGAATTACGCGTCTTGCTCGTCCGGCAGTTCAGCAGCGTAATACACTTCGGACACGTCGTCGTTGTCTTCCAAGGCATCGATCATCGCTTGGAACTTCTCAGCCTTGTCCGCCGGCACCGGTACTTCGTTCTCGGGAATCATGGTCAGTTCGGCATCGGCCAGCTTGTAGCCCTGCTTCTCCAATGCGTCCCGGACCTTGGTGAATTCCTTGGCGTCGGTGTAGATCTCGTAGGCGTCATCGGACGTCTGCAAGTCGTCGCCGCCGGCATCCATGACATCTTCCAGCACCTGGTCCTCGTCGGCGTCGGTGGTGGATCGGTCGATCACGATGTAGCCCTTCCGGTCAAACAGGTAAGACACTGAGCCGGAAGCGCCCAGCGCGCCGCCGTGGCGGGTGAAGGCCACGCGGACATCAGAAGCCGTGCGGTTCTTGTTGTCGGTCAAGGCCTCCACCAGGACGGGAATCCCACCGGGGGCATAGCCTTCGTAAGTGACTTCATCGTAATGGGTATCGTCGTTGCCGGCCGCCTTGTCCAAGGCGCGCTTGATGTTGTCCTTCGGCATATTGGCCGCGCGGGCTTTATCCATGACCAGACGGAGTGAAGGGTTGCCGCTAGGGTCAGGACCTCCGCTCTTTGCAGCCATATATAACTCACGGGAGAGTTTTTGGAAAATTTTGCCGCGTTTGGCATCTTGGGCGTTTTTCCGTCCTTGAATGTTATGCCATTTGGAATGTCCTGACATTCTATATTTCCTTCTTTCGTCTATTTGGTAAAAAAGTCACGCAAACACAATAGATAATACCAAAAATAGCCGCGGGGTTCAAATTATTTCCCGGAAAATGGTCGCCAACCAGAACGTGTACAATGAGCTCAGAAAGAAGGCAGGCACATGGACTTACCCGCACTTTACGATGCGCTGTATGATACATACGGCGACCAAGGCTGGTGGCCTGGGCGCAGCGACTGGGAGATCTTGTTCGGCAGCGTCCTCATTCAGAATACCAATTGGCGGAATGTCGACCGGGCCATCGCCAACCTGACAGCGGCGACGGGCATGGTGCCGGACCGTCTGCGCGCATTAGCGCCAGAAAAATTGCAAGAGCTGATCCGGCCGGCAGGCTTCTTTACCCGTAAAGCCGTTACCATTGGCCATCTATTGGATTGGTTGGCGCAATATAACGATGATTTACCCCGCGTCCGCCGGGCCGACCCAGCAACTGTTCGGCAAAAGTTGATCACGCTGGGCGGTATCGGAAACGAAACAGCGGATGACATTCTACTTTATGTCTTGGGCTTTCCAACCGTCATCATCGACACGTATACCCGCCGCTTTCTGAACCGCTTCGATATCGTGCTGCCCGCCCAATACGCAGCTGCCCAGGCCGCGGTAGCCCGGCAGTGGTCGGTCTGGACACTGCGTACGGCACAGAACTTCCACGCGCTCATCGTGCGGGTCGAGAAAGAAAAATACACGTCAGCGCAATGGAAAGATGTACCATTCTCCGGTATGCCGCTACAATGGAAGCAATCCTAAAAAGCGAGGTCACAAACTTGGACAAACAAGAATTGCTGACGCAGTTCCCTGCGCTGGCCGCTTATGCCAATGAAACACCCACATTTTGGGCCAATCCCCATTACGGTCACCCGCGCAAAGACGACAGCATGCGGGAAGCTGACGTCTTTGACGCCGGCACCCGGTTCCGCCGTTTTGCGCCCTACTTAGCCGAAGTCTTTCCGGAAACCGCACCCGCCCACGGCATTATCGAATCGCCCATTTACCGGCTGCCCCACCTGGAAAAACAGATTGCGGCAGACACCGGCACAGTATTTCCCGGGAAATTATTCATGAAGGCGGACAGTGAACTGCCTGTTTCTGGCTCCATCAAATCCCGGGGCGGTATCTACGAAGTCTTGAAGTTTGCCGAGACGATCGCCATGCGCGAAGGCGACTTGGCCTATACGGACGACTACCGCATCCTAGACAGTCCCCGATACAAGCGGTTATTCTCCAAGTATGAGATCGCCGTCGGCTCCACCGGCAACCTGGGCCTGAGCATCGGCATCATGGCCGCTACTCTGGGCTTCCGTACCACCGTGCACATGTCCGCCGACGCCCGTCAGTGGAAGAAAGACAAGTTGCGGGCCAACGGCGTGAACGTCGTGGAATACGATGCCGACTTTACGACCGCCATCACCGCCGGCCGCAAGCTGGCGGAAAGTCAGCCCAATACCTACTTCATTGACGACGAGGGGTCCAAGGACTTGTTCTTCGGCTACGCTGTGGCGGCAATCCGGTTGGGCAAACAGCTGAAGGACGCTGGCATCAAGATGGATGCCGATCACCCCGTGTTCGTTTACCTGCCGGCTGGTGTCGGCGGGTCACCCGGCGGTGTGACCTTCGGCTTGAAGACCGTCCTGGGGCCCAACATCCACGGAATCTTTGCTGAGCCAACCCACATGCCCTCGGTGACCATCGGCATGATCAGCGGCCTGCAAGAAAAGATCACGGTGTACGACCTGGGTATCGACGGCAAGACGGCCGCCGATGGCTTGGCCGTTCCCCGGCCCTCACGACTGGCCGGCCGGGTCATGGATACCTTACTCTTGGGCAGCTGCACCTTCCCGGATCACGACATGATGCGCTGGACCGCTCGCCTCGCCGAGCAGGAACAGCACAACGTGGAGCCCTCCGGTGCTGGCGGCCTGGCCATCCTGGAACGGTCCTTCCCCGCTTTGAAAAAGTTAGGTTATCCCGTGGAGAACGCCACCCACATCATTTGGGCCACCGGCGGCAGCATGGTCCCCGCCCCGGAAATGGCCGATTACATTAAGACCGGCGATGCCCTGCTGGCGCAGTCAGCGCCAACACGGTAACCGCTAGGGACTTGGTCGTTGTGATCGTTTCTTGACCGCCGAACAGGCGCTTCAGCAACTGACCGAACGCCGCCTGGTCTGAAGCGGCCAGCAATGGCGGGATCTCCTCCGCTAAGTAGTCTCGATCGATCGGTTCCGTGTAATGGAATGTCAATAGCGTTTGCCGCTGAGTCCACTGGGCTTGGCGGCTTTTTTCTTGCCAGAGGGAAATCGGCGTCCTGCTCTCATCGACGTAGTGCTGACGCAGTGGTGGGAAGGCGGCCAACACCTGATCAAAGATGCTGTCGGTCCGTCCGGTCACGCGGCTATAAACGAAGATGCCCCCCGGAGCCAGCAACGCCCCGATTATCGACAAGTCCGCCGGGGTGAGAAAAGTGGCCATATGACTGAAGATGACGTCGTAAACGCCAGACTGGTGCGCAAATGTCGACCATGGTGCTGAAATCGTCTCAGCCGTTTGTCCTGCCCGGGCGAGCTCCTTTTGGGCGTATGCCAGCATCTGACTGCTGATGTCCATTAACGTCAGGTGCATAGCACCGCGAGCCAGCATGGGGGCAAACCGGCCGGCACCGCTGCCCAGGTCTAAGACGCGGCCCGCCGGCAGGATTTTTTCTGCCTGCAGCCAGTCCCCCATCCGCTGCGCCAGCGGCAGCGGATCGGCTTGCTGCATCGCATAATATTCTGGCGCAAAGTCGTCCCAAGCGGCCGCCGTTTCTTGATCGTCAGTACGGGTCATCCGGCCCCACCCCTTTCTGCCTTCAGTATACAAAAACACGCCGCTTCCGGTCATGGAAACGACGTGTGAGTAACGCAGAAATTATTCTACGGTGACGCTCTTGGCCAGGTTGCGGGGCTTGTCGACGTCCAGACCCTTGCCCAAGGCCGTGTAATACGCAATTAACTGGGCCGGAATAATACCGACCAGTGCACTCAGACGGGGGTCGACGTCCGGCAGGACAATGTTGTCGGTCGGCTCGGCCAAGTGCTCGCTGACGATGCTCAGCGTGTGGGCACCCCGGGCTTCGGTCTCTTGCAAATTGCTGCGGGTGTGGGCCGCCGTGGCGTCATCGGTGATAAAGGCGAGCACAGGGGTGTCCTCGGAAATGAGGGCAATCGTCCCGTGCTTCAGTTCCCCGGCAGCGAAGCCTTCGGTGTGCACATATGACACTTCCTTCAACTTCAAGGCGGCCTCCAGGCTCAGCGGGTAATCTGCCCCGCGGCCGATGTAGAAGGCGTCGTGCTGGTCAGGCATGTACTGGCCAACCAAGTTCTTGATCTGGTCCTTCTCGTCCACCAACGTCTGCATGCCGGCGGCGGCGATGCTTAGCTGGTGGCGCAGCGCAAAGTCATTGGCTGCCGGCTGTTGCCGATACATCCCCAAGGCCTTGGCTAGAACGGCCTGGACGCCAATCTGGGCAGTGTAGGCCTTAGTGGAAGCCACCGCAATTTCCGGACCGGCGTGCAGCAGCATCGTGTAGTCGGCTTCTCGGGAGAGCGTGGACCCGGCAGTGTTCGTCATGGTCAGCACCGGGTAACCCATTTTCTTCACCTTGACCAGCACTTCCCGGCTATCCGCCGTCTCCCCGCTCTGGGACAGGAGCAGGAAGAAGGGATGCTGAGAAAGGAGCGGCATGTGGTAGCCGAACTCGCTGGCCAGGTAGGCTTCAGCAGGCAGCCCAGCCACCTCTTCAAAGAGCCGGGCACCGACGAGGCCGGCGTGGTAACTGGTCCCAGCGGCGACGATATACAGCCGGTCAGCTTGATCGAGCGCTTGGACGAGCGCCGGATCGACGCTCACACTGCCGTCCGCCGGCAGGTAGGCGTCAACGATCCGCCGCATGACGGCCGGCTGTTCATCAATTTCTTTCAACATGTAATACGGGTATGTCCCTTTAGAAATCTCACTGGCATCCAACTGGGCAGTGAATTCGTCCCGGTGGACAAAATCGCCGGCCAGGTCAGTAATCGTCAGCCCATCCTGGTGCATGATGACCACGTCGCCGTCTTGAAGCGCGATGAACTGTTTCGTTTGGTCGATCATCGCCATGGCGTCAGAGCCGACGTAGTAGGCCCCCTCGCCCACCCCGATCAGCAGGGGTGACTTATTCTTAGCTGCGTACAGTGTGTCCGGATCTTCCGCATCCGCTAGTACGAAAGCGTATGACCCCTTGAGCAGATTCAATGTGCGGTAGAAAGCAGCGGCGGGAGTGTCGTGATCATCCCGCACGAACTTGGCAATCAATTGCACCACGACTTCTGTATCCGTCTGGGACTGGAACGGCACATCAGCCAGATACTGGGCCTTCAAAGCAGCCGCGTTGGTGATGACCCCGTTATGCACTAAGTAGAAACGCTCATCAACGGAATATTGCGGGTGAGCATTGGCGTCAGTGGGAGCACCATTGGTCGCCCAGCGGGTGTGGCCGATGCCCATGGTCCCGTCTGCGGCGGGCGTCAGTTTGCTGGCCAGGGTCGCAATCTTACCCACGGTTTTGACCATATGCCGGCCCCCGCGGGCGCTGTTCACGAAGATACCCGCGGAATCATAGCCGCGGTACTCGAGTTTTTGTAATCCGTTCATCAAAATTTCTTGCACTGGTTTGGCGCCGATCACGCCGACAATTCCACACATTGAAAAGCCTCCGTTATAATATCATTGGTGAGCCTGGTATAGAACTTTGGTATAGACAGGTACTGTCTGCCATGCCCGTGTGTCTGCCAAGTATATTAAACGGTTTGGCCACCCTCGTCAAGCATGAATTTCTATTGGTCTCCTTGATTGTCGGCTTTTGGTATATATGTCTATACCATTGTGTTCAGCCGCTCAATGTGGGAGAATACCGGCGAGGTGATTTTATGTCTGATGCAACTGCCGTCGCCCTGCTCCAGGATCTCATCCGGATCCCCTCAGTGGGCGGCCGCGAAGAAGCCGTCGCCGACCGCATATGGGAATTTGTGGAGGCGTCGGGAAAAGCACAATATTTTCATAAGCAGGAGGTGGCTTACGGCGAAGGCCGAGAAAACCTTGTTCTGGATGTGATTGGTGATACCGATGCCCCGCTGCTGGGGGTCTCCGGCCACATGGACGTCGTCAAGGCCGGTAACGAGAAAGCCTGGACCCATCCGCCTTTTGGTGCGGAGATCCACGACGGCATACTTTACGGCCGCGGCGCCAGCGACATGAAGGCGGGGCTGGCCGCCTTGATCGTCGCCCTGACCAACGTCGCTGACCAGACCCGGCCGAACCGGATCCGCTTCATGGGCACGGCCAGCGAAGAGGTCGACAACGGCGGCGCCGCCTTTCTTGCCCAACACGGGTTCACCAAGAACCTGGCGGCCCTGCTGGTCGCCGAACCAACGGGTTTCAACACGATCTGGCACGGGGAGAAAGGCATCCTGGACTTCACGGCCCGGGTCAAGGGTAAAGCCGCCCACAGCTCCCAACCGGAATTAGGCAAGAACGCCATTAATGGTCTGCTGCGGCTAGCCAGTGAGACCGCTGACCAGTTAGCCCCGCTGACTGCCGCCGAAGATGAAGATCCGCTGCTCGGCCACGCCACGTACAATCCCACTCTCATTGGCGGCGGTGTGCAGGTCAACATCATCCCCGATGCGGCATTCTTCCGGGGCAACATTCGCTCCACCCCCACGGCGAACAACGAGCGGTTCACTGCCGCTCTTCAAGCCGCGGTCAAGGCGTCCGCAGCTCATGGTGTAGAGGGCACGATTACCGTTGATTCCGCTTTGCCGGCCCGAGCCAGCGATCCGCACAACCCGCTGATCAAGCAGCTGCAGGCACTGCTCATGGCGAACGGCTACGATGCCGCTGATGTCATTGGCGGACCGGCCATTTCCGATGCCGCTGTCCTGATCCCCGACGGCTTCCCCTTCGCCGTCTTCGGCCCGGGCAACGACAGCAACCACCAGCTCGACGAGCACATCAAGGTCGCGGACTATCTCGAAGCCATCCGGCTCTACACCGACCTGTTCACCCACTTTGGGGACGGGCTGATGAGAAAGCCGGCCGCGGACTAGGCCGGCCCCCCTGCTCTGGCCCGGGTGACTTCGGGCTGCCCAAATCGCCGGGCCCCTCAAAAAACCTCGTTACAACACAAACAAAGCTGGGCCACCATTCAAGTGACGGATTAACCGCCGCGGTGAATGATGACCCAGCTTTGTTTTCGCATTCAGCATTTCGGTAATGAACCGATGGCCGAGTAATTACTCGCCCATCACGTTGCGCACGACATCGGCGATCTGGTCCACATACTGGTTGACTTTCTCCACGGTCGGCGCTTCGGCCATGATCCGCAACAGGCTCTCCGTGCCGGATGGCCGTACCAGGACACGACCGTCGCCGGCCATTTCTTTCTCCACGGTGTCAATCGCAGCAACGATTTCCGGGTGCTCCCGCCACTTATTCTTGGCGCTGGCCTGCACCTTAATGTTGACCAGCTTCTGCGGGTAGGTCTTGACCGGGGCAGCCAGCTCGGATAAGGACTTGCCGGTCTGCTTCATCACGTTCATCAGCTGCAGAGCCGTCAGCATGCCATCGCCGGTATTGTGGAAGTCAAAGATGATGATGTGGCCGGATTGTTCGCCGCCCAGGTTATAACCGCCCTCACGCATCTTCTCGACGACGTGCCGGTCCCCCACGGGGGTCTGTTCAGAATGCATGCCGGCTTCCTCCAACGCCTTGTATAGCCCGATGTTGCTCATGACGGTGGTGACAACGGTGTCTTTCTTCAAGCGGCCGCGTTGATCGTAGTAATGACCGAGGATGTACATGATCTTGTCCCCATCGATGATGTTGCCGTGTTCGTCCACCGCGATGGCGCGGTCGCCGTCACCGTCGAAGGCGACACCCAGCTGAGCATGGCGTTCAACAACCGTCTTGGCTAACTGATCGGGGTGAGTGGAACCCACGTTATCGTTGATATTCAAGCCATTGGGCTTGGTGGCGATGGTCGTGAAGTCCGCATCAACGTCGGCAAATAACCGGCTGATCAACGCCGAGGTGGAACCGTTGGCCCCGTCAAAGACAACGGGGATGCCGTCGAGGGATTCAGAGACGGATTGTTCCAGAAACTGTAAGTACTTCAGGGCGCCCTCCGGATAGTCGGCGACGGTGCCCAAGCCCTTGGCTTCCGGCCGGGGCAAGGTGTCCTCCGGGGCATCGAGCAGCGCCTCAATTTCTTCCTCAGTGGCGTCAGACAGCTTGTAGCCGTCGGAGCCGAAGAACTTGATGCCGTTATCGGCGACCGGATTGTGGGACGCGGAGATCATGATGCCGGCATCCGCGTTCTGCACCCGGGTCAGATAGGCGACTGCGGGAGTAGTGATGACGTCTAGGTTCAAGACCTCAATCCCGACGGAAAGCAAGCCGGCAATTAAGGCATGCTCGAGCATCTCCCCGGAAATCCGCGTGTCCCGAGCGACCAGGACGCGCGCGTGCGGTGCCCCCTCCGCATCCTTTTGAGTCGCGTGCTGGGTCAGTACATAACCGCCGGCCCGGCCGAGTTTAAATGCCAATTCCGGGCTCAATTCCCGGTTGGCGATTCCCCGTACCCCATCTGTCCCAAAGTACTTCGTTGTCATAGCCAAAAACTCCTATCTCCAATATTGATGTGCCGTTAAACGGTCAATCGTTACTGCTGCTGGAACTGGTGCTTTCTTCACTGCTGCTTTTACTGCTGGCACTGCTGCTTTCTTCAATCGCACTGCTGTCACTGGAACGGCTGCTGGTGGCCTTAATGGTCACCTTCACCGAGCTGGGATCAGCCCCTTCCAGATTATTGCCCTTCAAGGGAATCGACACCTGCTGATTGTAATTACCAGCCGAGGTGATCTTGCTCACATCGACCGGCACCGTCAGCGTCTTGATCCGATTCAAGACGTCGCTGGCGGCCGTAATCTTCACGGTCTTCACGTCACTGGTGACGGAATACGCCAGGTTGGCCCCGTCATTCTCCGTTGAGAAACTGACAGGCACGGTCTTGCTCGGCAAATGAATCCCCAACGTGACATGGATCGTCTGGGGATCCAAAACGGCATTCACAATATTACCGTTGCTGTCCAAGGCTTGCAAGAGGACTTCTTGATTCGACGTGCTCTTGGTGTCCCGGGACAACGGCACATTGGCCACCACCCGGGCAATCTTACGAATCTCGTCAGTCGCTCCGGTGACCTCCACCGTATTCTGACTCAGCTTAGGCTGGTCCGTAATGTACCCATCAGCAATCGCATTCTTATTGTAGGTGACCTGAATTGGGAATTTCTGCGTCCGCCGCGTCTGAATATTGACAGTAATGGTTTTGGGAGAAATCCCGTAGGTCAATTCCTTGTTCAAACCGCTCGCTTTCAACGTCACCTTGTGCTTCCCCACAGCGAGATTGCGCAGATTAGCGACTATCTCGAAGTTCTGGGTATTAACGGTCATCATCACCAAAGAAGACGGCCCCTCCAAGGTCACGGACACCTTAGCGGGATAGCCAGTGATATAATACTTATCCGTGTCAGCGTTCAGCTGCAGCGGCACCTTGATGGTTTTCTTCGTTGTTGCGGCCACCGCTTGCCTGGTCGCCGTCGTCCGGCTCGTCACCAGGTTGTTGTAGTTAACGTAGGTGAACAGCAACAAGGCAAACGCCAGCGACATGACCCGATAGAACCACTTGCTGTTGGTAATTTTACTCCACATGGTGGTCACCTCCGTTCCCGCCATTGGTGAAGAAGCCGACGACCTTGGCCCGCAGCTTCTCCCATTGATTCGGTTCCTTGTCTGCCACGATGAATTGGGAACGCAGATACTTCAAGTATTCGTCCTGGCTCATATCCCGCATCAGCTGGCTGTTCTTCGTCAGGGTCCCCCCGCCGGTCTCTTCGGAGACAACAATGGTCAAGGCATCCGTCACTTCACTGATCCCCACGGCCGCCCGGTGGCGCGTCCCCAGTTCCTTAGGAATCGTGTTGCTTTCAGAAAGGGGCAGGTAAGCCGCGGCCACGGCGATCCGGTTGTCCCGAATGATGACGGCCCCGTCGTGGAGCGGTGTGTTCGGAATGAAAATGTTGATCAGCAGACCGCTGGAAATATCGGCATCCAAAGGAATCCCAGTTTCGATGTAATCTTCCAAACCGGTTTTCATCTGGATCGAGATGAGGGCCCCGATGCGGCGCTTGGCCATATACTGAATGGCCTTGTCCAGCTCGTTGATCATCCGCGTCGCCACTCGGTTCTGGTCCTGGCTCGCGCGCTGCAGCAGCGATCCCCGGCCTAGGTGTTCAAGACCCCGGCGGATTTCTGGCTGGAAGACAATGACCAGGGCAATAACGCCCCAGGTCAGGACTTGGTCCATGATGAACGAAATCGTCGTCAAGTGCAGCAGCATGCTGAGCAGCTTAACGACAATGATGACAGCGATCCCTTTAACGAGTTGGACCGCTTTGGTCCCGCGAATGAGCATGATCAATTTGTAGATCACGTACCAGACCACTAAAATATCGATCAAGTTGGCCAGCGATTGCCAGCTGATCAGATTGCTCCATGAAAATTGCATCAGTTCACTCCCACTCGTTTACTCCCTGGGCAAACATTCTTTAATGAACCAATTATAGCATAGCCCGCCTCCGTCGCTGGACCGACGCCCGCTTTCTGCTGGCACGCCGGCCATCAGCACGGTATGATGGAAAGAAGAAAGAACAGAGGAACGATGAAAGGAGGGGGCGGCCATGACCATCCGCCGCTGGCACTGGGCGATTCGGCTTTTTTTCTGGCTGTACATCATCTTAACGGCCTGGCAAATCCAAGGTGTTTTCAGCTTTCTTGCTTTCAACACGTTGCTGGCATATATTCCCATTGAGCTGGGCTTCATCCTGCAGGCAGACCGGTTTCACTGGCGCTGGGCATACTGGCTGACGGCCTTGGTGTGGCTGCTGTTCTACCCCAACGCACCGTATATCTTAACGGATTTTTTCCATTTGTCTTTGTTAGAGCCTTATGGTGCAGCGGGTCTGCTGCGCAACTCTCTGCCCATGTGGGGCCACTTCTTGCTGCTGGTCGGGGTCGGGCTGATTGCGGCGTGGATCGCGCAGCTGGGCAGTGAAAAAATTCTGCAGCAGATGCTGGCCCGGCACCCGCGGTGGCTGCCTTGGGCGCGGCTGGCGTTTTACACCGTCGTCGGCATCGGCATCTACATCGGCCGGTTCCTTCGTCTGCACACGTTCTACCTTCTGACGCCCGCCCTCATCTGGCGGCCGCTCATGCGCATGTGGTCCTGGCACATGCTGGGCTTCGTGGCCTTGATGGTCATCCTGCAATACGTCATCTGGCTGCTGATCCAGTATAGCCGGGCAGAAACAGATGCGGACAGGTAATCGGAATGTCGGTCGCTGGCCCGGGTGACTCCGGGCTCCGCTGGCGGGGGCTGGAACGTGGTGACGGCGGTTTGAGCCCGCC
>NZ_KI271583.1:235669-246146 GCF_000469325.1 Schleiferilactobacillus shenzhenensis LY-73 | reverse complement strand
GCCACGTTCCACGCCCAGCCAGCCGGAGGGCCCAAATCGCCGGGTCTCGCGAATCATATCCTGCTTCACGAGGCGGCAGTGCGAAGCACAACGCCGTACCGGCCCAAATCGCCGGGTATCGCGAATCTTTCTTCCCCATTCACAAAGAACTGGGCCATCCCTCACGATTGCGAAGGATGGCCCAGTTTTGTCGGTCTTATGACCGGTGCATCTTGAATTCCAGGAACTCGTCGTTGTACAGCCCCACGGTCTTCAGCCCCAGGTCTTCGTAAACCTGCAGCTTGCTGACGGTGTCCGCGTCGGGGTAGAACTGCTTGTCGTTGCGCACATCCTTCGGCAAGAGGGCCTTGGCCTTGGTGTTCGGCGTGGCGTAGCCAACGTACTCCGTGTTCTGAGCGGCGTTCTTCGGCTCCAGCATGAAGTTCAGGAACGCGTAGATCGCATCGAAGTGCTTGGCCGTTTTGGGAATGACCAAATTGTCGAACCACAGGTTGCTGCCTTCGGTCGGGACAACGTAGTGCAGGTGGCTGTTGTTGTCCAGCATCTCGCTGGCTTCGCCGGACCAGGTGACGGCCAGCGGCGCTTCGTTTTGGATCATGTACATTTTGATCTCGTCCGCGACGATGGCTTTCACGTTCGGCGCCAGTTTATCCAGCTCGGTCCGGGCATGGGCAATTTTGGCCGGTGAGCGGGTATTCATCGAATCGCCGTTTCGCACCAGAGAGAAACCGAGAATGTCCCGGGCACTATCCACCAGCATGATGCTGTGGTGCCACTTGGGATTCCACAGGTCGGACCAGTGCTGCATTTCTGACGCCTTGACGAACTTATCGTTATAAATAATACCCAGCGTCCCCCAGAAGTAAGGGATAGAGTACTTGTTGCCGGGGTCGAAGCTCTTGTTGATGAAGTCGCTGCCGATGTTGTTCATCCCCTTAAGCTTGCTGCGGTCCAGGGGAATGAGCAGGTGCTCTTTCTTCATTTTTTCGATGGTGTAATCGCTGGGGACAGCCAAATCGTAACTGGTACCGCCCTGTTGAATCTTGGTCAGCATCGCTTCGTTGCTGTCGAAGGTCTCGTAATTCACCTTATAGCCGGTTTCTTTCTCAAACTTCTTGATCAGCGACGGATCGATGTAGTCGCCCCAGTTGAACAGATTCAGCGTTTTCGCCCCAGAATCGCCCTGGGCGCTTTCTAACCGGCTCACGCCCACTTGCAGCAGAATACAGGCGGCCACGATGGCGATGAAGAAGCTCATCAGTTTTTTCATGATTCACTCGCCTCGGCTTTCTTCCGGTTGCGTTCACTGACATTGGCTTGGTGCATCTGGATGAAGAAATAAATCAGCACCAGGGCGAGGGCAAAGATAAACATCAGGGCGGACAGGGCATTGATCTCCAGGGAGATCCCCTGCCGGGCGCGGGAATAGATCTCCACGGACAAAGTAGCGAAGCCGTTACCGGTGACGAAGAAGGTGACGGCGAAGTCGTCCAGGGAATAGGTAAAGGCCATGAAGTAACCGGCCACGATGCCGGGGGTGATGAAGGGCAGAATGACCCGGTTCAAGACCTGCGGCCCGCTGGCCCCTAGATCATAAGCGGCATCGATCAGGGCCTGGTCCATTTCCTGGATACGCGGCAGCACCATGAGCACCACAATGGGGATTGAGAAGGCAATATGACTGGCCAGCACCGAGCCGAAGCCCAGGCTGAGGCCCAGCATCGTGAAGAGGATCAGGAACGACGCCCCGATGATCACGTCCGGAGACACCATCAGAATATTGTTCAACGACAGCATGATATTCCGGTTGCTCATCCGCTTGGTGCCGGCGATGCCCAGCGCACCCATGGTGCCCACAATGGTGGCAATCAAGGAAGAAAGCAGCGCCAGCAGCAGCGTCTGCAGCACGATCTGAATCAGCCGGGTGTCGGCGAAGAGGGTCTGGTAATTCGCCCAAGTGAAATGTTTGAAGGTGTTCATCGTGGTGCCCGTGCTGAAGGAGAAATAGATCAAGTACGCAATGGGCAGGTAGAGCACCAAGAAGACGAAGACCAAATAGAGGCGGCCGAGGTTATTTTTCTTTTGCACCGGTACCGATCTCCTTTCTCTTATGATGCCGTTCGCCCGTGACCGCCATGCTCAGGAACATCATGACGATCAAGACCACGCCGATGGTCGAGCCCATACCCCAGTTCATGGTGGTCAGAAAATGCTCCTCGATGGCGGTGCCCAGGGTAATGACCCGGTTCCCGCCGATCAGCCGCGTCAGCATGAACAGCGACAAGGACGGGATGAAAACAGCTTGAACACCGGCGACGATGCCCTTGCGGGTCAGCGGCAGGAGCACCCGGGTCAGCGTCTGCCAGTTCGTGGCCCCCAGGTCGCGGCTGGCCGCCAGCAAAGCCGGGTCGATCTCAGCGATGGCGTTGTAGATCGGCAGGATCATGAACGGAATCTCAATGTAGGTGGCCACGAAGATGAAACTGAAGTCCGTGAAGAGAATCTGCTTCGGACCGATGCCGATGAAGCCAAGAAACTGGTTCACCGAGCCATGCTGGCCGAAGATACCGATGAAGGCGTAAGCCTTGAGCAGCAGGTTGATCCACGTCGGCAGGATAATCAGCAGCAGCCACAAGTTCTTGTGCTTCAATTGATTCAGAAAGAGGGCCGCCGGGTAGCTGATCAGGACAGTCGCCACAGTGATGATCAATGCGTACCAGAACGAGTTCAGGGTCATCATCAGATACGTACTGGAAGTGAAGTACGTGGCGTAGTTGGCCAAAGTGAACTGGTGATCCAGATTAAAAAACGACTGGTAGATGATCAACGCGACCGGGGCAATGACGAAGAGAACGATCCAGAGCATGTAGGGAATGTAATAAATGCGTTTGGCCGTATTGCTCATGCGTGATCACTCCCCTTCGTATGTTTCCAGCCGAGCGTCGAAATCGGCTTCTTTTTCGTTGAAGCGCATCACGTGGATGTCCTCCGGTTCAAAGAACAAGCCGATGTCTTTATCCTCCTCCACCGGGTTCGTGGAATGGATCAGCCATTCGTTGTGGTCAGCGTCGTACGCCACGACTTCGAAGTGGTCGCCGCGGAACAGCTGGGAATCCACTTGGACGACCAATTTTCCCTTCTCCGGGGTGGTGACGTCCAGGTCTTCTGGCCGCAGGACCACTTCCACCGGTTCGTTGGGCTTCATGCCAGCATCGGCACACTCGAACCGTTTGCCCACGAATTCGACTTCGTAGTCCTTGATCATGGTGCCCTTGACGATATTAGATTCACCAATGAAGTCCGCGACGAAGTGGTTGATCGGTTCATCATAAATGTCCACCGGCGTGCCGTTCTGCAAAATTTCGCCAGCGTCCATGACGAAGATCTCGTCACTTAAGGCCAAGGCTTCTTCCTGATCATGGGTGACGAAGACGAAGGTGATGCCCAGCCGCTGCTGCAGCTCGCGCAGTTCGTACTGCATGTCCTGGCGCAATTTCTTATCCAGTGCGGACAACGGCTCATCCAACAGAAGCAGCACCGGTTCATTGATGATCGCCCGGGCAATGGCTACCCGCTGCTGCTGGCCGCCGGATAGTTCGTTGATCTCCCGGTTAGCCAGGTCTTGCAAGTGGACCAGCTTCAGGTTGTCCATCACCCGGGTCTCGATCTCGTCCTTGGGCACGTGCCGAATCGACAGACCAAAAGCAACATTGTCGAACACGTTCAGGTGCGGGAACAATGCATAATTCTGAAAGATGGTATTGACCTTGCGCTTGTTGGCCGGAATATTGTTCTGGGGCTGACCCTGAAACAAGACCGTGCCGCTGGTGGGCGAGGTAAATCCGGCGATGGTGCGCAGGATCGTGGTCTTGCCGGAACCAGAAGGCCCCAGCAGCGAGTAAAACTTGCCTTGATCCAGCGCAAAGTTGATATTTTTAAGTGCTTGAAAGTCCCCGAAGAACTTATTAACGTTTTTGAATTCGACAATGGGTGTCGCCATGAGTGAAAGAACTCCTCCCCTGGTATTTTTCTAACTTACAAATACGAATCTGTGGCGGTGATCAGCACCTGACACGGTCCGCTGCTGCGCAGCTGGTGGGGGGCGTCGGCCCGGTAGTACATCGACTCGCCGGCGCTGGCCACGTAATCCCGCTCCCCCAGATGCAAGGTGATACTGCCCTGGAGACAATAGATAAAGGTCTCTGCCGGTGACGGTGGGAAAGTCTTATAGGTGCCGGGGCCGGAGAAGGTCAACAGCACCGGCTCCATCTGCTTCTCGTTGGAATCCGGGACCAGCCAATGCAGCGTGTAATGCTGGGCCGTATCTTCATACACCGTTTGGGCGGCCGGCGTGTAAACGACCCGGGTCGGTTCGTCCGCCGTGGCGAAGAAAGCGGCGGGGGTGGTCCCTAATACCTCCAGTATGGCAAAGAACGTATCCAGGGACGGGGAGGACTGGTTATTTTCGAGTTGCGAAATAAACCCCTTGCTCAGATCGGTCCGTTCGCCCAGTTCTTCCTGGGTCAGATCCTTCTGAATGCGCAAATTACGGATGCGTGCACCAATATCCATGAGCCGCCTGCTTTCTAAGCATCAGTTACGTAGAACTAAACCAAAAGTTTAGTACACGGACCATTATACGGACCAGGGGATGAAGTGCAAGCAAAAAGGCCGAAAAGATTCGTCTACGCGGCCTACTTCCGTTATAATGATAATGATTATTGATTAGCAGAAAAGAGCGGCCGCCATGTCGACCTATCAAGCATTAGAATTCACCGGTGAGTCTGACCAGCCGTGGCGCTGGACCGCCCGTCCCCGGCCGAATGCCAGCGAACTGGCTACCGATGAGGTCTTGGTGCAAGTTCAGTACAGCCGCATCAACCATAAGGACCGGCTGGCGCTCACTCCAGCCAGCCGGGTCATCGCTGCGGACCGCTATCCGCTGGTGGGCGGGATCGATCTGGCCGGCGTGGTGGCCGCGTCGAATCAGCCCGTCTGGCCCGTGGGCACCGCCGTTTTGGCCACCGGCTTCGACCTGGGCGTTGCCCGGCCCGGCGGCTTTGCCCAATATGTCCGCCTGCCTGTGCGCTACCTGACCCAGCGGCCCGCCGAACTCACGGCGGCGGACGCCATGGCCTTGGGGACCGCTGGGCTGACCGCGGCGGCGGCCCTCACCGAGATGTTTCGGGTGACTGCCCTCACCGACAAGAATGCCCCTATCTTGATCACCGGCGGCCACAGCAGCGTGGCCCAAATTGCGGCTGCCAGCCTGGCCCGCCGGCATTACACCAACGTCACCGTGAGCGTCACCCACGACTGGCCAGCGCCCGCTCACGCACTGGCCCACGCCAAATACGCCGCCGTCCTGGATACCGTCGGCGGCGACGCGTTAAGTGTGATATTACCCCAGGTGCAGCCCGGCGGGATGGTGGTGGCCGTGGGCAACCTGGGCCAGGCCGCGCTGAACACCACGGTCTTTCCGTTCATCCTTCGGGGTATTCGTCTGCAAGGTGTCGATTCAGTCCACTTGGCCCCAGCCGACCGGGGAGAACTCTGGCAGCTGCTGGCCACCAATTTGCGGCCGACGCCCTTCCCCCGCTATACAACGATTCCGTTTGACCGCTTGCCCGCCGCATTGACGGCGCCAGCCCGGGGCCTAACCGTCGTCGCGATTGCTTAAGGCCAAGTTCTCCGCAAAGTTGATCTGCTGGCGCAGCGTCGTCGCCGTCTCCGGCGTCACCCGCCCCGCCTCTAAGAGTTCCTGCACAGCGCTCCGTTCAGCGGCCAAGGCCGTCTGGCGGAGCGCTTTGAGCTGGTCCGGCAGCTGCTGGTTGCGCGGTGCCGACAAGCTCTTCAACTGAGCGATGCGCCCGCGATACGCGGTGATCACTTCGTAGATGCTTTGGGGAGAAATATGGGCCGTCGCAAACTCAGGCGCTTTGGTCACCTGGGAGATGCCTTTGATCGCCCCTTTGGCCAGCTCCCGTTCCACGAACAGCTGCTCATTAAAGAAGGGGTGGGGGCTGGCGACATTATTGCTGGCGCTCAGCCGGGTCCGCAGCTGCAGGTAGCGGGCTTGCAGCATCCGCACAAGTTTATGCCACGGCTTGTATTGATTCGTCAGCATCGCCTGGTAGTCCCGTTCCCGAGCCTGGAGCTGGGTCACATTGTGCTGATACGTACCGGCTTGAATCAGGTTGGCCTGCCATAGTTTGTCCAGTGCCGCCCGCTCCTGCTGGACCCCGATGATCCGCAGACGCAGACTCTCCGCCAGCAGCGGCGACACGACTTTGCCGCCGTTGGGCTGACGCAGCTGCTTCAGCCGCCGTTCGTAATCGTTGATCATGGCCAGCACCGCCCGCTGATTATCTTGGCGCCGCTCGCTTTCTAACGCCGTGATGGCCACGCGGTAGGTATAGGCCTGCGCCTGGCTGAGCGAAATCGTCTGACCGGTCTTGGCCGTGGCGTCTGCTGCCTCATCCGCCGTGTTCACCGAGCTGCCCCGGGACCGGAACAGCCCGCTCCCCGGAGACAGGATCGGCAGCAGAATGGCGGCCATCACCAGACTGAGGATAACGATCCCTGCCGCCACAAACAGCAGCAGCGCCCGTTCAGGGAACGGCTGGCCGCCGCGAATGGTCAAGGGCAGGGAGAAAACGGCGGCCATGGAAATGGCCCCGCGGACCCCTGACAGACCGCTCAACAGGGCCGTGCGCCAGCTGGGCCGGCTTTTCTTCCCGGACCGCCAGGTATGCAGCAGGGCTGCGCCGTAAGTCCACAGCGCCCGGATGACCACCAGCATCAGCCACATGGCAAAAGCGATGCCTACTGCATTCCAGGTGTTGATCCCCGGATCGGCCACAGCGTCGCCGAAGGCCACCGGCAGTTCAATGCCCAGGATCAAGAAAACCATACCGTTGAGCAAGTACACCGCCAACTGCCACGTGCGCTGGGTGACGATGCGCAGTTCGGGCTGGGCGGCAAAGTTCACTGCCCGCTGGGAAGCAAAAATACCGGCCACGACCACGGCAATAACGCCCGAGGCATGGAACCCTTCTTCCGCCGTTAAGTAAACGACGAAAGGAATCAGCAGCGAGACGATGGTGTGCAGCAGCACGTCCGAGATACCATGGTCCAACAGAAAGGTCTGCCCGGCCCGGAACAAAAAGGCCAGCACCAAACCCACGATGGCGCCAACGATACTAATATAGAAAAAGTCGAGCACGGCTGCGCCGGGGTGAAACACGCCGCTCACGGTGGCGGAGACCCCGTACTTGAACCCAATCAGCCCGCTGGCATCATTGATCAAACTTTCCCCGGCCACCAGGTGCAAGATGTAATCCGGCAGCTTGGCCCGGCGGGCGATGGATTCCACGGCGATCGGGTCGGTGGGCGACATAATGGCCGTGAAGGCCAACGCTGCCGCCAGCGGCACCGTCGGCAGCAGCCAGTGGAAGAACAGGCCGCCCACCAGGGTGGCAAAGAAGACCAGCAAGATGGCGTTGGCAATGATCGGCCCTTTCAGTTCCCACAGCTGGCGCTTAGGAAAGGTCGACCCGTCGTTATAGAGCAGCGGGGCAATGAACAGCAAGGTAAACCAGTCAGACTCCAGCGGGATCTTCACCGCAAAAAAGAGCGCCAGCACCAAGCCGACGACGATTTGAATCAAACTGATGGGCACGTCCACCAGGTAATGACTGAGGATGTTCGACAACACCACCAGTCCCACCAGCAGAATGACCCCTTCGATCAGTGCAATCTGCATGGCTGGCTGCTCCTTTCTCCCCTAGTCTTGGTCTTCCTCCGGTGCTTCGCCGATGATACGCACTTCCGGCTCCAAGCGAACGCCGAAGTCGGCCCAGACGGTCTGCTGAATCAGCTGGATCAAGGCCAGATAATCCGACGCCGTGGCGTGGTCGATGTTGACGATGAAGCCGGCATGTTTCTTAGACACTTGGGCACCGCCGATCTGCTTGCCCTGCAAGCCGGCCTTGATGATCAGCGGGCCGGTATAGTGCCCCACCGGCCGCTTGAAGACGCTGCCGCAGGACGGGTATTCCAGGGGCTGTTTGGCCGCCCGCAACGCGTTGAAGTGGTCCATCTTGGCCCGAATATCGGCCTTGATCCCGCGAACCAAGTGGAAGCGGGCAGTGAGCACGATGCCCTCATTCTCCTGAATCAGACTATGCCGGTAAGAAAAGTGCAGGTCGGCGCCCGCTGCCCGGTGCTGATGGCCGGCCCGGTCCAGATAGGTGATGGCCGCCGCCACCTCATCGATCTGACCGCCATAGGCGCCGGCGTTCATAAAGATGGCGCCGCCGACACTGCCCGGGATACCGGCCGCAAATTCCAGTCCGGAGAGTCCCGCGCGATAAGCCGTCTCGGCCACGTCAATGATGCGGGCACCGGCTTCGGCGACGATATCTGTCCCCTCAACCCGAATCTGGTCCATTTTCGTTAATATCAAAACGAGGCCGCGAATACCACCGTCGCGGACAATGAGGTTAGAGGCATTACCGACGATCGTCAAGGGAATGCCATGGTGCTGGGCCAGCTGGACCAGCTGCATCGTCTCTTGGTGGGTGCGGGGAAAAATCAGCCAATCCGCCCGACCGCCTGTTTTCGTAAAGGTATATTTCGACAACGGTTCATCGCGCAGCGGCGCAAAGCCGGCGTCCGTCAGAACATCAGAAAAATCAACGTCAACGAGCATGGAGAATCACCTATTCTTTAAAGTGCGGACGCTACTGTCCGTGTGGCTCTAGTTTAGCACATCCGGGCGTTTGCGCCTTTACGCTCCCGCCTGAAATAAGGTATCCTTAGAGCGAGGTGAACATGATGAAACTGATCTCCTGGAACGTGAACGGGCTGCGGGCTGTTTTGAAGAAGGGCTTTTTGGCCACTTTTACAGCACTGGATGCCGATATTTTTTGTATTCAAGAAACGAAGATGCAGGCGGGCCAGGCCGAGGTCAACACGCCGGGCTACCACCAATATTTCAATTATGCCGAGCGCAAGGGCTACTCCGGAACGGCGGTCTTCAGTAAATACGAACCGCTTAACGTGACTTACGGCATCAAGCCATTCTTTGATGACGACGAAGGGCGGGTCATTACGCTGGAATTTCCCAAGTTTTTCCTAGTGACCTGCTACACGCCGAATTCCGGCGGCGAACTGAAGCGGCTAGACTTTCGGGCTGGCTGGGACGAAGCCTTCCGGGCCTATCTGACTGATCTGGATAAACGCAAACCGGTCATTTTTTGCGGCGACTTGAACGTCGCCCACGAAGAGATCGATATCAAGAATCCCACCACTAACCACCACAGTGCCGGGTTCACCGATCAGGAACGCGCCGGGTTCACCGTCTTGCTGAAGGACCGCTTCATTGATTCTTTCCGCCACTTCCACCCGACCAAAGTGGAATACTCATGGTGGAGCTATCGTTTCGCCGCCCGCAGCCGTAATGCCGGCTGGCGCATCGATTATTTCTGCTATTCCCAGCGTCTGCAGCCGGAGATTACCGACGCTCAAATCTTGACGACGATTCTGGGCAGCGACCACTGCCCCGTCGAACTGGACACCACGGATGCCCTGCTGCCGGACCAGCCTGCAAAGGAGGACGCATGAACTTCACCGCCATGGACTTCGAGACAGCCAACGCCCGCCCCGACTCGGCGCTTTCTTTAGCGCTGGTCGTGGTCCGGGACAGCCAGATCGTCGATTCTTTTTATACATTAATCAAGCCCCAAAGCAAGCTGGATTGGCGCAACACCAAGATCCACGGAATCCATACAGCTGACGTCGCTGATGCCCCGACCTTCGCTGACGTGTGGCCGCACATCGCCCACTTCTACACCCCCGACAAACTGGTCGCGGCCCACAACGCGGGCTTCGACAGCCGCGTTTTGCAATCCACCTTAGCGAGTTACGGCATCCCCGTCCCCCGTTACCTGCTCATCGACACGGTGCGCACCTCCCGCCGGTTCTACCCGAACATGCCCAACCACAAGCTGAACACCGTCGCGGCCGGCCTCGGCCTCGACCTGCGCCAGCACCACAACGCCCTCGCCGACAGCATCGCCTGCGCCCAGATCCTGCTGCAGGAAGAAGCGGCGTTCGGTGACGATGCCTTGAAGAAGTTTGTGAAGCTAGTGTAAGGGAGAAAGGGCGGCTGTTTGGAACACCAACCACCATCTCAATCGTCAGCAAAAAGGCTGGGCCAAATTTGGCTCAGCCTTTTTTTATTGTGTATTGGAAAATGGTTCGTCGTACCCGGCGATTTGGGCCCAAATCGCCTACATCCTACCCGATCGTAATTTCTTGGCGCTACACACATTAGCCGGTGGCCCACCGCCGGGTTCGGCTTAGTACTCAGAGGAGTTGCCCTAACTTCGTTACGAGCAGGACAGTTCCGGTCTCCAAGAATGTAGGGTGACGGAGGGCGGAGCATATTGGGGCTCAGCTGTGAAATTGGGGA
>NZ_KI271583.1:222873-235579 GCF_000469325.1 Schleiferilactobacillus shenzhenensis LY-73 | reverse complement strand
CCGGTCTTGAAGACTTTTAGCGGTCTTTGCTAAAAGTCTTCAAGCCGTGCCCACCACTAGCAAAGCGGACCGGCTTCGCACTAGCTTCGCGTCACCGCCCCAATCTGCGCAATCCGTAGTCACCCGGGTCTGCGCAAGACATTGACTGCATTTCACTCGAACGCAACATCCTCATACCGCACATAATCGCCGCCATGCGCCGTAATCGTGATCCGCCGGGTGTCGTCCGTGCTGTCGGTACGGGCGATGCGGATGCGGACGTAGGTTGGGGGCAGCAGGTCGGTGATGAACTCAGACCACTCGACCACACTGACCCCGTCGCCGTCGAAATATTCGTCGAGCCCCAGGTCCTCCGCCCCGCCGTTTTCCAAGCGGTAGACATCCATGTGGTAAAGCGGCAGGCGGCCGTCTTGGTATTCCCGGATGAGCGTGAACGTGGGACTCTTCACTGGGCCAGTGATGCCTAGGCCCCGGGCGATGCCCTTGGTCATCGTCGTCTTGCCCGCCCCCAGGTCGCCGTCCAAAAGGATAACGTCGCCTGCTTGCGCCAGCTGGCCCAAGGCCCGGCCTAGACGGACGGTTTCTGCTGCATCATGGGTGATGATCTCACGCATCCAGCCTGCTCTCCTTTCTTCCCTGAAACTAGTAGTCTTGGTTCAACGTCTGGGCGGCGGTGATGATCGCCAGCTTATAGACGTCTTCTTCGTTGGAGCCGCGGGACAGGTCAGAGACCGGCTTGTTCAGGCCCTGGAGGATCGGCCCGATGGCTTCAAAGTGCCCGAAGCGCTGGGCAATCTTGTAGCCGATGTTGCCGGATTGCAGGTCCGGGAAGATGAAGACGGTGGCCTTGCCGGCAACGGTGGAGCCGGGTGCCTTCTGGGCACCAACGGAGGGCACGAAGGCGGCGTCGAATTGGAGCTCGCCGTCTAGGTCCAGGTCCGGGGCTAATTCGTGGGCAATCTTCGTGGCTTCGACGACCTTGTCCACTTGCGGGGCCTTGGCCGACCCCTTAGTGGAGAAGCTGAGCATCGCCACGTGGGGGTCGATGTCGAACAGTTTGGCTGTTTGGGCAGAGGCTACGGCGATTTCCGCCAGCTCTTGCGCGTTGGGATCAATATTGATGGCGCAGTCGGCGAAGATGTAACGTTCGGCATCACGGCCCCGCTGCATAATGAAGGCACCGCTGGTCCGGGATACACCCGGTTTCGTCTTGATGATCTGCAACGCCGGCCGGACGGTCTCGCCGGTGGAGTGGACCGCACCAGACACCATGCCGTCGGCTAAGCCGGTGTAAACCAGCATCGTGCCGAAGTAGTTAGGGTCCCGGAGCATCGTCTCGCCTTGCTCCTTGGTGTTCTTGCCCTTGCGCCGGTCAACGAAGCTGGCCACCAAAGAATCGAAGTCAGCGTAATCCTGAGGGTCCAAGATCTGGATGTTGCCCAGCGTAAAGCCGGCTTTCTCAGCGGCGGCCTGGACCGCCGCCGGCGTGCCCAGCAGAATGGGGGTCAAAATCCGCTCGGCATTCAAGCGGACCGCTGCCCCAATGATGCGGGGTTCGGTCCCTTCTGGAAACACGATGCGAATATCTTTACCTTGTATTTTTTGTTGCAAACTGGCGAATAAGTCCATCAATATTACCTCCAACGCGATTTTCTTAACTCGTCTATCATACCGTGAAATCGCTCTCTTGCCTAGCGCTAGTCGTCCGTATCGGGATGCTCCGGCAGCTGCCAATTGATTGGTGATTCACCGAGCTCCTGCAGCGCGGCATTCGCTCGGGAGAATGGTCGAGAGCCGAAGAACCCGCGGTTGGCCGACAACGGGCTGGGGTGGGCCGAACTGATGATGCGGTTGCGGGTCGTGTCAATGAAAACACTCTTGCGCTTGGCGGCGTTGCCCCAAAGAATGAAGACCACCCCGCCCCGTTCAGACAGCGCCTTGATGGCCGCGTCGGTCAGCTCTTCCCAGCCCTTGCCGGCATGAGAAAAGGCTGCCCCGGCCCGCACCGTCAGCACGGAGTTCAAGAGCAGTACCCCCTGCTGGGCCCAGCTCTTCAGATACCCGTGGTGGACGGGCGGATAACCCAAATCGGCCTGCAGCTCCTTATAGATATTCTGCAAAGACGGCGGCACTTGCACGCCGGGCAGGACGGAGAAACTCAAGCCGTGGGCCTGGTGCGGGTTGTGGTACGGATCTTGGCCGAGGATGACCACCTTCACCTGGTCGAACGGCGTCCATTCGAACGCCTGGAAGATGTGGTGCATCTCCGGATAGACGGTGTGGTGGCTGTATTCTTCTTTGAGAAACGCATGCAGTTTGGCGTAGTACGGCGCCTCGAACTGCTTTTCTAACACTTGCTGCCAATCGTTATGGATCAAGACTTTCACGCTGGTTCACCTCCGCTCCAATATAGCAAAAGCAGGGCCGAAGGGGAAGCCGAATTCCCCTGGCAATGTGCTAGACTAGGGATAATAACGTTGTCATGACAAGAAAGGAACGCGCGCCCATGCTGAAAATGATTGCCTCCGATATGGATGGCACCCTGCTCAATGACAAAATGACGGTCTCCCCCGGCAACATTGCCGCCATCCAAGAAGCCAACCAGGCCGGGATCGAATTCGTCGTGGCCACCGGCCGCGGCCTGACTGAAGCCCAGCCGCTGGTCAGCGACCTGACGGTGAAGCCGGCGTTCATTACGCTGAACGGTGCCCGCGTCTTCAGCGAGACCGGTGAATTGCTCGTTGATCTGCCGATTCCCCGAGCGCTCATTGGACGGTTGCGCAAAGATTTGGAAGCCCAGGGGTACTACTACGAATTGGTGACTAATCGCGGGATCTTTTCTCAAAGTAAGGTTCGTCGCATCCAAAATGTCGCCGACCTGCTCACCAGCTTGAACCCGGACACGTCGTTCAAGATTGCCGTCGTGCTGGCCAGTGCCCGCTTGGAATTGATGGACATCCACTATATCGACACCTTCGACAGCCTGCTCGTCGATCCCACCGTCGAAGTCCTGAAGATGCTGGTCTTCGATGGTCGCGGCCAGAGTGCGTTCGCCCCGATTCGGGATGCTTACGGGGAGAAAGACGGCCTGGTAATTACCTCCAGTTCACCCAACAACATTGAAATCAACAGCATCGAGGCCCAAAAGGGATTGGCTCTCGCACGTCTCGCGCGGATGCGGGGGTACGACCTGGCGGACGTGATGGCCATCGGTGACAATCTGAACGACCGCTCCATGATTGAGACCGCGGGTATCGGTGTGGCCATGGGCAACGCCATTCCGGAGATTCGCCAAATCGCCCAGTACATTACTACCACGAACATCAAAGACGGCGTCGCCCAGGCCATTCGGTGGGGAATGGCTCAGCCGGCCCAGCCGACGGCGGAGCACTAATGCGTTTCTACGTTCCTGCTGAGCACAACGCCCTGGTTCGAGTCACGGACGAACGCAACCAACCCCACTACTTGATCCAATCGCTGCGGTCCTTCGAACTGAATGGTGTGCGGGTGCTGTCTTTGAGTGCCGAGACTTTGGGGGAAGCCCGCCAGTCATCGCTCAAGCTGCTGCCCAGCTACACGCTGACCAATGGTACTGGCGATGAAACGATCGGCCAGATCAACCGATTGGTCGGCGTCTGGCGGGAAGTACTTTTCGTCAGCGGCCTGAACTGGCTTGTGGTCGGCGATATTACCCAGAATCAGTACAATGTCTTCCGGGGCAACAAAAAAGTCTGGGTCGTCGACACCTTGAACCGGGCGGACGATGCAGACTATTTTGTCGTTGATGTGGCGGATCCGGTCAACGAGGTGCCGGCGCTACTGGTGGCTGCGGTGCTGAACCGCTGGCGGAAGGTACCGCTGCGCAGCGGCGTGCGGAACCTGCTCAAGCCGAAGAAGAAAGGCTA
This sequence comes from Schleiferilactobacillus shenzhenensis LY-73, assembly GCF_000469325.1. Lineage (GTDB taxonomy): Bacteria > Bacillota > Bacilli > Lactobacillales > Lactobacillaceae > Schleiferilactobacillus > Schleiferilactobacillus shenzhenensis. The sequence continues at coordinate 231,674 of NZ_KI271583.1, read as the reverse complement.
CGTCTTAGGCGATGACTTCGCCCCCTACCGGCACCGCCGGTCTTGAAGTCCGTTGCCCAGTTCGCAACGGACTTCAAGTGGTGCCGCGTGAGGCGCCGCGTCAAATATCGCGCACCATATGATGGTACTTGTGGTCCCCAATCATCTGCTCGCCGATGCTGCGGTAGCCGTTTTTGGTGTAGAGCCGCTCCGCCCCGGGGTTCGTCAGGTCGACGTTGAGCGAAATACGGTGCAGTCCCGTCGTCTTCAAGACGTGGGCGGGCAAAGCTCGGAGCAGGCTGGTGGCGATACCGCGGTGCTGCGCTTCAGGCGCCACGGCCAAGGAGTCCAGGTACCACTCGCCGGGCCGGGCCTCTTTGTCGGTGAACAAGCGGTAATCTTTAGGCAGACCGACCTTGGGCCACAATGTCTGCAGCGCGTCATCAACGTGCGCTTCGTCGCTTTCCGGATAGCCCACGGCAACGCCAACGACTTTGTCCTGGTCATCGGTGGCGACTAAGGTGCGCCGGTAGCTGTAGCGATAGTCTTCAGTCAAATAAGCCGCCGCCAGTTCCTTGAACAGGGTGTCCTGGGGCAAGGCGGCCATGGTCTTTAATTCCATTTCTTCAAATATCTGATTGACGATGGGCAGAACTTGCGACCCATCGCTTTTTTTAGCCATACGAATCATGATGATCAACTCCTCGACTTTCCAGTTTACCCGAGGCAGAGAAGAAAGCCAACGGCTGGCGAAAAAACCGCCTGTCCTTCTGAACGGGTTCCGCCGAGCAGGCCACCGCAGTCTAAGGACCCTAACCGCTAAACGGGCTGCGGCCGACAGCCCACCATGATTTAAGGACCTGAGGACAAAAAGCCCAAGACCAGGGCTTTCCGTCCTCTGGCCGCTACAGTCTCAGGACCCTAAAGTGCGGGGCTTTCTCCACGCCCCATAAACGGGTTCCGCCGAGCAGGCCACCGCAGTCTAAGGACCCTAACACCAAAAGCCCAGATGCGGGGCTTTTGGTGTTAGGCCCACTTAGCCTGGGTGGCCTAACCGCTCGGCTCCACCCTCTTGCCCTCGGTAGTCAAAGCCCGCTAAGTGCGGTAAAATCTTAATGATTCGTTGCCCGCTCAGCGGGTTGAGAGACAGCACCGCATTCACTTGATATTGTTGATCCAGCACTCAGCACATCTCAGCGAAGGGGAGAACATTTTTGCAAGTAACTTTTAAGGACGTGACACTGTCGTATGACGGTAAGCGGGAGATCCTCAAGCACCTGAACTTCGTCATTCAAGAAGGGACGCTGGTGTGTTTGCTGGGTCCCTCCGGCGGCGGCAAGTCGACGACGCTGAACCTGATCTCGGGGCTGCTGGCCCCCACCGCCGGCCATATCTTTTTCGGCGACAAAGACGTGACGAAGGAAGACGCCCTGGCCCGCAAGGTGGGCATGGTCTTTCAGAACTATGCCCTCTACCCGCACTTATCGGTCCAAAAGAACATTGAGTTTCCTTTGAAGATGGCCGGGCTGTCCCGCGGCGACCGGGCCAAGAAGGCCAAAGAACTGGCCGCCCTTGTGCACGTGGATGACCAGCTCGACAAGAAACCCGGCGAGCTCTCCGGCGGCCAGCAGCAGCGAGTCGCGATTGCCCGGGCTCTGGCCAAGGAACCCAGTATCCTGCTCCTGGATGAACCCCTATCCAACCTGGATGCCCGGCTGCGCATCGAGATGCGGGAAGAAATCCGCCGGATTCAGCGGGAAACCGGCGTAACCACCGTCTTCGTGACCCATGACCAGGATGAGGCCATGCACATTTCTGATAAAATCATGGTCCTCCATGACGGTCACATTCAGCAGTACAGTACGCCGACGACTCTCTATGCGGACCCGGAGAATCTGTTCGTGGCTCAGTTCATTGGCGAGCCGGTGATCAATTCCGTACCGGCCAGCGCCTTGAGTCATGATTTGGCCGGGGTCGTGCCGGCCGACATTCTCAGCCAGGCCCAAACAGCGGGCATCCGGCCCGAAGCACTGACGCTGCCCCAGCGGGCGTTGAACCCCTTAACGACGCTGCACGGCAAAGTCGTGGAGTTCGATCAGTTCGGGCGGGAATCCACCGCCAAGCTGGACTACAACAATCTCCAGCTGATCAGCACCGAGATGGGCCAGCTTTCTCACGATACGAAGGAACTGGACTTCACTCTGGAAAAGAAAGGCTTCTTCCTCTTCGACGCGAACGGCAAACGCATCTTTGGCGGTGATGACCATGCTGAATGAGAAACCGACCTGGAAGTCCAGCATCAAGGGGTGGCTCTACCTGCTGCCCATGCTGGCCATCAGTCTGACCTTCAACATCTACCCGATCATCAAGTCGTTTTTGATGAGTTTCTACACGAAGTACGATTTTTATAACGACATCGTTTCGGCCTATGGCTTCAGCAATTTCACTTACTTGTGGAACGACCCGGACTTTCACCTGGCCGTGCGCAACACCTTGATCTTCGTTATCGGGGTGGTGCCGCTGAACGTCATCATTTCCTTAGCCATCGCGTTGATGCTGAACAAGATCAAGTACGTCGCCAGCGCCTTCCGGACGATTTATTTCCTGCCCTTCGTGACCAGTACCGTGGCCATTGCGCAGGTATGGAACTGGATCTACAACGCCGATTACGGCCTGCTGAACTATCTGTTGGGGCTGGTGGGCATCAATCCAATTAACTGGCTGAACGACCCTAACTGGGCGATGCCGGCCTTGATCATCATGTCCATCTGGAAAGGTCTTGGCTTCAACATCGTCCTGTTCCTGGTGGGCTTGAACAACATCAATACCCGGTATTATCAAGCCGCGGAAATCGATGGCGCTAATTCCTGGCACCAGTTCACCAACGTGACGATCCCCTTGCTCTCGCCGATGACGTTCCTGGTCACCGTCAACGGGGTCATCGGGTCGTTCAAGGTCTTCGACGAGATCTTCGCCCTGTTCCAAGGCTCTTCCGGCCCGTCCAAGTCGGCCTTGACCATCGTGTATTACTTGTACGAGAAGTTCTACACGGAATGGAAGTACGGGATCGCCGCCGCCAGCGGGGTCGTTCTGTTCTTCCTGATCTTGATTGTGACCCTGCTGCAGCTGTGGTACAGCCGCAAGCACGTCCACTACTAGGAGGGCAGCCAGCATGAAAAAAGTCGCATCAGTTCTGCGTTATCTGATCCTCACGTTGGGCGCAATCATCATGATTCTGCCCTTCTTCTGGATGTTATCCACGTCCTTGAAGACCCAGCCGGAGACGATTCAGCTGCCGCCGGTGTGGATCCCCAAGTCGCTGCAATGGGGCAACTACGTCGAAGCCTTCAAGGCCGCTCCCTTCGGCCGGTACTTCGTGAACTCGGTCATCGTTACCGTGGTCACCACCATCGGCCAGCTTTTCACCAGTATTCTGGCGGCCTTCGCGTTCAGCAAGCTCCGTTTCTGGGGGCGGAACCTGCTCTTTATGATCTTCCTGGGGACGATGATGATCCCGGGAGAAATGCTCATCATCCCGAACTTCGTCACGTTGTCCAACATGCACTTGGTCAACACATACGGCGCCTTGATCCTGCCCTGGCTGGCCAGTTTCTTCACCGTCTTCACCCTGCGCCAGACATTCAATTCAGTGTCTGACCAAACGTATTACGCAGCCAAGATCGACGGCGCGTCCGATTGGAAATTTCTCTGGCATATCCTCGTACCAATGTCGAAGTCGACGATTACCGCCGTCACGGTCCTGCAAGTCATCGGCTCCTGGAACTCGTTCATGTGGCCGCTGATCGTCACCAACGACGAGAATATGCGCACCCTGCCAGTGGGATTACAGGCCTTTACCACCGATGCGGGCACGAATTTTGCCCTGTTGATGGCAGCCTCGACATTTGTTATCATTCCAATGGTCGTTGTTTACATTTTTCTGCAAAAGTACATCATTGCGGGGATCTCCAATTCAGGATTGAAAGGATAGGTTAAAACACTGATGAAAAAGCATACTTGGTTGAAAGTCTTGGCCTCGACTGTCACCGTAGTATTAGCCGCCCTGGTCATGACCGGGTGCGGAAACAGCAATTCCGGTTCATCCAGCAAAGGGAGCAGCGCTGCTCCCGCTAAGAAAGTCACCATTACTTTCTGGCATGGCATGAACGGCCCCTATCAAAAAGCGATCAATAACATTATTGACGACTTCAACAAGTCGCAGAACAAGTATGTCGTTAAGGGGACTGCCCAGGGCAATTACACCGCCCTGCAGCAAAAGATCATGGCCGCAGCCAAGTCGCGCAGCCTGCCGACCATTTCTCAAACGACGTACACCACCGTGCCCGATTACAGCAAGAGCAACCTGATCGAGCCGTTGGACAATTACATGCTGAAGGGCAGCGACAAGCTCGACAGCGCCAGCTTGAAGGACATTTACCCCGCCTTCTTGAAGAGTTCTAAGTACGAGGGCAAGTATTATTCGATTCCTTTCTCCAAGTCCACCCGGATCCTGTATTACAACCAGGCGATCCTCGACAAGTACAACATTGCGAAGCCGAAGACCTGGGATGACATCGTCGCCGCCGGCAATAAGCTGAAGGCGGACGGTATCTACGGCATGGGCTTCGACCGCTCCTGGGATATGGAGTTTGAAGGCTTAGCCCGCCAGGCCGGCAATCCGCTGATCGCTCCGGGATCACTGAAGGTCAACCTGGATACACCTGACACATTGGAAGCCGCGAACTTGATCAACAACATGGTCAAGAACAAGACCGCCAAGACCGCCGGTGCCGATAACTACTTCACGCAAGGCTTCATTCAGGGCAAGGCCGCCTTCTACGCCGGTTCCTCTGCTGGGGTCACCCAGATGGTTCTGCAAGCACCCAAGTCCCTCAAGTGGGGCACGATGCCGCTGCCGGCTTACAAGGGGAAGAAAGCCACTGAAATCGCCGGGAACGATATCGTCATGTTCAAGAGTGCGTCCGCCGACGAGAAGAAAGGCGCTTGGCAGTTCATGAAGTTCCTGCTCTCCACCAAGGAGACCGCTAAGTGGGCCATGGCTACCGGCTATGTGCCGCTGCGCAAGTCCGCCATGGACAACGCCGACTACAAAGCCTATCTCAAGGCGAAGCCGTACAACCAAGCCGCCGTTGATTCGCTTGACGATGGTTTCCAATCCACCGCCTTCCTGGGCTTCTCCGAGTATCGTAACGATCTGCTGGAAGCCGTCGACAAGATGATCACCAAGGGTGCTGACCCGAAGACCACGTTGACGCAGCTGCAGAAGACGACGGAGAATATCATCAAGACGAACAAGCAGTGATCAGCAATGCAGACGATTGAATAACGACCACGGGCTGGGCAGCGATTCGCTTGCTCAGCCCGTTTTTTGGTCAGTGAAGAAAGGACGGTCCTCGGTCATGACGACCTTGCGCTTCTTGAACGGATTAGACACGATCGGCGGTAACATCGTCGAGATCGCCCAGGATGATTCCCGGGTGATCATGGACTTCGGCACCACCACTTTGGATCCCCAGCTCAGTACCGCAGAGATGGTCGAAAAAAGGCAGCTGCCCTACCTGCCGGAGTTGTTCGACCCTACCCTGCCGGATACATTTACCCATGAGGCAATTTTCATTTCTCACCTGCACATCGACCATATGGGGGCCTTGCGGTACTTGCGCCGGGATATTCCGGTCTACATGAGTGCGGACGCGGCCAAACTCTACCATGTCTTGATTGCCCAAGGGATGGAAACGGCGCCGGACGTGCCGATTCGGGTGCTGCCCGCTGAGACGCCGCTGAGCGTGGGCAGTCTGACCGTCACGGGTTATGCCAGTGACCATGACACCGTCGGGGCGATGGCATTGCTGGTCGATGACGGCCGTCAATGCTTCGCCCACAGCGGCGATGTCCGCTTGAATGGACCGCACGCCCAGCGCGTGCTAAACTGGTCTGGAGTACTGCAAACGCGACATGTCAAAGTGTTGATGCTCGAGGGGACCACGTTCAGCTTTGCTGCACCGGTCCCGGTAGAAGATGCGGCCCATCCAGCCGTGCCTTTAACGGAGACCACTTTGGCAGCCAAGTTTCAGGACTTGCTCCGGCAGCAGCCTGCTACGCAATTCGTCTTTAATGGGTATCCCCGCAACGTCGAGCGTTTACTGACGCTGAACAGGATCGCTCGCGAAGCCAACCGGCCCTTCATTTGGGAGCCGGCTTACGCCGCGGTCTTGCAGACTTTTGCCCCGGATACCCCACTGCTGACCTGGGGGGCCGACACTCTGGCGGCCGTACAGGCCCACCCTAGGCACTACGTGGTGCAGAACAGTTACGCGCACATAGACCGGTTAACGGCGTTGCCCCGCCCCATCGTTTATCTGCATTCCAATGGCGAACCGCTGGGTGATTACGATCCGCGCTTCGCTCAAATGCAGCAATTTTTGACCGATGCGGCGATTCCACTTGAATTTCTATCCGCCACCGGTCATGCCCAGAAAGAAGACTTGATCACCCTCGCTGAGCGGGTCCATGCCCAGTACATCGTGCCTTGGCATACGTTTAAGCCGGACGCGATGGCTGCCGCCTTATCCTCCACATATAGCGAGGTGCTCCTACCGGAACGAGAACTGTACTACGAATTCTAATATTTGATCGACACGGAAGAAGGAAATTACATGGCAACAAATGAAACATTGCCAGAACAACTGAAACAAGAACTGTTACGGACCAAGAAGACGACCAAGACCCTGGCTGGCGACATCGGTATTTCTTATGCCAGCCTGCAATCGTACCTTACCGGCCGGACCCAGCCTGGCGCTAAGAACCGCGGCATTCTGGAAGCTTATTTTGAAAAAGCCGCCAAAGCAGCCGCCGCCGAGCCGGCACCCGTTGCCGCTGCAACCACCACTGCCAGTGCAGAACCCGCAGCTGAAGAGATGCCGGTGATGACTGACTATTCTATCTATATGGACGAATCATTCGACCCCGAACAACAAGGCCGCGGCAACAACCTGATCGTCGTCAGCGGTATTCTGGTTCCGCAACTGGAAGAAGCCAGCTCCCTGCAAAAGTTCCAACACGCCCTGTACCCCTTTGGCTGGGATAAAGGGGACGAGGTCAAAGCCCACTTCAAGACCAACGATAACATCGTCAAGATTCTGCAAATGAGTCATGACAAGTATATTGATTATGCTGGTTTGAAGACAGAGAAAGTGCCGGTCCTCCTGACCCGGAACAATGCCAATGAGCGTTTCTCCCAGACGTTCCCGTATCTGCGCTTGCTGAGTGAATTGATTGGCCACACCCTGGCGGGCAAGCATCTGCCTCAGCTGAACTTGACGATCACGATGGACCATTCGCCGATCATCGACGAGAACCAGCTGCGGCAAGTGCGGGAGAGCCTGCAAAAGCACCTGCTGCTCAAGTATCAGCAGCGCTCGAGCATCTACATCACCAGTGCCGACTCTAAAGATCGGCTCGGCCTGCAGTTGGCTGATTTCTTAGCCAATTACCTCAATCGGGTCGCTGCGAAGTCCATCGAACCGGTCATTGACTTGATTCCGTTCAACAACGACAACTCGGAAATGGCGCACCAATTCGTCTACTTCTACGGCTTGCAGGACCAGCGCATCAATTACAATGCATTGCCGAGTCAGACAGAAGAGAAAGAAAACGACGCCGAGAGCGCCGCGGCCACAAACAATCAGCCGGCCCCGGCCAGTGCCGCCGCTACGACCGCCAGTGCCAGCAGTACAGCCGCGACCACTCCGCAGCACTTGGCGATCAATCGGTCGCAAACCCCGGTTGTTCAAAAACAGCAGCCAGCCCAGACACCGGCCCCTCACTCAGCTGCGGCCACGAATAACAACCATGGTAATGGTAATAATGGCAACGGCAGCCAGCGGCCGAACACGAACCAACCGGCCCACCAGCAACAGGCAACCCGCAAGGCCCCCGTCATCCACAAATTGGACGCCCACTTGAGCCGGCCGGTACCGACGTCCACCCAGTACTTCACCAGCAACAATCAGCACGGTAATAACAAGCCGGCCACGACTGCGCAACCGGCGCCAAAGACTGAGCCGGCCAAGCCAGCACCAACCGCTGCTCCGGCACCTGCCGCCGAGCATCCGGCCCAGGCCCACAGCAATACACCACGGCCCCAGGTGGCTGACATGGAGAAGGTCAACGACTTCATTCAGCTGCTGCTGCCGCTGAACGAAGCGGTCCTGAACCACAGCACGGCCGCCCAGCAGGATGAATACCGGGATACGGTCAAGGGTCTGACGACGATCATCTTCAGTGTCCTGCCCAGCAAGACCAAGGGTCAGCTGATCACGGGCAAGCCGCGGAAGACGTTGAAGAACATCACCGAGCTCTTGGAAGCCGTGCACCACGCGGAGAAGAGTATCCCCACCCTGGTGATCAAGGACAAGCACGGTCAACTGACCGCTGCCCGGACCATGATGGAGAAGACGCTGCAATGGGCGGAGAAGAACCAGGTCACGCCTGAGGTCATCGACTAACATCATTTACGGACAAGAAAACAACCCCTGCCGGCATTCGGCGGGGGCTGTTTTTGTAACCTATTTTGAAGTGGGAGATTAATGTCTTGGCGTTGGCCCGGGTGGCTACGGGCTACGCAGATTTGGGCTGGAACGCCATGGCTGAGCCCAAATCTGCTCCGCCCTTCGCCGCCCTACATTCTCGGAAACTGGAATAGTCTCGCTCGACACGAAACCCTGGCAGCCTCCTCCCCGGATGTTATGGCAGTTCCCGGAAGTATGAAATCCAGGAGGCCACCTCTGGCAATTATGTCT
>NZ_KI271583.1:206224-222718 GCF_000469325.1 Schleiferilactobacillus shenzhenensis LY-73 | reverse complement strand
TCAAGCCGTGCCCACCACGTTCCACGCCCCCTGGCGGAGGGCCCAAATCGCCGGGCCCCGCGAACTCAATCATACCGCTCGCTCAACGCGCGCTGCATGTCGCGGGCCTGTTCCTTCCGCTTGAGCGTCTCACGTTTGTCGTACTCGTGCTTGCCTCGGCCGACGCCGATGAGGATTTTGGCGTAACCGTGTTTGAGATAGGCTTTTAACGGCACGATGGCGATCCCCTTTTCTTGGACCACCCCCGCCAGCTTGGCAATTTCCCGCTTCTTCAGCAAGAGCTTGCGATTGCGCAGCGGGTCGACGTTGAACTGGTTGCCCTGTTTGTAGGGTGAGATATGGACGTTTTCTAACCATACTTCCCCATTACGCACCCGGGCATACCCGTCCCGCAGGTTCATCTTGCCCTCCCGCACGGACTTGATCTCCGTCCCGGTGAGGGCGATACCGGCTTCGTAAGTCTCCAGAATCTCGTAGTTGTGGCCGGCCTTTTTGTTTTGCGCTAACTGGTTGGCCGGCGTTTTGTGTTCTTTACGTTTGGCCATGCCGACTCACCTTTCTTCCTAATTACTTGTGGTTGCGACCATGATTGTTGCTGCGGACGATGCGGGGGCGGTTGAAGCCGTCGTCACTGCCGCTGTTGTTCGTGCTGTTATTGCCGTTGCGGCCACCGCGGTTGTTGTTGCTGTGGAACCGGGGCTTGCCGCCAGTGGTCTTGCGCGGGCCGCTGTAGTTACCGCTGTTGCCGTGCTGGGCCATCCGGGCAGAACGCTGGTCGGCCCGTTTCTGTTCCTCGGGGCTGAGCACCAATTCAAAGGTGAGCTGGCGCAGCGTGACGTTCGCTGTAATCAGCTTCACCCGCACGGACTGGCCAATGCGGTACATCTTGTGGGTGGACCGGCCAATCAGGGCCAACTGCTTCTCGTCGAAGGAATAGTAATCGTCACCAATGGTAGAAATGTGGACCAGCCCCTCGACGGTGTTGGGCAAGGCGATAAACATACCGAAACTGGTCACAGAAGCGATGACGGCGTCGAATTCTTGATCGACTTGATCAGCCATGTATTCTGTCTTCAGCAAGTCGTCCACGTCCCGTTCGGTGTCCACACCCTTACGTTCCTGGGTCGAGCACTGTTCGGCGATGTCCGGCAGCAGTTCATGCCACTTGTCCTTTTCCTTCTGGGTCGTCCCGTTCGCGCCATATTCGTGGATCATGCGGTGGACGCAGAGGTCCGGGTACCGGCGAATCGGTGACGTGAAGTGGGTGTAATATTGTGCGGCCAAGCCAAAGTGCCCCAGCAGCTCCGGTGAATAATGGGCCTGCTTCAAGCTGCGCAGCATCATGGTATTGACGACCGCTTCTTCGGGAGTGCCTTCCACCTGTGCCAGCAAGTCTTGCAGGGCCTTGGGCTTCACGTTCTCAGTACCGCCCTGGGGATGCAGACCAAAGGCGCCAACAAACTCATAGAAGGACTGGATTCGGTCCTCGTCCGGCGTTTCGTGAACCCGGTAGAGGAACGGCACGTGTTTCTTATAGTAGTCTTCAGCGACAGTCTCATTAGCTGCCAGCATGAAGCTCTCGATCATCCGCTCGGCTGTCCCCCGTTCGCGCAGCACGATGTCGACCGGCTTGGAGTTCTCGTCGACGATGATCTTTGCTTCGGTATCTTCGAAGTCGATGGCCCCCCGACGGTGACGCATGGCAAAGAGGATGGTGTGCAATTCGCCCATCGTGTCGAACATGTCGTCCAGTTCCGCGTACTGCTGACGCAGCTCAGGATCCTGGTCCTCGATGATCTTATTCACGTTGTTATAGGTCATCCGGGCCGCCGACTTCATTACGCTGGGGTAGATGTCGTGCTTGAGCACGTGGCCTTGGTCGTCGATTTCCATATCACAGGTCAGTGTCAACCGTTCAACGCCGGGATTCAACGAACAGATTCCATTGGACAGCCGGAACGGCAGCATGGGAATGACCCGGTCGGCCAGGTAAACACTGGTCCCGCGGGAGTACGCTTCCTTATCCAGCGGTGACCCTTCCGTCACATAGTGGGACACGTCAGCGATGGAGACGCCCAGGTGATAGTGGCCATTGTCCATCTTCCAGACCGCTACGGCGTCATCGAAGTCCTTTGAATCATCGCCGTCGATGGTGACCATCGGCTGGTCGGTAATATCCCGCCGGCCAATCTTATCCTCCGGCTGAACGGTATCCGGAATGGCGTTGGCCTGATCCAGCACCTCCTGGGGGAACTCGTCGTGCAAGTCGTGATCATACACGATGGAGAGAATATCGACCCCGGGCTCGTTCTTATTCCCGATGGTCTTCAGGACGACCCCTTCCATCTGGGTCGGCGTCTTGGCCGTTGGATACTTGGTAATTTCGACTAAGACCATGTCGCCCATCTGGGGATGAATGCCTTCGTTAGAAAGGAAAATGACGTACTGCGCCAATTTCTTCTCGTGGCTCTGGGCGTAGCCGACTTGACCGGTCTTCTGCGCCTCTGCATCAGAATACTGGGTGAACTCGCCGACCAGGCGGGTGATCTTACGCTCCACCACGCCGGAAATGTACCCTTCCGGACCCTTCTTCTTCCATGGGTTGCCGGGACCGACCAACGTGACCACCACAGTATCGCCATCAATGGCCGTGTCCGTCTTGCCCTTGGGGATAAAGATATCGGGCTGTTCGTCATCGTAAGAAACGAAGCCAAACCCTTTCTCGTGTGCGTGGAACGTACCCGTGACCACCTCATCGATGGGGGTCAGCTGATACCGATCATTGCCTTGGGGGACGATGCGCTTGTCATTCTCCAGCTCCGTCACGACCTTGACGATGTTTTTAAACGCTGCCGCGCCGCCTAAATGGAGGATACGCGCCAATGTTTCCACCGTGTATTGGGTCTCGGGATTGCTGCCGAAGATGTCGTACACATTCGCAATCAATTCATCGTGTTCGTTCATATAAGTAATTACCGTCCTTCTTGCTTGGCGGCGTCCCGCCAGAATTCACTTTACCGAAAAAATGCCTAGTTCTCTAAGGGGAACTAGGCAAAAAGAGTCACATGCTCACTTGTGTTACTTGGACCCTAAATACACCAGAATCAGTGCAAAGACGAAGAAGAAGAAACCCAATACTGCGGTCACTTTCTCCATGAATGCTTCGAAGCCCCGCTTCTTTTGTTGGCCAAACAGCTCACCGCCGCCGCCAGACAACGCGTTCAGCGCATCTTGCTGCTTCGTGGGCTGCATTATCACGGCGATGACGATGGCGATAGAGTCAATAATGAGTAACGTCATAACGAGATTATACACGGATAGAACCTGCTTTCACCACGGTTTGCTAAATTTACCTATACATCGTACCACAGGCGGAGGGTTGACGTCTAGCAGCGTATCGGCGTTGCGCTTCGCGCTGCCGCCTCGTGGCGCAGAGGTGGTTCGCGGAGCCTGGAGTCACCCGGGCCGGCGCCAGACAGTACCACGCCCATTTGCGGTATAGACCATTGATAACTAATATCTGACACTAAAATCGGTTTCAGATTCAAATTCCGTTTAAACCGGCGTCTTTTAGTCCCCTTTTCTGACAAAGTAGGGTATCATGGTGGCAATGATGAGAGATGGAGATGAGAATATGACCCTGACCAATGTGGTTTACGGACTGATTACCGCACTCACCGCGCTGACTTTGATTTTTGCAGCGTTGGCCGTGCGGGTACGGTTGGAGACGACGGCGCTGATTCAACAACACATTACCCAGCTGAAAGAAACTCTGCGTTTCCCCGGCGACCGGTTCGAACTCAGCGGCCCGGCGATTGCCCATCCGTTGTGGCGCGACTATGTCGGCCGCAACGGCTTCGGTATTCTCCGCCGCCTGATTCGGCTGGTGTCGGCGATGCTGCTGATGCATCTGCTGGGCTTCTTTGTTGAACCGCGGCTGGTAATGCTGCTCCTGTTTATCCCATTTGCCGATGCTGTGGGGTGTTACATTCAGCTTTCTCACTACGCCGACTTGATTATGCACTGGGACAGCGTTGTTCAGACACGTTACATAGAAGCCGATGTCCCCTTGCGGAAGGTCAGTTGATCACATCGGCTGCTTCAGCAAGGTAATCAGTTCCTTCTTGACCTTCGCCCGGAAGTTAGCATCGACGGCAATGAGCAGCGTGTCGCCAGCATGGATCAAGGTATCACCGCTGGGGACCAGTTCCTGTTCACCTCGCCGAATGGCCACCAGCAATGCCCCCTTGGGCCAGTGGAAGTCGCGGACTGCGGTATCCTCCAGCCGAGAGCCCTCGGCAACAGGGATCTCGATATGGGCTCGGCGACCGGTTACCCCTTGGGCGGCCGGTTCTAAGTTCAACCGATCGCGCAAGCTGGTATAGATCGGCGCGCCGCCCAGCACGTCGACGACTAAGTAAGCCACCAGCGACACCACGGCGAGCGGCATGAGGTGAATCAGCGACCCCACCATTTCAGTAATCAGCAAGATGGCCGTGAACGGTGCCTTCCCAATGCCGGCAAAGTAACCGGCCATCGCGAAGATGACGAAGTTGATGAAGTATTGCCGGGGCAGCCAGCCAATGTCGATCATCACCAGGGCATAGATACCGCCCAGGACGGCCCCCAAGCTCAGAATGGGCAAGAAGATACCGCCGGGCAAGCCCGACCCATAGGCCACCATCGACAGAGCAAAGCGGACGATGAACAGAATGACCATCGTGCCCAAGACCGGGGCCGCTTGGCCAAAATGCAAAATAATCGCGTTCCCGCCGCCCAGCCACAACGGCTGCCAGAGTCCGACCAGAATGGTCACGAGAAAGGCCACAACGCCGTCCAGCCACCGGGGCAGCGGGATCAGCCGCTTATACCAGCGGGGCATTGCTAACAAGGTTTTTTGGTAGGCAAACCCCAGCACGCCCAGCAGCAATCCTAACCCCAACAAGTGCCCGTATTGGTTCAAGGGCAGGCTATCGGCATACTGCAGGTGCAGTACCGGTGTCAGGCCAAAAACGACACTGGCAATGAAGTTGGCCCCGACAGCACTCGCCAATGATGCCAGCCAGACCAGCAACGAGAAGTTATGATAGATTTCCTCCAAGACGAATAAGGTACCGGCAATGGGTGCGTTGAATGCGGCGGATAACCCGCCGGCCGCCCCGCAAGCAATGGCAATCCGGCGCGGCGTGCCAGTTTGCCCGGTCGTTTCCGCGAAACCTTGGCCAACGGCGGCCCCGAGTTGAATGGACGGGCCTTCCCGACCGAGAAACAGGCCTGGGCCGATGCTTAAAATACCGCCAACGAATTTCTGCCACAAAATCGACCACCAACGCAAGGACAGTTCATCATCCAGCTGGGCTTCCACTTGGGGAATGCCAGACCCGCTGATCTGGGGCTGGTGCTTGACCAGCAGCCCAGCCAGGACGGGAATGAGGATACTGCCGGCAATCACGAGCAGCAGCCACCAGGGGTGCCCGGTTTGAATCTGCTGATAGACCCAAATCGTTCCGCCTAGTATTTTGCCAATGATCCAGCGAAAAGCGCTGACCACGAGCCCAGTAATGAGCCCGATGGCCAACCCCCGACCGACTAATACCAGCCTTGTCCAGTCAATTTTATGCGTGTGCTCCGGCGCTTCCACGCGCTCCGTCCCCTTTCTTGTCGCATGTGCAAAAAAACGTCGCGGGCACGTTTGCCCTCGACGTTTTTTGTCCTCTAGTCGTCACCAGAGGCGCGACAGCAATTACTTCTTAATGTTATAGAAGCTCTTGATGCCTTTGTATTCAGCAGCGTCACCGAGTTGATCCTCGATCCGCATTAACTGGTTGTACTTCGCAATCCGATCAGTCCGGCTCATAGAACCTGTCTTAATCTGACCAGCGTTGGTCGCAACAACCAAGTCAGCAATCGTGGTGTCTTCGGTTTCACCGGAACGGTGAGAAACGATGGCAGTGTAGCCAGCTTCTTTGGCCATTTCGATAGCGTTCATGGTCTCGGTCAAAGTCCCGATCTGGTTCAGCTTGATCAGGATGGAGTTAGCGACGCCCATCTCAATACCCTTCTTCAGGTATTCAGTGTTCGTTACGAACAGGTCATCACCAACGATTTGGACCTTCTTGCCCAAACGCGCCGTCAACATCTTCCAGTCGTCCCATTCGTTCTCATCCAGAGGATCCTCGATGGAAACGATCGGGTACTTGTCGACTAAGCCTTCCAGCAGAGTCGTGAATTCGTCGGCAGTATAGTTCTTGCCGTCACCCTTCAACTCATATTGGTGAGTATCCGTGTTGTAGAATTCAGAAGAAGCGCAGTCGAAGGCGATGGAGATATCTTCGCCAGGCTTGTAGCCAGCGCGTTGAATGGCTTCAACCAAGATTTCGAAAGGTTCCTCGTTGTTCTTCAGATCCGGTGCAAAACCGCCTTCGTCACCGACAGCAGTCATGTAGCCGCGCTCTTCCAACAACTTCTTCAAGGTGTGGAAAGTTTCAGCACCCATGCGGATGGCTTCGTGCACAGACTTGGCACCAACCGGCATGATCATGAATTCCTGGAAGTCAACGTTGTTGTCCGCGTGCACACCACCATTGATAACGTTCATCATCGGAGTGGGCAGAACGTGACCATTGGTACCGCCAAGGTAGGAGTACAGAGGCAGGCCCAATTCGTCAGCAGCGGCACGGGCCGCAGCCAGGGAAACACTCAAGATAGCGTTAGCGCCCAGCTTACCCTTGTTGGGGGTGCCGTCCAAGTCGATCATGGCTTGGTCCAAAGCACGTTGATCGGTAACGTCCATGCCGATCACTTCTTTGGCGATCTTGTCGTTCACGTTGGCAACGGCCTTCAGAACACCCTTACCGCCGAAGCGCTTGGGATCACCGTCACGCAGTTCAACGGCTTCGTGTTCACCAGTAGAGGCACCGGAAGGAACGATGGCGCGGCCAAAGCCGCCCAGTTCGGTATAAACTTCGGCTTCAACAGTGGGATTGCCGCGGGAATCCAGAACTTCGCGGGCCAGTACATCAGTAATAACAGACATGCAGTTATCTCTCCTTTAATATAGTGTAAGCTCAATTCAATTTTACCGTATTTACCGGTAGGGGTAAACGCGGACCCAAGAAATTAATCTTGGTAATGAACGAGTTGCAGGAAGGAATCAGGCTGTAAAGAAGCGCCGCCGACCAGGCCGCCGTCGATATCCGGCTGAGCCATCAATTCCTTAACGTTATTCGGCTTCATGGAGCCGCCGTATTGGATCCGGGTCGCGTCCGCTGTCGTTTGGTCGTACAGCTTCGCGATGGTCTCCCGAATGTGCCGGCAAACTTCCTCAGCTTGGTCAGATGTCGCCGTCTTACCCGTGCCAATCGCCCAGATGGGTTCGTAAGCAATGACCAGCTGTTGCACTTGGTCAGCACTCAGGCCGTTCAGTGCAGCCTCGACTTGGGTAGATACCCAGTCTTCGGTCTCGCCTGCTTCGCGCTGTTCCAGGGATTCACCAACACAGATGATCGGCTTCATGCCGTTAGCAAAGACGGCCTTGGCCTTCTTGTTCACGTCTTCGTTGGTTTCGTGGTAATACCCGCGCCGCTCGGAGTGGCCGACAATGACGTACTTGACGCCCAGGTCAGCCAGTACCTTGGGGCTGGTCTCACCAGTGTAAGCGCCGGATTCGTGGTCATTCGCGTTTTGCGCTGCCGGGACCAAGACCGAGTCTTTGGCCGCGTCAACTAAAGCGGTGATGTCCACGGCGGGTGCCGCGATGACAGATTCTACCTTGCTGGGATCCGGTAATTCATTCTTGACAGCAGCCACGAATGCCCGAGTCTCATCAGGGTTCATGTTCATTTTCCAGTTACCTGCAATGATCGGTTTACGCAAATTGCTCCGTCCTTCCGTGATTACTTGTCAGAAATGGAGGCGATACCCGGTAATGTCTTACCTTCCAGATATTCCAGAGAAGCGCCGCCGCCAGTGGAGATGTGGGTAATCTTGTCCGCAATCCCCAGTTGTTGAGCTGCTGCTGCAGAGTCGCCGCCGCCGATAATGGTGGTTGCGCCTTGCAAGTCGCCCAGTGCTTGGCCGACTTCCAGCGTACCCTTGGCAAAGTGGCTCATTTCGAAGGCACCCATCGGTCCGTTCCATACGACCGTCTTAGCACCTTGCAGCTTCTCTTTGAACAGAGCAACCGTCTTCGGACCGATATCCAACGCCATCTCGTCATCCGGAATGTCGTCGCCCACGGTCTCGTAAGGGACGTCGTTAGAGAATTCCTTCGCCACCACGTTATCAACGGGCAGAACGATCTTGTCGCCAGCCTTCGCCAACAGCTGCTTAGCCAAGTCTTCCTTGTCTGCTTCGTACAAGGACTTGCCAATCTTGTGGCCCTGAGCCGCCAAGAAAGTATAAGCCATGCCGCCGCCGATGAGGATGTGGTCGGACTTCGGAATCAAGTTATCGATGACACCGATCTTGTCAGAAACCTTTGCACCACCAAGGATCGTCACGAACGGGTGGACCGGATTGTCGACGGCGTCGCCCAAGAACTTGATCTCCTTTTCCATCAAGAAGCCAGCGGCAACAGGCTTGCCGGCCTTCTTCATCGCTGTGGCAATACCGACGTTGGAAGCGTGCTCCCGGTGGGCGGTACCAAAGGCGTCATTGATGAAGACATCGCCGAGGGATGCCCAGTATTCGCCCAGCTTGGGATCGTTCTTGGATTCCCGCTTGCCGAAGTCATTGTCGATATCTTGGAACCGCGTATTCTCCATCAGCAAGACTTGACCGTCTTGCAGATTGTTAATGGCGTCTTCCAATTCCTTGCCTTCGTTGACCGGTACGAATTCGACCGGCTTGTTCAGCAATTCAGACAAACGTGCTGCAACAGGCTTCAAGCTCAATTTAGCCTTGTCGTCGTCGCTCTTGATCCGGCCCAGGTGAGAAAGCAGGATTGCCTTGCCGCCGTGCTCGATGATGTACTTGATCGTCGGCAGTGCCGCCCGGATCCGGTTGTCGTCACCAATCTTACCGTCCTTGATGGGCACGTTGAAGTCGACCCGCATCAAGACTTTCTTGTCTTTGACATCGACGTCAGAAACAGTCAATTTAGCCATGAATCGTAACCTCCTAATAAGTTAAACTTTCCCAAAAGAAAAGGCGAAGGGAGTGAACCTCCCTCCGCCTCAACGCTACTGCAGTATTAAAGTCGGTCGCTTAAATTAAAGCGTTGCGAACTTCAACAGCGTACGAATCATCTGGCAAGTGAAACCATATTCGTTGTCGTACCAAGCAACGGTCTTAACCAATTGCTTGTCGCCGGCAGTAACAACTTCAGTTTGGGTAGGGTCGAAGATGGAGCCGTAAGTCGTGCCGATAACATCGGACGATACGATCTCATCATCGTTGTAGCCAAAGCTTTCGTTGCCTTCGGTGTGCTTCTTGATTGCTGCGTTGACTTCGTCAGCCGTAACGTTGCCCTTCTTAAGAATGGCAACCAATTCAGTCAAGGAACCATCGACAACAGAGACACGCTGTGCGTGGCCGTTCAACTTACCCTTCAATTCAGGGATTACCAAACCAATGGCCTTAGCGGCACCAGTGGAGTGAGGAATCGTGTTAACGGCTGCAGAACGTGCTGCACGCAGGTTGCCGCCACGTACAGGGCCGTCAAGCAGCATCTGTGTGGAAGTGTATGCGTGGATAGTCGTCATGGTACCAACTTCGATACCAAACTCGTTGTTTTCGAAGTAAGCCAGAGGAGCCAAGCAGTTGGTCGTGCAGGAACCAGCGGAAACGATACGGTCGTCGCTGTTCAAAGTGTCATCGTTAACATTGTAAACGATGGTCTTTGCGTCGCTGCCAGCAGGTGCAGAAATCAGAACCCGCTTTGCGCCGGCATCCAAGTGTGCTTGGGACTTAGCTACGGAAGTGTAGAAGCCCGTGCATTCAAGGACGTATTCAACGCCGTCGTTCTTAACCCAAGGAATGTTCTGTGCTTGGGGCTCAGCGTAAACACGGTACTTCTTGCCGTCAACAACGATGGAATCGTCGGTGGCACTAACCTCACCAGGGAAGGTCCCATGAGTGGAATCATACTTCAACAGGTGAGCCAGCATTGCCGGGCTGGTCAGATCGTTGATTGCGACAACTTGGATCTCGTCAGACTTAGCACCCAACTCATAGATCCGACGGAAAGCCAAACGACCGATACGACCGAAGCCGTTGATACCAATTTTGACAGTCATACAAAACTTCCTCCTTTAGGAAATGGTGAAAAATAATATTTTAAAGGGTTGCCCCATTTAAAATCACTTTAGCGGCACCCTCATCCGTGATTAACCACGTATGCGCGGGTGCACTATGCATGTATGCCTTGATTGCCTTGCCTTTGGACGCGCCGCCGGCAATACAGATGACATACGGGATTTTCTGCAGGTCTGAGACCTGCAGACCAATGCGCGGTACCTTGTAAACTACCTGGCCGGCTTCATTGAAGAAATAGCCGAAGGCTTCGCCGACTGCTTGATCCTTTTGCAAGAGCTGAATCGTGGCAGCGTCCATTTCACGGCGCTTCGCCATGACCAAGGCATCACCGACGCTATGAACAACGGCGGTGGCATGATCGATGAGATCAAGGACCCGCTTGACACTCGGTTCTTTCAGCAGCGGCTCATACACTTCTGCGCTGACATTATCCGGAAGATAAAGGGCGCGGTGCTCGCCGCCAGTGGAACGGGCCATCTCGGCACAAATCGTGTTGGCCTGGATGTCGACCCGTTCGCCGATACCGCCTCGCGCGGGGACAAACATGAGCTCACGGTGAGCCCCCAACCGGTGGTTGAGCGCGGTCGCCACATGACCCATGGTGTTGCCCCCCATGACGGCAACAATATTCTTGCCGTCCGGCAGTAAAGCGTTCAGTGCTTGATTCACCAGCGCACCCATTTCATCGAGAATCTTCGGCTGCGTGTCGCAATTACCCGACACGATCATGACGTGATCGACACCCACCACATGGGCAAGCTGATTCTCCACATCATGAATGCCAACCAACTGATTCATGAAGTTCTCCAAACCTTGGAGCACTTCCCGACCATGGGTGGTAATGATCATCCCTGCAGACGTCGAATCGATCAGGCGTTGGCGGCGGAGAAAATCAGTCTCCGTACGCAATACCCGCTCGCTCACATCCAGTTCAGCTGCCAGTGTGCGGCGGCCGATGGGGGACGCCCAACTGATCATGCGCAGGACCTGATACCGTTGGCGAAGCACAGATAGGAAATCCGGCGCGAGCGCCTCGATCCACCCCAGTTCTTCGTGCACGATATCTGACCCCTCTCTGGGACATGAACTGTCCAAGGGTGTCACAGAGTGACCCAGTGAGACAAATTCTTTTGGCGATCCGCTCACCGCGGCTCCCCTCTGACACTTATCAATATAGCACTCAGGGTGGGGGTTTGCAAGTTCGAAGCTTTCGGTACAAGCCCTTGAGCCAAGCGGTTTTTAGACGATTTATATCGACTTTCGGGCGAAAAAGAATCGATTATTGTTCGGTATTTGCACACAATTTCATCCGGCTGGCCAAAAAACGGCCCGGTGGGCTAATGCTGGCCCGGGCCCAATTCCAGGACTGCAAGCCCATGTGCGCGCCGTTGCGGCTGGACAAAAAAATACCGCCGGCCTCTGCCGACGGTATTGGTATCTACGGGTATTCCCCTATGCGCTGTGGGGGAATCGAACCCTCATCTAAAGAACCGGAATCTTTCGTGCGATCCATTACACTAACAGCGCATCACTCAAAATATAATACCTGAAACGGGGAGCAATTACAAGGGGAAAAACAAAATTCGCGCCGTTTCTCGCTGAAACAGGTATGATAATGCCAGTAGCTAGAAATGAGGAAAGGGGGAACTACCGATGTCCAAACATTCTATCATGCGCACCGTCACGCTGGTCCATGGCGTCTTGCTTCTGATGCTGGGCACTGCCGCCATTGTTTCGGCGTGGCGCGACTGGACGGACCTGCCCGAAAAAGATGAGCGCCGCCGTTGACGGCCATCGGCTTTCGTGGTAAATTAGCAGAGTAACTTGATGAGTGCTAATTACGGTGCAGGTCGCCCTGCCTTCGTAATTTCTACCCAATGTCTCTGCGCACCGCGCCTGTATGGCCGCCGGTGCCTTCTTTGAAGGAGGTTTTCTTATCCAATGTTAGTCCCTACAGTTATTGAACAGACTTCGCGGGGCGAACGGGCGTATGATATCTATTCCCGCTTGCTGAAGGACCGCATCATCATGCTCTCCGGCGAGGTCAACGACCAAATGGCCAACTCGATCATCGCTCAGCTGCTGTTCCTGGATGCCCAGGATTCCGAGAAGGACATCTACTTATACATCAATTCACCGGGCGGCGTCATCACCTCCGGCCTGGCCATCATGGATACCATGAACTTCGTTAAGGCCGACGTCCAGACCATTGCCATCGGCATGGCGGCCTCCATGGCATCGATCCTCTTGACCGCTGGCACCAAGGGCAAGCGTTATGCGCTGCCCAACGCGACCGTCCTGATCCACCAGCCCCTGGGCGGTGCCCAAGGCCAGCAGACCGATATTCAGATCGCAGCCGAAGAGATCTTGAAGACCCGCAAGAAGATCAACCAGATCTTGGCCGACACGACTGGTCAGCCGTTAGAAAAGATCCAGCAGGATACCGAGCGGGATAACTATATGACCGCCGAACAGGCTCAGAAGTATGGTTTGATCGACCATATCATGGACCGCACGAAACCGGCCAGCAAGTAATCACCGCCAGCATCTTCATGACGCGACAAAAAAAGAGGTTCTCGCCCAGTTGCGAAGCCTCTTTTTTTGCGTCTGATTATTGTTCAGCGGGTGTCGGCAGCTTGTCGAACTTGCCGTCCGGAATCTCGGCCAGATGGTCTTTGACCTCAGAGACAGCGTCGCGAATACTGTTGTATTGGTCCTGGGACATGCCGATCCACTGCATGCAGGTGCCGACCCGCTCGTCGATGGTATCCTGCATTTTCTTACCATGGGCGGTGAGCTGAACATCCAGCTTGCGTTCATCCTGCTTGGACCGTTGGCGCAGGACCCAACCGTCCTTCTCCAAGCGCTTCAACAGAGGCGTCAGGGTGCCGCTGTCCAGCCCCACCCGTTCGCCGAGGGCCTTCACGGACAGTGTGCCATACTGCCACAGGGCCAGCAGCACGATGTACTGGGAATACGTCAATTTGAACGGGGCCAGGGCTTTGGCATAGAAGCGGTTGTACACCTTGTGGGCCTGGTAAATCGAGAAACAGAGTTGTTCATCTAAAATAATGGGCTTGGCCATGGGGTCATGCTTCCTTTCTCTTACTGTGATCGTCATTAGCTTGACCGCTGCGCCGCAAGTTGTCGGCGAACGCGTTGATCTTGCGTAAGCGATGGTTGACACCAGACTTGGAGACCGGGCCGCCGGGGAGCAGTTCGCCCAACTCCTTGAGGGACACTTCCGGGTGGTCCAGACGAATGACGGCGATCTCTCGCAAGGACGAGGACAGGGCGCTCAGGCCCACCGTCGCCTGGATCAGCTCGATATTCTCGATCTGGCGGGCCGCGGCGTTCACCGTCTTGTTCATGTTCGCGGTCTCGCAGTTCACCAATCGGTTCACGGAGTTGCGCATGTCGCGCACGATGCGGACGTCTTCAAATTGGAGCATCGCGTTAGTCGCCCCAATCAGCTGAAGAAAGTCCCCGACCTGCTCGGCTTCCTTCAAATACACGATGTAGCCGCTGCGGCGGGCCGTCTCCTTCGCGTTCAGGTGGAACGACCGCAGAGCCGCCAGCAGATCTTGACTGTGGTCCGCATACGTAGAATAAATCTCCAGATGGTACCGGCTGGTCTCCGGGTCGTTCACCGAACCGCCAGCGAGAAATGCACCGCGCAGGTACGACCGGAGCAGCTGGGGATGCTCACTGATATCCGGCGAGATGCGGTGGCTGATGTGCAAGGCATCGTCTTCCAGAATATGCAGGTCGGTGAGCACTTGGTGGCTGCCGCCCTGAAGCCGGACCGCATAGTTATAGTTCTTGCGCAGGTTCATCTTGCGGCTCACCAAGAGTTCGGCGTCCACTTGGTAGACCTGCTTCAGCAGCGCATAGATGCGCCGGGCGATGGCCGGATTTTCTGTGGCAACGGAGAGCACGAATTGGTGGTCCGCCAACCGCAGCGACCCGTTCATCCGGATCAGGGCCGCCAGTTCGGCCCGGGCGTGCTGCTTGTGGACTGGCAATAAGGTCAATTCTTTTTTCACTTGACTGGCGAAGGACGCCATGGCCTCACCCCCTGCCCTTTCTGCCCCGCTTATCCAGCTTGGCTTGGAACGCCAGGTTGAGCAGTTCCTTGGCCACCTTGGGGCCATTATGGAAGACCCCGCGGTCGTGGAGAGAAAGGAAATTATCGGAAATTACGTTGCAGCCAAAGGCCCGCAAGCCCTTGAAGTCATGGCGCACCTGGTATAAGTATTCATCGTACTTCTGGCGGTCCATATAATTCTCGGGGACCTTGGCGTCGTTGACCAAGACGGTGTCGATATAGTTCCCGCCCAGATGACGGTTCAAGACAGCGACGTGGTCGGCGTCGGAGAAATTCTCAGTCTCGCCCTTCTGGGTCATAATATTACAAATGTACGTGATATTCGCCGGCGTGGCCCGCAGTGCGTGGTGCACGTTGTCAATCATCAGGTTGGGCAGGATACTGGTGAACAGCGACCCGGGACCAAGGACCACGACTTGAGCGTCCATGATCGCCTGAATGACCGGATCCGCGGCTTCCGGCGGGGTGTCCGGGTCATCCTTCTGGGTCACCCAGACGCGCTGGATCCGCTTGCCGGCGCCGGAGATCTCGGTCTCGCCTTGACGGGTGGTGCCGTCGGTGAATTCGGCGTTCAAGGTCAGCGGCACGCTGGCCACCGGATAGACGTGCCCATCCACCTTCATCATCTGGCTCAGTTCCTGGACGGCGGTGAAGATGTCCCCGTCCATTTCGGCCAAGGCCGTGATGATCAGGTTGCCGATGGCGTGGCCGGAGAGAAAGGCATCCGAACTGTTGAAGCGGTATTGAAAGATCCGCAGCTCGGCGTCTGATAGCTGAGAAAGCGCCACGAGGACGTTACGAATATCCCCGGGCGGTACAACGTTGATGTAATTGCGCAGGACGCCGGAGGAACCGCCGTCGTCGGCCACCGTCACGACAGCGGTAATGTCGGCGTTCTCCCGGCGCAGGGCCGAAAGAATGACCGGCAGACCGGTACCGCCGCCGATGACGACCACTTTGGGCCGGCGGCCGCGAATCACACGGATAATACGATTATCACCATTCATGAGCGGTTGACGGTCTCCTTTCGCCGGTGCATGTCCCGATGGGTCACGTCCACTGCGTATTTCTTGCCCAGGTCAGCGGCCAGCCGTTGGGCAATGGCCACACTGCGGTGCTGGCCGCCAGTACAGCCAATGGCAATGGTCATGCTGGTCTTCCCTTCCCGCTGATAACCCGGCATCGTCAACAGCAACAGGTCCAGGAATTTCTGATAAAATTCCTCGGTCGCCGGCTGGTTCATCACGTAGTCGTAGACCGGTTTGTCCAAGCCCGTGAGCGGCTTATAGGCCGGAATGTAGTACGGGTTAGGCAGGAAGCGGACATCCATGACGATGTCGGCATCAATGGGAATACCGAACTTGAAGCCGAAGGACATGATTTCAATGTGGAAGGGGGTGTTCCCCTCCTGCTTGCTGAAGTGGGAGAAAATTTCTTCCCGCAACTGCCGTGGCGACATGTCTGACGTATCGATGACGATCTGGGCGCGGTTCTTCATTTCGGCCAGCATCTTGCGTTCCAGCTTGATGCCGTCGAGCAGGCGCCCTTCCATCGCCAACGGATGGGAGCGGCGGGTCTCCTTGTAGCGGGCGACCAATTCCGAATTGGAAGCGTCCAGGAAGAGGATGCGGGTGCGGACGTTATTGGCGTTGTCGAGATCGGCGAGCAGTGAGGCGATTTGGTCGTAAAAGGCCCGCGAGCGCAGATCGATGACCAGTGCGACTTTGTGAATGGAGCCGGATTCTTTGACCAGTTCCCAGAACTTGGGGAGCAGCGTGGGGGGCATGTTGTCGATCACAAAATATTGCAGGTCCTCAAATGCCTGGGCTGCGATGGTCTTGCCGGCGCCGCTCATCCCTGTGATGATGACGACGTCTAAGGGTTTTCCTGAAGCCATATGCACCGTCCTTTCCAATGCAGGAACATTATAACACAGCCGGGCGTGTCCTTCATTGTGCAAATTAATTGGGACCAACTGGAATGTTACTTGATTGGTATGGACCGGGACGACCACGGCTGCCCCGATTGGACGGCAGGTTAGTGTCCGGCGCTGGCCCGGGTGACTACGGGCTGCGCAGATTGGGAGGCAGGTTAGTGTCTGGCACTGGCCCGGGTGACTACGGGCACAT
>NZ_KI271583.1:205910-206133 GCF_000469325.1 Schleiferilactobacillus shenzhenensis LY-73 | reverse complement strand
TTCACGGCTGAGCCCCAATCTGCTCCGCCCTTCGTCACCCTACATTCTCGGAGACTGGTAATGTCTCCCTCGACACGAAATACTGGGCTGCCTCCCCCACGGACATTATGGCGGTTGCCCGGAAGTATGAGGTTCAGGCGGCACCTCCGACGAGTGTATTCTGGGCCCAAAGACTTTACAGTCGGGTAGGAAGTAAGCGATTTGGGCCCGGAGCCAGGGGGCT
>NZ_KI271583.1:190604-205811 GCF_000469325.1 Schleiferilactobacillus shenzhenensis LY-73 | reverse complement strand
TAGCTGCGCAGGACCGGCTCCGCACTAGCTTCGCGTCGCCGGCCCCCTGGCGGAGGGTCCAAATCGCCGGGTCCCGCGAATCATATCTCACCACACCAAAAACTGCCCCAGGCTTTGCCTAGGACAGTTCTTGCTGGATCACTTTTTGGCTTTAACGGTCCGCTTGGCTTTCGCCGCGGGCTTTTTCTTGGCCGCCAGAGCCTTCTTCGTCCGCTCAGTGTCGCGGACGAGGACCGGGCCGAGGTATTGGCCGGTGTAACTCTTTTTAACGGTGGCCACGTGCTCCGGGGTGCCGGTGGCGATGACGGTGCCGCCGCCGTCACCGCCATCTGGCCCGAGGTCGATGAGCCAGTCGGCGCTCTTCACGACGTCCAGGTTGTGCTCGATAATCAGCACCGTGTTACCCTCATCCACCAAGCGCTCAAGCACGACCAGCAGACGCTTGATATCGTCAGTGTGCAGCCCGGTGGTGGGTTCGTCCAGGATGTAGAAGTTGTTACCGGTGGATTTCTTGTAGAGTTCACTGGCCAGCTTCATCCGCTGGGCCTCGCCGCCGGACAGCGTCGTGGCCGGCTGGCCCATCTTGACGTACCCTAGGCCAACGTCCACGATGGTTTGCAGCTTGCGGGTGATCTTGGGAATGGCCTTGAAGAAATCTAAGGCCTCTGCCACGGTCATGTCCAGCACTTCTGCGATATTCTTGCCGTGGTAAGTCACTTCCAAGGTCTCCGAATTGTACCGGGTGCCGTGGCAGACTTCGCACGGTACGTAGATATCAGGGAGAAAGTTCATCTCAATCCGGATGATGCCGTCCCCGTGGCAGGTCTCGCAACGGCCGCCCTTAACGTTGAAACTGAAGCGGCCCTTGGAATAACCGCGAATCTTAGCTTCGTTGGTCTTGGCAAAGAGGTCCCGGATGTCGTCGAAGACACTGGTATAAGTCGCCGGATTGCTCCGGGGCGTCCGGCCGATGGGACTTTGGTCGATGTCTACCAGTTTGTCAATGTTCTTGTAGCCCGTGATGCTCTTGTACTTCCCCGCTTTATGGGAATTGTGGTTCAGCTTCTGGGCCAGCGCCCGTTTCAGGATCTGGTTGACCAGGGTGGACTTGCCGGAACCAGAGACCCCAGTAACAACAATGAACTTGCCCAGGGGAAAGTCCACGTCGATGTGTTTCAGGTTGTTCTCCGCCGCGCCGGTGATCCGAATTTCTTTGCCGTTACCGGGCCGCCGTTTCAGCGGCACGGGAACGAATTTCTTCCCGGCCAGGTATTGCCCCGTCAAGGACTTGGGGTTCTTGGCCACTTCAGCCGGGGTACCGGCGGCCATCACCCGGCCGCCTTTCTCCCCGGCACCCGGGCCGATGTCGATTAGGTAATCGGCAGCGCGCATGGTGTCTTCGTCGTGTTCGACGACGATCAGGGTGTTGCCCAGGTCGCGCATCTTCTTCAGCGACTCGATCAAGCGGTCGTTATCCCGCTGGTGCAGACCGATGGACGGCTCATCCAGGATGTAGAGCACCCCGGACAAGTTGGACCCGATCTGGGTGGCCAAGCGGATTCGCTGGGCTTCCCCACCGGACAGCGTGCCGGCCGAGCGCGACAGTGTCAGGTAGTCCAGCCCAACATTGCGCAGGAACGTCAGCCGGTCCCGCACTTCCTTGAGAATCGGCTTGGCAATCACCGCCTCTTGTTCCGAGAGCTTGACGTCGCTGAAGAAAGGAATGGCATCCTTGATCGAAAGATCAGACACCGTGGCAATATCCTCACCGCTGACCTTCACACTCAACGCCTGGCGGTTGAGCCGCTTGCCGTGGCAGGTGGGGCAGGTCAGTTCAGTCATATACTGGCGCATCTGGTCGCGGGTGAAATCGCTGTTCGTGTCCCGGTAACGCCGGGCAATATTCGGCAGCACCCCTTCGAAGGCGGTATCCACGTCGCGGACGCCGCCGAAGTCGTTCTGGTAATGGAAGTGGAATTCCCGCCCGTCGGAACCGTTCAAGACCAGCTCCTGATCTTTCTTCGGCAGCTTCTTGAACGGGGTATTCATGTCAATATGGAACGCTGCCGCCGCTTGCGCCAGCAGCTCCGGATAATACTGGGAACTGATGGGATTCCACGGGGCCAGGGCCCCTTCGGCCAACGTCTTGGTGTCGTCGGGAATCACCAGATCCGGGTCCACGGACAGCTTGACCCCCAGGCCATCACAGTCCGGGCAGGCACCGAACGGGGCATTGAAGGAGAACAGCCGGGGTTCCAGCTCCCCCACCGTGAAGCCGCAGATGGGGCAGGCATAGTGTTCAGAAAAGACCAGCGGTTCGCCGCCGATGACGTCGATATTGGCATAGCCGTCGGACAACCGCAGTGCGGCCTCCATGGAGTCAAACAAACGCGAGCGGACACTGTCCCGGACCACGATCCGGTCCACGACGATGTCTACATCGTGCTTCTTGTTCCTATCCAGCTCGGGCGCTTCGCTGACATCGTAAGTCTCACCGTCCACCCGCAGACGCACATACCCTTCCCGCTTAACGCGCGCAAATTCTTTCTTCTGGGTACCTTTCTTCTGGCGGACGATGGGCGACATGATCTGAATCTTCGACCCCTCGGGCAGGGCCATGGTGCGGGTGACCATCTGGTCCACCGACTGACTTTGAATCGGCGTGCCGTCGTTGGGACAGATAGGATGCCCCACCCGGGCCCACAACAGCCGCAGGTAATCATTGATCTCGGTGACCGTCCCGACGGTGGAGCGGGGATTCTTCGACGTTGTCTTCTGGTCGATAGAAATGGCCGGTGACAGGCCGTCGATGCTGTCCACGTCGGGTTTCTGCATCTGTCCTAAAAATTGCCGAGCGTATGCGGACAAGCTCTCGACGTAGCGGCGCTGGCCCTCGGCGTACAGGGTATCAAAGGCCAGAGAACTCTTCCCGGAACCGGACAGACCGGTGACCACGACGAGCTTGTCCCGGGGAATAGTGACGTCGATATTCTTCAAATTGTGGGCGCGGGCGCCGTGAATGATGATTTTATCGTTGGCCATATGTTTAATCCACTTCTGCTTTCAATTCTAAGATAGTATCCCGCAAGGTCGCAGCGGTCTCGAAGTCCAGCTTCTTGGCCGCGTTCTGCATCTGTTCCGTGAGGTTGCTGATGAGCTCGTTCCGTTCCTTCTTCGACAAGTTGGTCAAGTCGATACTGGCGGTCTTGTCTTTGCTTTCTTCATCTGCCACGTCGGTGGTCTTGACCACCGAAATAGCATCCCGAATCGGCTTCACAATGGTCGTCGGCGTGACGTGGTGCTTCTCGTTGAAGGCTTCCTGAATCTGGCGCCGGTGCTTGGTCTTGGCAATGGCTTCCTTCATTGAATCCGTCACGGAATCGGCATACATGATGACCTTGCCGTGCACATTCCGCGACGCCCGGCCAATGATCTGGGTCAGCGATTGTTCCGACCGCAGGAACCCTTCCTTATCCGCATCGAGGATACAGATCAGGGAGACTTCCGGCACATCAATGCCTTCCCGCAACAGATTGATGCCGATGAGGACATCGAAAACACCCAGGCGCAAATCGCGAATGATTTGGGTCCGCTCCAGGGTCTTGATGTCCGAGTGC
Organism: Schleiferilactobacillus shenzhenensis LY-73; assembly: GCF_000469325.1. Lineage (GTDB taxonomy): Bacteria > Bacillota > Bacilli > Lactobacillales > Lactobacillaceae > Schleiferilactobacillus > Schleiferilactobacillus shenzhenensis. The sequence goes on along the minus strand of NZ_KI271583.1, from coordinate 202,194 downwards.
AGGTAGCGCACCTTCATACCCATTTCCTTCAAGTAATCGGTCAAGTCCTCGGCCATCTTCTTGGTCATGGTGGTGACAAAGACTCGTTCGTGCTTCTCGACACGCTGGTTGATCTCCCCCACCATGTCATCGATTTGCCCCATGATCGGCCGCACTTCGATAACCGGATCAAGCAAGCCGGTGGGCCGAATGATTTGGGGAACATGGTCTTGGGCCCGGTCCATCTCGTAGGGACCGGGCGTGGCAGAAACGTACAGGATCCGCTTCACGTGTTCCTCGAACTCGTTCAGCTTCAGCGGCCGGTTATCCCGGGCACTGGGCAGGCGGAAGCCGTAATCCACCAGCATCTGCTTCCGGGCCCGATCACCATTGTACATGCCGCGGATCTGGGGCATGGTGACATGGGATTCGTCGATCATAATATTGAAGTCATCAGGGAAGAAATCCAGCAAGGTATGCGGCGGCACGCCGGGGGCGCGGCCTTCCAGCGGGGCTGAGTAATTCTCGATGCCGTTGGTATAGCCCATCTCCCGCATCATGTCGATGTCGTAGTTGGTCCGCTGCTCCAGGCGTTGGGCTTCCAGCAGTTTACCGTTATCCCGGAACCACTTCAGGCGGTCCTGAAGTTCATCCTGGATGCGCTTAATAGCGGCTTCCATCTGATCGTCATTAGTCATGAAGTGGGTGGCCGGAAAGATGGAGACTTGCTCCCGCTCTCCGAGAATCTCGCCGGTCAGGGCGTCCACTTCGACCATCCGATCGATCTCGTCGCCGAAGAACTCCACCCGAATGGCATTCTCGTCTTGGGACGCAGGGAAAATCTCGACCACGTCGCCGCGCACCCGGAAACGGCCGCGCTGGAAGTCGATGTCGTTGCGCTCAAATTGGATGCCAACCAGCTCCCGCAGCAGCGTGTTGCGGTCGATCTGCATCCCTTTTCTCAATGAAATCGTACTCTTGGCATACTCCACCGGGTCGCCCAAACCAAAGATACAGGAGACCGAGGCCACCACGATGACATCATTACGCTCCAGTAAGGCACTGGTGGCCGAGTGGCGCAGCTTATCGATCTCGTCGTTGATGCTGGCGTCCTTCTCGATGTACGTATCGCTAGAGGGCACGTAGGCTTCTGGCTGATAATAATCATAATAACTGACGAAGTATTCCACGGCGTCGTGGGGGAAGAATTCCTTGAACTCGCCGTAGAGCTGACCGGCCAGGGTCTTGTTGTGTGAAATAACTAAGGTGGGCTTGTTCAGTTTGGCGATGACGTTGGCCATGGTGAAGGTTTTACCGGTCCCGGTGGCCCCTTCCAACACGACTTCTTTGTCGCCCTTCTGGAAGTCCTTCGTGATTCGGCTGATCGCCGCGCCTTGGTCGCCGGCCGGCTGATACTTCGAAACCAAATCAAATGGTCGATCAGGTAGACGTGTAATCATATGGTGAAAATCCCCCTCTGCGAAAAACAATGATAAGCGAACGAAACGCAAAAGCCCACGGGACTCTTGCGTTGATAAATCAGTAAATACATTGTACCACACCGAACATCCTTTCGCCACGGCGTTGCGCTTCGCGCTGCCGCCTTTGGGGTCAGGGGCGTTGACTGTCTGGGGCGGTTGGCGGTGTCTGGGCTGGCTGTTAAGGAGTTCGACTATGCTTTAGGTGGCTTAAAAAACTCGGGTAATCGATGGCGTCTGTTACCTTCAGAGTGCAGTGCAGAAGAACTTTCTGCCGGTTAGTAAACGATGCAGGAACTGGGGGCAACTTTAATGAACTTAATGGGTGACGTGGTATTCGGGCATGATTTTTTTGGTGATGGCGGCGAGTTTGTCGCGGTCGGAGAAGTCCTCGTTGAGGAGGTCGGGGAGGATGTTTTCTAGGAAGTATTGTACGGAGGGCATCGTGTTGAAGGCGACGATGGTGGTCAGGCTTTCTTTGAAGATGTCCATGTAGACAGTCTCGGGATTGCCCTTTTGAATCTCGCCGAAGGACTCGTAGAGCAGGTCCACCTTGTCCGCCACGGAGAGGATACGGCCCTCGATGGTGTCGTCTTTGCCCTCGGAGAGGCGGCGGCGGTAGATGTCTTGGAGCTCGGCGGGAATTTCGTTTTGGATGAAGTTCTCCGTCATGTGGGCCTCGACGCGGGCGAGCATATGGCGCAACTCCGGCGTCGCATACTTGACGGGGGTCTTGATGTCGCCGATGAAGCGTTCGGTATAGTCGTGGTTCAGGGATTTCTCGTACAGCATCTTCCAGTCAATGGGGTTGCCGGCTTGTTCCTCGATGTCCCCCAGCATCTGGGCAATGGCGGCCACCTTGAAGGAATGTGCAGCGACGGAATGCTGCTGATACTTGAAGAAACCCGGTGCCCGGTCCAACCATTCAAGATTCGTTAATCCGGTGATGTACTGATGCAAGCCCACGACGAACACGCTCCTTATCTGTTTTTGGTTGTCCGTATGGTACCACAGCGGGCGGTGGACAACAAGAGGTGCGAAAGCTCACCCCCCCGGTATCTTGCGTCTGAAAGTTGCGTTATGTCCCACGATCGTTCAGACGCATTAAAAAGTCGGCAACCCGGTGCCATGGCGGCACCTGATCACCGACGCGTCATTGCATATCCTGCCGGTTAGTCCTGTTCCTCGCCTAACGTAATCACCCGATCAAACTGCGGGCGAATCTCGTTGCGCAAGTGATGGGTGACCATGAGTAAGGTCACATCCGCTCGGGCTAATAGACTGTCCTCGATTTGAGCGGCAGCGGCTTCGTCCAGTGAGGCGGTCCCTTCGTCCATGAAGACGATCTTGCGCCCGCCAATCAGGCCGCGCGCCAGGGCAACCCGCTGCCGCTGACCGCCAGAGAGGTTGCGGCCGCTCTTGGTCAGCAGCGTATCGAGCCCCTGGGGCAGCTTGGCGACCACATCGGCTAACCCGCTTTCTGTCAACGCGGTTTGCAGCTGTTGATCAGTAAATTCCCGCCCCAGCGTGATATTTTGACGCAAGGTGTCGTTGAAAATGAACGGTATTTGATTCAAGACCACGATCTGGTCACGAATGGCCTGGGGCGCGATAGTCCGGTAATCCTGGCCATCGAAGCGCAGCGTTCCCTTGTATTGGGTCAAATTACCGGCCAGAAGATTGATGATCGTTGTTTTACCCTGTCCGGAGGGACCCACCAGGGCATAATTTTTACCCGCTCCCAGCGTTAAATTGAAGTCCGCCAGAGTGGGCTGTTGGGCATCCGGATAGGTAAATGAAACCTGATTCATTTGCAGTGCTTGGCGCAGCGGGCCAACCATGCCTTGGCCCTTCGCGGGATCAGGCGTGAGCGCGTTGTACTTGGCAAAAAGAGGATCCAATCCCTGGGTCACGATGCCCAGTGTGCCTGCGTTAGCGACTCCGGTAAAAATTGATTCTGCGAAGTTGCGCGTGGCCATGATCGCCCCAATGGGGACAAGCCTTTGAAATGCCAGGTAACCGGTGAAGCCCATGACGGCTACTTGACTCAAGTTGCCTATCGCGGCAGACGACCCCACCATCGCCCCGACAAGCTGCTTATGACGATCCGTGGCATGCATGAAGCGGGTCGAAGAAGCCGCAATTTTCTCCACAATGCGCTGGCGGAGGTTCAGCATGAGCAGGTCATCGAAGCCGGCGAGAATGTCAGAAAATTGGTTCATGCTCTGTTCATTGGCGGCGGACAACGCTTGCGACCGTTTCTGGACGGGTTGGCCAAAGAGTTTGGGCACCACCAGCATGACGACGGCCAGCATCACGGTGAGCAGCACCAGCGAATACCGATAGTACAGCAGCCCAATCAACGCAAAGACAATATCGCTGATGGCTGAAAAAATATCTACCAGATTGTAGAAACCGTACGTATTGATCTGGGTGATATCATTGGTCAGCCACGAGACGTACACCGAGTCGCTCTGTCGATGGTACTCCTCGTAATTGACCGCTGCCAGTTTCTGCCCGATATCACGCCGCAGAGCGGTGTCCATCAGGTAAATCACGTGTGTGACGTAGTAGATCTCCAGGTAGATTCCCACTGCACCGCCCAAATAGGCCAACACGGCCCAGGCGCTCCACACCAGAAATTCGTGGGCTTGCAGCTTGGTCAGCGCGGTCAAGGCATTGGCCATTAAAATGTTGGCCACCGTATCTGTGACACTTTTGAAGACCTCAACCAACACGACCCCAATATTCTGCAACCAAAATTGTTTGATATAACGAGACAAATTCATTGAATTCACCTAACCTTTTGCGGCACGGGTGAAAGATTCTCAGAATCGTCAGCCTAGACCGGCAAAATGCACCGATAATCGGCCGATTGTCTTCGCGGAGTAAACCGCAAGACAAATATACCTGCGGCTTCCGCCGAAAGCCTGAATGGCGCGGCTAATCCGTACTGAGAACTTCACTCGCATGACGAACGACATGCGTTAGTCAGCAAAAATGTTAGATGGACGAGGCATTATGGGATCCTCCTTAAGGAAAAATGAATTTGCATGTATCGTACACTGTGGTCATACAATTGTCAACGGTTATGCGTGACCGGGAAATGGATAGATGAGAATCGTGGGTAATGCAGGCATGGACTGTCCTCTCCTTTCTGACCATACAGCAAAACCCCCAGAGCGGCGGGGCTCTGAGGGCAATGCATGACTCAGTGACTTACGCCTTCGTAAAGGCGGTTAAGGCATTCTCAAACTCGCCGAGGCGCTTCTGCGCGGCGTCTTCGGAATCAGCTTGAGTGCCGACATAGTACTTGATCTTCGGCTCTGTGCCGGACGGACGGATGGCGATCCAAGTGCCGTCGGTGAGGATGAACTTGAGCACATTGGCCTTGGGCAGGGTCAGCTGCTCAGTGCTGCCGTTGGCTAACTTGGCTTGACCGGAGAGGTAGTCCTCGGTGCGGGCGACCTTCACACCGGCGAAGTCAGCCGGTTCTTCTTCGCGGAACTTGGTCATCAGCGCGGCCATTTCTTCGGCCCCCTTGATGCCAGGGAAATCTTGGGAAACAGTCTTCTCGGCGAAGTAGCCGTATTCCTTGTAGAGGTCTTGTAAGCCGTCGTACAGGGTCTTGCCCTGGTGCTTGTAGTACGCCGCCACTTCGGCCAGCATCAAGGTCGCCTGCATGGCGTCCTTATCCCGAACGAACGGCTTCATCAAGTAGCCGTAGCTCTCTTCGAAGCCAAAGAGGAATTCGTGGCTGCCGGTCTCTTCGAAGTGCTCGATCTGCTCGGCGATAAACTTGAAGCCAGTCTCGACATTGATCATCTGCATACCGAAGCTCTCGGCAATCTTCGTAGCCAGCTCGGTAGAAACAAAGGACTTCACGACTGCGCCGTTCTTCGGCAATGTACCGGCGTTCTTGCGGGCCGTCAAGATGTAGTGCAGCATGATACTGGCAATTTGGTTCCCCGTCAGCAGCTGGTACTCGCCGTTCGGCAAACGGACCGCCGTGCCCAAGCGGTCGGCGTCAGGGTCGGTAGCGATGAGGACATCGGCGGATTCTTTCTTCCCTAACTTAATGGCCAGGTCAAAGGCCTGGGGAAATTCAGGGTTCGGGAACGGAGTCGTCGGAAACTCCGGATCGAGGATGGCCTGCTCGGGAACGATGCGGACGGCCTCAAAGCCGGCCCCTTGCAATACCCGCTGAGCCAAGACCTTGCCGGTGCCATGCAGCGGGCTGTAGATCAGCTTCATGTCCTTTTCCTGCTTGATCAAGTCAGAGTCAATGGTGACCGACTTCAGGGCATCCAAGTAATCTTCATCGACGTCTTCGCCAATGAGATGCATGACCTTGGTTTCCCGCAGCTTCTGCTCTTGGACGACGGGAATGTTGAAAATGTCGGTGACTTCCCGAATGTACTTGGTGATCGTATCCGCCTCTTCCGGCGGCATCTGCCCGCCGTCGGGACCATAGATCTTATACCCGTTGTACTGCTTAGGGTTATGGCTGGCCGTGATCATGATCCCCGCATAAGTATGCAGATGCCGGATCGTGAAGGACAATTCCGGGGTCGGCCGCAGCGAATCGAACACGTAGGACGGAATATTGTGGGCGCCCAAAACCCGGGCGGATTCATGGGCAAATTCTTGGGAGTGGTAACGGGAGTCAAAACTGATAGCGACCCCTTGCTGCTTCCGTGCTTCCGGCAACTGGTCCATAAAGCGGGCCAGCCCTTCTGTCGCTTGCCGAACCGTATAGATATTCATCCGGTTGATGCCGGGGCCCATGACGCCGCGCATGCCGGCGGTGCCGAATTCCATCGGGGCCGTGAAGGCATCTTCCAAGTCATCGTCGTGGCCCTTCATTTGGTCCAGTTCTTCTGCCAGATCAGGTACCAAGGTGGCTTTTTGCCACTGTTGATAATTATCTTGCCAGCTCATTGCAGAAACTCCTCCTTAAAAACCGTTGTATGATTCCTCTTTCATTATACATGGTTCAAGGGGAAAGCGAGGGGAATTGGTCTTGAAAATTTAGTAAATTATCAAGATGTCAATAAGGATATTTACTAAAATATTTACCAAATCGAGCGCCTCCTGCCCTCCAGAAAGTACGAAAACGGGCACCGCCCTCTGGACAAAAAAATCCCCGGCTTGCGCCGAGGATGGACCACTCATTCGTATTAAGCTTGCTGTGCTTTAACCTTCGCTGCTGCGGCTTCGTCACCCATCTCTTGGATGTAGTGGTAGACCTGCTGGCCCGCTAAGCCGCCTTCACCGACGGCCGTGGTGATCTGGCGCAGATCCTTCTGGCGGGCATCGCCCACTGCGAAGACGCCGGGTACTTTCGTCCGCATGTGGTCGTCCGTGATGATCCAGCCCTGATCGTCCAGGATCGGCAGATTCTTGAAGGCGTCCGTCATGGGCTTGATGCCGACATAGATGAACACACCGGCAACCGGAATCTGCTTTTCTTCACCGGTGACCTTGTCCTTGTACGTCACGCCGGTCACTTTCTTCCCATCGCCATCAATGGATTGGAGCTGGGTGTTCCATACAAAGTGCATGTGGTCGTTGGCGAAGGCCCGGTTCTGCAGCACCTTCTGGGCGCGCAGCTGATCGCGCCGGTGGAGGACATAGACATCAGGGGACAACTGAGCGAGGTAGATGCCTTCTTCAACGGCGGAATCGCCGCCGCCGATAACGGCTAACGGCTGACCCTTGAAGAAAGCCCCGTCGCAGACTGCGCAGTACGAGACACCGCGGCCGGAATATTCTTCTTCGCCAGGTACCCCAACCTTGCGGTGTTCCGCACCGGTGGCCAAGACAACGGCCTTGGCTTCATAATCGTCCTCATCGGTGTGGATCAGTTTCGTGGTGCCGTGGTCTTCGATGCTGGTGACTTCACCGTAGGCATATTCAACGCCAGCCTGTTCCGCAGTGGCGTACATCTTCTCACCCAGTTCCGGACCGAGAACATCCGTGAAACCAGGGTAGTTCTCGATGGCTGCGGTATTATTCATCTGGCCGCCGTAAATCCCGCGGTCCAGCATGACCACCCGCAGATTGGAACGTGCAGCGTACAGGGCGGCAGTCATACCGCCGGGTCCTGCGCCGATTACAACGACATCATATGCTTTAGCCATCAGCAACAACTCCTTACTAAAAATAAGTACCCTAGGGAATATCATACATGATTTTCTGAAATAATGCCACTGCCCGGCTTAATCCAGGTCCAAGGTGCGCAGGTAAGCTTGCAGCGGCCCGGCCGTGGCGGGATCGCGCAGGGCCATGTCGATGTTTGCTTCGACCAGACCCAGGTGGCCGTCAATGTTCTCCCGGGGACCGGTATAAGAAAGGCCGGACAACTGGTCGTCCGCGGCCAAACTGTTCAGCGCCCGGGCAAACTGCTGCTGGTCCGGGGCAAATTCATTCAGCCGGTTGAATATCTCCGCTGAAAAAACATACCGGCCAAAGACCGCATCATGACTGGGAGCCGCCACTGGCGCGGGCTTCTCTTGAATGGCCGTGATCGTCCCCGCTGCCGGGTCTGCCCAGTCGATCACCCCGTACTGCTGGCTCTCGACCGGGGTAATCGGGACCGCTGCCACCATCTGCTGACCGCTGGCCGCGTGGGCTTGCCACAAGTCCTGCAACAAGGTGCCGGGCACCGGCAGGACATCGTCAGAAAGCACGAAACAGAAGTCCTCGCCGTCAATGAAGTCCCGGGCGAGGGCTAAGGCCCCGCCAATCCCCGTCGGCGACTGCTGGTGAATGAAGTGCAGGTTGACCGCGGTGGACCGGGCAATGTCTGCCAAGGTCGCCGTGTCGCCCTTCTCCTGCAATACCCGCTCCAGTTCCGGAGCAGAGTCGAAGTAGTCTTCAATGGCCTGCTTGCTCTTATTGGCAATCAGCAGAATCTCCGTAATGTCGTTGGCTTGCAGCTCGCGCATGACGTAATCAATGACGGGCCGCCCGCCCAGGGGCAGAATTTCTTTAGCGACCGCCTTGGTCAGGGGCATCAGCGAGGCCCCGATGCCGCCGGCGGCAATCACTGCTTTCACCATAGGCAGCCTCCTTTCGGGTAGGTTAGAAATCGATCTCGGGTTTCGCGATACGACCCATCAAGGCATCGATACTGTCTTGCAGGGGCCGGTGGCGATAAAGCACTTCATAAATAGCTTCACAGATGGGCATGTCTACCTGGGCCTGACTGCTCAGGTCGTGGACCGCTTGGGCAGTGGGCACACCCTCCACCACCATCCCCATCGTATTGAGGATGTGCTGCAAGGACTCGCCCTGACCCAACCGATTGCCGCACCGCCAGTTCCGGGAATTCGTGCTGGTACACGTCACAATCAGGTCGCCGAGGCCGGACAAGCCACTGAAAGTCAGCGGGTCGGCCCCGAAGGCAGCGCCGAGCCGGGCCATTTCTGCCAGCCCCCGGGTCATCAGCGCCGCCTTGGTATTGTCACCGTAACCCAGCCCGTGGATGGCGCCGGCGCCAATGGCGATGACGTTCTTGATCGCCCCGCCGAGTTCGACGCCGACCACGTCTGGACTGGTATAAATTCGCATAAAGTCGTTCATCACGACCCACTGGACCCAGGCCATGGCATCTTCGTTGGTGGACGCAGCGGTCAAGGTGGTGATGTCGTGGCGGGCCACATCTTCCGCGTGGCTGGGCCCGGAGAGAACGATAATGTCCCCCCGCACCGGGGCCGGAATGGACTGTGTCAGGATCTGGGAGATGCGGTACAGCGTGCCTTCTTCCAACCCCTTCGCCGCGGAAATGAGAAATGGCCGGTGGCCCTCTTCACTGAGGATGGCTCCCACCTTCTCCGCTACCCCGCGAATCGCTTGGGTGGGGATGACGAAGAAAATGGCGGCGGCGCTGGCCACGGCTTGGTGCAAGTCGGTGGTGCCGACGATGCTCTCATCCATGTGCAGGTCCGCCAGGTAATGCTTGTTCGTGTGGTCCGTGTTGATTTCGTTGATCTCCTGGGCATTACGGCCATAGATCGTGACCGCGTGACCATTTCTCGCCAACACATCCGCCAGCACACTGCCCCAAGAACCGGAGCCGAGGACGGTAATCTGCAACTGTCGCTTAACGCTCATAAGGATACTTCAACCCGCTTCCATCAAGATACCAAGGATTATCCGGCTTCCGCAGCCGCCGGTAGACGATCAGGCCCACCGCGCCAACGAACAGGATCGCCGCCAGCAGCTGGGACACGCGGATTGGCCCGAACAGATAGAGACTGTCTGTCCGCGTCCCCTCGATCCAGAACCGGCCGAAGGAGTACCAAGCAATGTAAGAAAGGGCCACTTCCCCGCGCTTGAAGAAGTGCAGGCGGTGCCGCAGGGAGAACAGCAAGATGACCCCCAGCAGGCTCCACATGGATTCGTACAAGAAGTCCGGCTGGTGGTAAACACCATTGATGTTCATCTGGTTGATGATAAAGGTTGGCAGGTGCAAGCTTTCCAGAAAGGCCCGGGTGGTGGTGCCGCCGAACGCTTCCTGGTTCATGAAGTTGCCCCAGCGGCCGATGGCTTGGGCCAGCAGCACAGTGGGCGCAATAATGTCGAGGACAAGCCACGTCGGCAGCATCCGATAATAGCAGTAGACGACCAGGACGATCAGGCCGGCAATGATCCCGCCGTAAATGGCTAAGCCGCCCTCCCAGATGGCAAAAATCTCCCCTGGATTAGCGGCGTAATAAGACCAGCGAAAAATCACGTAATACGCCCGGGCACCAACGATGCCGATGGGCAGCATCCAAAGCAGCAGGTCGACGATATCGTCGGGACTGATCTGACGCCGATTAGCTTCGCGCATGGACAGAATCACAGCCAGGACCACACCGGTGGCGATGAGGACCCCGTACCATTTAATTTGCAGCGACCCGAGACGCAGGGCCACCGGGTTCAAGGCAGCGAGTGACACGAATTAACATCTACTTTCTTCAACAAAATTAGGCCTTGGTGCCTTCGTCTTCGGCCGTGTGTTCCTTAATCAGTGAATTCAGGTTGCGTTCGAATACCTTGGTGGCATCGTAACCCATGGACTGAGCGCGGAAATTCATCGCGGCAGACTCGATAATGATGGCCAAGTTCCGGCCGACCTTCACGGGAATCGTGATCTTGGGCAAAGCCACGTCGAAGATTTGCTGGAACTGTTCATGCGCCCCGATCCGGTCGTAATTCACATCTGGGGACCAGTTCTCCAGGTGAACGATCAGCGAAATCTCCGCCGAGTCCCGGACCGCCCCGGCCCCGAAGAGGTTCATCACGTCGATGATGCCGATCCCGCGAATCTCCAATAGGTGCCGCAGAATCGCCGGAGCCTCCCCGACGATCGTTTTCTCATCCCGCTGGTAAACGTCCACCCGGTCATCAGCAATCAGCCGGTGCCCGCGCTTGATCAGATCCAAGGCGGTCTCCGACTTGCCGACGCCGGAATCCCCGGTGATCAGCACGCCCAGGCCGTAGATATCGACCAGCACGCCGTGCATGGATCGGCGTTCGGCCAGCTCTTCATCCAGGTATTCCGTCACCACACTGGACAGCCGCGACGTGGGCAGCGGCGACCCGAGAACGGGCACGTGGGCCTTTTGCGCTTCGGTGATCATCTGCTGGGGCGGCTGATAGCCGCGGGAGACCAGGAAGGCCGGCGTATCCGGCATCGCCATCCGGCGCAGAACAACGCTGAGTTCCTCACTGGACATGCCTTTGGAGAAAGAAATTTCTGTCTTGCCGAACAGCTGAATGCGATTGCTGGGATAATAGCGGAAATAGCCGGTCAACTCCAGGCCCGGCCGGGAGATGTCGCTGACTTCGATCATCCGGTCGGCCATGTCTTCCTTGCCGGAAAACACATTGAGATCGGTCTCTTGGACGAGCTTGGCGACTGACACTGTATTTGCCATGGTTGTACCTCCATTTTGATATACAAGTTAGATGATACCATATGTCGCACCAGAGGGCGAAGCCGAGCGGTTAGGCCACCCAGGCTAAGTGGCCATAACACTAAAAGCCCTGCACCTGGGCTTTTGGTGTTATGGTCCTTGGACTGTGGTGGCCTGCTCGGCTTCGCCCGTTTACGGCGCAGGCGGCAGGCAGCTGTCTTGCTC
>NZ_KI271583.1:180069-190159 GCF_000469325.1 Schleiferilactobacillus shenzhenensis LY-73 | reverse complement strand
CCGTGCCCACCACGTTCCAGGCCCCCTGGCGGAGGGCCCAAATCGCCGGGCCTCGCGTACATTTCTCTCCGCTCCACAAGGCGGCAGCGCGAAGCGCAACGCAGAAAAAAACAGCCAGCACCGTTATCGGGCTGGCTGAGTTGGTTTTCTTACTGCAAAGGATTAGAAGTCGTCCCAGGTGTCGTCCTTGGACTTCCCTTGCTTCTCGTCGTCGTGCTGCTCCGCGTGGATCTCGCGGCGGCCGCTGGTCGACTCGTGGTGGTACGTGTGGGCGTACGGGGTGCCGCTGAAGTCCGTGGGCCGGTCATGACTGCGCCGGCGCGGGGAGAATAGCAGGCGGTAAATCAGGTAGATGACCAGGACTGGAAATAAGAAACGCAGCAGGCCAATGACCATCGCCAGGATGCCGATTCCGGTGGCGAACAGCACAACGAGGAGAACCGGAATCAGGATCAATAGAACTAACAAGGTAATCATTAGAAGTCACTCCAATTCTCGTCACTCGTGTGCTTGGACGCCGTGTCCGGACCCACCGGCCGACTGGGCCGCTGGGGCTGGTCGGCCCGAGGAGCGGTAGGCATCACCATGTCCAGAACGATGTAAACCATGAACATGGTGCCGAAGCTGGGCAGCAGCAGGACGATAAACAGAATGCGTACGAGGGTACTGTCCCAGCCGAAGTAGGCAGCGATACCACCCAGGACGCCGTCAACTTTGCGGTCCGTCCGTGACTTCATTAAACGTTTTGCACCATTTCGTTCACTCATGATCTGCTCGTTCCTTTCTCTTCACTCAGTTATCTTCGTTATCGTTATCCTTGAGCATGATGGCCCCGGCCCCAGCGGTCAGCTCCAGCTCGGCGACATCACCGGAATCGGTGGTGCGGTCCAACTGCAAGCGTTGACCCACCGTGCCGCGCACCGGTTCGCTGCTCAAGTGCGACAGGCGGGAGCGCACGGCACCGACCTTGCTCTGGGCCTGACCGGTCAAGCCTAAGCTGGCCGGTACAGAAACCTTAATGGTGCCGCTGGTGGAGTTAGCAATCAGTTTGTGCAGCTCATTGGTTGTCGCGGTCACCCGGATAGTCCCGTTGACCGTGCTCAGCTCAGCGCTCTTGAACGGCGCCTTGGCGGTCAGTGTGCCGTTCATCGTCTGACCCATCAGTTCATCGACCTTGCCGCTGTTGTAGTGCACGCTGCCGTTAATGTCTTCCACATTCAGCAGCTGCAGGGTGACATCGTTGAATGTCCCGGAGCCGTTGGTCAGCTTCGCATAGAAGTCTTGACCGTTGAAGCCGTCCACCGCCAAGTTGCCGTTCAGGATCTTGATCGATGTGTGATCATAGAGCCGCTTGGGCAGATATACATCCAGGTCCGCGCGGATACGCTTATTCGGCACTGAGAAGACGATGTGGTCATTCGAGACATCCACCTGGCTGCGGGCCATCAAGGCCGCCAACGGCGTGGGTTCATCGTAGTGGCCGTAAATCTTGAACTGGCCGCGAATCGAAACATTGTCGTTGATCGACGGCTGGATGTGCACGTCGCCATTGGCAATCCGCATTTCTACTGCCGGAGCAGCAATGTGTTCAAACAAGAATTCATGGTCGAAGCTGGCGCTGACCACACCGGGCACCTTGATCTTCACGTCTTTCCAATCAACGTTATCGCTCACGGTGGTCATCGCGTCGCGCACGGCTTTGCCCACCTGCGTGCCAATGGTACCCATCCGCTTGCCCAGATCAGAGAAGGTCTGGGAGAAATCTTCGGCCCAGTCGGTGGTGTCGAAATCATCCCGGGTGTCCTGCCACGCCTTGGCCTGCAAATCGTCAACGACCTGCTTAGCGGCCTTGACCTGGTCCGCTAAGCGCTCGGCGTCTTCCTTCATTGTGACCAAGTCCGCCTGGAGCTTGGAGCGCTCTTCGGCTTTCTCAGCAGACAAGTCTTCCAAGTCTTCCAAAGTATCGAGAACAGTGATCTGTTCCTCCGTCGCCCGGATCTGCCGCTGCTTGTCTTGCAGCTGCTGCTGCAGATCGGCTAACGTGCTGTGGGCGTTGCGCAGGTCTTCAGCCGCCTGGTCAGCGGCGGCTGACTGATCGTCGGCCTCAGCTGACGTTTGCTCATCGGCCGCAGTGTCAGTCGCGCTGGTACGCTCGCTGCTGCCGTTGTCGGCCTTATCAGCGAGATTCTCCAATAACACGATCGCTTCTTGAGAACTGATCACCCCGTCCTTGACGAGCTGCATAATACGTTCACGTTCGTTCATTTCGAATTGCCTCCATCCACATTGGGTACATGGCTTATTTACATTTTCATTATGCCAAGGAACCCGCCCCAGTGCATAGGTCCAAAGGTGGATATTTAGATAGGCCATAGTCTGGAAGAAAGGCCAGCCGGAACGGCATGGGGGAAAATACCCATACTGACCCGGCTGGCCTTTCTGAAATCATGTTAGAAATCGTCTTCCTTAGCGTTGGAGTTCAACTCGACGATCTTCCCCGTCTGCAAGTACACGATCCACTCGCAGATATTGGTGACGTAATCCCCGATCCGCTCCAAGTAGGAACTGACGAAGAGATAATCCATGCTGCCCGGTACGGTGGCCGGATCCTTCTGCATGATCTCCAGACACGTCTCGTAAATAATATCCGAATAATGGTTAATGCCGTGGTCCTCGTTGGCAATTTCCAAGGCGCGCTTATCGTCGCTCTTGACGTAGGCGTCCAGGACCTCATTGACCATCTCTTTGACCAGTTCGGCCATCGATGCAATGTCCTGCTCCACCTTGGGCACGCGCGTGGTCCCCTTGACTCGAATGGTAGATTTAGAAATGGAAACAGCATGGTCCCCCATCCGCTCCAAATCAGAGCTGGCCTTCATGACCGTGACAATGGTCCGTAAGTCAGTGGTCACCGGCTGCTGCAGCGCAATCAGCTCAAAGCTGCGTTTCTCCAGGTCGACTTCCCGTTCGTTGATCAAATGGTCGTTCTTGATCACGTCCCGAGCCAGTTCCTTATCATGGTTGATAAATGCTTTGACGGACTTATAGATGGCCTCGTTGACCATCATCCCCATTTCGGAGAAACGGACGTGCAAATCGTTCAGTTCATCTTCAAATACGCGGCGCACGCTGGCCACCCCCTGCTCTTTTTTTACCCGAAGCGTCCACTGATATAATCCTCGGTCTCTTTCTTATGCGGATTCAAGAAGATGGTCTTCGTATCATCATACTCGATCAAGTTCCCCTGCAGGAAGAAAGCCGTCCGGTCAGAAATCCGGGACGCTTGCGACATGTTGTGCGTGACTAAGATTATAGTATAGTCCTTTTTGAGGTTCACGAGCATGTTTTCAATCTGGCTGGACGAAATCGGGTCCAAGGCTGACGTCGGCTCATCGAGCAAAATCACGTCGGGTTTGACCGCCAACACGCGGGCAATGCACACCCGCTGCTGCTGCCCGCCGGACAACGCCAGGGCGCTGTCGTGCAGCTTATCCTTCACGTCCTCCCACACCGCCGCCTGGCGCAGCGACGTCTCCACGGCCTCGTCCAATTCTTCCCGACTGGGCTTACCGCCAAGACGCAGGCCATAGGTCACATTGTCATAAATCGAAAACGGAAACGGATTGGGCTGCTGGAACACCATGCCGACTTCTTTACGCAGGGCAACGGTATCCATGCTGGAAGAATAAATATCCTGGCCCTTGAGGGTCACTTCGCCCTTGATGGTCACGCCCGGGATCAAATCGTTCATCCGGTTCAAGGTGCGCAAGTAAGTGGACTTGCCGCACCCGCTGGGACCGATCAGCGCCGTGATCTCATGCTCGTGGAAGGTCAGGTTAATGCCCTTGAGTGCTTCGTTCGTCCCGTACCATAAGTGCACATCGTGACTGTCGATGATGGGCGGTGTTGCTACTGCGGTTTGTTGCGGAGCTGATGCGATTGCCATTGCCATATCCGACACCTCTCTGTATTGCGTTACCCGAAGTGGCCAGACACATAATCGTCTGTGGCCTGAACCTTCGGCGTGGTGAAGATTTCTTTCGTCGTATTGAATTCCAGCACGTGGCCCAAATGGAAGAAAGCCGTGTAGTCGCTGATACGAGCGGCCTGCTGCATGTTGTGGGTCACGATGATGATCGTGTAATGCTCCCGCAGCCGAATCAATGTTTCTTCCACGGTGGACGTCGAAATCGGATCCAACGCACTGGCCGGTTCGTCCAACAGCAGAATATCCGGTTCCATGGCGATCGCCCGGGCGATGCATAACCGCTGCTGCTGCCCGCCGGAGAGGGCCAAGGCCGACTGATGCAGGTCATCCTTGACCTGGTCCCAGAGGGCCGCTTCTTTCAGCGTCCGCTCCACCATCTCGTCCAGCTTTTTCTTATCCTTCAAACCATGTCGTTTCGGGGCAAACGTGATGTTATCGTAGATCGACTTGGAGAAAGGATTGGGCCGCTGGAACACCATGCCAATATGCTTGCGCATCTCGTAAGTATCAATGCCGTTGCCGTTGATATCCAAGTCCCGGTACATGATCTTCCCGGTGACCTTGGCGCTGGCAATATTGTCGTTCATCCGGTTCAATGAACGCAAGTAAGTCGACTTCCCGGACCCCGACGCGCCGATCAGCGCGGTAATCTTGAACCGTTCGAATTGCAGCGACGCATCATAGATGGCGTGGTTCGTCCCGTAGAACACATTCAAGTCCTCGGTAGACAGCGCAATTTCGTGTTTCTTCGGGTCGAGGGGCAGAAAGTATGTTTCGTCAAACGAATAATCCTTCATTTCTGAACTTAACCTCCTACACCCCAGTGAATTTCTTGTACATCTTATTACCCAAGTAACGGGCCAATACGTTGAACAGCAGGACCGCAATGATCAGCATGGCACTGGCCCCGGAAGAGACCGCCTTGGCATCGGGAATGATGCCTTCAGAGTTGATCTTCCAGATGTGCACGGCCAGGGTCTCCGCCGGCCGCATCGGATTCAGCGGCGAAGCGATGTAGAACGGGTTCCAGTTCGTGAAGTCCAAGGGCGGGGCACTCTGGCCGGCGGTGTAAATCAGCGCGGCGGCTTCCCCGAAGACCCGGCCGGCACTGAGAATCATCCCGGTGATGATCCCCGGCAGAGCTTCCGGCAAGATGACGTGAATCACGGTTTCCCAGCGCGACAGGCCCAACGCCAGCCCCGCTTCCCGTTGCGTGAAGGACACCGATTGCAGCGAGTCTTCCACATTACGGGTCAGCAGCGGCAAGTTGAACACCGTCAGCGCCAAGGCCCCGGACAGGATGGAGAAGCCAAAGCCGGCTTGCACGGCGAAAACCAGGAAGCCAAACAGACCAACGACCACGGAGGGCAGCGAGGACAGAATCTCGATGGACGTCCGGATGATGCTGGTCAGCCGGTTCGGCTTGGCATACTCGGAAAGGTAGATCCCCGCACAAATCGAAATCGGGGTCGAGATCAGCATGGAAAGAATCAACAGATAGAAGGAGTTAAACAGCTGGACCCCGATGCCGCCGCCCTTCTCAAAGCTTTGGGCGGGCGCGGTGAGGAAATGCCAGCTGATGTGGGGAATCCCATTCCACAAAATGTACAAGAGGAGCAAGGCCAGGATCGCCACAATGGTCCCCGACATCAAGTAAAGGACGCCGGTGGCGACCTTATCGCTCTGTTTGGCGTTCATTAGTGCAGGGCCCCTTTCTTACTGATGCGGTGAATCAAAATATTGAACAGCAAGGACATCAGCAGCAGCAGCAAGGCCAAGGACCATAGGGCGTTGTTCGACACGCTGCCCATGACCGAGTTGCCCATGCCCATCGTCAGGATACTAGTCAAAGTCGAGGATGGTGAGACAAGGTTCTGCGGCAGCAGGGTGGCGTTCCCAATGACCATCTGCACCGCCAACGCTTCACCGAAGGCGCGGGACATCCCGAAGATAACGGCGGTCATGATGCCAGGCACAGCGGCCCGCAAGACGACCTTATAAATCGTCTGCCAGCGCGTGGCGCCCAGAGCCAGTGAGGCTTCCCGGTAATACCGGGGCACGGCCCGCAAGGCATCCACACTCATGGAGGTGACGGTGGGCAGGATCATGACGAACAGCACCATGGTCCCCGCCAAGATACCAAACCCGGTCCCGCCGAAGTGGGTGCGGACGAACGGGACGATCAAGGACAGCCCGACGAACCCGTAAACAACTGACGGAATACCCACCAGCAGTTCGATGACCGGTTGAAGGATCTTATAACCCCGCCGGGGAGAAATCTCCACCATGTAAATCGCCGCCGCAATTGCGAAAGGCGTGGCCACGACCGCCGACAGCAGCGTCACCGCGAACGAGCCGACGATCATGGGCAAAGCTCCAATCAGCGGATGACCGCTCTTATCAGTCTGCCCTGGATTCCAAGTGGTCTTCGTGAAGAAGTCCCACAGGTTGCCCTTGTCCACCGTAAACGTGGCAATGCCCCGGGTGGCGACAAAGACGAAGATGGCCACGACGACGATGACGATCAAGCTGATCGCGGCGAAGCTGAGGATCTTGCCGTGCCTTTCTCGCTTAGACGCCTGTGACGGCTTCAGCATACTTTCTCTGATCTTATCCTGCTGCTGCATCTTACTGCCCCGCTCTCTTCGTCACTTGGCCGGTCAGACTCCGACTGACCTTCATATCATTCACAGCGATGTACCCCAGTTTCGTGACAATCTTCTGTTGGACCGTATCGCTCATCACGTAATTGATGAACTTCTTAGCCAGCCCTTTCGGCGCGCCCTTCGTGTACATGTGCTCGTACGACCAGATCACCCATTTATTCGTCTGAACATTGGCATCCGTTGGTGCCACTCCGTCAAGCTTGAGGGTCTTCACGGTCTTGTCCACGTAAGGGAAGGCCACGTAACTAATGGCCCCCGGGGTAGTCGCGACGATCTGGCGCACCATCCCCGTGGAGTCCTGTTCCTGGGCAGCCTTGGTCGGCACGTTGTTCATCACCCAGCGCTCGAAGGTCACCCGCGTACCGCTCCCGCTAGCGCGGTTCACAATGACGATGGGAATATTCGGCCCGCCCACCTGCGACCAATTCGTATATTGGCCAGAAAAGATACCGCGCAGCTGCGCCATGGACAGGTTATCCAAGGGAATCGCTTGGTTGACAATGGGCACGACACCGACCACCGCGACCCGGTGATCGACGAGTTTCTTAGCATCGATCCCCTTCTTTTCTTCCGCGTAAAGATCGGAGTTGCCGATGTCGACGGCGCCGCTCTGGATCTGGCTTAAGCCAGTCCCGGAGCCGCCGCCCTGAACATTGATAAATTCACCGCTATGTTCCGCACTATAGCGTTCCCCGGCGGCTTCCACCAAGGGCTGCAAAGCGGACGACCCGACGGCAGTAATGGCTGCCCCCTGCTGCTGGCAGCCGGCCAGCAAGAACAGGCTCAGCGCCGCCAAAAGCCATAACTTTATGTGTTTCACTGGGCATTCCTCAATTCACCAAATTCTCTCTCTAATCCAGCATACGGTAGGTGTGTAACGATTTGACCTGGAGAATGTAAATTTATTGTAAAGGAGAGGGCGGAGCCCGTTTATGTGACGCGGAGAAAGCCCCGCACTTGGGCTTTTGGGGTTAGGGCCCTTAGACCATGGTGGCCTGCTCGGCGGAGCCCGGTTAGAGAGCGGAACAGCCCCAGTCACTGTGTATCGCTCCAATTTGCCCGCTCATCGCCATGTAAAAACCCGCGGCACAATGCCGCGGGCAATCATAGAATTATTGATTTGGTGCGGACTGTGCCGCTGGTACTTTTCTCACCGGTAGCGTCACCGTAAACAGCGACCCCACGCCGACTTGACTGTGCAGCGTAATCTCCCCGCCGGCGCGGTTGACGATGGCTTGCACGATGGGCAGACCGAGGCCGGTGCCGCCGTTCTTACGCGAGCGCATCTTGTCGACCCGATAGAAGCGTTCAAACACCCGCTGCTGGTCATCTTCGGGGATGCCAATGCCGGTGTCCTCGACTTGCAGCTGGAATTCCTTGTCGGTTAACGTATACCGCACATCCACATTCCCTTGATGGTGATTGTAAATGACGGCGTTGGTCAGTAAGTTCTTAATGATGTCCTCGAATTCGCCGGGGTCGAAGACAAAGGTCAAGTCGTCGGGGCCCTCGACTTTCGTCTTGAGCTGGCGCTCCAGGATACGCGGCTTGAGCATCGTCAGACAGCGGTCGATCTCCTTTCTCACATTCACCGGTTCGGGATGAATGGGATGGGGATTGGCGAACTTGGCTACGGAAATGGTATCGGTGACCAGGTCGTTGAGGCGGTTGGCTTCCTTCAGGATGATCGTCAAAAACTGGGTCAGCGCCTTGGGGTCGTCCTTGGCGCCATTGAGCAGCGTCTCAGCGAAACCGGCAATGGACGTGATGGGCGTCTTCAGCTCGTGGGAGACGTTGCCCACGAAGTCCAGCTGCATCTGCTCGGCCGCTCGGACCAGGGCCAGGTCGTAAAGCACGACGACGACCTGGCCGGCTTGGGCGTCGCCGATCCACACCGCATACGCATCGACAGGCCGCTCATTGTTCTGGACCAGCTTGATCTCAGCGTGGTGCGTGTGATGATTGGCCTCGGTCCGTTCAATCAAGTTGCTCAGGCCAAATGTCTTCACGTCGTCCAGGTAGGAATGGGGTTCTGAATCAATCGGCACATCCAGCAATGTGGCCATCACATCGTTAGCCATCTGGACCATATCGTCCGGGTTGATGACCATTACCCCCACGGGCAAGTGATTGATCAGGCGGTCAAAGTCGGCCTGCTTCTGGTCCAGGGCCACCTTGAAACGGTGCGTCTGTAAATTGACTTGGTTGGCCACCTGGTAGAACTGCTGCCATTCAGGCTGATCCTCCGCCAGCATCAGCTCGGGTGCTTGCAGATGCAGGATCTGGTCCATGTACTGGGTGGCTAACGCCATCTGCCGGCGGTGCCGGCGCAGGCGCCAATCCCGTAATGCACTGAGCAGGACATAGAGCACCCAAAAGACACCGATCATGCCCCAATAGATGCCGGGCGCAGCGTCTTGCAAGGGTTCTTGCAGACCGAGTGCCGGTCCCCACTGGGTCATCCAAATCAGCAAGCCGACGAAGAGCACCAACGCTCCCAGAAACCGAATCAGTTGGACGCGCCAGCGCATTATTCAGACACCTCCGACGTGGGCAGGGTCAGCTTGTAGCCGAACCCGCGAATCGTCTGTAAGTATTGCGGATCTTTGGGATTAGGCTCGATTTTTTCCCGCAGGTGAGAAATCTGCATATCCACTGTCCGCGTCTCTGTGGGATAATCGACGCCCCACACCGCGTCCAGAATGTGTTCACGGGAAATCACCCGATTAGGCCGTTGGACCAGGTAAGCCAACACGTCAAATTCCTTCGGTGTTAAGGTCAGCGGGGCGCCGTTCAAGGATGCCTGAAGACCGTCAATGTCTACGGTCAGCGGGCCGAAGTGGACGATATGGCCCTCGGCCGCAACGTTCTGGTCCGGCACTTCGACCCGGCGCAGAACGGCGTGGATCCGCGCCAGCAGTTCCTTCACGGAGAACGGTTTGGTGACATAGTCATCCGCTCCCAGCTCGAGGCCAACAATTTTGTCGGTCTCGCTGTCCTTCGCCGTCAGCATAATGATCGGCGTGGCGTTCTTTTCTTGGCGCAGTGTCTTAGTCACCGCCAAGCCGTCCTTGCCGGGGAGCATCAGGTCGAGAAGGATCAGGTCGTATTCAGCATGCTCCGCTTTAGCGAGCGCCTCATCACCGTCTTCGGCAGTATCCACCGTGAAGCCTTCTTGGGTCAGGTTGTACTCGATGAGCGTACGAATCGTGGACTCGTCGTCCACCACCAGAATGCGTGTGGTCATTTGGCATATCCCCTCCAATTTCACCATTAGTATAGCAGAAAAGAGACCGCGACACCGCAGGCGTTTTCTGGAAACGTTCGCAGGGGACATCTGACGCTGGCCCGGGTGACTACGGGCTCCGCAAGGCAGGTTAGTGTTTAGCGCTGACCCGGGTGTCTGCGGACTCCACAGATTGGGGCTGGAACGCTG
>NZ_KI271583.1:179636-179912 GCF_000469325.1 Schleiferilactobacillus shenzhenensis LY-73 | reverse complement strand
AATGATTTCACCACTGAGCCCGTTTTGCCTCCGCTTGCTACGCGTTGGCACTCAATCATGTTGGAATACGAGTTTTGTCACGCCCCCAATTTCACAGCTGAGCCCCAATCTGCTCCGCCCTTCGTCACCCTGCATTCTCGGAGACCGGAAATGTCTCGCTCTCCAGGAAATCCTGGCAACTTCCTGCACAGTTACGACAGATGCCTAGAAGAATGAAGTTCAGGTGGCACTCCCAGCGAATATGTCCAGGCACTGAAGACTTTACGATCGGGTAGA
>NZ_KI271583.1:173919-179467 GCF_000469325.1 Schleiferilactobacillus shenzhenensis LY-73 | reverse complement strand
TTCGCACTAGCTTCGCGTCGCCGCCCCAGCCAGCCGGAGGGCCCAAATCGCCGGGCCCCGCGACCATTTTCTCATCGCACGAAAAAACGGGCCCTCCACATATTCCAGAGAACCCGCAAATGGATTGATATGTTAAATCTTCAAGAACCGCCCCATGGAGATGGCGGCGCCGACTGCGCCGATGACGATGCCGATGATGGCCAGGAGGAAGTCCATGCCCACCAGCAGGCTCGCCGGCGACAGCAGCGCGTACCCCGCTGACGCGAAGGTGTTGGCTGAAGCACCGTAGATGACAGCGTAGCCGATATCCACGATGACGATCGGCAGAATCGCGCCGAACAGGCCCGTCCAGGCCCCTTCCAGCAGGAACGGCCAGCGAATGTAGGAGTTGGTTGCCCCCACCAGCCGCATGATCCCGATCTCGGTCCGCCGGCTAAGAATCGTAATGCGCACGGTGTTTGAAATCAGGAACACGGCGACCAGCAAAAGCAGGACACTGAAGCCTAAGCCCCACTGGCGTAAACTGTCCGTGGCCTTAAAGAGGTTGCGGGCATTAGCCCCGCCGTAACTGGCGTCGGCGACATGATCCAGTTTCTGGGCCGCCTTAGCCACTTTCTCCGTCGCTTGCGGTGTCTTGGTCTTGACGATAAAGACGTCATTCAGCGGGTTGGAGTCGCCACCGAACATGCGGAAGGCACTGCCGTAACTGCCGACCACCTTATCCAGCTCTTGCTGGCGGCTGGAATAGGTGACGGTGCTGACGGCGCTCATGTCCTTCAACTCGTCTGCCAGCGTGCTGCGCTGGGCCTTGGTGGTTTTCTGATCGATCATTACCCGCACCCGGACGTCGTTCTCGACTTCCCGGGAGACATGGTTGACGTTGAAGATGAGGGCTAAGAAAATCCCCACCAGCAGGAGGGTGACGGTGACGGACACGATGGCCGCCACGGACATGCCGCCGTTACGCTTGAGACTGCGGAAGCTGTCGGTGACATGGCGCTTGAATGTACTAGCCTTCATTGGCGTATGTCCCCTCCTTCTCGTCCCGCACAATGTCGCCGTTATTGATCTCCAGCAGGCGGTGGACATGACTGTTCACCAACTGGTCGTTGTGGGTGGCCATGATGACCGTGGTGCCTTTGCTGTTGATGGTTTCCAGCAAGGCCATGATTTCTTCGGACGTGTTGGGGTCCAGATTGCCAGTGGGCTCGTCCGCAATCAAAATGTGGGGATTGTTGGCAATCGCCCGGGCAATCGCGACCCGCTGCTGCTCGCCGCCGGAAAGTTCATTGGGGAAACGGTCCGCTTTGTCGGCCAAACCGACTTCTTGCAAGACCTGAGTGACGCGCTGCTTGATTTCTTCAGGGTCTGTCTCGATGACTTCCATCGCGTAGGCAATGTTTTCGGCGACAGTGAGGCGGCTGAGCAGCTTGAAGTCCTGGAAGACCACGCCGATGCGGCGGCGTAAATACGGCACTTCCCGGTCTTTGAGCTGGGGCAAGTCAAAATCATCGATCATGATCAGACCGGTGGTGGCCTTCAATTCCCGGTAAAGCAATTTGATAAACGTGGATTTGCCGGCACCGGAAGGCCCGACAACATAGACGAAATCGCCCTGGTTGATCTCCACATTGACGTTTTCCAAGGCCGTCACGTTGTTATCGTATACCTTTGATACATCTACCATACGAATCATTGGGATGGCTTGTTCCTTTCCTGTTACACACGTGGCTATTGTACCAAGCCAACGTAACAATTCAGCGACGAATTAATACAGAAGTGTCTCAAAGCTGCGCATTTTTACTTTGCTGGCGAGCGAGTTCCCACTGCAAGTAAGCATTGATGAAGCCGTCCAGATCCCCGTCCATGACGGCTTGGCCATTACTGGTCTCGTAGTTGGTCCGGTGATCCTTGACCATCGTGTAAGGATGGAATACATAGGATCGAATCTGGGAACCCCAGCCGATATCCTTTTGTTCGCCCTGAATGGCCGCTTCTTTTTCTTTCTGCTGTTCCTCGGCCCGTTCATAGAGCTTGGCCCGTAACATATTCATCGCCGTCTCCCGGTTCTGCAGCTGGGAACGCTGGGCTTGGGACTGGGTCACGATACCCGTGGGCAGGTGGGTGATCCGCACGGCACTGGACGTCTTGTTAATGTGCTGTCCGCCGGCCCCGCTGGACCGGTAGACATCGACCCGTAAGTCTTCCGGCCGAATATCGATGTTGATGCTGTCGTCCAGCACCGGCATGACGTCGACCGAAGCGAAGGACGTGTGGCGCCGACCAGCAGAATCGAAGGGAGAAATGCGCACCAGCCGGTGGATCCCTTTCTCCCCGCGTAACAAGCCATAAGCATTGTGCCCGCTGATCTGGATCGTCACAGACTTGACGCCGGCTTCGTCACCAGCCAAGTAGTCCAGTGTCTCCACCTTGAAGCCGCGGCCTTGCGCCCAGCGGGTGTACATCCGCAGCAGCATGGAAGCCCAGTCCTGGGCTTCGGTACCGCCGGCGCCGGGGTGGATTTCCACCAGGGCGTCATTCTTGTCGTAAGGACCGGTGAGCAGCTGGCTCAGCTCGTACTCGTGCATCGCCTTTTGCAGCTTGGGAATCCCATTATCCAGTTGCTTGGCAATATCCGGGTCGGGTTCATCCGCCAGCAGCTCCGCAGCCACCTGGAGATTCTGCCAGCCGTCATCCAGTTTCTTGAACGTGTCCAACTGAGTTTTGGCTGCGTTCGTTTCGTCAATGATCTTCTGGGCGGCTGCCGAGTCGTTCCAGAAATCCGGTTCGGCCATTTTGGCCTCGTTCACCGCAATTGTTTCTTGCAAGTGAGGGAAGTCAAAGAGACCCCCTAAACTGATTTATTTTGGTACGCATTTCATCCAGCACGTGACGTGCATCGGCTAATTCCATAACGTGAGCCTCTTTCTTTCTTTTTCTTTCATTTTGGAGATACGCGAAAGGCTGGCGACGACCAGCCCCCAGCCTTTGTGTGGTTAACGCCGAATGTTTTGGCGAATCTCGGCCCGCATGAACAGCCGAGTGACATCGTAATCGATGTCCGCAATCATTTCTTCAAACATCCGGTAGCCTTCTTCTTGGTACTCGACCAGCGGGTTCATCTGACCATACCCCCGCAGGCCGATGGATTGCCGCAACTGGTCCATGGCGTCGATGTGGTCCGTCCAGTGGGCGTCGACCACCCGCAGGATAACGACCTTCTCGAACTCCAGCATCTGGGCCGGATCTTGCAAGGCCTTGGCCTTGTCGTCGAAGTTCTCCTCCGCCAGCTTGTACAGGAAGGCCTTGATTTGGTCAGCGGTCTTACCCTGAATGTCCTTCAGGCTGATCTTATCCTCATTGACCATCGCCGTGTGGGCGAAGTCCACGATGGCTTGCAAGTCCCAGTCTTCCTGCTTGCTGCTCTGGGTATGGATGTCCACCTGGTTGGTGATCGTCCGCTTGATCATCGGCATTAGGACCGGTTTCAGATCTTTTTGTTCAGAAATGACATCCAGCCGCTGTTTGTACATGACTTCACGCTGTTCACGCATCACGTCATCGTATTGCAGGGTGTTCTTCCGGGTATCGTAGTTATTCCCTTCGACCCGTTTCTGAGCAGATTCAACTTGGCGGGTAATCAAGCGGCTCTCAATGACCTTGTCTTCATCCGGACCGCTCAAGCGATCCATGAAGGCCTTGATCCGGTCGCCGCCGAACCGCTTCATCAGGTCGTCTTCCAGGGACATGTAGAAGCGGGTCTCACCCGGGTCCCCCTGCCGGCCGGAACGGCCCCGCAGCTGGTTATCGATCCGGCGGGACTCGTGCCGTTCAGTACCCAGAACGGTCAGTCCGCCGAGCTCTTTGACGCCCGGTCCGAGCTTAATATCGGTGCCCCGCCCGGCCATGTTAGTGGCGATGGTGACGGCGCCGCGCTGACCGGCGTTCATGATGATCTCGGCTTCCTTGGCGTGGTTCTTGGCGTTCAAGACCGCGTGGGGAATATTCAGTTTGTCCAGCATGCGGGACAGCCGCTCAGAGTTCTCGACGGCGACGGTGCCGACCAGCATCGGCTGGCCCTTGGCATGGCGCTCCTGGATTTCTTTCACGACGGCATTGAACTTGCTGTCCAGGGTCGGATACAGCACATCAGGATTGTCCACCCGGATAACGGGCTTGTTGGTCGGGATCGAGATGACTTCCATGTTGTAGATCTCACGGAATTCTTCCTCTTCGGTCTTTGCCGTCCCGGTCATCCCGGCCAGTTTGTTGTACATCCGGAAGTAGTTCTGATAGGTGATGTTGGCCATGGTCTTGGTCTCATCCTCAATCTTGACGCCTTCCTTGGCCTCGATGGCCTGGTGCAGCCCGTCGGAATACCGCCGGCCTTCCATGACCCGGCCGGTGAACTGATCAACGATCAGGACTTTGCCGTCTTGGACCACGTAGTCGATATCCCGGAGCATGATGTAGTTGGCCCGCAAGGCTTGGTCCAAGTGGTGGTTCAAGACCATGTTGTCCGTATCGTACAAGTTATCCAAGCCGAAGTTCTTCTCCGCCTTGCGAATCCCTTGTTCAGTGAGCGAAATACTCTTCGTCGGCCAATCAATCTTGTAGTCTTCTTTGTCCTTCAGCGTCTTGACGAAGCGGTCCGTGCGAATGTAGAGCGCCGTGGACTTTTCTGCCTGACCAGAAATGATCAGCGGGGTCCGGGCCTCATCGATCAAAATGGAGTCGACTTCATCGACGATGGCAAAGTTCAGCGGCCGCTGGACCATCTGGTCCTTGTACACGACCATGTTGTCCCGCAGGTAGTCGAACCCGAGCTCGCTGTTGGTGGAATAGGTGATGTCGGCGTTGTAGGCTTCCCGCTTCTCATCCGTACTCTTCTCGTTCAGGTTCAAGCCGACACTGAGCCCCAGCCAATTGTACAGCTGGCCCATCTCGGTGGCGTCCCGTCCGGACAGGTACTCGTTAACGGTGACGACGTGCACACCCTTGCCGGCCAACGCATTCAAATACACCGGCATGGTGGCAGTCAAGGTCTTCCCTTCACCAGTCTTCATCTCGGCAATGTTGCCTTCATGCAGCGTAATACCGCCGATGATTTGGACCCGGAACGGGAACAAGCCCAATACGCGCTTGGCGCCTTCGCGGACAACTGCGAAGGCTTCAGGGAGAATGTCATTCAATGTTTCGCCGTTGGCCAGACGTTCCTTGAACTTGGGCGTCTTGGCTTGCAGCTGCTCATCGGACAGCTTAGCGTATTCGTCTTCGTAGCCGATGACTTGGTCGGCAATCTTGCCCATCCGTTTCACTTCGCGGGCGTCGGATTCGACCCACCGCTTCAATACATTTGCCATTTCTAAACCTCACAACCTCATTTGACGTAAAATTTCTTAGTTAGCTCGATAAATAGAGTTCGTTACATTCTACCATATGGCGCAATGGTGGTGCAAAAAGACAGAGGGCGCAGCCGAGCGGTTAGGCCATTGTGGCCTGCTTGGCGGAGCCCGTTTACGGAGGCAGGCAGCTGTCCTGCGCGGTA
>NZ_KI271583.1:173534-173839 GCF_000469325.1 Schleiferilactobacillus shenzhenensis LY-73 | reverse complement strand
GTAAGCGGCAAGCCGCTAACAACAACTTCACAGCTGAGCCCCCATCTGCTCCGCCCTACGTCACCCTACATTCTCGGAGACAGGAAACATCTGTCTCGTCAGAAAATCCTGGCAGCCTTCTTCCCGAACATCACGGAAGTCGCCTGCAAATACAAAGTGTGAGCTGCTCCTTTGGCGAATATGTCCTGGCACCAAGAATCTTACGATTGGCTAGGATGTAGGCGATTTGGGCCCGGAGGCCGGCGGGCGTCAGCCATGAGATTGTTGTTAATGGTCGCTTTTTGACCATTTACAACAAGGCCGAA
>NZ_KI271583.1:166583-173515 GCF_000469325.1 Schleiferilactobacillus shenzhenensis LY-73 | reverse complement strand
AAGTCGTGCCCATGGCGTTCCACGCCCAGCCAGCCGGAGGGCCCAAATCGCCGGGCCACGGCAATCCCCTCCCCGCTCCACAAGGCGGCCGCGCGGAAGCGCAACGCCGCAAAAGACAACAACAGGGCTAAAATCCCAGTGCGCCGGGATCCTAACCCTGTTGTGCTTATTGGTTAATTAAGGCCTGATGCGCTTACTCGTCGGTCTCGATCAAGCCGTAACGGCCGTCGCGGCGGCGGTAAACGATGCTGGTACCGTTGGTTTCGGCATCTTCGAAGATGAAGAAGTTATGTCCAAGCATGTCCATTTGCAGAACGGCTTCCTCAGGATCCATAGGCTTCAAGGAGAGCCGCTTGGTCCGGACGATGGTCAGGTTGTCGCTGGCTTCTGCCGGTTCCGGTACCGGTGCGTCCTGGACGCCTTCGGAAGGACCCGTCAAGTCAAAGTCCTTGATGCCCTTCTCCCGGCTCTTGCGGTTGATCTTGGTCTTGAACTTGCGGATCTGGCGTTCCAGCTTATCCGTGACCAAATCAATGCTGGCGTAAAGGTCCGGAGAAGTCTCCTCTGCCCGTAAAACTAAGTACGGCAACGGGATCGTCACTTCGACCTTGGCGTTCTTGTTGGAATAAACTTTCAAGTTCACGTGCGCGATAGAATCCGGCGCATCTTCAAAATACTTGTTGAGCTTGCTGAGGCGTTTTTCCACATAAGCCCGGATGGCTTCTGTAACCTCGATGTTTTCACCGCGGACATTAAAAGATAACATAGTACTTCTCTCCCTTCAAAGTGTATCAAAAACGGTACACCCGGTGGTGAGGTATCACCCCTTGCACCACCCTGACTACACCTTAATTATAACAAAGTGCGCGCCATTAACAAACAGTTTTGAAAGCATTTTCGTACTGTGCATCAGCGGGCCAGGGTGAAGGTATCCATCTGGGCCGTGATGCCAGCCCCATGGAGAACTGCCGCCGCTTGGTGTAATGTGCTGCCCGTGGTGTAGATGTCGTCCACCAGTAAGACCCGCCGCCAATGCTGGCAAGCAATGCCGCGGCTCGGCTGAAAGGCAAAGGGTTGGCGGGTCATTAACCGCGTGCGCCGGTCCTGTTGGGCCTGTTCCGCCGTCGTCCCTTGTTTGGCCAAAACAGGCGTGAGAGGAAACACTGTTTCAAACAGGGCAGTCACGGGTTCAAACCCCCGCTGCCAAGAGCGGTGGTCATCTCCGGGCACCGGTACGACCGCATCATAACGCTGGCCGTTCTCCGCCCACCAGCGGCCCAGGTCGCTTCTGAATAAGTCCTTCAGCTGATAATCCCCCTGCCGTTTGAACCGTTCGAAGTAAGTCTTGATCTCGGATTGATAAGCAAACAGGGCCCGCTCCCGCCCCGTGAACCAAGGCAATTGGTGCCGCCAGTATTGACAGTCAGCGCACACCACTGCTTCCCCCGGTCGTTGGCAGCTGGGACAGCAATCAGAAACAGCGCTGAGCGGAGAGAAAAGCAGCCGACAGGCGGGGCAAAGTGTGTCCGGCCAGCGCCGCTTCAAACTGCACAGCGCAGAGAAGGTGACGCGCTCCGCCCAGGGACGGCCGCACCAGCCGCAAGGAGCGCTCACGAGAAGCCGCCCCGCCGGTTCATTTGGATAATATCCCGCCGCGCCTGGGCGATGGCCAGCGTGTACCGGTGGTAAAAAAAATCCACGGCCCCGCGGGGATCGGCGGCGGCGCGGCCGGCCCGGCCGGCGACCTGGACCAGCGCATTGGCTTGAAAATGGTGGTGGTCCGCTGCCCACACCACCACTTGCAGGTGGTGAATGGTCACCCCCCGTTCGAGGATCGTGGTCGTCACCAGCAAACTGGTTTGGCCATCCCGAAAGGCTTGGACCTTGACCAACCGGTCAGGATCGTCGGCGTTGACCCCGGCCACCCTTTCTCCGGGAAATGCCTGGCGCAGCCACGCCGTGAGCTGGGTCAGCAGCGGGACAGTGGGCACAAAGAGCATCACGGGGCGGCGGGCTTGCCGGTGACGGCGAATCAGGTCCCGTAAAGGCTGAAAGCCCCCAGTCAACGTCTTCGCCCGGCACCAGTGTAATCGCGGCACGGGCAGCGGGGCGCCGTGGAACCGCCGGGGCAGATAGGTCACGGTCAGTGACCGCCGCCGGATGGCCTGCCGCAACTGGTCGTCCGGCGTGGCGGTCAGGTATACCGGGGCCCTGCCCGGCAGCAGTGCTTGGGCCACCGCGGCATGCAGCAGGCGGGAGTTGTGCATGGGAAAGGCATCCACCTCATCCACAATGATTAGACTGAAAGCGTGATAAAATCGAAGCAGTTGGTGGGTCGTACAGACGACCAGCGGCTCGCCGCCATAGGCTTGTTCTTCCCGGCCGTGGCGCAGCGCACAGGGCGTCGTGGGAAAGGCGGCCCGCACCCGGGGGAAGAGTTCATTGCACACATCGATTCGAGGCGACGCGTAAGCCACCAGTCCGCCGGCGGCCAAGACGGCCGCCACCGCGGGAAACGTCATCTCAGTCTTGCCGGCGCCGGTCACGGCCCACACCAAAATCGGCTGGCCGCCGGCATGGGCCTGTTGAATAGCCCCAGCCGCCCGTTGCTGATCGGCGGTGAGGGTCCCCTGCCAGGCGCATAACCCGGCCGCTGACCGCTGGGGAAACTGCGGCGGCGCAGCCCGCCACAGCTGGTCGCGGCTCGTCACCCGGCCCAGACCCAGGCACTCCGGACAATAAGTGCCGCCCAGCGGCAGCACGTACTGGCTGGTACACCAGCGAGCACCGCACCGGGCACACACCTGCCAGCGGCCCCGCCGCTGAATGGCCGCCACCCGGGTTACGCCCGGTTGCGGGCTGGCAGCCGCTCTGACTGCCTGTTCTCCTGGCCACAGGGGCTTTTCTTCCATCATCGTCGACAGACCACCTTTCTTCCTCCATTAAGAAATTACGCAAAGGAAGCGGCAAAGTGAAAAATAATTATCTGACGATCGCCAAAACCGGCGAACACGAAATCGAAATCAAAAAGTCCCGCTTCATCTGTCAGATGGCGCGGGCCACGAGCGAAGAGGGCGCCGCGGACTTCATCGCGGCCATTAAAAAGAAGCAGTATAAGGCCACCCACAATTGCAGCGCGTACCTGATCGGTGAGAACAACGAGCACCAGCGCGCTAACGACGACGGTGAACCCAGCGGGACG
Source organism: Schleiferilactobacillus shenzhenensis LY-73 (assembly GCF_000469325.1). GTDB lineage: Bacteria > Bacillota > Bacilli > Lactobacillales > Lactobacillaceae > Schleiferilactobacillus > Schleiferilactobacillus shenzhenensis. Next base: position 170,313 of record NZ_KI271583.1, on the reverse strand, counting down.
GCCGGGGTGCCGATGTTGGAGTCCCTCAAGCTGATGCAGCTGCAAAACGTCGTCGCCGTGACGACCCGCTACTTCGGCGGCATCAAGCTGGGCGCCGGCGGCCTCATCCGCGCCTACAGCAATTCGGTCACCGAGGCGGCCCACGCCATCGGCATCGTCCGCGGTGTCCTCCAGCAAGCCCTCCGTCTGACCATCGACTATAACCAAGTGGACCCCGTTCAGCATTTCTTCAGTGAGCGGCCCTTCCCCATCGAGAAGACTGATTACGGCGTCCAGGTGACCTTCACGGTGCACATTGACGTCACGGCCATCGCTGATTACGAAGCCGCCCTCACCGACCTGACTAACGGCCGCATCACGCTGGCGCGCGGCGCCGAAGAATTCCGCGAGGTACCTTACACCGATAAGGCAGCCCCGCGTTACGAGAATTGAGATGTAAGAAAAGCCGGCCACCCTGCAGCGGGATGACCGGCTTTTCTTGCTGCCTGCGCGTCAGACCGGATGATCCGAGCGGGACAAGCGCTTCACAAAGTGTTGAATGGCGTGGAGGAGCGGTTGGCGGTTGGCGCCGACCAGACCAATGGACTCGACGAACAGTTCCAGGCCCAGAAGGACGGCAATCGTCATCAGGATGCTGCCCCAGAGGGTGGACAGCGGGTAAATCAGGGCGATGGCTGCGAAGATCAGGGAAATACCGTAAATCACCATGACCGTCTGGCGCTGTGTTAAGCCGAGAGCCATGAGCTGGTGGTGCAGGTGATGCTTGTCCGCCTGGGAGATCGGCTTGTGGTTCAGCTTCCGCCGCAGAATGGCATAGACCGTATCGGTGATTGGAATCCCCAAGATGATGACCGGAATGACCGTCGTAATGAAGGTGACGTTCTTCAACCCCTTCAGGGAGAAAACGGAGATCATGAAGCCGATGAACAGCGCCCCGGTATCACCCAAGAAAATGCTGGCCGGGTGGAAGTTATGGGGCAGAAAACCGATCAGAGCGGCCACCAGACAGAAGATCCAGATGGGCACATAAATCTCGCCCGGCAGGAGGAAGAAGACCCCAATGACCCCCATCGTAAACAGTGCGATGATCGCTACCCCGGTGGCTAGCCCGTCCAAGCCGTCGATCAAGTTGACGGCATTGGTCAGCGCGGCGATCCAGAAGACGGTAACGAAATAGCTGGCCCAGCCCAGGTTGAAGTGCAGGCCGAACAAGGACACATCGTCCATCCGGATCCCGGCGAGAAAATACACGATGCTGGCGGCGATGACGATGCCCAGCATTTTCTGCCATGGCTTCAATTCTTTGATGTCGTCGATCATCCCAGTGAGGATGATCACGCTGGCCGCCAGGAGCACGCTGAACAGCTCGTGGGTGGGAAACTGATTGCGCAGAAGAACGAAGGTGGCAAAGACAAAGGCAATGAAAATACCCAGCCCGCCCATCGTCGGCATGGGTTTCGTGTTCACCCGCCGAGCGTTGGGCATGTCCACCGCCCCGAGAACGAAGGCCAGCTTGCGAATGAAGGGGGTGATAACAGCCGAGAAAAACATAGTACCAAAAAGGGCAACGATTACTCGAAACATAAATTAGGCTCCTGTCTAATAGTTATCCTCATTATACCGGTCCCTAGGCCAAAACAAAAGCAGCATCCGCGGGGTCGCAGGACCCAGCAGCTGCTGCTTCGTACCGTGCTTTTTAGTTGACCGGACACGGAATCATTTCGCTGTTTCGATAAAGCGGGTTTCCCGAATAACGGTGACCTTGATGTGCCCGGGATATTCAAGTTCTTTTTCGATTCGCAAGCGGATCTCGTGGGCCAGAATCTCCGCCTGGTCATCACTGACCTGGTGGGGCGAAACGATGACCCGCACTTCCCGGCCGGCTTGAATCGCAAAGCTGTGATCCACGCCCGGGAAGCTGTTCGTGATGTCCTCCAGTTTCTCCAACCGGTGGACATAATTCTCCAGCGATTCTGACCGGGCGCCGGGGCGCGCCGCCGAAATGGCGTCGCCGGCGGCAACCAGCACAGCGATGATGCTTTGTGGTTCCACGTCCCCATGGTGAGACGCAATGGTGTTGACCACGGTGGGCGACTCGTGATATTTCTTCGCGAGTTCCACCCCGATCTCCACGTGGGAGCCATCGACCTCATGATCGATGGCCTTCCCGATGTCGTGTAATAATCCTGCGCGTTTGGCCAGTGTAACATCTTCACCCAGCTCGCCGGCCATGATCCCGGCCAGTTTCGCTACTTCGATGGAATGATTGAGAACGTTTTGCCCATAACTGGTCCGGAAGTGCATCCGCCCGACCAGCTTGATCAAGTCAGGATGCATGTGGTGAATGCCCAGTTCAAATAACGCCTGTTCTCCGATTTCTCGAATCCGGGTGTCCATTTCTTTCCGGGCTTTCTCCACCGCTTCTTCGATTCGGGCCGGATGGATCCGGCCGTCAGCAATCAGCTTCTCCAGTGCGATCCGGGCGATTTCCCGGCGAACCGGGTCAAAGCCGGACAATACCACGGCTTCAGGCGTGTCATCGATAATCAGGTCGATCCCGGTCAATGTCTCCAATGTCCGGATGTTGCGGCCTTCCTTACCGATAATGCGCCCTTTCATATCGTCACTGGGCAGATTCACCACAGTGACCGTCGCCTCTGTCACGACGTCGGCGGCACTGCGTTGAATGGCCTGGGCAATCAAGTCTTTGGCCTTGTGGTCAGCCTCGTCCTTGGCCGTCTGCTCGCTTTCGCGAATCAAGGCGGCACGTTCGTGGGTCAGTTCTTCTTTCGTTTCAGCGATAATGGTCTGACGGGCGTCATCCCGAGTAAATTGGGCGATCCGCGCCAGCTCATCCTCTTGGGCTTGAAGTGTATCCGTTACTTTTTGTTTGGCTTCATCGATCTGCTGCTGCTGCTGCTCCAGTTTGTCTTCCCGCCGGTCCAGACTGCCTTCCTTATTGTTCAGGACGTCGTCTTTATGGTCGAGGGAGTCTTCCCGTTGCAACAGCCGATTTTCTTGCTTCGTTAATTCCTCACGCCGGCTCTTCAGCTCCGCTTCCTGTTCTGCACGGTAGCGGTGGGCCTCGTCCTTGGCGGCGAGGAGTTGTTCTTTCTTAGCGGTATCTGCTTCGCGTTTAATCGCGGCAGCGTCCCGCTTGGCACTCGCAATGATCCCCGCGGCATTCGTGTGAGCGTCGTCTAACGCCCGCTGCTGCGCGGCTTTCTTGGTCAAATACCCAGCAACAAAACCAACAACACACATGATGACGGCGAGGATTATGAGAACCCAAAGGTCCATTAGTTCACCTCCGCATCATCAAAAAGTGATACTCGTTTATTAGAGATTCTTTTCATGATGGTTAATTGTAGATTATTGACACAATCACAATTCTAGAGGGAAAGGGTGGTGGTGTCAACTAGAGGGCGGAGGCCGACGGTTAGCGGCACCGGGCTGAGCGGCCTTAAGCTGAAAATCCCTGCACTCGGGATTTTTGGCTTAAGGTCCTCAGACCGTGTGCCGCTGTCGGCCGGAGCCCGTTTAGAGAGCGGAGGCGGGCGTTTAGGCCACCCAGGCTAAGTGGCCCTAACACTGAAAGCCCCGCACTTGGGCTTTTGGTGTTAGGGTGCTTAGATTGCGGTGGCCTGCTCGGCGCAGCCCGTTTGGGGAAAGGCAGGCAGCTGCTGTGCTTTGGCCCGGGTGACTCCGGGCTCCGCAGGCGGGGGCGGCA
>NZ_KI271583.1:166287-166563 GCF_000469325.1 Schleiferilactobacillus shenzhenensis LY-73 | reverse complement strand
AGCTAGTGGTGACGGCGGTTTGAGCCCGCAAAGTGCGCGGTCTCAAACACGCCTAACAGCTAATGCCGAGAAAATCACTCGGCATAAGCTGTTTCCACCACTGAGCCCCCGCCCGCTCCGCCCTCCGTCGCCCTACATTCTCTGAGACTGGAAATTTCTCGCTCTTTGGGAAATACGAGCAACCTCCTCCGCGGTCCTTACAGCAGTTGCCTGAAGGTACTTCAGTCATCTAGCGCCTCCGGCGAATACGTTCTGACACCAAAGACCCTACGATTG
>NZ_KI271583.1:154442-166134 GCF_000469325.1 Schleiferilactobacillus shenzhenensis LY-73 | reverse complement strand
AAGCTGTGCCCACGGCGTTCCACGCCCAGCCAGCCGGAGGGCCCAAATCGCCGGGTCGCGCTGACGTATTCCGAGATCCACGAGGCGGCAGCGCGGAGCGCAACGCCGTATCGGCCCAAATCGCCGGGTCGCGCCAAGACGCCTTGCCCACCCTCAAAAAAACACGCCAACCCCTTCAGGGCTGACGTGCTGGGTGAAACGTTGGTTACTTCTTACTCTCGGCGCCATCAAAAATATCGATGGCTTCGCCGGCATCCTTGCTCTTGCTATCTTGGGCGGGTTTCTTATCGTCCTTCGCTGGTGTGTCTTTCTTGGTGTCAGTCGGTTTGGCAGCAGACGTCGTGGTCTTCGTGTCTTTACTGTCCTTGGCTGCCGCAGTATCCTTGGCATCTTTGCCGGCGGCGTCCTTGTCGTCCTCCGGCTTAGCCTCGGAATCAGCAGCGCCGTCGATGCCGTAGGCGTGGCGGACCTTGGTGCGGATCTCGGCTTCCATGTCCGGGTGGTCGCCGATGTACTGTTTGGCATTCTCCCGGCCCTGGCCGATCCGGTCAGAGTTGTAGGAATACCAGGAACCGCTCTTATCGATGATGTCCTTGTCCACAGCCATGTCCAGCAGCTCGCCGGTGCGGGAAATCCCCTTCCCGTACATGATGTCGACTTCGGCGACCTTGAACGGCGGCGCGACCTTGTTCTTGACGACTTTGATCTTGGTCCGGTTCCCGATGATATCGGTACCGTCCTTGATCTGCTCAGACCGGCGCACTTCCAGGCGAATGGTCGCATAGAACTTCAGCGCGCGGCCGCCCGGGGTCGTTTCGGGACTGCCGAACATGACACCGACTTTTTCCCGAATCTGGTTAATGAACAGGGCAATCGTCTTGGTCTTGTTGATGGAGCCAGAAAGCTTCCGCAACGCCTGGGACATCAAGCGGGCTTGCAGGCCGACGTGGGCGTCGCCCATTTCGCCTTCGATTTCTGCCCGGGGGACCAGCGCGGCCACGGAGTCAACGACGACCAAGTCGACGGCCCCGCTGGTGACCAGCGCATCGGCGATCTCAAGCCCCTGCTCACCGGTATCCGGCTGGGACAGCAGCAGGTCGTCGATGTTCACGCCCAAATTCTTGGCGTACTCGGGATCCAGCGCGTTTTCGGCGTCGATATACGCTGCCGTGCCGCCTTCCCGTTGAACTTCCGCCACCGCGTGCAGAGCGACCGTCGTTTTACCAGATGATTCAGGGCCGTAGATTTCTACGATCCGGCCGCGGGGATAACCGCCGACTCCCAGCGCTGTGTCCAGCGCCAGTGAGCCGGTCGAAATCGTCCGAATCTGGGTGTCGACCTTGTCGCCCATGCGCATGATGGCACCCTTCCCGAAGTCTTTTTCAATTTTCTTCAGGGCGTCACCGAGGGCCTTTTTACGTTCTTCTTTATCGGTTTTTTCAGTTACTTCTTTAATCGTGTTTTTGGAAGCCAAGGGCGTTCCTCCTCAATATCGTTTATTCGATTGCGTTCAACTCGACTCTTCTTACCTATTTTATCGGAACGGCGGGCAAAATACAACAAAAAAGCGAACGAACGTTCAAATTAGCGGCCAATCACGTCCTGGAGCATCTTGAAGCCCCAGGCCACGGCCCGAGCCCGCACCTCGTTGCGGCTGCCCAACAGATGGAACTCCCGAACAGTGGTCCCAGTGGGACTGGCCAGACCAATGAACACGGTGCCGGCTGGCTGCCCTTCCAGCGTATCCGGGCCGGCTACGCCGGTGAACCCCAGGGCATAGTCAGTACCCACGTGCTGGCGAGCACCTTCGGCCATTGCTTGGGCCGTCTGGGTGCTGACCACACCGTATTGCTGAATCAGCGCGGCCGGTACACCGATCATCGCGGTTTTTTGTTCTGGGGCGTAGGTGACGTAGCCGCCGGGGAACACGGCCGAGATGCCCGGCACCGTCCCCAAGGCCGCCTGGAATGCCCCTGCCGTCAGACTTTCCGCCGCCGTTATAGTGGTGTGCCGCTGGATCAGGGCTTGTCCGACGACCTGGGCAATGGACCCGTGCTCCCCGGTCCCGTAGAAGGCATCCCCCAGTAAGTCTTTGATTTTCTCCGCCACCGGCGCAATCAGGGCCTCCGCTGCAGCTTGATCGGCAGCCTGGGCCGTGATCCGGACGGCGATGTCCGGGAACTGATAGTAGATTGCGATGGTCGGGTTGGTCTGGGCGTTGATCACCGGCGCCAGCTTGGCTGCAATGACGGACTCGGTCAGTCCGTAGAAGCGCAGCATCGTGGAGGCGATGGCTTGGTGGGTGGCCTGCGCCAGCCGAGGAATCAGCTGTTCACTGATCATCGGCTCGCACTCCTGCGGCGGTCCGGGCAGTGTCACGTAGACCGTGCCGTTGACTGTGTTCCAGCTGCCGACCGCTAAGCCGGTCCGATTGGCCAAGGGGATGGCCCCCTGGGGCAGCTGTGCCTGAATCAAGTTGTTCGGGGTCAACGCATGCTGCAAGCGCGCAGCGGTCGCAGTCAGCTTTTCCTGCGCAACCGGGTCAGTGACTAACGGCACGTGCAGAAAGGCGGCCACAGTCTCTTTGGTCACGTCATCGGCTGTGGGACCCAAACCGCCCATGAGGACCACCAGGTCGCTGCGCCTGCTCGCCTGGTCCAACAACGCCGTGATGCGTGCCGGATTATCCCCCACGGTTTCCTGATAGTAAATGTCGATGCCCAGCTGGGCCAGCTGCCGGGCTAAATATGGACTGTTGGTGTCCGTAATTTCGCCCAGGAGCATTTCTGTCCCCACTGCAATAATTTCTGCCTTCATGTTGTTCTCCTTCCCGCTCACACTAAATTACGCAATTCCGCGCCAAAATGTTCAATCGGCGGATAAAAAAATCAGGCTGGCCGCCCCCAGGGGTCGTCCAGCCCGTCTTACTGCTATTCTTGACTCGAATCCTTGAACGCCTCGCGGCCGTTGATGAAGTATTCTATCCCGGAGTATAGCGTGAAGAACAAGCAGATATACAGGAGGATCTCGCCGAAAGGAATGTGCCAGTTGCTGAAGCCGATGTTGTTCAGCAGCAGAAAGATAATGGCGAACATCTGGGTGTTCGTCTTGATCTTGCCCGGCCAGGCGGCGGCCATAACGGTGCCGTTCTGTTCCACGATCAGCAAGCGCAAGCCAGTCACGGCCAATTCGCGGCAGACGATGATGGCCACGACCCAGGCGGGCGCCTTGCCTAATTCAACCAGAAAGATGAAGGCGGTCATCACCAACATCTTGTCCGCCAGCGGGTCGGCGAACTTGCCAAAGTTCGTGACCAAGTGCCGGCCGCGGGCAATGCGTCCATCCAGCAGATCGGTCAATGAGGCCACAATAAAGACGATCGCTGCGATTAAGTACGTGGTAGAAATGCCGGTCCCTAAGAGGGTCACACTGCCCATATTCCAAGGCACCGCCAGCAAGATAATGAAGACCGGGATCAAGATGATCCGAAAAACGGTCAACTTATTTGGTAAGTTCAATGATTTCTCTCCCCTTCATACCTGATTACTGCTGGGTCGTATCGCTGCTGCTGGAACTGCTGGCCGAGGCATCGGTTTGCGTCCCCGCAGTGTTCTGGTCAGTGCCCGCGGTACTGGCAGCATCGCCGATGGTTAGATTAGCGGTGCGCACAATACTGGTCACGCCGCTTTGGTTCATGTCAATCGTCGTATCGTTCAACTTGGCTGTGGTATAGGTAGCGTTGCCGGTGCGGATCTGAATTGTCTGGGTGCCGCTGGGAATATCGACACTGTGGTCGCTGCCCGCTGTCAGGGTTCCCTGCCAGCTCTGAGTGCCGCCGAAGGAGACGGACAGCCACACAGCCTGGCTGGTCGCCGCCACCGTGATCTTGTTGCCGCTTGTGGGCAGGTTAGCCACAGTGTAGTTCATCTGGGCACCGCTGACCCCGGCCGCCGTGATCTTCAGTTCCTTCTTCTTGCTTTCTTTCTTACTGGATGACTTGGCGCTGCTGCTGGACTTGCTGCTGGCGCTGCTCTTCTTGCTGGACTTGGCTACTTGGCTGGTACTGGATTCTTGGGTGGTCGGGATCGACCGCTGGTTGTTCCGCCCTTGCCAAGCAAAGTAGGACAGTAAGGCGATAATGATCACCACCACCGCCACGACAATGATCTGGGGCAGATAGTTCTTCGCCCGTGCGGCGACGTTGCCGGCACCGACGAGCGGCCGGGTATCCCGGCGCTTATCAGCGGGTTCTTCCGCCTCTTCATCCGCGGCGGCCGTAGCGGCCGGGTTCGGCAGTGCATCAGCGTACTGATCCAACAGTTTCTGACCGTCGAGACCCACTGTCTCGGCGTACTGTTTAATAAAGGCGCGCACATAAAAGTCCCCGGGGAGCGCATCAAAATTGCCTTCCTCGATGGCGATCAAGTACCGTTTTTGTATTTTTGTAATCTGCTGCAGGTCGTCAATGGTATATCCCTTTTCGATCCGGGCTTCCCGCAGCTTTTTACCCACTTCATCCATTTATATTTTCACCTACTAGGTTTTATTCCTACACAGTATATCATAGGCAGCGGGTCCCACCAATGAAAGAAAGTCTTAAGCCCCGTTGCCGCGGGGTGAAAATGGCAGCCGACGCCGGTCTGATTTCAGAAAGCGATTTCCATTGGCCTATATCCGCCAACCGCCGCTGACGTAGATCGTCTGGCCGGTCAAATACTGGGCTTGCGGGGCCAACAGGACTTGCAGCCAGTAAGCGATATCCTGGGGCTGAGCCAGCCGGCCGGCAGGGATTTCGGCAGCCAGGGCCGTTTTGGCTCCGCCCGCCAGCATGGCAGCGTTCATCGGAGTATCCACGGCCCCTGGCGCCAGCACGTTCACGGTGATGCCCAGCGACGCCACTTCCCGAGCATAAGCCTGGGCAAAGGCGGAGAGGGCGCCCTTCGTGGTGCTGTACATCACTTCCATGGGGCTGCCTTGACCGCCATAAACAGACCCTAAGTAAACCACCCGGCCATGGCCGGACTGGGCCAGCTTTTCTTGCAGAGCTTGGGTAATCAGTAACGGCATCCGCACATTGACCTGCCATTGGGCGTCAAGAACGGCCGCCGGGGCTTCCGCGAAAAGCTCGTAATCGGTGATGCCTTGACTGAACACCAGGGCGTCCACCCCGTAAAGCTGCGGGGTCAATGCGGCCACGGCATCGCGGGCGGTAAAGTCCAACTGCAAGGGCAAGAATTCCTGCTGGGGATAGTCCGCTGCCAAGTCTGTCAGCAGCGCTCCGATCCGGTCCATGTGGTGCCACCCTTGCAGGTAGAGAGACCAGCCCGCAGCGGCCAGTGTCCGGGCGGCGGACTGCCCGATGGCCCCCGTCGCCCCAAATAAGAGCGCCCGTTTCATCATGCGTCCGCCTCCTGCGCGCTGGGTGAAACCAGGATGCCCGTGATGCGGGCGGGGTCGAATAAATCATCTGCCAGGTCGAGGACATCGCTGCGGCGTAATGCCGCAATAATGGCGGCGATTTGCGGGATGCTGTACCCCAGCCGGCGATCCTCTGCCCGGGTATCCGCCGCGTCCACCGCTTGGGCACCGAGCCAGCCGAAGTGATCGAACCCGCTGATGTTGCGGCCAATCAGTTCCCGCTGCAAGTGGGTGAATGCCGCCGGCGTGATCACAGCCCGGGCATGGGCCGGTGTCAAAATCTGCCGCAGGGTCTTCAGCAGGGTCGCCGGGGCGCTTGTCTTACCGCCCACCGTCAGCGTGCCGAAGCGGCTATGCAGTTCAGCGTCCACTAGGAATGAATCATCGATCAAGCCGCTTTGGTATAAGCGGAGAAAGTCCGGCGCCGACTCCAGCAGCATACCGCTGAGGAGCAGGTCCAGCTGCAGAGATACGCGCAGCCGCCGCGTTGGGTCAGGCAGTGCCGGCAGCCGGACGCCGACCCAGGCTTCCGGCAGGCTGCCGGTCGTCCGCAGCAGCGGCGTGGTGGTGAGCACTGGCGCGGTTACCGCGGGACTCGCGGGTACCGTCCCCGGCGCAGCCGCTGCCGCGGGCATGGTCAACTGACTGAGCAGCGCTGGAAAGTTAAAGTCCCCCACCACGGTCAGCTGCATGTTGTTGGGTCGGTAAAACGTTCGGTAGGCCCCCAGCAGCATGGCGGGGGTGATGCCGGCGATGCTTTGCCGAGACCCGGCCACGTCTTCAGCGATGACACTGTCGGGAAAAAGATGGTCCCAGAGTGTTTGCTGCACCGCGTAGTCGGGATCGTCCCGATACATTTGTATTTCCTGGGAAATAATGCCCTGCTCCTTGGCGACCGTTGCCGCCGTGAAGTACGGCGTCAAAACAAAATTGACCAGGTCTTGGACGTTTTCCTGCAAGTAGCCGGTGCCGCTGCAGTAATAGTTGGTAATCGTCCGGGTAGTGTACGCATTGACGTCGGCGCCCCGAGCGGCAAAGGCGTCGGCGGCATCGTGGTCCCCTTTGTCGAACATCTTATGTTCGAGAAAATGGGCAACCCCGGCGGGCAGCGCTGCTCCGCCCTGCTCTGGCGCTAAGCGGCGGGCGCTGGCACTGCCGAAGAAGACCGTCAGCTGGGCATAATGACGGATAAAACCCGGTTTCTCAATCCCCACCACGGTCAGACCATTGCTTAACACCGCTTGGTGGATCCGTTCGGGTAATGGCGGAAATTCATTGGCCATCGCGGGCATCCCCTTCCTGCAAATAATCCACGACCAGGCGATACTGCCCGGCACACGCTTGAATCGCTGCCGGGGTAACGGCACTGACGGCCGTGCGGAACGCCGCCGGGGTCATGTCGGCGCCCGGCAGCCGGTGGGCCAGCACGAAGCGGCCGTTCACCGCGGCCTGGGCATCGTCCTCGCCCAACCGGTTCGTGATCAGTTCCTGTTGAATACTGTGCAGCCGCTCCGGGGAGAAATCTCCGGCGGCCAGCTGGGCCAAGGTCTCTTTGACGATCGCGCGGACCTGATCGGCAGTACCGGGATCGATCCCCGCTTGCAGCATCGTCGCCCCCGTCTGGGCGTCGAAATCCGTACCGGCGTAATACGCCAGCCCCGCCTGCTCCCGGACGGCCGCAAACAGCAGTGAATTCGCCGAACCGCCGAACAGGGCATCAGTCACCAGGTAGTCAAAATAGCTTGGCCCGTAATAGGTCACGGGCAGCTGGTAGATGGCGATGTACTGGCTCTGCTGGAATGCGGCCGGCGTCTGCCAGCGGCGCGGTGCCGGCACGGTTCCCTGCCACTGCAAGGGCGTAGTGACTGCTGATCGAGCGGGCACTGCCCACTGGGCGACCAAATCGGCCACTTGGTCTGGGCTCACCGCCCCGGTCACGACAATCTCAATCTCGTCGTGAGCGGCCATGGTCCGCCAGTACGCCGCCAAGCCTTGGGGCGTAGCCGCCGCCACAGTGGCCGGGGTACCCGCCAAGACAGCGGCCTGCTCCGGTGCATCTTGGAAGTATTGGGCCTGAGCCGTCAAGACGGCTTTGTTTTCTGCACTATCCGTCATGCTCTGCAGCTCATGGGCCAGATTATCCCGTTCCGGCGTGAAGAAAGCTGCGGCATACCCCTGGTCATCCAGCAACGGCTGCCAGCAGATCGTCTGCAGCAGGGCCAGCGCGCGACCCAAAATAGATTCGCCAGCCGGGAGCACACTGTCGCTCAGAAATTGCAGCTGACAAGTGGCGATACTGAGCGCACCTTCCCGGTCGATACCGGTCCGCAGCGAGGCCCCGTACAGGTCTTGCAGCGCCACCGTCAATGCCCGCGGCGTCGGGTAGTGGGCGTTGGCCACGGGCCACAAATTAGCGATCAGCTGCCGATTAGTTAGGGTCGCCACCTGGAGCGGCGCAATGAAATTAACCGTTGCCGTCACCGTTTTGAACTTCTGGCTGGGCACCACCGTCAGGCGCACCCCACTGCGTAACATCTTCGAAAAAACCATTGATCGTCTGCTTTCTAATCGGCCGCTTGGCCAGTCTTGTTCAATACCTTCCGGGGTTTAGAACCATCCGGCCCACTGACCACCCCGTGGGCTTCCAGCTCGTCCATCAGCCGGGCGGCCCGGTTATAGCCGATGCGGAACCGCCGCTGGAGCATGGAGACACTGGCGGTATCTTGGTCCTTGAGCATCGTGACCGCATCCGCGAAGTATTCGTCTTCACTATTCTTACTGTCGTCACCGCCCAGACCGTCGAGATCGTCGGCGGTCGGTTCCATCGATTCATCGTAATTCGCCGGTTGTTCCGCCGCCACATAGGCAACGACTTTCTCCACATCATCGGAAGAAATGTACGCCCCCTGGACCCGCACCGGCTTGCTGGCACCCATGGGCAGAAAGAGCATGTCGCCCCGGCCCAGCAGTTTCTCCGCGCCGCTCTGATCAAGGATCGTCCGGGAATCAATGCCGCTGGAAACGGCAAAGGCAATGCGGGAGGGAATATTGGCCTTAATCAGGCCCGTGATGACGTCTACGGACGGCCGCTGCGTGGCGATGATCATGTGGATTCCCGCTGCCCGGGCCATCTGGGCCAGCCGGACGATCGCGTTCTCCACCTCGTTGCCGGCCACCATCATCAAATCAGATAATTCGTCCACGATGACCACGATGTACGGCAGCACCGGCATGGGCGTCTTCTTGCCCTCCGGCGTCTGGTTGAATTCCGCAGCCTTAGCATTATATTCCTTCATGTTGCGCAAGCTGGCGTGGGCGAACAGCTCGTAGCGCCGCTCCATCTCGGCGACGACCTTATTCAACGCCCCGGCCGCCTTCTTGGCCTCCGTCACGACGGGAATGAGTAAGTGAGGCACACCGTTATAAACGCTCAGCTCGACCATCTTCGGGTCAATGAGCAGCAGCTTCACCTGGTCGGGCCGAGTACGCAGCAGCAGGCTGGTGATCATCGTATTGATCATCACGGACTTCCCGCTGCCGGTGGACCCGGCGATGAGCAGGTGGGGCATATCGGCCAAGTTGGCGCTGATCACCTTGCCGGCCACGTCTTTGCCCAGCGGGACCCGCAGCAGATGCTTCGGGTCGGTGGGCAGGTGTTCGACCACGTCCCGGAAGGACACGGTGGAGACTTGCTGATTCGGCACCTCAATGCCGATGAACGGCTTCCCAGGAATGGGGGCCTCCATCCGAATATCCTTCGCCGCTAAAGCCAGGGCTAAATCGTCCGTCAGATTAACGATCCGGGAGACCTTCACGCCAGCAGCGGGCTGGACTTCGTACTTCGTAATTGCGGGGCCCAGGCTGGCCTTCTTCACCGCCGCCTGGACGCCAAAACTGGCCAGCGTCTGTTCCAGCTTGGTGCGGTTCTTGTTGATCGTCCCCACCTCGGCACTCTGATCCGTGGGCGGGATCGCCGTCAGCAAACTCGTCGGCGGCAGCTGATAGTCTGCGACCACCTTCGTGTCGGTCAAACCCGGCAGCGTATCGTCAGCCGCTTCCTCTGGCGCTGGTTGGGCTGGTTCAGGCTTAGCCGCCGGTGCCGGCGCGGGCGCTGCCGGCGGCGTATCGATCACGAAGTCGTCAGTGGCTGGCGCAGCAGGTTGTGCCGGCGTCTCAGGGGCCGGTGACGCTGGCGGGTCGGCCGGTGCCGGTGCCTGCTCAGTCGGTGTGGGTTCTTCCGTTGTCTTCTGGTGCGTGCTGGGGTCGTTGAGAAAATGCGCTGCAATCCGCTGCCAGATTGACACGGTATGGTGCCGCGCCGCGCGGCTGACGGCGGCGCCGCCGGCTTCCACCGCCTTGGCCGCCCGAGCTACCTGGGCAAAAGGAATGCTGAAGTAGAGCATCGCGCCGCCAATCATCATCAACACGGCGAGGACGTAGGTCCCGATCTGGGAAACAAGGAAGTACGTGACAGAATACAGACCGGTCCCAATGAGGCCGCCGCCAACACTCTCCGTGATGGCCGCGCGGGCGAATTCCTGTTTCAACAGCAGCCAGAGATAAGTGAGGAAACGGCTGTGCATATCGGCCTGACCGAAAAACAGTGCGGCCACAAAAAGCAGACTGCCGGCGTAAGTCAACGCCAGTCCGCCCAGCTTCGCCCAAGCCAGGCGGGGCAATTCGCCGTTGGCCATCAGACTGAACCCGCAAAAGCCCAGCAGCAAGGCGGCGATCACATACGTATCGCCCACCAGCAGCCGCAGGACATTGGCCATCAGGACCCCGATGAACCCCAGCCGAAAAATGGCCAGCACGGCCAAGAGCAGAAAGATAAACCCGATGATGTTGAGCGGCGGCAGTGTCACCGTCGATTTCCGAGATGACGAACGCCGGGATGACGCACGTTTTTTAGGGACACGGGCACTGCTGCGCTTGGCCATGATAAACTCCTTTCACCGATTGTCTGACAAGAAATGACTGCACTCCATTATATAGGAAAAAAGCAGGCAAACCAACCGGTCCCGCCTGCTTTCTGACCCTATCGACGATGCTTATTGATCGTCGTCTGCACTGTCCCCCGGTTCGCCCGAGGCTTGGAAATTCAAAGAGACGCCTTCGTTCAACGCTACCGAAGTCACTTGGTAGGTCAATGTCTCAATGTATTCCACCAACGGCCGGGACAGCTTCTCCAGCTCTTCCGGCGGCAGGTCGCTGGCTTCACCAAAGTATTTCAGGACTTGGACGACCCGGCTGATGGAGCCCGAGATTTTGAAGCCTTTGTTCGCCACAGTCACGTCAAAAGGCACCATGATTTCAAAATAGGTGCCGTCTTTTTCGGTCCCCTTCAACCGGTCATCGCTCGGCTGGACTGCCCGCATGGCCACCTGCACATCTTGGCTGGGCTGGTCGTCTTTTTGCAATAAATCGTAGTGGTACGAATTCACGACGATTGGGAATTTTTTGGTTTCCATTTTCATCCTCCAAAGTTTCAAAAATCACTATCTTCAGTATGGCAACTTTCCCGTGCCGACGCAACCTACTTCCACTTATCGTGGGGGTAAACGTGATGTTCCTCCAAGCCGGCAAAGCCCTGCTGGCGAACGGCCTCATAAATCACGATGGCCGCCGTATTGGCCAAGTTCAAGGCCCGGACCTTATCGGTCATGGGAATCCGCAAGCAGTGGTCGCGGTACTGATGCATGAAGTCCTCCGGCAAGCCGGTGGTCTCCTTGCCGAACATGAAGTAATGGTCACTGGCGGTATCGCTGAAGTCCTGATCGGTATAGATCAGGTCAGAAAACTTGGTAATAAGATAGAGGTGCTCGGTACTGGGCAGCGTCGCCATAAAGGCGTTCAGATCGTCATGTTCCACAATGTTGACGTTATCCCAATAGTCCAGCCCGGCCCGCTTCATGTTGCGGTCACTGAGTTCGAAGCCAAGGGGGTAGATAAGATCCAGGGTGGCCCCGGTAGCGGCACACGTGCGGGCAATATTCCCGGTGTTGGCCGGCATGAGGGGTTCGTACAATACGATATGGTTGGTCAAGAAAGGTCCTTCTTCCGTTACGAGATAACTTCCATGGTACCGCGGCGGGAGAGAAATTGCATGAGGAACCAGAGGGCTGAGCCGAGCGGTTAGGCCACTTAGCCTGGGTGGCCTGCTCGGCGTAGCCCGTTTATGGAAATCTGACTCTGGCCCGGGTGACTCCGGGCTCCGCAGATTGGGGGCTGGAACGCTGTGGGCCGACTTTGGGCACGTGACAAAACTTTGCCT
>NZ_KI271583.1:150313-154296 GCF_000469325.1 Schleiferilactobacillus shenzhenensis LY-73 | reverse complement strand
AGAATGATTTCACCACTGAGCCCGTTTTGCCTCCGCTTGCTACGCGTTGGCACTCAGCCATGTTGGCATACGAGTTTTGTCACGCACCCAACTTCACAGCCGAGCCCCCAATCCGATCCGCCCGATTAAACACCCACGGTCCTCCCAACCACTCTCGGCCCCCAAGTTCCCAAAGTGGGACCGGCGGAAGCCGGACCACGCAAAAACGCACCGCCTCGGTGATTTGCACGGCAAGGCGGTACGTTAGTAAGTCCCCTTCGCTTGTTTTCCTCAAAAAGATTTCTGAGAAAAGTAAGCGAAAAAGTCATTGGCAATATAATAGCATTCCGGCGATGGTGATGCAACGGTCTGGACCAGTTTTTTTGCGGTCAGCGTTCCTCCGCGGCGACTGTCTCCGGGGCGGGTTGGCGGATTTGGCGATAATGAACTAAGGCCAGACCGGCAATGGTGCCGCCGGCAGCGCCGAGGGCAGACAGATCGGCGGAAAAGAATTTGGAAAGCAAAACAATGAGTCCGCCAATCACCAAAATCAGGGTGAAGGCGTGTGTGTGCACAAACCTGGTGAATGTGGTCATGGGGATCCCTCCTAACCAATGTCATGGCACATTTGTAACCGCTATCAGCGGCCTAAGCGTACCAGAAATTCTGGGGGGGACAATGTTTGTGCTCAAGCTGGACGGCGCCTGCTGCGGCGCGTTATAGTCAAGGTAATCTTCCAGAAAGCGAGCCCCGTCATGTTAAAAATCTACGCCTACGACCAAAAGAACCACCAAGTCGTGCCCAGTGACCAGTTTTCTAACCACACCTGGATCAACGTGGTCGACCCCAGTGCTGAAGAGATTGCCACCTTGCTGGGCAAGACCGACCTGCCTGAATCCTTCGTCTTCTATGGCTTGGACAAGGACGAGAACGCCCGGACCGAGTACAACGACGACGATGATGCCACCTTGATCATCTATGACGTCCCCATTCTGCAAAAAGAGGGGGACGGCAGCAGCCGCACCGCGTCGTACCGGACCGTACCGTTGGGCATCATTCTGACGAAGAACCACCTGGTGACCATTTCTAACATCGCCCTGCCCTTCTTGGATTCCTTCAGCGACAACCGCCGCCACTTGAATCCGACCAAGCCAGTGCATGCGGTACTGAGTATCCTCGCGCACATCATCTCGAATTATCAGCGCTACCTGCGAGACATGAACAAGAGCCGGGAGCGCACCGAGGAGCAGCTGCAGCGCAACATGCATAACCGGGACCTGTACGGCTTGATGCGTATTCAGCGCAGTCTGGTGTACTTCCTGATGTCCCTGCGAACCGACAAACTGACCATGGAGGCCCTGCGCAAAGCGCCTCACTTCCCGCTGAACGACGTGGACGACGAGTACATCGACGATATTCTCACCGAAGCCCAGCAGAGCATCGAGATGGCTCAGATCAGCAACAACATCCTCAGCGAGTCCATGGACACCTATTCTTCCGTTATCAACAACAATATGAACAACGTCATGAAGTTCCTCACCGTCTACTCGATCCTCTTGACCATCCCCACGCTGGTCTTCAGCTTCTACGGCATGAACATGAAGCTGCCCATGGCCAATCTGAGTATCAGCTGGATCGTGGCGATCGCCCTCTCGCTCGTAATCGGTGCGCTGGTGGGCTTCCATTTCTGGCGCAAGCACCTCTTTTGAACAGGTGCCCATATGCTCACTTACTAATAGTAAGAATTTAACAGGCGTGGTATACTGGTCTTGTTTGTGGTTCAGAAAATCGCGTAACCAACATCTTTAACGAGAGGAGACTATTGTATGGCAAAGAAATCCAAGATCATCAAGGAACAGAAGATCGAAGCCACCGTGGCGAAGTACGCCCCGTTGCGCGCCAAGCTGAAGGCCGAGCATAACTATGCGGCTCTGAGCTTGCTGCCGCGGAATGCTTCCCCGGTCCGCATCCATCACCGTGATCGGTTGGACGGCCGGCCGCATGCTTACTATCGTAAGTTTGGGCTGAGCCGGCTGAATTTCCGGGACCTGGCCCACAAGGGCGAGATTCCTGGGGTCCGCAAAGCCAGCTGGTAGAGTGAAAAAGGAGGGTTGCCCCGTGTCATTACGCGCGGAGCGACCCTCCTTTTTTGATGCAGCCGAAACGAAACTTATGAATGATTGGATTCCCTGTCGTCTGCCGCGGAAGCCGCAGAGGCGGCGGTTGCCTCTGTTGACTGCGCGCTGGCCGCATCACTACTGGCAGCCGCTGTGGCATCAGCGGCTGCGCTGCTGCTGGTATCCGGCGGCATCGGCAGCTGGGCGGGCTCAGCGTAAAGCGGCGACGACTGGATAAACCAGTGCCAGATGCGGATCCAGATGATCTTGAAGATGGCGTAGACCGGGATACCGAAGAGGACGCCGGGCAAGCCGTAGAGACCGCCGGCCCCGAGCAGGACCAGCAGCGTCGTCACCGGGTGCATGTCCATCTTGCTGCCGACGACCAGGGGCGATACGACCCGCTGCTCGACGGTTTGTTCAACGGCGAAGACGATCAGCACCCACAGAATCATCTGGGGCGAGGTCATCGCCGCCACCAGGACGCTGGGAATCATCGCTAAGAACGACCCTAGGTAAGGGATCAAGTTGAGCAGCCCCGCCAGCAGGGCCAAGGTCAACGCGTAACGCTGACCGACCACGGTGTACCCGATGGCGAACATCACCCCGACCCAGAAGGCGACAGTGAGCTGGCCGCGGATGTAATTACTGATGGAATCACTGATCTCGGTCAGAATATGGCGCAGGTGATCCTGCCAGCGCGGCGGGGCCACCTTGACGATGGCGCTCTGGAAGCCGGCGGGATCCTTGAGCATGAAGAACAACAGGAACGGGGCGGTGACAATGGTCATCACCACCGTCGTGATGGTACCCACTGCGCCGCCGACGTTCAGCAAGGTGGCGCTGGCGATGCTTTGGGCCGTGGCCATCCAACTATTCGACACGTTCTTCAGTGCCTTCTCAATCTCCGCCGTCACTTGACTAAAGCGGGAATCCTGGAGCATCGAATTGACCCATTTCTCCGTACTGTCCCAGTATCCCGGGAAGGCCGCGAGGAATTGTCCCACCTGGTTCTGAATCTGAGGAATCAGCGACACCAGGCCCCAAATGACCAGGCCAAGGATCAGAACGAAGAAGAGCAGCGTTGAAACCACCCGGGGAATGTGCCACTTGCGCTGCATGAAGGACACGGGCGGCTCCATCAGGTAATAGAGCACGCCGGCCAGCAGCACTGGCGGCAGGAGAATGTTGAAGACCTTGCCCAGCGGCGTGAAGATGCCGCTGACCTTGGTGAACACGAAGATGACGATCAGGACGAGCAGAATGTTGATCAGCCCGGCCGTCACCTTATTATTCACGAACCAGCGGAAGAACCAGGACTGGTTGAAGCGCTCGAAGCGTTGGGCCGTGGAACGGTGTTTGGCAGCCATCGCGCCGCCTCCTTTGCTAAGTGAGAAATGTTACGCCTGATGCATGTAAGTGATCGTCGTCCCCTCACGGAAGACCGGATACTGCGGGGCCTGGCCTAGGGGGTGGAGATACAAGCCGTTTTGCAAGCGGTCGCCCTGAGCGGTATCGCTGAAGACCAAGGCCACATGGCCAAGACTGCGGAGATTAGCCTGGGCCGCCTGCCCGGCGTACGTGATCGTATACGAAGCCGCATCAATTTTTATCGTGTCGCCCACTGCCACGGTCAGCTGCTGCTGGGCCTGGGAATCAGTGAAGCGTTGCAGTACGGCGATCGCGGCGATTTGAGCAGTGGCGTCCGGGCCGAAGAGGACCACGATGGGGTCAGCGTGGCCGAGCGCCTGTTTGCCGATAGCGGTGACCGTTGCCTGCGTTGTTATCATGTTTATCTGCCATCCTTTGTGTTGTCGTTGGGCAGTGGAAGAAAGGTCCCCCGGGCCGGGTGACTCCGGGCTGCGCGGATCTGGGCGTGGAACGTGG
>NZ_KI271583.1:133535-150168 GCF_000469325.1 Schleiferilactobacillus shenzhenensis LY-73 | reverse complement strand
TTTCACCACTGAGCCCGTTTTGCCTCCGCTTGCTACGCGTTGGCACTCAGTCATGTTTGAATACGAGTTCTGTCACACCCCCAATTTCACCACTGACGCCCAAATCTGCTCCGCCCTCCGCACCCTAACTCTGCAGCGACACGAAAACTGCCAATGCACGAGCCAAAAGATGCCGTACATGAGTGGGAGGGTGAAAGTGAATTTCTCCAGTGCCGTGAAACATAGCTTTATTCTAGCATAATCAAAGTGGGAGACCCCCGGTCTTGGGTCTGGTTTCTGATATACTGAAAGGGAAAACATTGAAAGAAGAGTGAGTGATCGTGCAAGAGAAGATCTATCTGGGCGGTTATACGAAACGGGTCTCGCAGGGGATCTACGAGACCACGCTGGATACGGATAAAGAAGAGGTCGCTAAGCCGCAGCTGCTGATCAAGAATCAGGGCGGTACGTATATTGCCTGGGACGGCGAGCGCGAGCATTTGTTTGTGATTACCAGTGACGGCGAGCAAGGCGGCGTGGCCAGTTATGATTTGAACGGCGATACGCCGGTGCTGGTCAACTCTGTGCTGGCGCCGGGGTCTTCGCCGGCCCACGTGTTCTTCGATCACGGCCGTTCCCTGCTGTACGCCGCGAATTACCACAAGGGTCAGATTCTGGTCTACAGTGTCGCCGCCGATGGCCAGCTGGCCCTGGTGGACACTGTCCAGCACGAGGGCCATGGGCCCAAGCCGGAGCAGGAGGCAGCCCATGTGCACCAGACTATCCTGACTCCGGACAACCGGCTGGTCGCCTGCGACCTGGGCATGGACGAGATCGATACGTACAACGTGGGTGACACCGGCCACTTGACCCACGTCAGCACGTTCCAGACATCGGCTGGTTTCGGCCCCCGGCACATCGTCTTCCACCCGACCGCGCCCATAGCCTATCTGCTGGGCGAACTGGGCAGTGCTGTGCTGGTCCTGGCCTATGATGCGGTGCACGGCAGCTTCACCCCGCTGGAAGAAAAGTCCCTGATCCCCGACGACTGGACGGCTTTCAACGGGTCCGCCGCCATCCGCATCAGCAAGGACGGCCGTTTCCTTTATGCCTCGAACCGCGGCCACAACTCCATTGCCGTCTTCAACATCGGCAGTGACGGCCGCCACTTGCACCTGATTCAGCGGATCAGCACCGAGGGCAAGATTCCCCGGGACTTCAACTTAGATCCGACGGAACGGTTTGCCCTGGCTGTCAACCAGGATTCGGACAACGGCACGCTGTTCCGCCGCGACCCGGAGAGCGGTTTTCTGACCCTGGTACAAAAGGATATTGACACGCCGGAAAGCACCTGCGTCTTATTTATCTAAGCTTGGGTAAAGGCACTACAGCGATAATCCCCCTTACGGTATACTGGTACCCGATACAGTTTACCTTGAGGAGGATTTTTTCTTGTGCTGAATATTGTGAAAGCCATCTTACTGGGCATCATCGAGGGCATCACCGAATTCCTGCCCATCAGCTCCACCGGCCACTTGTACCTGGCCAACGAATTCATCAAGCTGGACGAGACTAAGGCGTTCATCACCATGTTCATGGTCGTCATCCAATTGGGCGCCATCCTGGCGGTGGTCGTGCTGTACTTCCACCGGCTCAACCCCTTCTCGCCGAAGAAGTCGCATACGGAGAAGCACGACACCTGGATTCTCTGGTTCAAGGTCATCCTGGCGGTCATCCCGTCCATGATTGTGGGCTTGATTGCTAATGACTGGATGGACGCCCACCTGAATACGTGGCAGGTGATCAGTGCCACGCTCATCATCTACGGGGTCCTGTTCATCGTCATTGAACGCTGGAATGCCCACCGCACCCCGAAGGAGACCGACTTGGCCCAGCTCAAGCCGGCCACTGGGTTTGAAATCGGTCTGTTCCAACTGCTGAGCCTGGTGCCCGGGACATCCCGTTCCGGCGCCACCATCCTGGGCGGAATCACCATTGGCACGTCGCGTTACGTCGCCACCGAGTTTTCTTTCTTCCTGGCCATTCCCACCATGGTCGGCGCTTCGGGCTTGAAGCTGGTCAAGTACCTGATCAAGGGCAACACCTTCAGCGGCGATCAGCTGCTCATTCTGATCGTCGGCACCGCCGTGTCCTTCATCGTTGCTTACTTCGCCATCCGCTTCCTGCTCAACTACATCAAGCGCAACGACTTCCAGGGCTTCGGCTGGTACCGGATCGTGCTGGGGCTGTTGGTGATTGCCTGGTTCAGTTTCCACGGATAGGAGGACGATTATGTTTTTGAAAGAAATTGCAGTCGAAAACTTCACGCATATTCCGGCACTGCTGGCCGCTGGGGCGGACCGCATCGAGCTGAATGATAATTTGGCCGTCGGCGGCACCACCGTCAGCCGCGGCGTGATGGCCGAAAGCACCCGCTACATCCATGAGAAGCAGCGCAGCGTAGCCGTGATGATCCGGCCCCGAGGCGGCGACTTCGTGTACAACGATACCGAAATCAAAATCATGGAAGCCGACGTGTTCAGCGCCCAAGAACTTGGCGCCGACGCCATCGTCACCGGCGCGTTGACCCCAGCAGGCGACATTGACACCGAGGCCATGGAACAGCTCATCGCCGCGGCCGCTGGCATGGACGTGGTCTTCCACATGGCGTTCGATGCCATCCCAGTGGAGAAACAGCCGGAGGCGCTCAAGTGGCTGGCGGCTCACGACGTCGTCCGGGTGCTGACCCACGGCGGGCCGCTCACGACCCCCATCAGCGAAACATTGCCCCACTTGGCCGAAACGATCAAAGCGGCGCCAGCGGGTCTGACCATCCTGCCTGGCGGCGGGGTGACCGCGGCTAATGCCGAAGAGATTGCCCAAACGTTGGGCGTTAAACAGCTGCACGGCACAAAATTGATTACGATTTAGAACGTTCAGAACCAAACACAAATAAAAGGACGCTGACGGGGCTAATGGCAGTTATTGCGTGCCGACCCGATTCAGCGTCCTTTTTGATGGCCGCGGTTAGTCGTAGAAAGGATACGCGCCCGCGTAATACCGCGCAATGGCATTTTCGTGCTGCTTGTTGAAGATGTGCGGCAGCCGGTCAGCCGCAAAGTACTGGAGAGCCAGCGTCTCCCCATTGTCGGGATTCAGCTCCCCGCCCACTGCTTGGACCGTGAATAAGACGACAACGGATTGGGCCGTGTCCCCATTGGGATAATGCTGGATATTACTGGTGGAGATCCCTAACAGTCCCGTGACGGCCACATCTAGGCCCGTCTCTTCTTGATACTCCCGTACGCAGGTCTGCGGCGCAGTCTCGCCAAACTCCATGGCTCCGCCCGGCAGACCCCAGGCGTCAAAATCGGTCCGCTGCTGCAGCAGGACCTCATCCCGATCATCGACTAGAATGCCGCCGGCGAAGGTCAGAATGATCGGCATGTGGCCGACCTTCCGGCGAATGTCGTGAATATAATCTGGTTTGGTCATGCGTCCTTCACCTTTCTTTTTTATGTGCTGGACTCGCGTGCAGTATCGTTGTGCGCACCGCTTTGATATCCGGCGGCAGCGGCGCGGTGATCGTCAACGGCTGGCGGGTGATCGGCTGAATCAGCCGCAGCACATGGGCGTGCAAGGCCTGACGGTCGATGACAGGGCTAACGGTGCCGTACACATCGTCCCCCACCAATGGATGACCCAGTGCGGCAAAGTGCACCCGAATCTGGTGCGTGCGCCCGGTGAGCAGGCGGACGGTGACGATGGTCGCCGCCGCACTGCTGTCCGTCACGGTGAAGGCCGTCTGGGACGGTTTGCCGCCGGCGGCCACGGTCCGTTCATAGGTACTGTGCGGAGACCGGGCGATGGGCAGGTCGATCAAGCCGCTCGTCGCCGGGAGTTCGCCGGTGACGATGGCGAGGTATTCTTTCTGCATGGTCTTATCCTGCAGCTGGGTGTCCAGCAAACTGTGGGCCAGGCTGTGCTTGGCAAACAGCATCACGCCGCTGGTATCCCGGTCTAAGCGGGAGACCACGTGGACGGCGTCGCTTTCGTTGTGCTCCGCCTGAAGATACCCCTTGACCCGGTTGGCCATCGTGTCGAAGCGGTGGATCGGCGACGGAATAGACGCGACGTAGGGCGGCTTGTTCACCACCAGCAGATCGGCATCTTCGTACAGCACCCGCAACGGCTTGTGCGACGGAATAATGTTGTCTGCCCCTCGCTCCGGGGGCGCCAGCAGCCGAATGACATCGCCGGCGTGCACGGGATAATCCGAGTTGCGCTGGTGACTGTTCACAAAAAGAGCCCCACCATTGAACTTGGTGCGGCCAATATACGCCCGGGACAAGCCCCGGTGAGTCAAAAACCCTTGCACGGTCCGGGGCGCGTCCGCCGGCACGATCCATTTGAAAATCATCCTTGCGGCCCCCGCTTGCTGTGCAGCTGCTTGCTGCCGATGAAGGCGTCCTCCACCCGGTCCCAGAAGTGCATGTGGCGATAGCGTGCGAAGTGGATAGCCTCATCGGCGATGCGGAACGTCACAGCCGCAATCGGCCGTTCCCGGTGGGTGAAGGAATCGATCGTCAGGATATAATCCTCCTGGGCATCCGGGCGCAGCGTGATGTACTCGTCCGGGGCGATGACGATGGGGGAAGAAAGGGTCCGGAACAGCCGGTTGTTGATCGAGGCGATTTCTGTCATCTGCAGCGCCTTCAAGCGCGGGTGCAGCACGGCCCCGCCCAATGACTTGGAATAAGCCGTGGACCCCGTGGGCGTGGAAATACACAGCCCGTCGCCGCGGAAACTCTCAAAGAGTTCGTCCCGAATATAAATGTCCGTCTTCATGGTCTTATTCACCCGGCGAATCGTGGACTCGTTCAAGGCGATGTAGTGTTCCTTGCTCTGGTCGAAATACTGAATGGTCACGTCCAGCAGCGGATAGCTGACACTTTGCCCGGAGTCCTTGGCCAAGGCCTCCACCAGCTCCGGCAGCTCGTAGTCCCGCCAATCGGTGTAGAAGCCCAGGTGGCCGGTGTGCACGCCGATGAAGCGGATGTGGTCGATCTGGTGGGCGTAACGATGGAAGGCGGACAGCAGCGTGCCGTCGCCGCCCACCGTGATAACGATGTCCGGATCGTGACTGGTCAGTTCGAATTTGCCCAGCCGGTACAGTTCCCGCCGCAGACGGCGCTGGAAGGTACGGGACTTGGGCTTGTCGTTACTGAATATTGCGATCTTCATGGCTGTTTTCGTCTCCTGTTTCCGGATCCTCCGGGTCATTGGCCGTCGTGTGCTGGCCGCGGTTGGTGTTATACATCACCTGGGCATCCTGGATCTCTTCCCGAATCGCAGACATCTCTTTGTCCAGCATGAAGGCGGCCTCGGCGGCGCGCTTCAAGCGGTCATTGATCTCTTCCGGGAAGGCCTTGGGATACTTGTAACTCAGCGAATGCTCGATGGTCGCCCAGAAATTCATGGCCAGGGTGCGGATCTGCACTTCGGCCAAGATCTTTTTTTCACCCTCGGCCATCTGCACCGGGTACTCGATCACCACGTGGTAGCTGCGGTAGCCGCTGGGCTTGTCGTTGGTGACGTAGTCCCGCTCCTCGACGATGTGCATGTCGCTGCGCTCCCGAATGAGGCCGACCACGTCGTAGATGTCTTCGACGAACTGACACTGGACCCGCACCCCGGCGATGTCCTGCATGTCTTCTTCCAGGAGGGCCGGATCGATCACCCGCCGGCGCATTTTCTCTTTAATGCTGGCCACCGGCTTGACCCGGCCGGTCACGAACTCGATCGGGGTGTGCTCCCCTTTCTCCACGAACTCCTTGCGCAGTGCCCGGAACTTGATCTTCAGTTCGTTCACCGCTTGTTCGTATGGTAATAGAAATGTCGGCCAATCTCTGTCCATCGTCAACCCTGCTTTCTCCGTATGTCCCGCAACTGCGGTTGACACACAAACCTCTGTTATTCTACCATAAGAGCAGATTGAACGACGCTCGGCCCGCTTAGGCGGCACTCCGAGCACTGACAGACGGTTCGGTCAGGAACGGCGGTACATCACGGTGTGCCCCCCTGACCGGGCCGTCTGCCTACATATGAAACACAGCGAGCAAGTTGCAACACTCTTTTGTCAAAATAAGGTATCATGCAGGTAGTCAATCCCGTGGTTCAATCCGTTGTTACCCCATGGTTTGTCTAGAATTGGAGGTATTCTCGTGCTCGAGATTTTTCTCTTCGTTAACCCCATCGGCATCGAATGTTTGTCCGCTGAGCGCTCGACCCTCAAAGCCATTGCCGATTATCCTGATACGGTCCACTACTCATTTATCCCTTTGGTTAACCTGAAGATCGTCAAGCGCTACATGGAATTGAAGCACATTCCCGCCAACGATCTCACCGCGCAGAACAAGATCAACCAGATGGCTTACAGCGTGGCGTTGGACTTCAAGGCCGCCAGCTTCCAAGGCACGAAGAAAGCCCGCGAATTCCTGCTCTTCATTCAGTCGGCCATCAACGAACACGACCGGGCATATACTCCGGCACTCGTAGAAGAAGGCTTGCGCGCTGCAGGGGTCGACAGCGCCATGTTCTGGGATGACCGCCACAGTCCTTACGTCCAGAGCGGTTATGAAAAAGATTTGGCCGCCGCGACCCGGATGGGCGTCGAGATCGCCCCATCCATGGTCCTGTTTGACTACGCTAAGGATATTGACCACGCCGGGCTGCTGGTCGCTGGCTGTACGAACGAAAATATTATCCGGGGGCTGTTCTCCCACGCCGGCGACTTGTCGGCGACCAAGACGATTCAGTCTCGCCGTCACTTTCACGTCTTATAATTGATGCTGCTGCGCTAACCAGCGGGCCGGGAAACCGGCCCACTTTTTTTGCTCTGCCGGAGTAAACAGCGGCGCCGCGAGTTGGGGCACGGGCGGCACTGCAACGCCCAGCCACGTTTGGATAGCCCAATTGAAAAACGAGCCGGCAAAAACCGGCGGCAGTGGCCGGGTGGGAAAACACCACGCTGGGATCGCGGTCAGCTGCTTGCCTTGCCGGTAGAGCTGCTGCACCAGCCGCTGAACACGGGGATCTCGCCGCTGGCTTTGCCACGCCAGCCGGTCGCGCCATGCCGGCACACTGATGCCCGGCAGCACCGGCGCTGGCCGGACCCGGTTGTGCCACCGCTGGAAGACTGCCCAGTCCTGCGCGAGGGGAAACCGGTCGACCCCGCCCGCCAGCCATTGTGCCATATGCGGCGCACGGGCGAGATGGTGCCATAATTCGAGTTCTGTGAATGGCTTTCTCAATACATACACATAGAAACCAAGTGCCGGACTGTACTGGCAGAACTGAGCTGTCTGACCCGGCCAGCGGCCGGTGGGACCATACCGTTCCCCCAGTACCCACCAGTCCCGCCAGGCGGCCTCTCGGTAACTATCGTGGCGGCGGGTCAATTCTCCAAGCGTCAGCGGACTGCACTGATACTCCCCTGCCAGCAGCAGGTCCGGCACACAGACATCGATTCGCTGCTCCCCGGCCAGAATTACCCGCTCGTTCTCCGGCGCCAGCCCGCCGGCGGCCAGCCACGCAGTCAAGGCGGCCTTTCCCGCCAAGTGGTCCGCGCTCTCCGGCAGATGCCGCTTTTGGCCCGGGGCGTGGCAGAAATACCATTGCCGGCGGCGGCGCCGGAGCACCACCGCGCCGCCGCAGTCGCAGCAGCGATAAGGCGGGCACGGTTGGCACGCCGCACTGGCCGCAATTTGTAACTCATCGACGCGATTCAACGCAATTTTCATCCATGATCACTCCTCACGAATTAAATTACGCAAAAAAAGCCAGTCAGTGAAAAACGCTGACTGGTTTTTGGAAAGATTGACTTCCTTTACTTTGTCGCTTGCCCGAAGAAATGGGCCACTTGGTGCAGCGCACTCTTCGTCATCAGCTTCTTGCCATGTTCAGAAAGAAGCTCCGGCGTCACGTTCTGCACTTCTTGACCGTATTCGTTGGCCACGGCCAGGTAATCTTCCCGGGTCATATCCAGGAGATCCTGATCAGGCAGCGAGAAAACCAAGTAATATTTATGCTTGTAAGAATAGAGATCCACATCCAGCTCGTCGTCGCTCAGCACATCAGCTAACGCGACAATATCCTCGAAATCATCGAAGGCCAAGACCTTAGTGACCATCTTGTTACCGAAACGCTGACGACTCGTGCCGCCGGATTCGGCTTGACTCGGTTCACTGGAATCGTCATAGCCGCCTAATTGTCGTTTCACAAACTCGGACACATCCTCGTCATCCGGCCGTTGGGCAGCGGCTTGCCGGTGCCGAACAGGCGTGGCGTGGGGCTGCTGCTCGTCGTCATCGTCCCGATCGCCCTTGCTGATCAGAAGCTCCAAGCCATTCTTGTTGGGCATCACTTGGAAGGTCACAGCATCGTTGCTGACGAACGTGTGGTCCTTATCTACCTCTTCCAATATGCTGTAGAAGAAGCGTTCGATCTGCTTGCGGTTGCCCAGCAAGTCCAGAACAGTAACGCCCCGCTCGGCGAGATCGTCGCTGCCCAGTATCACCCGAATCGTATCATTATTGATTCGTTCCATTTCCATTCCGGATGCACCTCGCTTCCAGGAACTGCGTAACACGTTTCAACACACTAATTATAACAGTGTGCTGAAAAAATGCCCAATTCACAGTACCCGTCATAGTAATGCAGAAACACCCGGTCGTCAAGTACCCGGGGGCACGAGCGTTTCACATCAATTGTTCCTATTGTAACGCACTTCGGTGGGCTGTGTCTCCGACTAGAGGCGGATGCAGCGTGGCGCTTCGCGCTACAGCGTTGCGCTTCGCGCGGCCGCTTTTGGGTGCGGGAGAGGCTGCGTAGAGAAGCTCCGCCGAGCAGGCTACCGTGGTCTAGGACCTTAAGCCACAAATCCCAAGTGCGGGCTGGAGTACCCGCAAACGGGCTCCGGCGGGCAGGCCACCATGGTCTAAGGACCTTAAGCCACAAATCCCAAGTACGGGGATTTATGGCTTAAGGCCACTCAGCCCAGGTGGCCTAAGCGCCCGCCTGCGCCCTCTATAAAAAAACAGCCCCATCCCCCCGGACGTGACTGTCTCCCTCGAATCGCCCTATAGATAGGACTTTTCTCCTTTTACTTGCTTACCTGATGTCTTAAAACCCCGCCATCAGCTGAGCCTGGTGCAGTTCCAAGGCGCGTACAGAGCGCGGGAGGAACCGGCGGATCTCGTCTTCGTTATACCCAACCTGCAACCGTTTGTCGTCCAAAATGATTGGCCGCCGGAGCAGACCCGGGTGTTGTTGGACCAGATCCAGTAATTCATCGATCGTTAAATCATCCAAATTGATTCCTAATTCAGCAAAAACTTTGGAGCGCGTCGAAATGATCTCCTCCGTGCCATCCTCCGTCATCCGCAGAATGTTCAGAATCTCGGCTTTGTTCAACGGGTCAGTGAATATATTGCGTTCCACAAAGGGAATGTTGTGTTGCTGAAGCCAAGCTCGCGCTTTCCGGCAAGATGTGCAGCTCGGCGAAATGAACAGTGTCACCATGGTGCAGGACCCCCTCTACCTGTGACAATGATTAATCTTGAGTACACTGTCATTATACACAAGTACAAGAAAATTGGCTATACAATTTTGGTTTAAACGACACGAAAAGGTGGGACAGAAAGGGTACTGTCCCACCTTGGGTCACCGTTCACTGCCAAAAAGTGTTGTTCCTTGCGCAAATGTTGAACTGCAAAGAAAGTGACGCTATCAGGCGGTTCCGCCGTGTTTTGTACGTACAAATTCCCATTTCAGAGGAAAATGCCTATATTTATGGACATCGTCATCGAAGTGAAATAAACATCGTTATATCACTCTAGACCAATTCCCAGCCTTCACTATCGCTCGCTAATGCGACCTTAATCGTTCCAGCGGTTTCTTCCGCCTGCTTCTTTAATTCAGCTAAAGATTCGGTTTGCGGTAAGTGGGAAAGCAGCAAGCGGCCCACCTTGGCGTTCTTGGCTAACTCGCCAGATTGGCCAGCGGTCATGTGCCACGCCGGTCCCTGGTGGCCATTCAAGAAATTGGTGTCCGTGATCAAGACGTCGGCGTTTTTCACGAAATCGGCCAATTCCGGGTAATACCGGGTATCCGCCGTGAAGGCCAGCACGTGGCCGCTGTCGGCATCCGTAATGCGCATGGCGAACGCTGGGACTGGATGAATCGTCCGCTGGAAGGTAAACGTCAGGCTGCCGATGGTCAGAGGTGAATTGTCCGTATAAGGCCGGCCTACAGTAGCACCCGGCCAGGTGAGTGTGGCAAATTCAATGGGATTCTGCGTATTGCCGTAAATCGGCAGTTGCGGTTCTTTCTTAGCCCCTGGTTTCAACTGCCATAGATATTGTAAAACGCCGACATCGGCGGTATGGTCGTGGTGGTAGTGGGATAAGACGACCGCGTCCAGCTGCAGCGGGTCCATCACCTTCTCCAATGCACTAAGCACCCCGCTGCCCGCGTCCAGCAGGACATTCGTGGTCCCGCTGCGCAGCAGATACCCGCTGGTCCCACCCGTCGCAGTGGGATAACCGCCGTAATATCCTAATACTTGAAATTGCATAGTCCCAAGCCTCCAAATTGATTAGATTGTGAGATGGTTCAATTGACTACCTTAATGACTGTCCTCGGGTCGGCCACCTATCTAAAGACCAAGCAGCATGCGCTGACCAGCAGCCAGATCCTGGTGCCCTGGCACGATGACGGTGACGCGGTACTTTACAGCGCCACTACCCGCACCTTACCACAATTTCCATCGGCCCTCTATTACACCGAGACCAACCAGCTCGGCCACTTTGGCCCGGACGACTATTTCCACTTCTGGTACCTGCACTTCAAGCGCACCGACGACGTTCTGTTCCGGCACGCGCTGGACGACGCCTTTCTCACCTCTCTCATGGACAGCGTCGGCGCCGCCGGCGTCTGGGTCGGCGAGAGCGACGGGGAGAAACGTGCCTGGCTGATCATCCTGGCCGTCCAGGAACCGCCCATCGTTGGCGGCCACCTGCGGGACGCGGCGCCGCAAACCATGCTGGACTTCATTGACCGCAGCCGGCATAGCGTCAGCGGCTTCTTCGCCCATGTCTATGTGACCGAAGAAAAGGCTAACGCGGCACAACAGAACGCCGGACCAGCTGCGCCGAAAGCATAAAGAACAGCCCGGACACAACGGCGACCGCCCCCAGGACCAGCAGGAACAGAATCACCGATTGGGTGGTGATGGTCACCGCCCACAGCATCTGCAGCGCAAAGACAGCGTTGATGGCGGCAATCGCCACCGGCAGCCCATACCGCCAGACCAGTTCAAAGTCTTGGCCCTGCCGAATTTCAGTCGCCGTCATCCCTAACGCAAAGAACAGATCCACCCCGGCTTCCCGGTCTGCCCAGGCCCGCATGGTCAGCATGCTGTTCACAGCAAACAGAATGACGACACTCAAGACGCAGCCGATGAAGATGTCGATGCCCACGCCCCGGCGGAAGTTCTCTTGAATAATCGGCGCCGCCAGGATCGCCTCCGCCCGTTCCGCGCGACTGGTCTGTACCGTGACCTGCTGGCGGGTGTGGGCTGAATAGTAAGAAACGCGGTAGCTCGCCCGCAGCTTTGCCAGCAAAACGCGGGTGCGGGCGGCTGACAGCGCAGTGTTCACCTGGACGCCATAGAGGGTCAGGTGCTGTTCGCCAGTCAATCGCTGCCACACGCTGTTGCTCACCACCATTTGTATATCTGGCAGCAAAGTTGGGGACTCTGCCCCATTCGTGTAGGGCGCCGGCGCCAGCGGGGCGACCCGCCGCAGGGGGCCAATGCCCGGTTGATTCAGCGTCAGCCGGGCGCCGGTGGCGTACATGACGCTCATGGAACTGCTGTAGACGTCCCCCGTGGCAACTTCATTGCCGCGCAGCTCAGGCAGCGGCGGCAGCTGCTGGACCTGTTGCAGGCGCTGGTATTCACTGAGGGGCATGATGGCCGCCGCCGAACTATACGCCTGGGTCTTGCCCGTTTGGTGATTCAATAGTTCATAATTGGCGACCCGGACTTTGTACGTCGTCCGCCGCCGGGTAAGATTCGTGATACCCGCTTGGGTCAGAACGTTGTCCAGATCCTGCCACGCCTGCTTACTGGTGGTGACAAACGTCATCCGGGATTGGTTCACGGCATCCCGGCTGGTGACGCTGACGGTCGTGGTCAGCAGACCCGCCCAGGTCACCACCACCGCCAAGAGCACCGCCGCCAGCCAAATCACCGCCGCTTGTTCCCGAAACTGCCGCGTCAAGCGCGTCAGGCGGAGCAGGCGGTTATTTTTTAACGGCCAGCGGGGCAGCCGGCGCAGTTTCGTGAACAGCCACGGCAGGCCGGAGCGAATCACGGCGTACTCGCCGCTGACCACCAGCACTAGAATCGCCAGCAGCCAGCCCACGAACCCCATGCCGCTGTTATCGCGGCCGACCATGATCAGCCACCAGAACCGACGGGCGATCCAAAACCCGCCGGTGGTGGCGACGACGCCGTACAGCGCAAATAGACCAGAAGGCCCGCGCCGGCGCGTCAAGCGGGTGCTTTTCTCCCCGTGCAGCAAGGTCACCGGCTGAAGGGCGTGGATAGCGTGGATCAAGCCCACCTGGGTCAGCAGTCCCGTGCCCGCGAAGGTCGCTACCGTGGCCAGGACCGCGGTGGTCGACCAGGGGCCAACGAAGCGGGTCGCCATGCCCATGAAGCGCTGCAGCAGCAGCACGGCCAGGGGCATGAACAGCATTCCGAAGAAGAGACCGAGCCCCAGCACCAGCCCCAGCAGCAGGACGTTCAGCCAGAGAATGCCGCCATACAGCCGCCGGCGGGTGATCCCCCACAACTGGTACAGCGCCACCTCCTGGCGGTATTGGCGCAGAATATAACGCTGCCCATAATAGAAGAAGAACGTGAAGAAAAGCCCGCTAAGCACGGCGGCGACGACAAAAATATTCTGGGTCCGCTGAGTCCACGTCGCGGCCACGGCGTAACCGCTCATCAGGATGTAGAAGGCCGCCACCAAAAAGACCGTGGACAGCCAAAACAGGATGTTGTGGTGCAGGATCCGCCCGATGATCTTCCGCTTAGCGCGTCCCTTCATGCCAGTGACCTCCTCCGCCAATGGTCGCCTGCATATCGATAATGGCGTCGAAAAACGCTTGCCGCTCGCCGGAGCGGCGGATTTCTGCAAACAGCATGCCATCCTTAATGAAGATCACCCGTGAACAGTAACTGGCGGTAAAGGCATCGTGCGTGGCCATCATAATCGTCGTGTGCCACTCCTGATTGATCGTGGTCAGGTAGCGCAGCAGTTCGGTGGCGGCCTTGGAATCCAGCGCCCCGGTGGGCTCATCGGCAAAAACCAGGGCTGGTTCGGTGATCAGGGCCCGGGCCACGGCCACCCGCTGCTGCTGGCCGATGGAAAGCTCTTCTGGGTAGCGCTGGGCCAAATTCGTCAGCCCAGTCACACTGAGGACCGCGTTCAACCGCTCCTGGGCATTAGCAACAGCATGTTTGCCGATGGTCAGAGGCAGCAGAATGTTCTCCCGCACCGTCATGCCCGTCAGCAGGTTGAAGTCTTGGAAGACGTAGCCCAGGTTGGCCCGCCGAAACCGGGCCAGTTTATCCCCGCGCAGGTGGGTCACCTCGGTGCCGGCCACGGTGACCGTCCCGTTGGTGGGCACGTCAATGGTCGAAATAATACTGAGCAGCGTCGTTTTACCGGCGCCAGAAGGCCCCATGATGCCCACGAATTCTCCTTTCTCCACCGAGAAGGTGAGGCCGTTGAGCGCCCGCACCGGGTGCAGGCGGTGGCCGAAAATCTTAGTCAAACCTTGAACAGTAACGAGTGCCATACGGGTGGTCCTTTCTTGTCATAGGTGAGGGAAATCGGTAGGATAGGAGCAGTAATTAAAGGAGGCGGCAACGTGTTCAAAATATTGATCGTGGAAGACGATCCCACCGTCAGCCGGCATATCGCCCAAGCAGTCACCGATGCCGGCTGGCAGCCCATCATGGTCACCGACTTCACGGATGTTCTGGGTGTCTTCGTGGCCCATCAGCCCGACCTGGTGCTCATGGACATCAACCTGCCCGGCGGCCACGACGGTTTCCACTGGAACACCCAGATCCGCGCGGATTCCCAGGTGCCGGTCATCTTCATCTCGTCCCGGAACAGCAATATGGACATGATCTCCGCCATGAACAGCGGCGCTGACGATTACGTGGAGAAACCCTTCTCCGCCTCCGTCCTGCTGGCCAAGATCAACGCCCTGCTCCGGCGTACTTACCATTATAGCAACCAAAGCTCGAAGATTCTCGAATACGGCGGCGTGACCCTCAACTTGGAGGATTCATCCGTACAAGTCTCCGGGAAAAACGTGGATCTCACCAAGAACGAATACAAGCTCCTGCAATACCTCATCCGCCGCCACGGCACCCTCGTCTCCCGGCCCAGCCTGCTGCGCGCGCTGTGGGAAGACGAACACTTCGTTGATGACAACACGCTGACCGTGAACATCAACCGGCTGCGCAAAAAGCTGGCCGATGCCGGCTTAGCGACATTGATTCAGACCAAAGTCGGGAAAGGCTACGTGATTCCCTGATGAACGTCCGCAAATACTTGCAAGACCACTTGCCCCACATGCTCTTCTGGGTGGCTGGCTTGCTGGTCGCTGACTTGCTGCTGTGGCTGTCCCCCGGCCAACGGCTGCTGTCCTGGCCGACCCTCGTCTACCTGGACATCCTCTTGACTGTTTTCTTCCTGATCTTCATGGTCGGGGTGTATTTCTACCGGGCTCAGTGGTACCGCAGCATTCAGCAGCGGATGGATGCCGGGCCGGACGCCTTGAACTGGCCGCTGAAAGGGGCCCAGAACGAGGCTCAGCAGTATCTGGAAGACTACGTGAACAAGATTCTGGAACTGCATCGCCAAGCCACGGACCAGCTGCTTCAGCAGCAGGAAGACCAGCAGGCCTTCATCACCCGCTGGGTCCACGACATCAAGGTGCCCCTGGCTGGTTTGCAGCTGACCAGCGACCAGCTCCAGGACCAGGTGGACGAACAGACCTACACCGACATCACCACCCAGTTGGAGCGGGTCAACCATTACGTCGCCGAGGTCCTCTACTATTCCCGCCTGAGCAGCTTTGCCAACGACTACCTGTTGCGGGACCACGCGTTGCGGGAGATCGTCAGCACTGCCCTGCGCAGCCAGATGAACAGTTTCTTCGGCAAGCACCTGCAGCTCTCCATGTTCGACCAAGACTACCAGGTCCTCACCGACGACAAGTGGCTGCTCTTCATCGTCAACCAGATCCTCGCCAACAGTGTTCAATACACGCCCGCCGGCGGCAAGATTACCATTACCGCCGGTCAGACCAAGAATGCCACCTGGCTGCGCATCGCTGACACGGGCGTGGGCATCGACCCCGCCGACCTGCCCCGAATTTTTCAGAAAGGTTTCACCGGCCAAAACGGCCGCGCCGTCAACGCCCAGGCTACCGGACTGGGCCTCTACCTCGCCCATACTATGGCTCAGCGGCTCGGCCACGAGCTGACCGTGACGTCCACACCGGGCAAAGGTACTGCGGTGACCATCACCTTCCCGTTTCTCAGCTACTACGGCAGCGATACCGCGACGGTCCAAGCCCCGCAATTAAAGAAAGAGCCTTAGCAGCCCCCGACATCAACGTCGCGGCCTGCTAAGGCTCTTTTGATTAAAACCATTTCAACCGATTCAGGGGCCAGTAACGCAGCTTGACCACGCCAACGATGGCACTTCGTTTGACGTAGCCGAAAGACCGCCCGTCTTTGGAGACCGGCCGGTGGTCCCCCATGACGAAGTAAGAATCCTTGGGCACTTTCTTCCCCAATCCCTTGGATTGCAGGGTGAAGTTCTCCGTGTACAAGTCGCCTGCCAGGTTCGCCTGCTTTTTCAACGAATTGTTGAGAAAAGGCTCCGCGTACTTTTTGCCATTGATATACATCACATCGTTTTTTGAGGCCACTGTTTCCCCGGGGAGACCGATGACCCGTTTAATATACAGCACCCCAGCCTCATCCGGCGCTTGCAGAATGACGACGTCGCCGCGGTCGATGTGGTCGTGGCGTAACGCAATCACCCGGTCGTTGCCTTCAAACGTGGGCTGCATGGACGGCCCTGAGACTTGATCGTTGGCCAGGACGAAGGTGAACATCAGCGTCACGATACCAACGAAGACCAGGGCCATGGCGAAGGTCTGGAGCCACCACTTGCCCCAGCTTTCTTCCTGCTGTTCTTGCTGCTTAACTTCCTTGCGCGTATTTGGCTGCTTCACGATTCTGCCACCTCAATGATGTGATAAGGCTATTGTACCTTATTCGCGGGCGGTAGAGAGAAAAAACGGGCTGGGGTAATGTCTTGCGCTGGCCCGGGTGATTTTGTGGTGTCCGGATTGGGGGCAGGTTAGTGTCTGGCTTTGGCCCGGGTGACGGAGGGCTCCGCGGGCGGGGGCGGCGACGCGAAGCTAGTGCGAAGCCGGTCCTGCGGAGCTAGCCGTGGGCACGTGACAAAACTTGCCAGGGCGCCGTGCCAAG
>NZ_KI271583.1:126969-133048 GCF_000469325.1 Schleiferilactobacillus shenzhenensis LY-73 | reverse complement strand
GCACTTTGTCAAAAGGCTTCAAGCCGTGCCCGCTACGTTCCAGCCCCAGCCAGCCGGGGGGCCCAAATCGCCGGGTCTCGCGAATCATCTCCTGATTCACGAGGCGGCAGTGCGAAGCACAACGCCGTATCGGCCCAAATCGCCGGGTCTCGCGCATCTTTCTCCCCACAAAAAAACTGGCCAACCGCCAGACACGCATCACGTGCCAGCAGTCGGCCAGTTCATTTTTACCCGTTAGAACAGGTTACTCGTTCGTCTGAATCTTCGCTGCCGTCAAGCCCATGGCGTTGATTGCCACGATGACGGTGGATAAGGACATCAGGATGGCCCCAACGGCCGGGTCCAGGATGATGCCGGCGAAGGCCAGGACACCGGCGGCCATAGGCAGCGCCAGGATGTTGTAGCCAGCCCCCCACCAGAGGTTCTGGACCATCTTCCGGTTGGTGATCTTCGCCAAGTCCAAGAAGTGAAGAATATCTTGCGGATCGGACTTCACCAGCACCACGTCGGCGGAGTCGATGGCGACGTCCGTGCCGGCGCCGATGGCAATGCCGATATCGGCTTTCGCCAGGCTGGGCGCGTCGTTGACACCGTCGCCGACCATGATGACATGGTTCCCGGCGGCCTGGTAGGCACTGATCTGCTTTTGTTTATCTTCCGGCAGCAGGCCGGCGTGGTACTCGGTCAAACCCAGCAGCGCAGCGACGTGGGCCGCCGCCTTGGGGTTGTCCCCGGTGAGCATGACGGGGGTGATACCGCGCTTTTGCAGGCCCTTGATCAGTTTCTTGGCGCCCGGCTTGATCGTATCGCCTTCAGCAACCATGCCGAGAACGGTCGTCCCTTGCAGCAGGAAGCTGACGGAATTGCCCTTGCCAGACCACTCGTCGGCAGCCTGCGTATCAAAGCTGATTTGATGGTCTGTTAAGTATTTGGCGTTGACGATCGTATACGCATCACCGGCAATGGTCCCGCGGATACCCACCCCGGGCATGTTTTGGGTATCAGCAGCCGGCTGGTAATCCAGCTTGGCGGCCTTCGCCGCAGACACGATGGCCTGGGCGAGCGGGTGAGTCGAGTTGCTCTCCAGGGCCGCCAAGCGGCTGAGCAGCGTATTCTTATCCGTCCCGTTGGCCGGAATCAGCGCGTTGACGGTGAATTTACCTTCTGTCAGAGTACCGGTCTTGTCCAGCAGCACATGACTGATCTGGGTGCTGGCTTCAATCGCCTGCCGGTTGCGGATCAGCAGCCCATTTTGGGCACCGATGGCCGTGGAGCGGGCCACGACCAGCGGAATCGCTAAGCCGAGGGCGTGGGGGCAGGCAATGATGAAGACGGTGACCATCCGGGAGAAAGCCACGTCCAAACCTTGCGGTAACCAGGCAAAGAAAGCGATGATCCCGACGGTCAGAGCCGCGTAGAACAGATACTTGGCGACAACGTCGGCTTTGCTTTCGGCGTTGGACTTCGATTGCTGGGCACTTTGTACCAGCTGCATCACTTGCGCCAGGTAGCCGGACTTGCCGGTCCCGGTGATGGCGACGGTCAGGGTGCCGTCGTTGTTGGTCGCCCCGCCGATCACCTTGTCGCCGGATTTCTTAGCGACAGCGGCGGATTCACCGGTCACCAGCGACTCGTTGACCGTGGATGTCCCGTCGATGACTTGACCATCGGCCGGAATACTTTCGCCAGCGCGCACTTGGAATTTCTGACCAACCTGCAAGTCGCTCACGGCCACGTCTTGGGTGTGGCCGTCGGCGGTCAGCAGATG
This sequence comes from Schleiferilactobacillus shenzhenensis LY-73, assembly GCF_000469325.1. Lineage (GTDB taxonomy): Bacteria > Bacillota > Bacilli > Lactobacillales > Lactobacillaceae > Schleiferilactobacillus > Schleiferilactobacillus shenzhenensis. Next base: position 131,280 of record NZ_KI271583.1, on the reverse strand, counting down.
GGCCGTCTTAGGCAGCAATTGGGCCATTTTCTGCAGCGCATCGCCAGCGCCCATGACGGCGTTCATTTCTATCCAGTGCCCCAGCAGCATGATCAAGATCAATGTGGCCAGTTCGAAGGAGAAGTCCATCACCATCGTGTTCGGGTGCAGGAAGTTGTTGGCGACGAACGCGTAGAGGCTATAGACATACGACACGGTGATGCCCATCGCGATCAGGGTCATCATCGCCGGCGACTTGCTCTCCAGTTCAGCCTTGGCCCCTTGCAGAAAGACCTTGCCGCCGTAAAAGAAGATGATGGTGTCGAAGAGCACGACCACCCAGTCTTGGATAACGGAATTGAAGTTGAACACGGGCCGGTTCAGGCCCATGATCGGCGCCAGGAACAGCACCGGCAGAGAAAGCACCAAGGACACCCAGAACTTCTGCTTCAGGTTGCCCATATGCATCATGTGGCCACCGTGCATCATCATGTCGCCGCCGCTCATGTCCATATCGCCCATGTCGCCGTGATCCATGTGACTCATGTCCATGTGGCTGTGGTCCATACCGGCCATACTGCCGTGGTCCATCGCCATGTGGTCATGATCCATGCCGGCCATTTGGCTGTGGTCCATCCCGCTCATGTCATGCGTCATCTGGCCGTGATCCATGCCGGCCATGTTGTGTTCCATGTGGTCGTGGTCCATCTTGCTCATGTCGTGATCCATCTTGCTGTGGTCCATTTTGCTCATATCATGGCCCATTTTACTGTGGTCCATCCCGGCCATGCCGGGTGTCTTCTCATTACTGGCCATTGCGTTCTCCTCCTTCAGTCATGCAATCCGCGCCCATCCCTTGGGGCAGGCAATTGCAGGCGACCATCTCGGGCGCCGTCTTGGCTTTTTCGTTCAGTATCTTTTGTAATTTGGCGATGTCCGCTTGAGAAAGGTCGCGGCTTTCAATGACAGCCGCTAAGGTATTCCCCGTGCGCATCGCACACATGTGGTCGAACAGGTCCTGGGCCGCCGTGTCCATGGAATCCTGTTCCTTCACTGCGGGCACATAATCATAGGGCCGCGTCTCTCCCACTTGGGTGATGGCGCCCTTCTTGATCAGCCGCCGCAGCATCGTCTTGGTCGTGGAATCCGCCCAGTGCCGTTCCTTCTGCATGATATCGATCAGCTGCCGGGTGGATACTCGGTGAAGCGTCCAGACGGCCCGCATCAATTCCCATTCGGAATCGGTAATGGCCACGTGTTGTTCGTCTAGCATGGGGTTTGACCTCCTCGTTTACGTTTGTAACCTTTCAACAATTCTTAGTTTACAACTGTAGTCAGAAAGATACAAGGGGGGCGGCCAACTTTTTTCAGAAAAGTTTTTGACAAGAAAAAACGTCCGCCGAGAAAGGCGCACGTCGTTAACTTTGCAGCCTCAGCGAACGGGGAAGCGACTCATTCTTTCCTATCCGCTCGCTGCGCCCGCAGATGGCAACAAATCTTTTCTCCCTGGTGTCTTCAGCCCCAGCCCAGGGCACGCAGGACCGCCATCGAGGCGATACCGACGATCACGATCACCAGCAGGTTCTTCGAGACGATCGCCGCGAGGAACGTCGGGCCGGATGCCAGCAGGTTCGGCAGATTGACGCTGGGCCAGCGGCCGGCGTGATACGTCAGGAGGCTCTCCACGTAAATGGCCGTCAAAATGGCGACGGGGACATAGCTGAGAAAGTCGATGAGCCAAGCGGGCAATGTGAACCGCTTGACCAGAATGAACGGCAGAACACGGATCAGCCACGTGGCGATGCCGCTCAATAGGATGGCGAAAAAGACGGTCTTAGTCACGATGCTTCACCGCCATTCCACCGAGGCAGCCGATCACGGTGGCCGCTAGAATGGCCAGGTTGCCCGGCATGAAGCGCATGAGGACGACCATTAAGGCCGCCACGAACACCGCCAGCCCCACTTGCCGGCGGCGGGGATGGGTGCGGTCGGTGATGATCTGGAGGTACAGCAGGCCGATGAACATGGCGACGACGGCGAAGTCGAGACCCAGATCTGCCGGATTGGGGATCAGCTGACCAAGCATCGCCCCGGCCAGCGTGGCCCCGGCCCAGACGAGATAAGCAGCGATGTTGGCGGCGTGGAGCCAGCGGCTGTGCAGTGTGTGGCCGGTGTGGTTCAGTTTATTCATCGTCAGCGCGAAGGTCTCATCGGTGAGCAGTGTCCCGGCAGTAATGTTTTGCAGCATGCTTTCTTCCTGTAATAAGGGGGCCACGGTCATGCTCATCAGCGCCATGCGGGCGTTGATCAAGGCGGTGGAAAGGACGATGGCCCCAATGGGACTGCCAGCGGCGAGCATACTGACCATCACGAACTGGGCGGAGCCGGCGTAGACAATGAGCGACATCAAGACGGCTGCCAGAACCGAAAAATGGCCGGCCTTCGCAATGATCCCGAAAGCCAAGCCAATCCCGATATAGCCAAAAATAGTGGGTAAAACATCCTTGAACCCGCTGCGCCACGTTAACTCATCATCCATCCAACCGCCTGCTTCCTGCTTTTGTATCAGTTTAGCAAAGCTGAGGGGTATTGCAAGATGACATGGCTAATCGATGGCGTTTTTCTCTGCATAGGCCTGTTCAATCAGCGTATGCAGCTGCTGCGTATCGTTGCTGGCCGAGCCCAAGCCAAAATGGAAGACTGCCCCCCGCCAATTCTCTGGGACGTAGCGCGGCGTGGATACAATCAGCATGTCCGGCGGATTGGCCGCATCATAGGGCACCATGTTCACCAGCGGGATGTGCTCCAGCAGCGTCCGCACCGGCTGCTGCAGGTGGTAGCTTAGCCCCATCCGCAGGCTGACCCGCAACCGGTGGGTCGTGTAATGGGCCCGGTAGGCGGGCCAGAAAAGGTACGTCAGCAGGTTCGTCACCTGACTGAGGGTCCCGTGGAGCCAGACGCAATCTTTACGCCGGGCCACTTTCTCCCAAAACGCCCGCAGAGTCCGGTGCAAGTCTTGGTAGTGGCGGTTGTTCGGCACCAGCTGCGTCCGCAGCAGCGGGAAAAGGACCGGCAGCGGCTGCTGGAAGAAGCAGACGGGGATGAGGATCAGGTAAGTGTTCGCCAGGAGCACGCTCCAGCGCTCTGCATCCGGTTCAGCCCCAATCTTCTCAATGAGTGCGGCCCCCATCTCGTTGGTCAGCGCGGCCCACTGATCGGCATTCTGGGCCAAGCGGGCGGCGACCAGCGCGTGGATCCGGTCACTCGCCGCCAGGACGACTGGCCCGGAGAAAATCGCCAAGCCGGCAAATGCCAGCTCCGTGTCGGCATGGGCCAGCTCGTGGGCGGCCAGAATACCGGCCAGCTGCCGTTTCTCCGGCAAGTCGAACCACAGGTCCGGCACCATCGTCTCGGTAATGGGGAAGCCCTGCCCCGCCCGCTCCAGGCTCACCCCCAGCACGATCAGCAGGCGTTCCTGGATGACCAGCGGGCCGGCATTCGCGTTGAAGTACGCGGCCAGGCGCTGCACCAGCGGCACCAGCTCCGGATAGCGGTGACGGTAATAGCGGGCCGAGCAGACCCCGACGTCCACCAGCATGTTGAAGATCATGTACCGGATCAGCGGCTCTGGTCCGACGAAGTCCAACTGGCGTACGTTGATGCGAATGTCGTATTGCGCCGCCAGATAATCCACCAGCGGCTTCAACCGCCGAATCACCGTCATCGTCGACAGGTACACCGAACTGCTGAAGGCCTCGATGGTCCCCTCCGGATGGTGCAGCATGTAGCGCATCGCCTGCATCGCCAAGCTGCCGCTAATCAGGAATTGGAAGTACACTTCGGCCGCCGGCAGCGCGTCGCTCACTTCCACGTCGCCGACGTTGTTGAGAAAGGTGGCGTCCATGGATTGCAGCTGGTGCAGATCATCGTCGATCTGCCGCACCAGCGACCGCACCCGGGTCACGCCATACTCGCAAAACCGCGCATCCAAAGTGCGCACGGTGTACGTCCCGGGCTGACTGCCAAGGATCGCCGTGTACAGTTGGAGCTTGTCGTTCGCCGTCTTATCAAGAAACAAATCCGCTACACTGGGCATGATTGGACCTCTTTTCTAGAACCATTTCAGTTGTTACTTATCGTTACGATAAGATTATCATAATAGTTCCAGAAAGGAAACAAAAAGTTGTCGAAAATTGATTAATTTTGATACGGTCCATCTGGTAACCGCTTCAGGGCGGGCATTGCCGGTGTTTTCTGTAAACGGAGATACTTCTTTTTCTGACCCGGGTGACGAAGGGTTGCGCAGATTGGGGGGCAGGTTAGTGTCTGGCT
>NZ_KI271583.1:126598-126885 GCF_000469325.1 Schleiferilactobacillus shenzhenensis LY-73 | reverse complement strand
CCTTGTTGTAGGCGGCAAAGCCGCCAACAACAATTTCACGGCTGAGCCCCATCTGCTGCGCCCTTCGTCACCCTACATTCTCGGGGACTGGAAATGTCTCGCTCGTCACGAAATTCCGGCAGCTTCCTCCCTGAACTTTAGGGCAATCGCCTGTACATACAAAGTGCGGGCAGCACCTGCCCCGAATGTGTCCTGGTACCGAGAATCTCACGATTGGATAGGAAGTAGGCGATTTGGGCCCGGAGGCTGGCGGGCGTCAGCCATGAAATTGTTGTTAGCGGGCGCTT
>NZ_KI271583.1:119931-126547 GCF_000469325.1 Schleiferilactobacillus shenzhenensis LY-73 | reverse complement strand
TCAAGTTGTGCCCATGGCGTTCCACGCCCAGCCAGCCGGAGGGCCCAAATCGCCGGGCCACGCCAACTTTTCTCCCTGAACGGCACACAAAAACCGCCGCTGCGCTGGTAGCGACGGTCCTTTTTTCAATCTAACAGTAACAAGTCCCAACGGGAAATAAACAGCTGGCTGTCCAGGGCGACCCATTGCCGGCCCTGGTCGTCAGCCATCAGACCGGTCGTGGAGATCATCGTCCCCGACGGAATCGTCTTGTACGCCTGCCCGAACCGCGGGAACTGAAAGAGCGACACCGCGTTCTGTGTGTGGTTCACGACTTCGGCGCGATGCCTGAACGGTGTCAGCTCCGGCGGCTGCATCGGCAACGGCCGGCCGAGCAGCGTCATCTGGGACGTCCGCTTCACCCAGATACCGCCGCCCAGATCGTACCACTGCGCCCGGCTGAACCGGTCGACCACCGCCCGGTAAACGGGCCAGGTGGAGCCGCCGGGCAAAGCCGTGGGCAGGGCTTCCCGGGCCAATGGATCAGCAAATGGCCGGACGGCCGTATTCATCCGCATCAGCAGCTGCTTGTCCACTGGCAGACGCATCAGCTGCAGCGTGTCATAGACATACTGGGCCGACTTGCTCTTCGTCCCGAAGACCCCGGCATCCGTGGGCGGGGCTTGGATGATGGGGAAAGGATTGCCAGACAACGGGTGCAGGTGATACGTGGCATTCAGGTCGCCCGAGACATACTGGGGCGGCACAATCAGATTACCTTCAGCGTTTTTATGGTACACCACCACGGGGGCCGCCTTCTGGGCCATATAAATCATCCGGATGCCGCCCGGGACGGGTTGGAAAACTTCCGCGTAATTTTCTACCCGGACCAGCTTGTATCCGCGAATCACCCGCCAGGGCAAATCAATATGGCTGTGGGCCGGCCCCGTCACTTGGGTGTCCGCCAGCAGCCGCTCGCCGAGAACTGATAAATAACGGACCACAATACGCACCGGGGCGACACTTAACGGTGACTCTCGGCGCGCCGGTACCCGGCCGTGTTCTTCGACTTGGGTCACCGCTGCTGATTCCTCCTCGTTACGACATTTGCACTGCGCTCAGACGATCTCCGTCCGCCGCATATCCATCGGGATCGAGACCTCGGCCAGATGATGCCCGCGGACCAGATCCACTTCGCTCTGTTTCGCCTTGCACAGTTTATCTAAGACATAGTCGATTTCTGCATCCAAAATGTTGCGCCGCTCGTTGGTCAGTAATATTTCCTGATGCGTCGGTGCCTGGGTATACACGACTGTCGTCGGTCCCAGTGAATACACCTTAACAAACTGAGCATCGGTCGCTGACAACTGCTGCGCCACCAGATGGGAATAACTATTGGTGATATCAATGAGACGCATGCTTTTCCACCCCTATCTATGAACACCTTCCACTAACCCATTATAGAAGAAAAACCGGGCCGGGGGAACCATGAAAGCGTGAACGCTTTCCGCCGAAACCAAGCTGTTCTGCTTTCTGCCATAACGGTTGGCGTATAATTCAGCATACACCAAAAAACGGTGCTTGAGAACAGAAACGGCCATCCCCCAGCCGGTTGGCTGAGTGATGGCCGTGTGCTTCATTGACTGCTGTTATTGCTTCGCAGAATCCGACTTGCTGGCGACTGCGGCATCGCTCGTGGCGGCACTGATCGTAATCTCGCCGTCGCTCATACGCGCCTCCAGCTCCTTGGCATCCGGATGAGCCAAGTAGTAGTCGGCGACCTTGTCCTCGATCTGCTCCTGGATGACCCGCCGTAACGGCCGGGCCCCCATGGCGGGATCGTAACCGAGGTCCACCAGCTTCTCCTTCACCGGTTCGGTGACGTGGATGTGCAGCCCTTGGTCGGCGATCATGCTGTTCGTATCGGCGATCATCAGGGAGACGATCTTCATCAGGTCCGGCTTGGTCAGGGAGTTGAACTCGATGATGCCGTCGAAGCGGTTCAGGAACTCCGGCTGGAAGTAATCCTTCAAGGACCCTAAGACAGAGTGGGTCTTCCCGGATACTTCGGCACCGAAGCCGACGTTGGCTTCCTGGTTGGCTTGGCCAGCGTTGGACGTCATGATAATGATGGTGTCCTTGAAGCTGACCGTCCGGCCTTGGCTGTCGGTCAAGCGGCCGTCATCCAAGATTTGCAGGAACATATGCATGACGTCCGGGTGGGCCTTCTCGATTTCGTCCAGCAGGATCAAGCTGTACGGATGACGCCGTACCTGCTCGGTCAGCTGGCCGGCCTCTTCGTAACCAACATAGCCCGGAGGTGAACCGATCAGTTTAGAAACGCTGAACTTTTCCATGTACTCCGACATGTCAAACCGAATCATCGCGTCCTCAGAACCGAAGAGCTGCTTCGCCAATTGCTTGGCCAGCTCGGTCTTGCCGACACCGGTGGGACCAACGAACAGGAACGACCCGATCGGCCGCCCGGACTTGTTGAAGCCGACCCGGTTGCGGCGAATCGCCCGGGCTACGTCTTCGACCGCTTTGTTCTGGCCGATGATGTGCTTCTCCAGTTCCGGTGCCAGGTTGACCAGCTGATGCTGCTCCTGGTCCTTGATTTGGCCGACAGGGATGCCGGTCTTTTCTTCCACGATCTGCTCCATGTCCTTCTCGGTCACGGTCGGCTCATTCTTCGGGTCGACGGTGTCCTTCTTCTTCATGTCGGTGAGCTTATCGATCTGATCGCGGTAGTAAGCCGCCTTCTCGTAGTCTTCCTGCTTGAGGGCTGCCTGCTTCTCCTTCTCCGCCACATCGATCTTCTCCTGAATGGTCTCGGGATCGACCACCGTCAGGGTCAAGTTCTTGCGGGAACCGGACTCGTCCAGCAGGTCAATGGCCTTGTCGGGCAGGAACCGGTCTTGGATGTACCGATTGCTCAGTTCCGCAGCGGCTTTGATCGCCTCTGGTGTGTAATGAACATGGTGATAGTCCTCGTAGCGCTTCTGGATCCCTTGCAGGATCTTGATCGTCTCATCGACACTGGGTTCGTCGACTTGAATCGGCTGTAACCGCCGAGCCAGCGCGGAATCCTTCTCGATGGTCCGATACTCGTCACTGGTGGTCGCGCCCACCAGTTGGAGTTCGCCCCGGGCCAGCGCCGGCTTCAGGACGTTACCCGCATCCATGCCGCCTTCTGCGTTGCCCGCACCGACGATTTCGTGGATCTCGTCGATGAAGAGGATAATATCTTTATTTTTCTTCAATTCTTCCATTAATTGCGTCATCCGTTGTTCGAACTGGCCGCGGATCCCGGTGCCTTGCACCAGGGAGACCACGTCCAAGCGGACGACCCGCTTATTCTGAAGCTTAGCCGGCACGTCGCCGTCGACGATTTTTTGGGCTAAGCCCTCGACCACGGCGGTCTTGCCGACCCCGGCTTCACCAATCAGTACGGGATTGTTCTTCGTCCGGCGATTCAAGATCTCGATCACGCGGGCGATCTCTTTGTCCCGGCCAATGACCGGGTCGATCTTACCCTCCCGTGCTTCGGCGGTCAGATCGACCCCGAATTGACCGAGCAGACCGCCGCCATTACCGCGTCCGCCTCGGCCACCAGCTTGGGTCTGGGGACGCTGTTGCTGGAAGTTCTCGTTTGCTTGGTTTTGGGCGGCTGGATTCATGGCAGAAAAAATATCGTTTAAGCTGCTGAACCCGAAAGGATCATTCGGGACGGCGTCACGAGCGCCATTCTGCGCCTGGTTCTTGAGGAGCTGATAGCAGTTTTGGCAAAGATTGATCTCTTTGCGCTGACCGTTAACGCTGGCGTAGAGATGGATCGTGGCTTCATTCTTATGACAGTTGTCACACAGCATACGCTTGCCACCTTTCTGACTGGTCGGAACCTCTTTCCGACCTACGCTTATTATCATACAACTAGCACTCTCACGATGCAAGTGCTAACGCTTGGGGCAAATCGCCGATATTTCAAGGCTTTTTTAGGCACAGTGACCGCCGGCCGGTGCAGCTGGCCGCATTGGCCCACCCCGGCAACCGCCGACCCATTTGTGAGTTGCAGCGCATACGTGCCTATGCCAGAGGCGTATAATAGAAGGTGGATTTACGAGTGCAGAAAGGAGGCCGCTTCTCCATGCCCGATTACCAACAGGCGCTAGAACAGCTCGTAGCGGGGAAAATCGACGAGATTACGATCAAGCCGGAAAACTTCTTTGCCTTCCGAGCGGTCTGGACCGATTTTCCCCAGCGCAACGAGATCGTGGGCACTGCCGAGCGCGGCGGAACGATCACTTACCGGTTCAATGTAAGCGGTAAACACTAACGGCCATCGTGCTTTTTAACGGGCTTGAAGGTTGTATCACCATGTAAAAAATGGTACTCTGAAAGATGAAATGTAGGGCTTTCGCCGTGCCATTTCCCGACCACCTCACGTGGTTAATTAACTGATCAAAAGGAGATATGAATCATGGAAAAACGCGATTTTCACATCATTGCTGACACAGGTATCCACGCTCGTCCCGCTACTTTGCTGGTCCAAACGGCAAGCAAGTTTGACTCTGACATCAACTTGGAATACAAGGGCAAGTCTGTCAACCTGAAGTCGATCATGGGCGTTATGTCCCTGGGCGTTGGCCAAGGGGCAGATGTGACCATTTCTGCCGAAGGCGCGGATGAAAAGGATGCCATCGCTGCCGTAGCCGACACGATGAAGAAAGAAGGACTCGCTGAATAATGAGTAAGCACCTCAAAGGGATCGCCGCCAGTGACGGTATTGCCGTTGCTCCGGCCTACTTGTTAGTGGAACCGGACCTGTCCTTCGATAAGAAGACGATCAGCGATCCTGATGCAGAGGTCAGCCGCTTACAAGATGCACTGGATAAATCAACCGCAGAGCTTGAAGTTATTCGGGACAAGGCCAAGGAAACGTTAGGTGCCGACGAGGCGCAAGTCTTCGAAGCCCATATGATGATCTTGGCTGATCCTGATTTTATCGGTGCGATCAAGTCTAAGATCAAAGACGATAAAGTCAATGCAGAAGCGGCTATGTCAGCTGTATCAGATCAATTCATCGCCACGTTCGAAGCCATGACAGACAACAAGTACATGCAAGAACGTGCGGCCGATGTTCGGGATGTCACCAAGCGGGTGCTGGCGCACCTGCTCGGCGTCACCCTGCCCAACCCCGCCTTGATCGACCATGAAGTCGTTGTCGTTGCCCACGATCTGGCGCCGAGTGATACGGCCCAGTTGAATAAGCAATACGTCAAAGCCTTCGTGACCGATATCGGCGGGCGCACCGCCCACTCCGCGATCATGGCTCGTTCTCTGGAGATTCCCGCCATCGTTGGTGCGGAATCCGTGACGAAAGACATCAAGAATGGCGACACCGTCATTGCCGATGGCTTGACCGGTGACATTGTCATCGATCCGTCGCAGGACCAGATCAGCCAGTACCAAGACGCTGCGAAGAAATTTGCTGCCCAAAAGGCTGAGTGGGAGAAACTGAAGAGCCAGCCTTCTGTCACGGCAGACGGTAAGCAGTATACGGTAGCCGCCAACATCGGTACCCCGAAGGACATGAAGGCCGTTGTCGCTAATGGTGCCGAAGCCGTTGGTCTGTACCGGACAGAGTTCCTGTATATGGACTCCGACGAGATGCCCACTGAAGACGATCAGTTCGAAGCTTACAAGAGCGTTCTCCAGGACATGAACGGCAAGCCCGTCGTCGTGCGCACCATGGACATCGGCGGTGACAAGCATCTGCCCTACATGCCGTTGCCGCAGGAAATGAATCCGTTCTTGGGTTACCGGGCAATCCGTATCTCCTTGGATCGCCAAGACATCTTCCGCACCCAGCTGCGGGCGCTCATCCGGGCGTCAGCGTTCGGCAAACTGCGGATCATGTTCCCGATGGTCGCCACCCTGGATGAATTCCGCCAGGCCAAGAAGATCTTCTTGGAAGAAAAAGAGAAGCTGGTCAAAGCAGGCACCAAGGTTTCGGATGATATCCAAACGGGTATCATGATCGAGATTCCGGCCGCCGCTGTTCTGGCGGATCAATTCGCCAAGGAAGTCGATTTCTTCTCCATCGGTACCAACGACCTGATCCAGTACTCCATGGCCGCTGACCGAGGGAATGAGCACGTTTCTTACCTGTACCAGCCATACAACCCGTCCATTCTGCGCTTAGTCAAGCATACGATCGACTCCGCGCACAAGGAAGGCAAGTGGGCCGGCATGTGTGGGGAAGCCGCTGGCGACCCCATCATGGTCCCGCTGCTTCTCGGCATGGGATTGGACGAATACTCCATGTCCGCGACGAGTGTCCTGAAGGTCCGCAGCTTGATGAAGCGGTTGGACACGAAGGATATGAAGAAGCTGGCTGACAAAGCCATCAATGAGATGACATCCAATGCGGATGTTGCTGAGATGGTCAAGAAGGCCACGGGTCAGGAATAAGTTCTGATTCCATAGCGTTAAGAAAAGCACCGCGTCCTTTGTGGGCGGGGTGCTTTTTTGGTGCGCGATGAAATAACGTACGCGTTACCCGGGTGACTCCGGGCTGCGCGGATTTGGGCGGGCGACGCGGAGCTAGTGGTGGGCACGTGACAAAATTTACCCA
>NZ_KI271583.1:96343-119821 GCF_000469325.1 Schleiferilactobacillus shenzhenensis LY-73 | reverse complement strand
AGCCGCCAAGAATGATTTCACCACTGAGCCCGTTTTGCCTCCGCTTGCTACGCGTTGACACTCAGTCATGTTGGAATACAAGTTTTGTCACACCCCCAATTTCACCACTGACGCCCAAATCCGCTCCGCCCTCCGTCACCCTCCTGCCGTTCACGGCGAGAAACCATCCAACCCAAAGCCGTGGCATAAAACTCACCAATTAAGATAAGATGCAGTCACTGACGAAACACACCTAAAACGTATCACCCCAGATTGGCCGACCGCTGGACGCCGGCGAAGTGACGGCGGAATGCCTCATAATCTGCGAATTGCCAGTCTGCTTGGGACTGGTCGATGTGGTACTGCTTCGGTTGTAAGGCCCAGACGGTGAGGCCGGCGCGCTTGGCGGCGGTTATGCCGATGCGGCTGTCTTCGATGACGAGGCAAGCGGCTGGCGGGACGGCTAAGTGGGTGACGGCTAAGCGGTAGATTTGGGGATTGGGCTTGTTTTCGGTGAGTTCTGTACCGCTGAGAATCACTTGGAAATATGGGGCTAGGCCGGTGGCCGTTAGCATGCGGTCAATTTCTGCCCGACTGCCGGCGGAGGCGACGGCGAGGCGGATGCCCTGGGCGTGAAGCCACCGGGCGGTTGCTTGAATGCCAGGCATGACGTGGTCAGCGTAAGTGATGGGATGGGCGGCTTTGTAAGGATAGAACCCTGGCCGAACGCGGGCGCGTTCGGCTGGGTCGGGCACCACCAGCTGCCACTTGGTTTCCGCCGATTGGCCAAGGAAGTCTTGAATGTCAGTCGTCCCTGGAGTGACGCCGACGGACCGTAAATACGCGAGGCGGCGTTCAAAGTTGAACACTTCGCTATCAATCAAGACCCCATCCATGTCAAAAATGACGGCTTGAAACATTTTCTTCCTCACCGACTCACTGCTTCGGCAGCAGAACGGGGATGTACCGGGGTAGCCAGCGGATCGTCATCGGCAGAGCTGGCCCCTTATCGCCATCCAGCCGCAGGCGAATGGTGTGCTTAGTGCTGGCGGGAACGAGCCGCAGCTCTTCGGTCGTGAAGTAGGTGACGCCCTTGGCCTGGTCGAAGTGGCCGTTCAGGAAATAATGGATGTAGGTGGGCAGGTTGCCCCAGCGGAAGTGGTGCAGGAGCGAGACGTGGAGCGTATCCGCGGTGTCGTCAGGAATATATTGTACCCGCCCCACCCCGTTGGTCGTCGTCACCAAGCCAGTCCAGACCCGGGACGTTTCTGTGGTGCCGTCGTGAATTAGTTCGATCCGGTACGACCGGTTCGTCACCAACAGCTTCAGCCCCTTGGCCACGTACACAATTGGGCCGAAGCGGCGCTTTTCTGTCTGCCGCACTTGGTTAGAAATGTCCGCCAGCGCACCGAACACCAGGGAGCTGACGAAGGCGTGGTCACCGGCCTGGCCGATGCCGATGCTGACGGTGTGGTCCTGCTGGATGGCCGTCAAAAGTTGGTCCATCGCCACCACAGTCAGCGGATTAATGTCCAGCTGGTGGGCCAGATTGTTGACGGTGCCGCCAGGAATGATGCCCAGGGGCACCGTTTTCCGGGCCCGGAGAAAGGCGGTCGCCACGAGGTTAAGAGTGCCGTCACCGCCGATGGCCACCAGGGCATCGTAACGGTGCGTCGCCTTAGCCACCGCCGTAATGGCCTACTCCACATTCGGCGCGGTGATTTTATCACAGCGGATGCCCTGTTTTGCGGCTTTCGTCGCCAATCGCTGGGCGAGTTTCCCCGCTTGACTATGGCCGGCTTGATCGTTGTAAAAAATACCGACGTGTTGGATCATGTGCGCATCCCCTTTCGTTGATCTGTGTATATTAAGTCTAGCATAACGCCCGGTTGGCGGCGCGCTGTGCCTGCGGAGAAAATCGGCCGACGAAAAAAGCGCCGCTGGGGCGCTTTTTTTGCTGTAATGAATTGACTGTCAGAAACGGGCTGTGCCGAGCAGGCCGCCACAACTAAGCGCCCTAGCACCAAAAACCCAAGACCAGGGCCTTCAGCGTCAGAGCCGCTTAGGCCGGGTAACCTAACCATTCGGCTCCGTCCTCTCGGATTAATCCGTCTGGAACTTCGCCGTCAGCTGCACATCGGGGTACTTGTCATGGAACCAATTCTCAGCGAACCGATTCTCAAACAGGAACAGCGGCTGGCCGGCGAGGTCCTTGACCAGCAGGTTTCGGGACGACGCCATGCTGGGATCCAGCTGGTCTGGGTCGATCCAGCGGGCCGTGCGGGAGCCGATGGGGGTCATCTCTACTTCGGAGTGGTACTCGTGGAGCATCCGGTACTGGAAGACTTCGAACTGCAGCTGACCGACGGCGCCCAGGACGTAATCGTCAGTGTTCCAGGTCTTGTAGAGCTGAATGGCGCCCTCTTGAACGAGCTGCTTCATGCCCTTGTGAAACGACTTCTGTTTCATCACGTTTTTGGGGGTGACGCGGACGAAGAGCTCCGGGGTGAATTGGGGCAGCTTGGGGAATTGAATCTTCTCCTTACCGGTATAGATACTGTCGCCAATGGCGAAGTTGCCGGTGTCGTACAGACCGACGATGTCCCCGGCCACGGCGCGGCTGACCTGTTCTCGCTCATCGGACATGAATTCCGTGGCGTTGTTCAGCCGCAGCGTCTTGCCGGTGCGGGCCAATGTGACGTCCATGCCTTTCTCGAATTCGCCGGACGTCACCCGAACGAAGGCGATGCGGTCCCGGTGGTTGGGGTTCATGTTCGCCTGGATCTTGAAGACGAACCCGGAGAACTCATCCGCGTCCGGCTTCACCAGTTTGTCATCCACGGTCTTGTGTCCGGCAGGGGCCGGGGCCATGGACAGAAAGCTGTCCAGGAACGTCTTCACACCAAAATTGGTCAGCGCCGACCCGAAGAAGACGGGGGTCTGATCGCCGGTGGCCACCTTCGCCAAGTCCAGCGTGTTGCCCGCCTCATTCAGCAGGTCGATGTCGCCCAGGGTGTCTTGGTACTCGCCTTCTTCGGTCAGCGGGTTGCTGGGGTCAATGGTGCCGTCCGCGTTCAGCGGAATGAACTGCTCGCCCTTGGCTTCCGAGCCGTACAGCTCGATCCGCTTGTTCTGGCGGTCGTACAGCCCCTTTAGACCCTTGCCCATGCCGATGGGCCAGTCCATGGCGTAGCCCTCGATGTGCAGCAGGTCTTCCAGCTCGGCGATCAAGTCCAGCGGCTCGCGCCCATCCCGGTCCAGCTTGTTCATGAACGTGAAGATGGGAATGCCCCGTTTCTTCACGACCTGGAACAGCTTCTTGGTTTGAGGCTCGACCCCTTTAGCCGTATCGATGACCATGACGGCAGCGTCCACCGCCATCAGAGTCCGATACGTGTCTTCGGAGAAGTCCTCGTGCCCCGGGGTGTCCAGAATGTTGACCCGCTTGCCGGCGTAGTCGAACTGCATCACGGAGCTGGTGACACTGATGCCCCGCTTCTTCTCGATCTCCATCCAGTCACTGGTAGCGTACTGGCCGGACTTCTTGCCCTTCACGGTACCGGCAGAGCGAATCACCCCGCCGAACAGCAGCATCTGCTCCGTAATCGTCGTCTTCCCTGCATCAGGGTGAGAAATGATCGCGAAGGTCCGCCGCTTGGCGATGGCTTGGTCTAATGTTTTTTTACTTACTGGTTGTTCAATCATAGTGGTAATGTCTCCTTCATTCTCCTGAGTGTCGATCAATGGGAATGAAGGCCGTTACCAGACGGTCCCGCGCATGAGCTGGTCCTCCTCGACTTCTTGACAACGACAAAGGCGCTAAAGTCACAGCGACTTTAACGCCTATTCTACCAAAAAATAGATTACCCTGCATTCACCGCATGGCTGGGATCGTCAGTCGCGCTGCTCAGCGTGTTCGCGGCGGGCGCTACCGGCTTCGGGGCCAGCTGGGGCAGCCGCAGATAGACCGTCTCCAGACGGGATCCGTCCATATGGCCGGTTACCAGCTGCATACCGAAACCGATGTCCAGCGTCATGGGATGGCCATTCACGGGGATGGACCCCAGGGCGGTCACCACGTAACCGGCGATGGTATCCACGTCGTCGGCTTCCAGGTCCAACCCGAACTCATCATTGAAGTCCGTTATCGGCATTTTGCCGTTGACCACGAATTCGTAGTCGTTGACCTTGTGGTACAGCGTGGTGACGTGGTCGGATTCGTCGTCGATGTCGCCGACGATTTCTTCCAGCAGGTCCTCGATGGTGGCCAAGCCGACGACGCCGCCATACTCGTCCAAGAGGATGGCCATCTGCTGCTGGGTCTTCTGCATCTCCCGGAGCAGCTCATCAATGGTGATCGTCTCGGGAACGAAGAGCGGTTCGGACATGACGTCCGCAATCTTCAAGCGGTTGAAGCCGACCGTGCGGGCCTGCTTCAGCAACCGCTTGATGTGGACGATGCCGATGACCTCATCCTTATCGCCGCGGTAAACCGGGACGCGGGAGAACGGCTGGGATAGGATCGCGTCGATGTTCTCCTGGTCGTCGTCTTCCACGTCGATCATGAAGGCATCCGTCCGGGGCACCATGACCTCCCGGGCCATCTTGTCGTTGAAGGTAATGATCCCCTCCAGCATCTGGTACTCATCCGGCCGAATCAGCCCCGTCTTGCGGGACGTTTCGATGACCTGGAGCATTTCTTCCCGGGTCATATTGTCCTCGTCCCGCTTCGCCTTCTGCCCCGTCAACTTGGTCAGGATGTTGGTGGAGGCAGAAAGGAGCCAGACAAAGGGCTTGGTGAAGACACTGACGAACTTGACGATACCCACGGTACCCTTAGCGACACCCTCCGGATTCGCCAGAGCGACCTGCTTCGGGAAAAGTTCCCCGAAGACCAGGGAGACGTAAGACAGGGCCAGGGTGATGATCACCGTGGCGGCTTCCTCGCCCCAGGACACGTTGCCGAAGACCGGCGCCAGGCGAGACGCCATGGACGTCGCCGCGCTGGCGGAAGACAGGAAACCAGCAAAGGTGATCGCCACTTGGATCGTGGCCAGGAACTGGCTGGAATTATTCATGACCAGCAGCAGCTTCTGCGCCTTCTTGTCGCCGTCCTTGGCCTCCGCCTCGATGCGCGGCCGGTTGACAGAAACGATCGCCATTTCCGCGGCCGCAAAGATTGCGTTCACCGCTGTCAAAATGACGATCAAAATTATCTGACCGCCCAAGCTCGTACTTCCAGGGTCACCACTCATTATAGAACCACACTCGCTTTCATTTTTCACTCAAAAATAGTAATGATATTAAGAGTATAGCAACGGCCACCGCTGAATTCAAGAACCGCCGTTACTTTTTATCCGGGTCTTGACCGCTGGGCAGGTGCCAGCGCACGGGGACGTTGCTGAACTCAGTCAGCTCGCCGTTTTCGCGCAGCACCCGAATGTTGTGCCAATACTGGAAGATGGTCTTGACCACCGCGTAAATCGGCACCCCGACGATCATCCCAATGATGCCCCAGAGGTTGCCCACCACCAGCAGGAGGATAATGATGGTCAGCGGATGGATGTCCAGCGCCTTGCCGACGACGTTCGGGTAGATGAAATTCCCGTCCAGCTGCTGGACGATGACCACGACCACCGCCACTAGGGCCATTTTCTCCCAGGACACCGTGGAGGCAATGATCAGCGCCGGGGCGATGCCCAGGTAGGGACCGAGGTACGGGATGATGTTGCAGAAGCCGGCGACGACGCCCAGCAGCAAGGCGTAAGGCATGCCGATGATCACGTAGCCGATGCCGGTGAAGGTGCCGACGAACAGCAGCTCCAGGGCTTCCCCGGCAACGTAGTGGGAGATGGTCTCGTTCATTTTCTTCAAGACATCCCCCACCTGCTCGTTCATCCGGTTGGGGAAGAAGCGCTGGATGTTGGGAATCAGCTTATGGCCGTCCTGGAGGAAGTAATAGAGCATCACCGGCACCGTAATCGCCGAGATGACCACGCTGCCCACCGACGACACCACCCCGCCGATGTTGCTGGTCACGCCGCTGAGCATCGAGCGCAGGATCGTTGCCGGGTCCAAGTTCAGCTTCGTCAACGACTGGGCCAAGTTGAACCGCTTCAGCGACGGCTTGTTGAGAAAGGCGGTGGTGGACTTGCGCACTTCGCTGATGAAGGATGGAAAGTTGTTCACCATCTGGGTGACTTGAACGATCAGGTTCGGGATCACCGCCGCCACCAGCAGGGCCACGGCCCCCAACAGCAGCAGGAACAGCAGCCAAATGGCCATCCGCCGGGGAATGTGCAGCTTCACCAGCAGGTTGACCAGCGGATTAAGCATGTAGAACAGGAACCCGGCGGCGATGATCGGCCCGAAGAGCGTACTGAAGAACGTCGCCACCGGGCTGAACACCCAGCCAATTTGGGAGAAGACCCAGATCAGCGTGGCAATCACCAGGATCTGCACCGTCCAATAGAATAATTTCGATTCGCGCAATTGCTTGCCCATCACCGTGTGCCCCTTTCTGTTCTTAGTTTAGCAGACTGCACTGGGAAACGCGTATAAGAAACTGCACCGTGTCTTTCAATACAGAAAAACACGGTGCAACATTGAACAATAAGCAGTTTACAGTGTCCCGTCAAGGACCGAGTAGGTGATTGTGGTCGTGTACTTCCCCTTCGTAACGGTCTGCGGCATGTTGGCCGGAACGGTCAGTGTGGCGTTGGTGTAATAACGCGTCAGGGGCGTGGCATTGGCATCGGCTTCCACCAGACGGCTAACCTTGTACAGATTCACGGCCGCACCGCCTGCGACCATGGTGAGCGGGTCGTGGTTCACATATGCTTTTTGAGCATCAGTCACTGGCCCAGAAGCCGGTGGTACCGGCAACCCTTCAGAAGTCCCTTTCGTGTCCGTCGCCGGCAGTCCCAGATTGATTTGAAAACCGTCATAATCAGTGTTGGTGGCCTGATTGTTGAACGCATCCAAGCGACCAGAGACCGTCCAGGAGCTCTGATTGTTCAAGTTATCCTGCACTTCCAGCTTGGCCGCACTCTTTGCTGCATTTGCGGTGTCACTATCTGTTACTTGCTGATCTGTGCCGGTTCCAGATAACCCGGCTAACGGATAGACGCCCCCCGCCGTGCCTGGCAGGGTTCGTTTACCAAAGTCCAGGCTTGGTACACTGACCAAGTTGACGTTTTTCCAAGATGCAAAATAGATGGCATTGGAACTTGCTAACAATTGTGACTTGTTCATGAGCACGTCGATCAATCCGCGGTTTAAGAAGTCTGCTGGAAAGGCGGTCGTCTTATCGGGACCAACATAATCGTAAGTGTAAGTGAATGTTGTCTTCGGCGGTTCAGCAAAGGTCAAATCGTAGGCATAATACTGGTCTGTCAACGCCGCCGGTAATCCCTCCGCCCCGCTGACTGATGGGTCATCACCGCCACCCATCGCGACAACCGTCGGAGCAGCCTTGAGATGAAGTGCACTCGTCCCCGTCCCGACCTTGGGAATCAACAGCGTCATCGTGTCCTCCTGGTTTGCCTTCTTCCCGTTGATGTTAACATGCGCCGTCACCGAATAATCAGGCACCGTCTTCCCGTCCGGAGCTTTAACAAAATGCCGAGTTGGCTCATCGCCAATGTCGTCGGTACCACTGAAGAACTTATCGATGGTGTACACATTATTGTCTGGTGCCGGACTGGGGTTGCGGTAAACCAGATAACTCGCATCGGCCTGACCATCAACTGCCTTTTGCAGGGAATAATCGTTGTGTGTCTTTACAGAAGCCCGACGCTTAAGTGTAATTGTATTGAAGTACAACCGGCCCTCGTCAAAGGTGTCGTTCGGCATGGCGAAATGATACGTACCATCACCGGTTTCGTTATTACTGCTGTCCACACTTGGCGTGATGCCTTCAGCATACGGCTTATCCCAACCGCTTAAATCAGCGTTCACAAAGGGATTATTTGTTCCGAGGTTCAAGTTCAATCGATGGCTCTGCGTGTCAGTGACCATAGACGACCACTTAGCGGTTTGCGTCGCCTTATCTGTCGCCGTACCCGATGTCGTTTGTGTCCCGCTGAGCTGGTCATTATTCGAAATCAGCAACGGATCACGATAATATCCCAGCCAGTTTGTCACACCACCGGATTGCTTCAAATCATCATCATTGACCACGTAGAGACCGCCAGCGTTCAAGTCAATCTGAGGCTTGAGCGACTGGGCAAGGTTGACCGTGGCATCGGCCAGAGGCAGGTCGGCGGTGCCACCACTGGTCATCGTTCCTGTGTAATGCCATTGTTTGCCGTCCAACGAGCTGATGATATTTTTGCGCGCTGTCGGATCTGCGTTATCCGCATCGATATTCTCATCAGTTGTCGTCTTGACATTCAGTTTGTTCGTAGCGGCATCCGTGTAAATTGGCTTGATGTCCACGTTCGTGGCTTTGCCGCTGCTGTCATAGTCGTAGTACTGATACACATTAGCATAGCGCTGTGGCCAGATTTCACCCGGATATGTCAATTGATACTTGGCATTAGCATTAAAGACGGGTGACCACTGCTTGGTGTATGTGCTGATTAGGTTGCTGCGCTTCACGATATCGTACCCGGTGCTGCTCCCATCATTCATTAGGATGCCGTCTTGTGTTGGGTCAGGCGATGCAGTGCCAGTTTTTTGCAGTTTCGGTGAAGAATGCATGGTGTCATTGTACGTCGCATCTTGCGAATCCTTGTCATCGTCGGTCCAGTGCATACGGTCGTACGGCATGATAGCACCAGTCCAAGATGAGAAGTTAGTATAAGTGTCGTATGTCGTCCCTTTGTCAAGATCATCTTTGTTTATCACGGCATAGTCTGCAGGCGTTTTGCCTGTTTGGTTTGCCTGACTTGTATGCAACACCTTTTGCATGGGGCTCTGAGTAGTGGCGGTATCATCAGTCTCAGTGTCTACGCCACTAGTCACACTGTAAGGGTCAACAAGTTGAGAAGAATCATACATCGTGATTTTGATCGGATCTTGCGACGAGTCAGCGCCCTTGCTGTTGTTGAAAGTGCCATTTGCGTTTGGCGAAGGAAACAGACGGCCATTGGTTATCTGTTGCTCGTCCGAGGAGGTGCCGGCAGAATACTTATCCATGTCAAACGAAAAGTTAATATGGGCGCTCCCGGTAAATGGTGCATTTGTGAAATAAGACGTCACAAATTGCATGATACTGGTTCTGAAACCGCTGCCCCATCCAGTAGCTAACTTTCTAGACGTTGTGGGATGACCAATATTGAGCAACGAAGCCATTTGTCCAGTTAAACCCGCAGAATAAACCGGTGAGTGGTTTGGGTTTAAAAATGTGATAATACCATTATAGGGATCCCACATCGTATTCACGGTAAGGTTGGTATTGTCTTGCTCTTGGTACGCGATAGCCGGCTGTGTTCCCGACGACGTACTGGTCGTCAAGGTGCTGTCATCAAGCGACGTCGCTGCATCTTTTGAGTTTTTCGTGCCGAAGTGGTCCAGCGTTGATGCTTTGCCCTTATCAATTTGCCGATTATTCAAGTAATCGACGTAGTCGGCATTGCCATTTTGCATTTTTAACTGGCTACGACCATAAGTCAGTCCATTTGTCCCTGACTCCTGATTATCAAACATAAAGGGAATGCCTTTAACCTTAAGAAAGAATTGATGCGGATTATTAGGGTCAAGATAAACATGATGATCAAATTGAAGTGGGAAGTTAATGTTCTGCTGAGCAATAGTTATCCCAACTATTTTCATAGGAATGGAGTCAATGGATAAGTAATAGTAAGACTTATCCCAATCAATACTGGCCGCCAGTGCTTTCGCATCCATGCCGTCGGCTACTTGCACACGAACCATGACTGCCCAGTCCCCGGACATAGAGGCATCCACTGAGCTCCTCGAACCAGCAATGGCCGCTTGAATCGGAACATTCCCAGTTGCTTGCAAGTATCCGCCATTAAAGGAAGCTTTGGGATCAAGAACAAACTTGCCGTTTGAATTGATCATTTTAGACTGCACACCCGTAGGATTGAAAATCGCGTTTTTCTGATCCGTACTCAATGACGAGGTGTCTTGTCCGGCCCATGCACTTGCAATTGATGTCGCGTCATCCCGTTTACTGAAATCAACTAAATTGTCTTTGTCAACATAATTTAGAGAAAAGTATGCATTGCCATAATTTGCCACACTTTTCTTGAATTCAACCGATACAGGTGACGCCGTAACGCGGTTCTTCCAGTTGTTGGTTGTGTCTGTTACGCTTTGAGAACCGCCACCAGAAATGTCAGTTCCCAGGGGCATACCTTGTTCAGCACCAGACCAGCCATTGTATCCCCATTTTACAAACGATCCCTCGCTAGGTTTACGATCACGGATGAGACCGGGAATTGTGTACATGCTCCATGGTTTGCCATTCCTGAGGACGGCGTTGACACCGTCACTGTCTTTTCCAAGTGTGAGGGCACCGTTGTCCAAGGTGTCCCCAATAGTGGCAGCATACACCTTCGAACTATGTGGTGTGCTTGGTGAAAAACTGTCCACAGCAACGACTGCCGCCAGTGCGACGGCACCGCGGAGCAGCAATCGGCGAATCCTGACGAACTTCATGAACCATTCCCCCATTATGTAATACTCGTGATTTCCAAACGAAACGGATAATTGCTTATTTATTGTGATTGCGCATCCTGGCGCGGTTGTAAAGCAGAACCCACCCACCGACGAGCAAAATAGCAATTAAGATGCCCAGGATAATAATAATGGCGAGTTTGCCCGGCGAATTTGTGCCAAGATAGTCCGCCACCGACTGCACTTGTGATCCTTCAATGGTGAAGTTGCGCGTGATTGTTTGCTTCGGGACGTTATTCCCCGAAACGACCAGCTTCATCGTGTAGTTGCCCGCCGGCAGCTTATGTATGTTGAATTGCCAATCAAAGCGGCTATTCGGTGCAATCTTGCCGTCTTGACTCGTACTATGGACCAGCCGCTTAATGTCGCCTTGGCGATTGACCTGCATGTCGGTGGTAATGGCCTCACCGTACATCTTTGCCGGATTAGTCGTGGCCAGGCGAAGGACCATGTTGTCTGCTTGCACAGCCGGTTTCACAGTCCCAAAGTGTAACTTGGGCTTGACCTGGTTGATGTCGTTCCCTTGCAGGACCACGCTGCGCTGATACGCCACCCGAGAACGAACGGTAGCGTTGGCATCAGTGGTCACATCGGCCACGGCATACAACCCGCCTAGGATCATCCCGGTGAACTGCTTCGCTGGTGCTCGAATCTTGAAACTCACCGTCGTTGTTTGAGAGGGCTTCAGGGTCACCTGCTTCTTCCTCGGTCCTTGAACCAAGGAGGCAAAGCTGACCGCCGTCTTGGGATACACTGCTGGCGCAGTGCGATCATAAATGATTTGCGGATTGCTATCTGTGGTACCATTATTGGCATAGACCGTAATGGTAATCGGTTGACTGCCAATGTTGGCTAGCTGCAGGTTGAGGGTCTGCTGTTGATTAGGCGCCAAACGCAGTTCCCAATACTGTAAAGCGTTGTCGACCTGGTTGGCCGGCAGCTGCGCATTGATTGCGTATGCTTTCTTTGGCGTTGTATTGGCCGCCTGCACGACTTGGCCGCCGCCAAAGAGCAGTACGAATGCAATGAAAAATACGCCCCAAAGGTCAGTCCAATTGAGTCTGCGGTACACAACACCATCTCCCACGGTAGCACGAATTGAAAAATAACTGAACGCGTTTTTGACAAGTAATTTTCAGGAAAATTGATTGGTCTGCTTTTTGCTTGCAGAGCAAGCACCGACAACCGTCTAAATGGTAGCATTATACCAACCTTTTGACAATTCTGTTTAGTTGTAAACAAGGAACGGCCCACCCGTCGTAAGGGCTTACTTGGGGTAACGGTGACGCATGGTATAATAACAAGACATCAGAAAACGAAAGAAGTGGCCAAAATGGCAATTGAAATCACAACATCCTTGAATTCCCCCGTTTATGACGACGCCTTGGCGATTCGGGAAGAAGTCTTCGTCCAAGAGCAGCACGTCCCCGCCGACCGCGAAGTGGACAGCGATGAGGGCAAGGCCATTTACTTCGTCGCCTACGATGCTGACCATCACGCCGAGGGGACCGTCCGGCTGGTGCCAGATGCCCACGGGGTCGGTGATGTGCAGCGTATGGCCGTCCGCAAGAATGCGCGCCACCACGGCATCGGTGCGGATCTGCTGCAAGCCATCGCGGACTATGCCCAGGACAACGCCTACGACAAGTTGGTGCTGCACGCCCAAGTCCACGCGATTCCTTTCTACCAAAAATTAGGCTACACCCTGACCAGCCGGCCAGAGTTCCTGGATGCGGGCATTCGTCATCGGGAAATGGTAAGGTCTTTAGTAGAAGATACTGAAGAAGGGGCGCTGCGCCATGTCCAATAAAAAGATCGTTGCGGTTTACTTATTCCTGTTCCTGCTGCCCTACCTCTGTGCCTTGCTGGTCATTGGCAACAGCTACAATGCCTTGGTGCTGCATAGTGCCAGCCTCTGGCGGACCTGTGTCGGCGCTGCCGTGGGCGCCGTCGTGATGAGTGCGTTGAAGGTCACGGTGGAACGGCCGCTGGCCATCTTGGTGGCCAACGCGACCCGGCCGCTGCTGCGGGACATCTTGGATTTCTTCAAGGTCGACGGCAACATGACCAAGCGGGTGCTCAACCTGGGCATCGACTTCGTCCTCTGCGGCATTGCCACCTGGGTCGTCCGCAATGTCTTCCCGCAACCGCTGATCATGGGCTCGCTGATTGGCTGGCTGATGCTCATCATGTTCATCTCCGTCCTCATCGGCGGCTACATCGACTACGACCTTCTCAGCGTTGAACGCACCGGCAGCAAAGCTGTCCCCGTCCGCCGCGGCAAAACCATCCGCTCCCAAAAATAAAAAAGAGGCGCCATCAGCTCTCTCCACCCAGGAAAGAATCTGACGGCGCCTCTTTCACGCACGCAACAACCAACCACCATGTCCACAATCAGCGCCAGGCCTGTCAACCTGCCAGGCACTGCCTGCTTCCGATTTGATGCGCTCCTTGCATCAAATCATTCAGTCTTCGTACTCGTCGGGCTGACTATCCTGAGGCGAGCCGATATACATGATCCCGCCATGTTCCTGGACAGCGGCCTGGTCGTCCAGCCGCCACGTTTCTAACAAATACGGCTTGCTGGTCAACGCCAGGTGGTCCGGAATCGCCAGCTTGGCGTCCTTATATTGCTTCATGAGGCGCTCAATGCCCTGGTTGACGCCCATCTGATAAATGATCGTATCCGCGGGCTCGGTATAGACCGCGGCTCGGCTGTCAGGCAGGTCGAAAGTCACGAAGTCGCCGAACTTCTCGGTCCCTGTTGGGAACAGCGCACCAATGTAATAAACGAAGGAGTACGGGGAAAAGACGATCAGCGCACTGCGGTTCTTCGTCCCGGTCTGGTGGGCGTCCAACTGCGCTGGGGCGTCGCTGCCCAAGAACTCCTGCCACGCCGAGTAGAAACTGCCGTTGCCGTCCATCATTGTGGGCAGGTACGGGTACCCAATCATCCGCTGCGCACCGATCTGTTTAATTTCTGCCATCATGCACTCCTCTTTCTTCTAAATAGACAAGACAAAAGCCGAGGAACCCCCGGCTTTTTTATTTTCGAGACTATGATTACAACTAGCGGCGATGAGATAACTCGAGGTACCGCTGGTACCAGAGGTCAACGTAAGCTTGAGAAAACGGGCCCTTGCCGGTGTTGATCCAGTCCACCAGGATCTTAACGTTCTCCTTGAGGATGTGGTCGATCTCCGGAGAATAGGACCAGCGCTTGCTGTGGGCTTCGTATTCGTCCACGTCGAGCAGGCGCTTCTCGCCGTCGGGGAACACCTTCACATCGAGGTCATAATCGATGTACTTGAGAGCTTCCTTGTCGATCACGAACGGGCTGGCTAAATTGCAGTAGTACGACACCCCGTTGTCGCGGATCATCGCGATCACGTTGAACCAGTATTTACGGTGGAAATAGACGATCGCCGGCTCGCGGGTCAGCCAGTGGCGGTCGTCTGCTTCAGTCACGAGCGTGTGGTCATTGCACCCGATAAGCGAGTTTTCACTCGTTTTAAGCACCATTGTATCGCGCCAGGTACGATGTAGACTCCCATCATGCTTGTAGCTCTGAATCGCAATATAGTCTCCTTCCTTGGGAAGATGCACTGCGAACCCAGCTTTCGTGGAACTGTTAGTCGCCCTTGATTATAACAGAAAGGAGGGCCGGGCAAAAGGCGCCCGGCCCGGAACCAGTGACGGGCTTGGACAAGCGTAAAAAGAAACCGTCCCGTTACCGGAAACGGTTTCTTTTCTGACCCAGGCAGCGGCCTGGATGGACTATAACCCATCAGAGAGCGAGTACGTCACCGTGGCCGAGTATTCGCCGCTGGTGATCCCGGCACCGGTCCCTGGTATGCCCAGCCTAATGCTGTCGAAGACGACGGGGATGGTGGTACTGCTCGCCGAGTGCTGCAGGTTGGCGGCAATGGTCGTGGGATCGCCCATCGCCGTTCCGCTGCCCGCCATGACGATACTGAACGCGCTGCCTTGGGTGAAGGTGAGATTGGCATAGGGTAGCGTGCTCGTGCCGTTGGAGAAGGCAGAAAGGGAGGCGCTCAGGGTCAGCGGATCATTATTGATGCGATTGTCCGTAATTAAGAACGTATTCTGGTTCTGGGGCTCCGTGGTGGGATAAGAAACCGCGCTGCTCCCTGGCAAAGGCCATGTACCAAAGTCCAAATTCTTCACGGTCAGCTGCAGATAGGTCGTCGCGTACTTAAAGTAAATATCCACGCTGTCATAGTCGGTGGGCAAGGTGCCTTGGGCATTCGTGGGCAGACTGTCTTGACCCAAGCGATAGGTCAATCCCCCGCTCGTTAACGTCACAGGCGCGTGCGCCCCGGTCAAGCTGGTGGCCGGCGTCGTCGTGACGTCCGCCGTACTAGTGGCAAAGTCAGCAAAATTATAGGCATCACCCGGCAGACCGGTCTTGGTCACCGTGGGCCGCAGCGCGGCACCGTTGCGGTCAACAAAGTGCAAGACCGCCTTGACCGGGGTGTTCACCTTGATCGTTTCCACATTCGATGCCAAGGCGGTAGCCTGGGTATAATCAGGCACGTCGATGGCATAAACGGTGATCGTGTGCTGTTTGCCGTCCTGCGTAATCCGGCGCAGCTGGGATGCCTGGTCGGCAGATAACGTGCTGGCGAAGTTCAGGTAGTTGTCGTGGGGAATCGTCGCCCCGTCAGGATACGCCGCCCGGGCCAGCAAATTGGTGGTCGGCAAGCTGGCTGGGTTCGTGGTGTTTACCGCTTGGTCTACTGTGTAGTAAACGTTGACGGCCTTGCTGTTCATATCCGTCACGGCACCGCTTATTTGAATCGGTGCCTGGTCTTGTTTGACCGTCAGCATATGCGTCGACAGCCGGATCATCGGGGGATAGGCATTGTTGATGGCGCCGTTGTAGACCATCCGTACCGTATGGCCGGGGGCGAAGCCGCCTTGGGCCTTGATATAATCTGCGGACCATTTCATGCCGATACCCGTATCCAGCTTTTGGAGGAGCCCGTTCCCCTGGTAAGCAATCGTACCGCCAGGCAGCGCTTGGCCCGCCTGACCAACACTGGGGCCCAAATTAGGATTCCCGAAGACCCGGGAGTAGCTCATTACCGGGGTGGTAGAGCCATCGGCATTAACCGACACACTGGTGCCCAAGCTGTTGGGTCCATCATTAGACGAAGTGGCGGCTGCCTCGCCCCACGCCATCATGTTGGCCCCCAGCCAGCCGTCCGGCCCATTCACATTGTTGAAGTTGTATGAAATCATCGCCGTGATGGGGTTCGGCGTGTTGGAATTCGGCTGATTAATGGCAGAAGCGATAAAGAGGCCTTCGTTCAACCCCTTCAAACGGCCGTCATTGCCCAGCGGCAAGTAGCGCACGGGGGCGTTATCCTGGCGATTTCCTGTCAACGTCTGCTGGTACTTCGTTTGGCCGAAGGCAGTATCAAACGTACGCACGAAATACAACCCGCTAGCTCCTTGGGGATTCCACCCCGGCGTGGCATTCGTCACATCCTCCGTCATCTGCATCTGGTCGCTGGTCGGATTGGGCTGCAGCGTGTTGCTGACGTGAATCACGATTTGGGGAATTAAGGTCGTGTTGATATTCAGCTGCTTGAGAATCGCCGTATCCGTGATGTAGCCATCGTAAGTCAAGTGCAAGATGTTACTGTTGGTGTCATCTGGATACATGTTCAAATGACGCAGCTCATCAAACTGATAATTGGGCAGATAGGTCCCGTCATTTGCCCCTGCCTGAAATATTCCGCCAATCTTGATCGTTTTGGCATCATAAGTGCCAATCATCAGCGAGGAAGAATGCCAGGGAAAGCCGTTAATACCTTCAAAATCCGAAGCCGTCGGCGTATAGCCCGTATCGCTCCCTAACCCAACAATCCGGGTCACGGGGGAAGTCGTGGTGTCTTCCAAATTCACGTTGGGGATATCAATGCTCTTCATATCGATGTTGGAAATCTGCGTGTGATCAACGGTGTAGCCGGAATACCATTTGTTGAACATATACAGCATATTCAACCCATTACCGAGCCGAATGACACCATTCGTCCGGTTGATCGACGGCTGCCAAATGTTGAAAACGATCTGGAGCGCCTGCTGGTCACCATTAGCCCCCCGAGTCGTCAGGGTGATCTTGCTTCCTTCCGGCGTCAATAAACTACGGGTCCGATAAGAATATGTCAGGGACAGCGTCCGCGGCCGGGCACTGGACAGAGAAACCGTGATATCCGCCGCGTTGAAGCCCTGGGGAACACTGACTGTAAAGTTGCTCGGCTGCAGCGCATTGACCGCCGTCTGACTCCAATTACCAATATTAACGGCATTCGTCATGGTGGTCGTACTATTGCCGGTCGTACTGAAGGGCGCCCCCACCGTATAATTACCGTTGCTGTCGGATCGGGACGGCGTTTGCACATCAAGATACGACAACGCGGCGGGACCATCCGCCACGGCCGCCGCCGGTTGCAGTGCCTGACTGGTCAGCGTCATCTGAGCAGGCACCGTGCCAGTTTCCGTAACCGGTGCCATTTTGCCGACGGAGGCGGTCTGACTCACATTGCTCACCGGAATCTCCGGATGGACGGCCTGCAGCAGATTGGCCTGCTGGGCGGCCGGTAAGTTGAGAAAGGCAGTGGGCGTATAGGGTGTGCCGATTGCCGCCTGCTCCACCCAATCCGGGAGAAGCGCCGGTTGCGATGCCGCCTGACTGGGCGGCGTCGCATTTGTTCCCGCAACGGCCTGGGTCGGCGCCGTCAACCCGGTCCAAACCAATAGAAACAAGCCGCCCAATGCGGCAAGCCACAATAGCCGCCAACCGCTCCCGCGGTGGCGCTGATGAAACGTCTGCATGCTATCCCCTCGCATTCCCAATGAAATCTCCATGGTCATTTTTCCCACTTTTGAGTGTTTCCAGCTTAGCACGACATTCAGTAGGAAAAATATTCAAATTTGATAATGAATTGCTCTCAAAAATGAATCATACAGATTATTTTATACACATTGTAATAATTGCAAAGGGATATTGAAATACTTCATTTCGGTTTTTATACTGTTCGAGGTGATATATCAGGATTGTTAAATTACCAGTATTAATCTTATAAGACAATTCTTCTAACACATTGCCTATTCTGCAAACAGGGCCAATGCCTGAACACCGCTGACCAATAACGCATCCAGGGGGCAGAAAAAAAAGCACCCGCCCCTCCGGGCAGGTGCAAGAACGATGAATTTAAGCGGTGAGTTTCTGGAACAACGCACTCAGTTTTTCTGAACCCGCACTGGCGGCTGCGGGGAAGACCGTATCCAGATAGACCCCGTCCACAGCGGCCAGGATTGCTGCTGGTATCGGCACGTCTGGCAGCCCAATCTCGGCAATAATTGGCAAATCTGTGTGCTGACGGATTTCCGGCACGAGCAGGCGCAGCTGATCCGCTATCGCACCGGAATTGCTGCCCGGAATCGGCATCACGAAGATAAAGTGGGCCGCGTCTGCCACCAAGGGCGCCACGGTGTGCAAAGAGTTCGTGGTCACCACGGCAACCAGGTTCACCCCAGCAGCCCGCAATGCGGCAGGCAGCGGATCGTCTTCCTGACTGGGCAAGTCTAAGACGAGGACGTCGGTGATGCCTAACGCGGCACATTTCTCGGCAAACGCCGTGTCCCCATACTTGTACGCCACGTTGGCATAAAGCGTGAGTTGAATGGCGACATCCGTTTCCGCCCGGGCTTGGGCAATGGCCGCAAACACCCCGGCCAGATTCGTACCGTTATCTAAGGCCCGCACATCGGCGGCTTGAATCACCGGTCCATCACCCACCGGATCGGAGAACGGGACGGAGACGGCCACCAGGGTCGCGCCGGCCTGACCGAGGGCGATGATTTGTTCTGTGGTGCGCTTTAAACTCGGATCGCCAGCCACGATCACCGGCACGATGGTTTTCTTCTCTACATCAACATTAGTCATCAATCTCGACCCCCCGATACTTGGCAATGCTGGCCACGTCCTTGTCACCACGGCCAGAAACGGTGCAAATAATGATCTTGTCGCTGCCCAAGGTGGGCGCCAGCTTCATCACCTCGGCGATGGCGTGGCAACTCTCGATGGCGGCGATGATGCCCTCTTCCTTGGCGATGTACTCGAAAGCGTTGACCGCCTCGTCATCGGTGATGGCGACGTACTGGGCGCGGCCCAGTTCCTGCAGGCGGACGTGTTCCGGGCCGACGCCGGGATAATCCAGGCCAGCCGAGATGGAATAGACCTTGTCGATCTGCCCGTCCGCGTTCTGCAAGAACTTGGACTTCATGCCGTGGAAGATACCGGTGCTGCCGTTGGTCATGGTAGCCGCGTTCTCCGGCGTATCGACGCCCTTCCCGGCCGCCTCGGCACCAATCAGGTGAACAGCGGGGTCGGCAATGTATTCAGCGAAGGAACCGATGGCGTTAGACCCGCCGCCGACACAGGCGACGATGTAGTCCGGCTGACGGCCGGCCGCTTGCTGGATCTGCTGCTTGGATTCTTTAGAAATGACACTCTGGAAGTCATGCACCATTTCAGGGAACGGGTATGGCCCAACGGCACTACCCAATAAATAGAACGTGTCGTCGGAACGGGCCGCCCAATTCTGCAGGGCTGCATTGACGGCATCCTTCAGTACGGCCGAGCCGCTGGTCACCGGCGTCACTTTAGCCCCCAATAGCTGCATCCGGTAGACGTTGAGTTTTTGCCGCTCGGTGTCCACCTTACCCATGAAGATCTCACATTCCATGCCGAACAGGGCAGCCACGGTGGCGGTGGCCACGCCGTGCTGACCCGCGCCGGTCTCGGCGATAAGCCGCTTCTTGCCCATGCGCTTCGCCACCAAGGCTTGGCCCAATACGTTATTAATCTTGTGCGCCCCGGTATGATTCAGGTCTTCCCGCTTGAGATAGACTTGTGCACCACCCAAGTCTTTGGTCATGTTGGCGGCATAATAGAGCAGCGACGGCCGCCCCGCGTAATTGGCGAGCAGGTCGTTCAATTCTTGGTTGAAGGCTGGATCCTGGCGGGCGGCGTGATACGCGTCGGCGACCCGCTGGAGTTCGGGGTAAAGCAATTCGGGGACGTAAGTACCGCCAAAGTCCCCGTAATGACCGGGGGTGGTGAAGGTGTGATCAGATTTGATTTCTTGCATGAGAATCGTCCTTTCTGAGAAAAACGGGTGACAGATAATCAGAGGGTGGAGCGGCCCGCCTAAACGGGCTCCGCCGAGCAGGCCACCATGGTCTAAGGACCCTAAGCCAAAAAAACCAAGTGCGGGCCAGCCCGCCATAAACGGGCTCCGCGGCCCAGAAGCTAGTGGATAAGGGCGAGTGAGGGCAAAACCTAAGTGCGGGTTTTTCCCTCACTTGCCCTTATCCCTACGCTTCTAACCGGGCCGCTCCGCCCTCTGTACAAAAAAATCCGCCCTCAAACAACAAAAGTTTGCTGCTTAAGGACGGATTGAATTCCGCGGTGCCACCTTAGTTGAGAATCCAAGTGCCCAAATAGCGCCTGGGTCCTCCTCTTAGCGAAGAGCAATCACTCTCCCGGCAACTGACGTATGCCAACACGTTTTCCCGTACTCCATCAGTTTCGGGGAAACCCTCAGTGGTCCATTTACCTGCCTGCGTTCGATCGCACTCTCAGCAACGGCGACTCTCTTGGCGTGCACAGCAGATTTGACTTCCACCTCAGCGGTTTGAGGACGAATTATTCTGTTGGCAATGATACTACGCTCTCATTTGAACGCCGTCAACCCCCATTTTGTGAGAAAAGCAAAATTATTCTTCACTGGCTTCTTTATCGGCGATCCAGTTCGACACGGCATCCAGGTCAAAGCCTTTCTGGTACAGCATCGTCTTGGTCTTCCGTTTCTGGTAGGCCAAGCCCTTGCTGGCATACCGGCGCCAGTACTTCTCGGCCTGAGTGGCTAATGCGTCGGCTTCTTCCTCGGCATCCGGGGTGAAATCAGCGTACGCGATGGCCTGGCTGATCAAGTCCCCGGAAAAGCCCTTGGCGTACAGGTGCTGCCGAACTTTTCTCTCCTGCTCCCGGGCCGAACTGGTGCGGTAATGGCTGCGCTGCTTGGCAATCAGCTTGGCCAGCGTCTGCCGCTGCTCGTCTTCGGGATAGATATCTGTGATGGCGTCGATACTCGCCAGATCGGGGCTGATGCCCTTGTCCCGGAGCTTGCGCTGGATAACGGTGGGGCCGTTCTCCGTCGTCAGCATCTGGGTGCGCACGAAACTGTCCCGATAGGCAGTGTCGTCCAGATAGCCTTGGCTGGTCAGTTCGGCGGCCACCTGCTTAATATAGGCGGGCGGGACCTCTTCGTCTTCCAGCTTGGTCCAAATCTCGTGGCGGGTGCGTAACTGGTGTGCCAGGTAGTTCACTGCTATATTATAAGCATGGCGAAAATTGTTCTGCTCCTGGATCTCGGCGACTTGGGCGCTGGTCAGTTCCTGCCCCTTAGCCAGGGCATACTGGACCAGCACGCCTTCGTCGATGCCGAAAGCAAACTCATCGTCAAGAAATAGATTATACCGGCCCTTGCGTTTTTGGGCTGAGATCTTCGTAATCGTTGGCATGGTAACCTCCTGAAAGGAATTCATTATGGCATTTTCTAAAACACGTATCCGGCACCAAGGCGGCGTCGACGCCACCGTTGGCGAACGGGTCATCATCACGATCAAGCGTCTGGGCATTAACGGCGAGGGTATCGGCTACCTGCGCCACAAGATCATCTTCATTCCCGGTGTCCTCCCCGGCGAGGTGGTCTCGGCGACCATCACGGACGTCGCGCCGTCGTTTTTGCGCGGGGTCATGACCCACGTGGAGAAACCCAGTCCGGACCGGGTCCAGCCCAGCGACCCGAATTACGGGAAAGTCGGGGGCCTGGAACTGAACCATCTGGCCTACCCGGCGCAGGTCCGCTTCAAGGATGACGTGCTGCGCCAAGCCCTGGCCAAGTTTGCCCCACGGGATTACAAGGACTACCAGATCAAGCCCGGTATCGGCATGGCCAATCCCACCCATTACCGTTACAAGGCCCAGTTCCCGCTGGCGGTCGAGCACGGGCAGGTCGTGGCGGGGATGTACGCGCCCGGCACCCACGACTTGATCCCTATCACGGATAGTATCACGCAAAGCAAGCGCACGATGCAAACCATCAACGAACTGGTCAAGCTTCTCAACGCGCTGCACATTCCCATCTACGACCTGGCCCACCACCAGCAAGGGCTGCGCACCCTGGTCGTGCGGGAATCGGCGACGACACCGGAGGTGCAAGTGACCCTCATCAGCAGCGTCGAGAACTTCCCCGGCCGCGACCTGCTCCGGGACGGCATCCGCAAGACCATGCCCCGGGTGACCAGCCTGATGGAGAACACGAACCCCAACGACACCTCGCTCATCTGGGGACCGAACACGATCCATCTGGCGGGGGAGAAAACCATCACCGAGATCCTCCGGGGGCACAAGTTCGTCCTCTCCCCCGAGGCGTTCTTCCAGCTGAACCCCGTCCAGACGGAGCAGCTTTACGCCATTGCGCTGCGGGCCTTGGACCTTCAGGCTGACGACCGCCTGATCGACGCCTACGCCGGGGTCGGCACCCTAGGCTTGACGGCCGCGCCCCACGTGGCCGAGGTGCGGGGAATGGAGACCATTTCTGCCGCCGTCCGCGACGCCCAGTACAACGCCAAGATCAACGGCATCACCAACGCCCAGTACGAGACCGGCAAGGCCGAAGTGATCATCCCCCGCTGGCGGGCCAACGGCTGGACGCCCACGGCACTCATCGTCGACCCGCCCCGCACCGGTCTGGACAGTGCCCTGCGCCGGACCATCGTCCAGGAGCGCCCGGCCAAGTTCGTCTACATCTCCTGCAACCCGTCCACCCTCGCCCGCGACCTGGTCACCCTGACTGAGGCCTACGATGTGGACTGGATCCAGTCCATCGACATGTTCCCCCAGACAGCCCGGTGCGAAGCCGTGGTCCAGTTGAGTTTGAGAAAGTAGAAAAGGAGTTTTCCAGTCATGAAAATTTATTTTGCCAACGGTCTTTTCTCCCAAGCCGACGCCGAGTTCAACGCCCGCGTCGTGGCTAAGCTGCGGGCCATGTATCCCTTGGTGGAGGTCTACCTGCCCCAAGAGAACGCCAGCATCAACGACAAGAACGCCTACGCCGATTCTCTGATGATCGCCAAGGCCGACACAGACAAGGTCCTGGCCAGCGACCTGCTGATTGCGGTGTTGGACGGGCCGACCATCGACAACGGCGTGGCCAGCGAGATCGGCGTGGCCTACCAGGCGCATATTCCCATTTTGGGGCTGTATACGGACAGCCGCCGGCTGGGGGCGACGAACCAGCAGAAGCTGGACGCGCTGCAGGAGGTGGCGGAGAACCAGTTCCACTACTTGAACCTGTACACCACGGGGCTGATCAAGCTGAACGGGAAGATTCTGACCAGCGTGGATGATCTGCTGGCGGCCGTGCGGGAGTACGATGATGAGGCGCGTTTGTAGGAGAGAAATTGTTCGCGATACCCGGGTGACTCCGGGCACATCACAGATTGGGGCTGGAACGCTGTGGGCCGACTTTAAGCCCGCGCAAAGTACGCGCGGTCTTAAAGCTCGACCTTGTTGTAGGCGGCAAAGCCGCCAACAACAATCTCACAGCTGAGCCCCAATCTGCTCCGCCCTCCGTCACCCTACCTCTTTGGCAACCCAAAATTCCATTCGCACACAAACTCGGCCACATCCAGGTTGACAGTAAAGCAGAACACCACGATGAAATTATCGACTAAACCCAAACGGGACTA
>NZ_KI271583.1:18214-96112 GCF_000469325.1 Schleiferilactobacillus shenzhenensis LY-73 | reverse complement strand
CCGGAGCTTGCGGAGCTTTGGCACGGCGTCGAGGGAGAATTTTGTCCCAGTCCCGTTTTTCTGTCTTGATTAAACGATTAGTCGGCCTGAGCCAGCTTTGCTACGTCGACGGCGTGAGGAGCGGTGCCGGTTTGGACGAAGGCTTTGGCTTGTTCGAGGGAGACGGTGACCATGTTCTCCACCGCGGACTCGGTGTGGTAGGCGATGTGCGGGGTGAAGATGACCCGGGGGTCGGCCATGAGGGTTTGGTAGGCCTTGTTGGCGGGGGCTTCGTTGCGGTTCCACTGGTCGATGACTTCGTTTTCGTACTCGAAGGTATCGATACCGGCGCCGCCGATGTGGTCGTCTGCCAGGCCTTGGAGCAAGGCGTTGGTGTCGATCAGGTTGCCCCGGGCGGTGTTGATGAGAAAGACGCCAGGCTTCATCTGGGCGATTTCCGGGGCACCGATCAAGTGGGTGTTTTCTTTGGTGCCGGGGATGTGCAGGTCAATAACATCCACCCGAGGCCAGAGGTCAGCCAGGTCGTCGACGTATTCGATTTTGTTCTTCAATTGGGGGTTGGGATACGGATCATAACCCAGAACGGTGCAGCCGAAGCCTTGGAACAGCTGGACGGCAGAGGCGCCAATCCGGCCGGTACCGACCACGCCTATGGTCAGTGTCCCCAGCTCGATCCCGGTCAGATGCATGGCTTCCGTATATTGGTGACTGGCGATGGCCCGGTTGAGGGTGCCGAAGCCGCGAACCAGTTGGAGGGTCAGGGATACGGCAAACTCCGCGATCGACTGGGGCGAATACGCTGGCACGTTCGAGAGCTTGATGCCGTTGGCCGCGAGAACGGGGAACGGGACGTTGTCCATGCCCACGTTGCGCAGGGCAATGTACTGGACGCCCGCCTTTTTCATCTCGGCGAAGACCGCTGCCGGGTACGGTGTGGTCTGCAGGGTGACAACGGCGTCTTCGCCGGCGAAATCAGCGGCTTTCTGCGCGCCTAAATTATCATCGTGGTAACGCAAGGTGACTGCGTTGGCTTCGGCCCACTGGGCGAAGTATTTCTTTTCTTCTGGTCGTAATCCGTATACACCAAATTGCATTCCGTTAGTCTCCTTCGTGTTGTGTGTTGTCCCTGTACCAGCGGGCATGGTCGCGGCGTCCGCCGACGGTGAAGCGGGCGGAGTCGCCCCCCAGCGGCACGGTCGCAGCCGCGTCGCCCAGGGGCAGCTGGGCATTGAACATCGCTTCGTATTCTGGCACCGTGAGGCGGTGGCGGGCGGCGAGCATGGCCGTCACGCCGGCAGCGTCGATGCGGTCAGAAAAATCGGCCGCCAGCGTACCGCTGAAGAACTCGCCCACCGCCCCGGACCCGTAACTGAACAAGCCGAGCCGGTCACCGGGGCGCATACTCTTATCATGACACAATAAACTGAGCAAGCTCAAGTACAGCGACCCGGTGTAGATATTCCCCACGCGCCGGGCCAGCACGCTGGCCGCTTGGCGGCGGTCTTCGAGACGGTCATCGGCAGTGAGGGCGGCCAGGGCTTTCTTCCCCATCTTGGTAAACGGCAGATGGAAAAGGAGTGCGGTGTAATCCGTGAGGACATCACCGTACTGCTCCTGATGGCGGGCGGTGATGCGGGTGACGAAGTCGAGGTACGCCTGGGTGGAGTAGTGGCCGTCGACGACAGGGACCGTCAGGCCGGTGGGCCGGAAGAAATCAGGCAGGTCCGCGGTGTAGGCGACAGCGTCGTCGTGCACGATGAGCAGCCGCGGGGCCGCGCTGACCAGCATGGCCACCGCCCCGGCGCCTTGGGTCACCTCCCCACTGGCGGCTAAGCCGTAGCGGGCGATGTCGCTGGCGATGACCAGGGCGGTGCGGTCGGGATGGGCGGCGACATAATCCCGGGCGGCGAGCAGGCCGGCGGTCGCCCCGTAACACGCCTCCTTGATGTCGTAAGCGCGCAGCCAGGGACTCAGACCGAGCAGCCGCACCACGGTGATGGCCGCGGCCTTGCTCTCGTCCACGCCGGACTCGCTGCCGACGATGACCAGGCCCAGGCGGTCGTCCAGACTGCCGGCGGGCAGTTGAGCGGCGGCGTTGGCCGCCATACTGATCAGGTCCTGGCTGGCGGGGGCCACCGCCATCTGGTCTTGGCCGATGCCGATGGTGTACTTGGCCGGGTCATCCCCCCGGGCCTGGGCCAGATCGGTCAGATCCACATACGTATTGGGGGTGAAGAAAGCCAAGGCGTCAATGCCCACTGCGGTCATCGTTGGAGCTCCTTTCTCATCTCCGCCAGCAACTGGGCGGCGGCGGCTTCGGACGGGTGTGCTTGCGCCGCCAGCTGCTGGGCCAGCGGAACGATCTCCTCGGGCCGGGCACCAACGCGGACGGCCAGGGAATGGTACTGCAGGCGCATATGGCCGTGTTGAATGCCGTCGGTGACCAGGGCGTTGAGGGCGGCCAGGTTAGCAGCCAGGCCCACCGCTGCGGCGACGATCTGCAGCCGGGCGACACTGGGCTGACCCAGCAGCGCCAACGCGTGCTGCGCACTGGGCAGGACCTTGGTCGCCCCGCCGACAGTCCCCAGGGGCAGCGGCAGCGTGATGCGGCCGCGGAGCCGCCCGTCTGCTTGCACGTGCCACTGGCTGAGCCCGCGGTAATGGCCGTCCAGCGCGGCGTAGGCGTGGGCGCTGGCGTTCACCGCCCGGGTGTCATTGCCGGTGGCCAGTGTCAGTGCGGCGACCCCGTTCATGATGCCCTTGTTGTGCGTCGCGGCCCGGCGCGTATCGCGCTGGGCCCAAGCGGACAAAGCCGCAATGCGGTCGGCGACCACCGGCGTCACCGCATCCGCCGGCAGCGTCGCCTGAACAGTCGTTAAGTCATCCCGGCCGTCGTTCGTCAGAACCGCAAATAACACCGTCCCGCCGCTGCATTCAGCCGCCGCGGCCGCGATGGCCTCCAGGATATCATTGAGCATATTGGCCCCCATGGCTTGGCCGGGATCCACGTGGACCAGCAGCGTCACGTCCGGAAGGGCCGTGTCGTCGAACATAATGGCATGGATCGTGCCGCCATGAACCGTGAGGGTTGGGTGTGCCGCCAGGCCGACGGCGTAGAGTTGGTGCACGGTCTGCTTCAACGCCGTGATCCCTTCCGGCGTGACGTTTTGCAAGCCAATCTCGCCGGTCAGGCCGTGCCGGGTCGTGGCGCTGGTGATGGCGCGCCCCTGGTCCAACAGTTTGAAGCCATGATTGATCGCCGCCACCACGGAAGGCTCCTCGGTGGCCAAGGGAATAGTGTACCGATCATTCATAATACGAATGTCGGGCACGACGCCGACGGGCAGACTCATCTGGCCGATGACGTTTTCGCTTAAGCCGTTCAGGACGCTGGCACTCAACGGGGCAGCCGCCGCCCAGAAGGTGCGGTCCGCCCGGTTCAGCTTCAGCTTGCCCCGCCGTTCTTGGGGAGAAAGCTGCCAGAATTTCTGCTCGCTCATACCGTCACCCCCATACCGACAGCCATTCCGCCGCCGATGCACAGGGCCGCCACCCCGCGGTGCAGCTGGCGGTCGCGTAACGCGTAGATCAGCGTCGTCAGGATGCGGGCGCCGGAGGCCCCCAGGGGGTGGCCCAAGGCCAGCGCCCCGCCGTTCACGTTGACTCGGTCAGCGGGCAACTCCAGTGCCTGCATCACGGCTAACGACTGGGCGGCGAAGGCCTCGTTCAACTCGTACAAATCCACGTCAGCCGTCAGCCAGCCGGCCTTGCGCAGTACGTGGGGAATGACCCGGGCCGGGGCGAAGCCCATCACTGCCGGGTCGATCCCCCGCTCGTCAAAACTCGTCAGCTCCGCCAGCCAGGGCAGCCCCAGGGCGATGGCCTTGTCTTTCGCCATCAGCACCAGGGCTGCTGCCCCGTCATTGATGCCGGAGGCGTTGCCGGCGGTGACGGTGCCGTCGTCTTGAAAGATGGTCCGCAAGCAGGCTAGCTTAGCGATCGTGGAATCCGGACGAATCCCTTCATCCGTCGTTACCGTGCCCACCGGGGTGATTTCTGCTTGGAACCTCCCCCCTGCCGTCGCTGCCGCGGCGCGCTGGTGGGATTGCCAGGCGAAGGCATCCTGGGCGGCGCGAGAAATCCTGAAGTCGGCCGCGACCCGTTCTGCGGTCATGCCCATGGGTTCATGGTTGATGGCGTCGGTGAGGCCGTCGACGACCAAGCTATTGGTCACTTCCGGCGACATCCCGGCAGCCGCGTGGCGAACCAGCTCCGGGGCATTCGTCATGCTCTCCGTGCCGCCGACCAGAACGGTATCCGCCTCGTCCAGCTGAATCGCCGCTTGTCCCAGATGCACCGCCTTCAACCCAGAGCCGCAGACCTGGTTGATTGTCATTGCTGTGCTGTCGTTGCTCATGCCCACCTGCAAAGCAATCTGCCGGGCCACGTTCTGGCCGTTGCCCGCCGCCAGGACATGCCCAAAGACGGCCTGGTCGATCATCTCGGCCGACACCCCGCTCTGTTTGATTGCCGCCCGGGCAGCCGCACTGCCCAAGGCCACCGCAGACTGTTCCGCCAACGCCCCGTTACGCCGGCCAATCGGGGTGCGCTGGGCGCTTAATACCACCACTTGTCGCAAGATGGTTCCTCCGTTCCCGTTTTTCTAGAAACTCCATCATACCGGAAGCGGCCCACTAATTCTAGTGAATTGCCCCCGCCTTAAGCGAATCGCAAGCCTCAGACGTATACTGGAAGAAAGGAGGCGCTGCCCCGTGCACGTGAGCGAATTACTGCTGTTACTGGCCGACATTCGGCGCAACACGCCGGTGTATTACAACCAGGATAAAACACCCCTGCCGGTCACCGGCGTTGCTTGGACGAAAGCCGATGCCGAGACCCCAGCGGCGCTGCTGCAGTTGGGGCCGCCGGGCCACCCGCGCCGGCAGTGGGAGCTGGTGGCGTTGCTGCAGGAGTCGCAGCGGCCGGACGACGAAATTTATGTCGTGACAAAAAAAGGGCCGGTCCCCATTTTTGGGTTCCGGCTGGTGAACCAGCATATTTGGTTGGGGTAGTAAATCGCCCCATGGCTGCTTTTCAGTGTTAAGGTGACGTCCTAACAGACAATTCAAGCTTTACTTTCGGACGAATCATACGCCATCACTCAGGGTCCACGTCAACGTAGCCCGATACTGATGCCCTGACTCGATGGCAGTAGTTTGAGACAACGGCGGTACCGTCAGTTGGGTTGGCTGAAGCATAATGTTAGTAGGTTGTGACGTCGATCCAGAAATATTAAACAGCTTGACCATGTCACCACCAGTGTCGACCCGAAAACTGGGCATGTTGTTCCCCAGCTGCTGAAAAGTAAAATAGGCACCCTGTAGGCCGACACTGTGTGTTGAAGCAGTTTGATCGACAAATTGGCTTGCTTGGACACTAATGGTGAACGGCAAGTGGGTCATGTCCCGGTTATCCGTGTAGCTGAGCTGGTCCACCGTATTTTGGCTTTGGTAAGTCGTCTGTACTGAAGGGATGGGGTGTTTGCCAAATTGCAGCGTGGGCGGTGTCAAACTGATTTGATTGATTTCACTTGAATAGACGCCGGCGTTAATGTAATAGAACTCTTTTCGTTCAGTGGCTGTATTCCCGCCTGAGGCGGGGACAACATAATCTTTGGGCGTTAGGTAATATGTCCCGGTCTTGTCAGTCACTACAGTGGATTCGTCAAACTGAGAATTGTACCATGGATTTGTCCCCTTACCAAGGATGGTCAATGCTAAGTGAAGGCTGTCCAAATCGTCCTTGGAAATGCCCACCCTAAATGTTCCTGAGCTGGTAGTTGCAAACTGATAGCGGGAACCATCGCCGCCCGCCAGGTCCTGCATAGACTGCCATTGCGGTGTATCTTCATACTCCAGCGTATTACCGTTGAGATTCGGTTCTACTTGCCAAGAACCGGCAGCATTTTTTTTGAATAGCTGGAAATGAATTGGGGTCTTTGTGCCATCTACGCCAGGCTCGATTAATGGCCATCTAAAAATCCCGTCGAGGTTATTGTCCCGAAATACAATACCGCCAAAAATGGTCTCAACAACTACAAGAGTCTTCGCCGACGAGATATTGCCTTGCGTGTCCTTGTAAGAGATGCTTACTGAATAAATTCCCGGCTTATTTGTGTCTACATTATCGCTTTCTTGAACATCCGCAGTCGCCAATTTTGTCCCGTCAGGACCAATCAACGAATCGACACTATCTGTCCACTGCCACTCGCCGCCAGGATCCACAAACAGCTGCTTCAGTTTCAGGCTGGTCTTAATTTTGCTGACCTTAATGGTATACGTCTTACCCGCAATCGTGGGATTGTTTGTATCGGAATGCCAATCAGATGGCACCCACTCCACATGGGTATCGGTTAACGACCCGGAGTCAATCGTCATACTCCTTTGCCAATACGTCGTATGTAAGGAAGGATCCCAACTGGTCAAGGTGTCAACAAGGCCGACCCGAGAATAATAATCCCCAGAATCACCCGATTTTGTTTTGCTCATGATGACCGCACCGGTGTCAGCATCCACCAAGTTGTATGTGTCCACCACGGTGGCACCAGTCAAATTGAGCACCCGGCGAATGTCAGTAAGTGCAATACCGGCAATGTTTTTATCGGGCAGTTCATCAGCTGTGAGGCCAATCTTGTCGGGCGTAATCGTGTAATAAGAGTTTTGGTTTACAAATGAATAATCCCCAGTTCCAGCGAATAAAACACCATATTGGGGAATTTCCGGGACAGTGTTGGCGTTGAAGCTAACGCTCCCCCGCAGAGATGGTGATATGGCGCCCTCTTCTTTCACTTTAACAGGCATGTTCAATGCGTCCCAGCTTGCTTCGACCGGCACATTCTTCTTTGCCCCGTCATTTGGCCGAAAATAAAATACCTGACGGTCACCCGTCGCGGTCGATGTGTTATGCAACTGATAAGCCGTTAGACTGGAAATCGTATACGTGTGCTGGCCATCGGTCATATTGGCTTGCAATAAGGCTAAGTAATCCTGCGTTGCTTTTTGAACATCCGCCAAATCAGCGGTCAGCTGAGCTGGCAAAATAATATAAAAGCCGTATAATTGGTCGCCCGAATTACCTTTATACGCAAATACCTTAAACGAGCCGACCCCGCCATAAAGTGCGTACCCGGATGCTTCGATATAGAAGTTTGAAAGGCTTGGCTGGGTGGTCAATTTAGGCGCAGTGGGAACAGTCCCGTCCTGGAGCGCAGTATCGGAAGAGACGGTTGATGCGTTCTTTGCACGTGCTGCTGAAGCAGAACTAGAGGGGCCAAACGACGCCGCATTGGTCGTGGCCGACAGCAGTGCGGCCGCCGACGTGTCTTTCATCGTTATCGTTGTCTGTATCCGGTTCTGCTTGGCCCCCGATACGCGTTGTGGTTGCCCACCCAGTATCAGAACCGAACCGATAGCGATGATGATGATTGCCGCCCAGCAGACAATTCTATGTAATCCAACCCAATGTTTCATGGTAACAATCAACCCCCCAATTACAGATTTGTAACACTCTGCACAACTACACTCTACCATATTTGTCTACTGACTTGTACCAAATTTCCCACTAAAAAGCACCGCCATCCCTGAAATCGCAGGGATGACGGCGCCTCTATGGTTGACTGATAATCGTCAATTGCTACTTCTTGGTCTTGTCAGCGGACGGCAGCGTATCAAATCCCGCCACCAATTTCTTCAAATACGCCCGCAGCTCATCCTTGATCTCCGGATGCTGCAATCCGTACTCGATGGTCGTCTGGACATAGCCGAACTTGTTCCCAACATCGTAACGCTTGCCGGTGAACTCCCGGGCAAACACGCGCTGGGTCTTATTCAACCGGTCAATGGCGTCAGTCAATTGAATCTCGCCGCCCCGGCCGGGTTCTTGAGTGTCCAATAGGTCGAAAATCTCGGGATTGAGCAGGTACCGGCCGATGATGGCCAGGTCGCTGGGGGCCTTGTCCACCGGCGGCTTCTCCACGAAGTTCTTGACGTTGAAGAGGCCCGGTTCCATTTCTGACGTGGGATTGATCACGCCGTACTTGGAGACTTCCTCGTGGGGCACGCGCATCACAGCCAGGGTGGAAGCGTGGGTCTTCTCGTAGTCGTCCATCAGCTGCTTGGTCAGCGGCACTTTGCTCATCGCCAGATCGTCGCCCAGCATCACGACGAACGGTTCGCCGGCGACGAAGGATTTGGCCAGCCGCACGGCGTCGCCCAGCCCGCGCTGGTAGGACTGGCGAATGAAGTACAGGTTGACGCCGATGTTGGTCGTCTCCTGCTCCAGCTTCAGCAGCGCGTCCTTATGCTGGGCCTTCAGCTGCTCCTCCAACTCGGGCGCGGAGTCGAAGTGGTCCTCAATGGGCCGCTTGCCCTTGCCGGTGATGATCAAGATATCCTCAATGCCCGCCGCTTTGGCTTCTTCCACGATGAATTGGATCGTCGGTTTGTCCACGATGGGGAACATTTCCTTCGCCATCGCCTTCGTTGCCGGCAACAGCCGCGTCCCGAAGCCGGCGGCCGGAATCACTGCCTTGCGTACCTTCACACCTATCAGTCCTCACTCTCAGAATTGTGTACGTTTTAACCATACCACAGGACAACAGCAGAATTGTTTAAGAAGGTCGTCTTTTTTACGCAGAAAGTATGGCGGTCTAGGCCTTTTCTCTCTTCTCCCGCCGCCGGCGCAGCCAGTCGACGAAGCGGCTGCCGCTGGTGGGCGCCGTCCCGTGGGCAGTCTCCTGGGTGACCGCGTTGACCACCGCCCCGAAGACGAAGATCGTCGCGGTCCAGTTGATCCACAGCAGCATGATCATGACGGTCCCGATCCGGCCGTATGAGTTCCAGCCCGTCCCGAAGTAGCGCATGTAGATAGAAAAACCCTGGGCTAACAGAATCGACCCGACCGTCATCACGGCCGTCCCGGGCAAGACCGTCCACCAGCGCATGCGGGCGTTTGGCAGAAAGAAATAAAAGAGCATGCCCAACACGAGAGTGGCGCCCACGGCCACCGGCCAGCGCAGTGTTCGGTAC
Source organism: Schleiferilactobacillus shenzhenensis LY-73 (assembly GCF_000469325.1). GTDB lineage: Bacteria > Bacillota > Bacilli > Lactobacillales > Lactobacillaceae > Schleiferilactobacillus > Schleiferilactobacillus shenzhenensis. The sequence goes on along the minus strand of NZ_KI271583.1, from coordinate 87,026 downwards.
GTCGCTAGCCAGCTATCCGGCAGCTGGAGCAGCGGAATCAGCCATTCTAGGAATTGGCCGCCGAAAATAAACAGCAGCATCAAGACACCCAGCACCAGAATAAAGGCCAGTGTCAGTAAGAAAGAAAGGAGGCGGCGGCCAAAATACATGATGATACCCTGGCGCGTACTCGTGGCCCGCGGCACCCCGTAAGCATAATTCATACTGTTGCGCATGGCGTTGAACCCCCGGCTGGCCGTCCACAGGGTGGCGATGATACCGAAGGACAGCAAGCCGCCGTTGCGGTCGCGCAGCAGGGCGATAACCGCCGGCTGGAAAGTTTTCATCAAACTTGCCGGCACAATAGGGGCCAGGTAGCTGAGGGCAAACTGCGGTGTAATGCCCACCACGGGTAGTAAGTTGCCAATGACAATCACCAGTGGAAACACTGACAGCAGCATATAGTATGTGATCACCGGTGGGGCCGACAGTACGGCCGGTTCCGAGAACCGGGCAATGACGTCCGCCACAAACTGGCCGATCCGGGCCAGCCGCGTCGCCGGTGCCGCCGGTGCAGGTTGACCCAAATGATAGGTCAAAACCGGTTTAGCCATTGTCCTGTCCTCCCTTCACAATGTGGCCTGAATCGTACATCTTGTCATATTGTACCAAAACTGAAAGCACTATGGCTGATTATTCTTGGTTTAAGGCCTTGCGACCGGAACAGCCAGAATTTACGCCGCCAGAGAAAGGTCAAGACAGCGACTAGCAGCACACTCAACTTGCCAAGACCTTTCCCCAGGCTCCCCGCAAAAATTGTGCTATTCTGGAAACGGTTTTAAATTAGACTCAGGCGGGAGGCTTCGCTTATGCCGGCAAACAAACAGCGGCCCAAATGGCTGCAAGTCATCATTGATTCCTTCAGTTTCAAGAGTCCTGGATTGTCCTTTCTGACGAAGTTGAAGATCTCCTTGCCGGCGCCGATCCTGTCGGTCAGCGCGGTGATCATTCATCAGGTCTACATAAAATACTACACCGATGTGCTGGGCCTGAACGCCAGCTTGGTGGGCCTGGTCTACGTCATCTACAACATCTGGAACGCCATTAACGACCCACTGATCGGCGCGCTGGTCGACCGCCAGCCGTATCGGCCCAAGCACGGCAAGTATGTTTACTTGCTGCACGTGACGGTGCCCTTCATGATGCTGATGACGCTGGCGATGGCTTTCACTCAACCCAGCTGGAGCCAATGGGTCAAGTTCGGCGTCTTCCTGGCCGAACTGTTCATCTTCGATACGGCGGCCACCGCATACGGTATTGCTTATGGCGCCTATGTGCAGATTGCCGCACCGACCAAGGAAGAGCGGCTGGACATCGGGACCATTGGCAACTACTTGACCTATGCGATGTCTTTTTTGGCCGCAATGATTCCTACCCTGCTGCTGTTCCGGGGTGGCGATAAGCAGCTGTTCATTCCGGTGCTCTGCGCCGTAGTGGCGGTCCAAACAGTGATCTTCGTCCTGGCCCTGCGGGGGTTGAAGGATACGCCGGAGATGTACAAGACGGTGCAGCCGGCGAAGCGGAATAACAAGGTAGCGGCCAAAGAAGCGTGGCACATCATCAAGTCCCGGCCGTTCTTGGCCAGCGTCAGCTACTCGGTCCTGGCTATGGGCGCCCTGCAGTATTATTCCACCGCGTACCTCTATTACATGGACGCGGTGATCCACGCCAAGGGGACGACGGCGACGCTAATTGGCTTCGTGACCCACCTCGTGGCACTGGCCTTGATGCCGGTGATGAACTATGTGGTGAAACGCTGGGGCACCAAGACCAACGTGATGATCGGCATGATTCCGGCGACGATTGGCTACCTGGGCCTCACGTTCGCCCACACCATCGGGGAGGTCTACCTATACTACGGGCTGGTCGTCTTCTGTACGATCTACTTCGGTACGGCGGTAGCGCCGATGAACGCCTTGATCATCGACGAAGACGAGTGGCAGACCGGAGTGCGCAAGACCGGCCTGTATAACGGCCTCTTCGGCATCTTCACCACCTCTCTGGGCAGTCTGCAAATGATTCTCTACACCAGCATCATGAGCGCCACCGGCTACCGCGGCCAAGCCGCCGTTCAGACCGTGCGCGCCGAGAATGGTATTCGCTTTGCTACCGGCATCTTGCCGCTGATCTGCATCTGGGTCGGCCTAATTGCCATCATCGTTTACCCGTACAGCCGGCAGAAAGAACGGGAAATATCTGCCGAAAGTCGGCGGATGCGGGCTGGCGAACCGTCGCCGGCACTGCAGAAACTACGAGCTGCCGGGCAGGCGCCAAAGCCTGAAGAGTAGTTTTCTGAAAGCAGCGTGCTGAGCAAGCGACGGGACGGCGCTTCTCCCTGTCCTGTGCTACAATAAAGCGTAAAACAATCAAGGAGGAATTAGCGTAGTGATTACCTTAAAATCACCCCGGGAGCTTGATGGCATGCAGCGGTCAGCGCAGTTGCTGGCGGCCACGCACATCGGGTTACGGGACATTATCAAGCCTGGTATCTCCAGCTGGGAGATCGAGAAGTTCGCCGACCATTTCATTACCAGTCACGGCGGCCGGCCTTCTGAGAAAGGCTTCGAAGGATATAAATACGCGACCTGTGTCGCCGTCAACGACGAGGTGGCCCACGCCGAACCGCGCAAGGACCTGATTCTGCACGACGGCGACTTAGTCAAAGTGGATATGACCGTGAATCTGGACGGTTACGAGAGCGACTCTTGCTGGGCGTACGCCGTCGGCACCCTTTCTCCTGAGAAAGCGCACCTGATGGCCGTGACCCACAAGGCCCTGTACTTGGGCATTGACGCCGCCACCGTGGGCAACCGCATCGGCGACATCGGCTACGCCATTCAGAGCTACGTCGAGGGCGACGAGGGCATGGGCGATGTCCGCGACCTCATCGGCCACGGCATCGGACCGACAATGCACGAGGCCCCTAATGTGCCCCATTACGGCGAGCCCGGCCAAGGCCTGCGCCTCAAGGCCGGCATGACCATCACCATCGAGCCGATGGTCAACCTGGGCACTTGGAAGATCAAGGCCAAGACGCTGCCTGGCGACACGTGGGAATACTACGTCTCCGCCGATGGCACTTCGTCCTGCCAGTTCGAGCACACCCTGGTCATCACGAATGACGGCCCGAAGATCCTGACCAGTCAGGACCCGGTGTTCGACAAGGATTACTTGTACAACGGTGTCACCGAGAATCCGTTCGTGGCGACAGTGGCGAAGTAAGCGCACAACGAATATGACAGTCTGGCCTGCGGGTCAGGCTGTTTTTTCGTGGGCAGAAAAGTAGCTGTGCGGTGAACCGAGCGTGAATTGGCGGCACGGCGTCGCTGATTTGCATTTTGTATAGCAAATCAATAAAGAGCCGTGTACTACATTTATCCTGATGCAACGGACATGATATAGCACACGACTTTTTGTACGCAATTGAGCATTCCCGATCAAATTGGCCACTGCCTTTACCATCCCAGCAAGCCGTATTGTATCAACAGACGCAGTAAGCATAAGAGGCCGCAGAATTCCAGTACCGACCAGTCCAACCGCTTCTGAGTGAAAACCGCCATGGCGGCCATCAACAGAATGGCATAAACCAGCCACCAGAGAAACTGCCCCTGCCAGAAAGCAGTCAGCAGACCAGCAATGAAAACAAAAGTAAACCACAGCTGCATCAGTTCACGGTAGACAATGCGCCGAAAGCCAACGCGGTGCGCCCGGGCCACAATCATGGGATAGAGTCCGGTCAAGTCCTGCATGGCGCTCCCAATCACCATCGCCTGAGCAGCGATAATGCCAAAGGTGATCAGATTTTGAAATAAAGTCAGATGAGCCCAGCCGACGAGAAAGGCCAACCGGGCCGACGACGTCAGTGCCGCGCGACTAGCAATGCCCAACACCGCCGCGCCCCAAATTAATGGATAGATGACGGAACGTTGACGGTACGTGATAGCCGTCCCCCTTCCAACTGCCAATCCTCAGTATACCGAATCGGCGTGTAACGATCATGGGCCGCAATGATGACGGCTTTACCCTGCTGCTGTAATTCAGTAATTAAAGCAACCAGTGCAGTGAGCGCCGCATCATCCAGCCCGCGTGTGGGCTCGTCTAGCAAGACTAAATTTTGATCCTCCATGACAGCCTGAATAATCCCGGCTTTTTCCCTCATCCCCACAGAATACTTGCGCATCGCCCGATGACTTTGGTAATCCAATGCAAAACGGGCGGCAAGCGGTTGCATCGTTGCCGTTTTAAGATGATGGTTGATGGCGGCCAGGAAGCTCAAGTTAGTCTTGAGGGACTCGCCTTCTAGAAACCCAGGATTTTCAATCAATGCGCCAATTTGCACATTCGGGTCAAGTTGGACAGTACCGGCAGACGCCGGTATAATACCCGCAATAATCTTCAGCAGCGTCGACTTACCAGAACCGTTACCACCGGTGATGTGCAAAACGTCACCCGCATTAACGGTCAGCGATACGTCTGACAACACAGTTTGTTGGCCAAAGTTTTTGGCAATATGGGTAAGCGTCAATAATGGCATCGTGATTTCCTCCTTGAATTAATTACGGGTCACGTCGAATTCCTGAACAAAGCGCGGTAAGATAGGCACGATCAACAAGTAGTGGAAGGCGATTTCGACGATGATCGCAACGACCGCAGCGACAACGCTCGGCAGACCAGCAAGGGCTGACGTCATGATGAACACCAGCAGCAAGTACATCAGCGCGTTGACGAAGAAGAAAAGCCAAACGTAGCGTGTCTCGATATGCGCCCAGCCGTACACGACAGATTCAATTGTATACAGCATCACCGTATAAAATGCCCAGTCGGTTAACAAAACAGAAAATACAGCCGCCTTGAAATTGCTCACGCCCATGCGCACCGAGAGGAAGACACCGATTCCTTGGAGACGTCCTAGCTGGTAAGTCATGAGCAGGACAAAAAGAATATTGCTAGTTAACGAGACAGCATTATTGAGAATCAAGGTGACGACCATCGGATAATGGATTTGGGGGGACCATGAGATCAATGGACCGAATATGAGTGCTCCGCCCAGAATGGCCAGAGCCCGGACATTATAGGCCTGCCGAAATATGGGCCGCATCGGCGTATCAGCCATCGACTTCACCCCCGCGCTTGAATCGAACGACGGTCCCCAATACCGTGACGAGGCTGTAGAGTCCCACTGCAATAACGAAAACGAGCCACGAGGGTAAGGGCAGCATGAACGTCCCAAAATCGCCCACCTGGCCGGGGGCAATCAGGTTCGGTAAATACAAATACGCCAAGAAGTTTTTGAGCACGGGAATCGTGTTCAACATCGCCAGACCGATGAACATCACGAGTGCAATGAGGGGACCGCTGATCCTGAAGATAAAGGGTTTCTTGATCCACAAGCCGATCATCAGCACGAAGTCAGAAAACACGGCATAACCGATACAGTGGGTCAAAACACCCGCCAACAGTGATGCTCGCAAATTGGCAAACATCAAGTACTGAGATTCAAAATCGCCGGTCAGCGTAATTGGACCACGGACGTACGTCATGACACCGTAAACAACAAGTTGCAGTACAAGCATCAGACCAAAAGAGAAAATAAACGTCGTGAAAAACAAATGGCGCAGGAGCCACGCCCGAGACCGGCGGCCAACAACAAAATCGGTCCAGTGCACGGCTAAGCCAGTAACCCAGTAATCTGTGATGAGCACGGAGCTGCTGATAAAGAGCAGCAACGTTGCGAATAGGCTTTGACTAGGGTTGAAAAACGAGGCAAACAGCTCCAGTCTCTGAGGTTGGGGCATATCCGTTGTGAAATCTGGGAATAAATAAGCCAGCCAGCCAATGAGAACGATCAGGATACCGGATCGTATCCACAATCCCTTGATTCGCCAAAAATGAAGCATGATGTTTTCCCTTCTCTCCATGGCTCATAGTCAGACTTTAGAAGAAAAGGGGAGACGACCAGTTGGTGATCGTCCCCCCTCGTGCCGGACACAGCGCCAGCATTAATCGCTACAATGTAGCTGAACTGTTACAACATGTCAGATGAAAAATGGAAGCGTGCCACCTGACCGTTATTTGGTTCGTACGTATTCGTCTTGTAACCGCCATAGTAGTACTTGTAGACGGATGCCCAAGATGATGCGCGCCAAGTCTGGTTAATCCACAAACCTACCCAATCAGACTGCCGATTACCGTTACCGTCAAATAGTGCAACCTGTCCGCCCAGATGAGCTGTCATGTAATCACCGTTGAACGAAGCTTTTGCAGCCGAGGTGATCTTATAGTCAGCATGACCATAGTCAACCCGGTATGAGCCTCCTCCTGGTGTCCCCGTGACATCTGCTTGTGACCAATTTGCGCCCGCCAGTACAGAAGCTGTCCCCACTGCCAAGAGCGCTGCCACTGAAACCAGCATTGAGCGGAACTTGTTTGCTCGAGCCGTTTTCATAACCGTTAGCCTCATACTTTCTTGACCCAACACTCAGCAATGACTCTCCAGTTGTGTCCGACCATTGATGAAGCAGGTATACTGGTCTCCCACCAACTAAATATCCCACTTAAACATGAATGGTACACCCGTTTTTTTGGGAATGCAAGCGCTTTATACGCGTTTGTAGGTGCTTAATTATTAATTTTTTCTTAAGGAGATCAAAAGCCCTGTGAATTGCGCTCCTCAATTTGGAGCGCTACTTACTCTCAACCGTTAATACCACTTGCCGTAGTTATGATGATTAAAAATGGCCTGGGTGTATTTTCTCTCACAGGAAAAATCTCACCCCATAATTGGCCACCCTCCTCTGATTAGCTTCACCCGCTGTGCTATACTTTGGTTATTATGCCTGTCTTGCGCAAGGCAATCGGAGGAATCGAACTTATGGCCAGTGCCAAAATTGTGTATGCATCCATGACCGGTAACGACGAAGAAATTGCGGATATTTTGGAAGAGGAATTCGAGAACCTGGGCGTCGACGTCGACGTGTCCGAGATCTCCCAGACGGACGCTGCGGAGTACGAAGACTACGACATTGCCGTCCTGGTCACCTATACTTACGGCGACGGCGAGCTGCCCGATGAGGCCGTCGACTTCTTCGAAGACCTGCAGGAGGAAGACCTCAGCGGCAAAGTCTTCGGCTGTGCCGGCTCCGGCGACACGTTCTACGATGACTTCGCCAAGTCCGTGGACGATTTTGCAGAAGCCTTTAAGAAAACCGGTGCCACCCAAGGCGCCCCCTCCGTCAAGGTGGATCTGGCGCCAGAAGAAGACGACATTACCAACCTGCAGGCTTTCGCTAAACAGCTGCTGGCCAGCTATAATGACCAAAAGTAGGTGAACACTATGCCTAACTGGCACGCGCTGGTGCATAAGTACCGCCATTTTTTGCGCTACACCCTGTATGGTTTTCTGGCTTCTTTGGTGAACATTCTGGTCTATTTCGTGTTCACCCACGTGTGGCACATTCCTTACGTCATCGGCAACAACGTGGCTTGGGTCATCAGCAACGCCGTTTCCTTCCTGTTCACTAAATCGCTGGTGTTCCACAGTCATTACGACGACTGGCTGGTCGTCGGCACCGAACTTGTCTCGTTCTTCGGCTTCCGTCTGCTGTCGCTGGTGGCGGACAACGTCATCATGATCATCGGCATCTCAGTCTTGGGCATTCCCAGTATGTGGGCCAAGGTAATTGACCAGGTACTGGTGGGGCTGTTCAACTACGCGACGTCACGGTGGACGTTCATTCGCCAGAAACACCGGACCGTGGATCGGATTCGGGCCCGGGTAGCAGCAAACAAGAAACAGTCATAATAGTTCCGATTGCGGATAAACCTGGCGCGCCAAAAAGAACGACACACCTTCTCGTTTTTATGTTTGTGACGTGGAGGTGTGTTTTTCGTACGCAACTATTGGCCCTAATATGGGCAGTTGCTTCTGTAAAACCAGTCCTTGACTGGATTGTTGGCCAAGTTGAAGTCCAACAATTATGTCATCGTTTCTCATTCGTAAGGGTTGCCAATGAGCCCTTCTTCTGATATTATTAAGATGTTCAAAAAAATTTAGGAGATGACCATCATGAAGAAAGGTCTTGGCTTGGTAGTTTCCTTTCTAATGGCTCTTGGATTGGCCCTTGGCTTCACAGCCATGGCTCAATCCTTCTCACCAAATCAGCCAACTGTTCAAGCAGCGTCCGATCCAGCTGCAAAACTCGTTGGCACTTACGTTTTTTGGTTCCAAGACATTTCACCGCAAACATTGTGGCAGACTGTACCCATTAATGGTGTCTACTACAATGCGCAAGGTGCGAAACGTACTGGATACCAAGGCACAATTAACGGGTATGTGGGGTCTTATTATGGTACGTTCACGTTAGCGCCTTGATTTGACCTTACTTTGCGGATGAACTGTCTGTACCGAGTGAAAATGCGCGGTGTGGGCAGTTTTTATGTTGAAAGGACACAACAACATGAACAAAATTCTTGTGTTTCAGTTGACCCATAAAAGAGTTATCTTACTGTGCTCGGTAGCCATCACACTAATATTTGCATTTCTTTTCGCTCGTGAAATGAGTAATGGACAGGAATACCTCCATACGTATCAAACAACGTTAACAAAAGCCATCGCCAATGAAAACAAAGAAAAGATGAAAGGGCCTTGGCTTGAGCGATACCAATATGAGCAAGCTCAATTAAAAGATGGCGCATCGGCCTACGCAAATGCGTATTTATCATCCTTAAAGAACTCTAAAAATAGTGGCCCGGGTACAAGCAATCGCTCCTTTGGAACACTTGCCACTGGTACTACAGTCTCAGGCCCTGTGTTCTCACAAACTGAGTTGACCAATTCAGTTCAAGAATTAACCATAGTCACTGAGAAACGCTTGATCCCGTTTTTCCCAGCCCGGCAATTGCGAGATGAGTTGACACCCGAACGTTATTCTGGAGACCCAGATCAATACGCTTCCATTGCCAGAACCGCTGGAGCTCGTTTCTACACCAATGGCTGGTACTTCATCGGCCACATGTTGCGAAATAATTGGCTGCTGCCACTGATCCTCGTGATCATTCTCTTTTATGGTACGGCCTTTGCCAGCGAGCTGAACCAGGCCCACCGCCACTTATCACTGCTCACAGTAAACGGCGTTGACCCGCACCGTCTGTGGCTCAGCCGCTTCGCCTTAGGGGTGCTGACCACAGCGGCGGCGGTGCTCGTGCCGGTCGGTCTGTTTCTGGCGGGTTCCCTGCTCTTTTCTCCCGCAGGCAGTCTGCAATACCCGATCCTGCTCTGGCACATCGACGGCAGTGAGACTTTCATCACCCTGGCTGCTTTTCTCGGCCGCGGTGCGCTGCTCTTATTCCTGGTCATCATGTTGGGCTTCGCCGTTGATATGCTTTGGAGCGTTCTGACCCGCAACGCATTGCTTGCGGCCGTGCTGACCGCTCTCACCGCCGGCCTGGGATTCTTCATTCAACGCACCCCTTGGCTGCCTTTCCCCTATCTGAATGTCGGTGCCGTCAGCAATGGCTTCGCCCTTTACAGAATGGGGAGCGGTTCGTTCGCCCAGGCCGTGCTCGTACTGACTCTTTGGAGTATTGTTCTGCTCGCCGGTGCGCTCGGCTTGCTGCAGCGGAATCGGAGGTATGGTTATGATTTTAGAAATTAAGGATCTGACGTTTCAGTTCCGCCGCCAACCGATTTTTAACCACGCCCAGCTCAGCATCACCCAACCGGGCATCTACGCCTTCGTTGCCCCCAACGGCAGCGGCAAGACGACCCTATTCAATATCCTCAGCGGCAGTCTGCAGCATTATCAAGGCAGTATCACCGTCATGGACGCGCCCCTGACTCCCGCGGTGGTCTATGCCCAAATGGCCTACATGCAGGACATCTCTGTGCTCTATCCTTACTTGACCGCGCGGGAACATCTGCAGTTGATCGCTCAGCTGCACCACTTGCCGGAGGAACAGATCTTGCCGGTTGCGGCAGCCCTTCAAGTGACGGATTTCTTGGACAAGCGTGTGCGGCAATATTCCCTGGGTATGCGCCAGCGGCTGCTGGTGGCGATGACCTTCCTAGTGGACGCGCCGCTGGTTCTGCTGGACGAGCCGTTGAACGGATTGGACCCAAGCAGTCTGAAGACGGTCCGCCAGGCCATCTTGCAAGCCGGGGCTGCCGGGAAAACCATCATTGTGTCTTCCCATAATCTGGATGAAGTTGACCGCATCACCAAAGAGGTCATCTACATTCATGACCACCAGCTCCAACGGACGCAGCTGACAGAAACAGAGAATGCCGAGGGCCTGTATACACGATTGTTCGAATAAGGGGGTGAGCGACATGTTCAAATGGGAATGGCATAGTCTTTGGCGCAGCCGCCTGATCTGGGGACTATTGCTGTTGGCCCCTGTACTGGCCGGTCTGATTTTCGTGAAGACCCAAGCCGACCAAGCTAACCAACGAGACACCCTCATTGCCCGGCTGAACACGGTGGGCGACAATTTGGACAATGCCGTAAGCCAACTCGGGCAAGCGTATCGAGACACCAAAGATAAGGCGAAGAAGGCAGCCATCAACAAACGGTTGGCTCGGTTATCCCCTTTAGCCGACATCGCCACCCAGCAAAAACTGGCCTTCACTGACGGCGATAACGCCACTTTTCTCACCAATGGTCAACAGGTCGTCACGTTGTCCCGGGCCTATGTCCGCGACTTCGACCCCACCGGGCAGGAGGTCCGTTTTTCAGCGGAACGTTACGCCCAGCAGATTGCCTGGTACCGCCGTATCCAGCAAGCTGGGCTTGGTTTCGAGCTGCCCGCCTCCGTGCGCGCACCTAATTTTTTCTATAACCTCGCCTCCTGGTTCTGCGCCCCGGCCGTCGTGCTGGTTCTGGCGCTCGCCCTGCACCTGACCCGGCTGCAGGATCACTGGCGCGGCAGTAATGCCCTGCTCCTGCGCAATCTCCAGCACGCCGGCACCTGGCCGCTGGCCCGCCTCGCTGTCGACCTGCTCACTTGGCTCGGCCTGCTCACCATCGCTGTGTTGACTGCCGCCCTCATCCTGACGCTCTTCGGCCACCCGCTCCTACCCGAAACCCGCGGCAGCTGGTCCTATCCCCTCGTCGTCCACGACACGGTCTTCATGCCCCTTCTCACCGCCGTCGCCAAAGCACTCCTCATCGGTACCCTCACCCTGACCCTCGCCACCACTCTCTTCACCTGGGCTGAACGCTTTATCCGCCAAGCCGGCAGCATTATCATCGGCACAGCCGCCTTGGCCGTCACCATCGTTGGTCAATGGCTCTGGCAAAGCCAAGGCATCCTGCTGCTGGCGGGAACGACATATCTCATGGTGTTGGCTGGACTGGCACTCAGTAATATTGTCGTCTTGTCGTTGACGATGCGCGCATATGCGCATTGAGACAACAAAAAAGGCTGGGACAAACGCAAGCGAGTAAAACTCTGCCTGCACCGAATTGTGCCAGTCTTTATTGATATCGTGAGTGAATCGGTCGTTTAAGTCGCAGGCTGACTTCGATGAGAGCAGCTTCAGCTGGATAGATCCCTACAGTCGTCTAGTGAGCAACTCGGTCTTCGTTACGCGCAGAAATATTGCTGTCGCCAAGCCCGTAGTCACCCGGCCTCGAGAACAGATCTCTCTACTCGAACTCCGCCGGCCGCTCTTTTCTCTCTCCAAACGAATACAGAATGGCATCCAGGATCCGTTCGGTCGCATGACCGTCGCCGTAAGGGTTCTTCGCCTCTGCCATCTTCTTGTAAGCCGCCGGATCATCCAGCAGTTCCCGCATTGCGGACTCCACAGCATCCGTCTGCGTCCCGACCAGCTTCAAGGTGCCCGCTGCGACGCCTTCCGGCCGCTCGGTGGTATCGCGCAGGACCAGCACCGGCTTGCCCAGGGACGGGGCCTCTTCCTGGACGCCGCCCGAATCACTCATGATGAAGTAGCTCCGCGCCGCCAGATTGTGGAAGTCCACCACGTCCAGCGGGTCGATCAGGTGCACCCGGGGATCGTCCCCCAGGATATCGTGCGCCGCTTTCTGCACGACCGGGTTCAGGTGGACCGGATAAACGATCTCAACATCATCGTAGCTGTCGATCACCCGGCGCATTACCTTGAATACCCGGCGCATCGGCTCGCCCTGGTTCTCCCGCCGGTGCATCGTGACCAGGATCATCCGCTTGTGCGGGTCGATCAAGTCCAGCACGGCATGGTGGTAGTCGTCGTGAATGGTATACTGCAGCGCATCGATGGCAGTATTCCCGGTGATGAAGATATTCTTCGCCGGGTGATTTTCCTTCAGCAAGTTGGCGCGGCTGGTGGTCGTCGGCGCGAAGTACAAGTCGCTCAAGACATCGGTGAGCTGGCGGTTCATTTCTTCCGGGAACGGCGAGTACTTGTTCCACGTCCGCAAGCCCGCCTCCACGTGGCCGATCTTGACCTGTTGATAATAGGCAGAAATCGCGGCGGCGAAGGTAGTCGTCGTATCGCCGTGCACCAACAGAATATCCGGCTGCTCCTTCACGATGATCGCCCCGAGATTCTCCAGCACGCGGGTGGTGATGTCCGCCAGGGTCTGGTTCTGGTGCATGATATGCAGGTCGTAATCCGGCACGATCTTGAAGATGTCCAGCACCTGCTGGAGCATCTCCCGATGCTGGCCGGTCACCACGGTGACGGTGTCGAAGTCCGCGGTGCGCTTCTTCAGTGCCAGCACCACCGGCGCCATCTTAATGGCCTCCGGGCGCGTCCCGAAGACGGTCATAACTTTTACTTTTGCCAATCGATTAACCTCCGCAACAATATGTTTGCAATCTTCTTCCATTATACCCCACGGGTTCTGGGGGCCAAGGGCAGAAAGGCGGCCGCGGCGGCAAAAAAGCCGGCGGTGCTGGGCGTCATGCCCCCGCTGCCGTCGGTCCGGCGATGCTGTAAAAATGGTTAAAATTGAATCTTCGGGTGCAGCCGCCGGTCCGTGCTCACCGTCAGTTCCTGGTGAGTTGGTGTCTTCTCCGTGCTCTGGAATCGGTCGTTGGCGATGAAATCGTTGAGCTGGGCCGTCAAGATCTGGACCATCTGATCCTGGGAAATATCCAGGTATCCTGCCGATACCAGGGCCGATAGACCGGTGGAAATGATCCAGTTGCCAGTGATGATGTCCCGCTGCCGCCGTTCCGACAGCTGCTGAGCATCGGGATAGAGGCGCAAGCGCTCCATGCCCATTTCGTACGCAAAGCGGCGCATCGCTTCGCGGCCAAAATGGTCCTCGATATAAATCGCCCGGTATAACGACCGGTCGTTCTTGGCCAAGTCGATGTACGACAGCGACAGATCGATCAGCGGGTCACCGGTATAGTGCCGGCTGAAGACATCCTCCCGCAGATAATCCTGGATCTTCTCGATCACAGCCCGTTTCAAGTCGTCCATGCAGCTGAACTCCAAGTACAGCGGCTGGGTGGAACAGCCCATCCGTTTTGCAATATTGCGTGCCGTGAAATTATTGAAGCCATCCTTCACCACCAAATCGTACGCACTGGTGAGAATCATATCACGGGTAATCATTTTCCTTCGTGCCATGATGAACCTCCTTTGTCGAGACGTTATTTTTCTAACAGACCCCCACGTCCAAGTTGAGCGAAAATGACCGCTTTTGAAAAATAGTGTCTCGTGCCGCAACATCCTCCAGCGTTATGTTATCACATTCTCGAAGATTCTCATACTTTTTTCGTGTCTCAGATTTGCGACTGTTTTCTTATTGGTTCAATAAGGCCCCAGTCGTGGTATACTATCGGCGAATCACCGTTATTTAATACGCTGTTTTTTTGCGAAATGAGGAATCTGAATGACTTATACCCTTTCTGACCAGCTGACCCGCTATGCCGATTTGATCATTCATACCGGGGTGGCGGTCAAGCCCGGCGACACCGTGGTCGTCACTATCAGCAGCGACCAAAGCGAACTCGCCGAAAAAATCGGCAGTGCGGCATACGCCGCCGGCGCGGTCGAAGTCCTGACTGATTGGCACAACGACGCGTTAGACCGGCAAAAGCTGCTCCACGCCCCGGACGAGCGCCTGCTGACGGTCCCGCCGATGTACGCCGACCAGATCGAATACTGGCTGCAGCATCACGCCAAGCGGATTTCTGTCCATTCCCAAGCCCCCAATGCCCTGGCCGGAGTTGATCCCGAACGAGCCGCGGCTTACCGCCGGGCGCTGGGCACGGTGGGCCAGCCTTGGCGGGTCGCCATCCAGAACAACGATATTGCCTGGACCGTCGTTGCCGCGGCCAGTCCCCAGTGGGCCCAAACCGTCTTCCCCCAGTTGAGCGCGGCCGGTGCCACCATGAAGCTCTGGGAAGCCATCTTCAAGACGGTCCGTCTGGGCGATGATGATTACCGCGGGGCCTGGGCAGCACACATTAAGAAGCTGGCCGAGCGCACTGCTTGGCTCAACCAGCAGCAATTCACCGAACTGCACTACACCTCCCCGCGCACCGACTTACATATCGGCTTGCCCGCGCACCACGTATGGATGGCCGGCGAGGCCCAGACGCCGGCGGGCGACACCTTCGTGCCCAACATGCCCACCGAGGAAGTCTTCACCGCCCCCGACCGCACCCGCATCAATGGCCGGGTGACCGCCACCAAGCCGCTGGCATACGGCGGCCAGCTCTTGACGGGGATGCAGTTCACTTTCCGGGACGGCCAAGTGGTCCAAGCCACGGCCGACCAAGGTAACGACGTCCTCCAGCATTTACTGGCCACCGACGCCGGTGCCCGTTCCCTGGGTGAAGTAGCCCTGGTCCCTGACCAGTCGTCCATCGCCCAGTCCGGCATTCTGTTCTACAGCACCCTCTTCGACGAGAACGCCGCCAGCCATCTCGCCCTGGGGGCGGCTTATCCCTTCTCCGTCGCCGGCGGCACCCAGATGGATGACGCCCAGCTGACCGCCGCCGGCCTTAACCGCAGCCAGGTCCACGTGGACTTCATGGTCGGCAGCAGCGATATGAGTATTGACGGTCTCCAGGCTGACGGGACCAGTGTGCCGGTGTTCCGGGCTGGTAATTGGGTCCGTTAGTCAATACGGAAAAAACTGCGGGCAATGAAAAAAAGCGAGGCACCCTGGAATGGGCCGCCTTGCTTTTTTTCTGACCATTTCTCTACGGGCTCACAACCCCGCCACATTCAGTGTGTATGTCATGGTCGCCTGATACTTGCCCGGTTGAACCATATTCTGAGCATTCGGTTGAGGCACATCCAAGACGATCCGGTTGTAGTCTTCACTATAGGACCCGGTCAGGCGGATGTTTTGCCACAATGGTTGGGCGGCATCGCCGGGAGTCAAGCTAACGGTCGGACTCTGATCCGCCGCTTGGGGATAGAAGTTGATAGTGCTTTCTTGCAACCCCTCCGTACTGGTAGGCTGGCCAGTGCTGTCCAGTAAATGAAATGGGCTGACTGCGACAGAGACATCGATATTGTACGGATTGGCGTACGTCGGTATTACTTTGGCAGTCACGGTATTATCGGGCACAGTTGCGCCTGCCTTTGGCAAATTCGGCAGCACCGCAATGCTCGCCAGAAGCGGCAGCACGTGAGAACCAAAATTCAAATTGGGCACACTGAGACTGTATCCTCCGTCGACACCGATGAAACCGGCATTGACGTTGTCGAAGATCATGTTGGGCGCTGACCCCAGATTCGTCAAATCCGGCATGGTAAATGTCTTGCTGCTTAGGTAGTATGTTTCACTGCCGCTGGTGGCTGTCGTATTGCTGAGATCCGAGTTAATTGTACTGTTCCCATCCAGAGCGACATCACTCTTCGTCGGCCGCAAACCAACTGCGGCCGCATCACCCCGATTAAAGCCGACGCAATACTGCCCCGCCGTGATGCCGTCCAACGCAAAGTTGCCAGCGGCACTCTGGAGAACATCCGCCGTACTGATCTGGCCAGTGGCGGTGTCATAGTGTTCAGCCAGTTCCCATTGCTGAGTACTGGTATTCAATTTGAACAGGTTGACACCCACCGGGGTCACGGTACCGTCAACGCCGATATCCTGATGATTCAGCAAACCGTCTGGACCCTGAGTTTGGCCGTTCACCACGCCGTTCATATCGTGCCATTCCAGACCCGAGAACTGCCCCGCCGTAATCTGGTACGTACTGGGGGCCGCCGTGTTGACGACATTCTTAGGCGTACTATCGGTCGTGTAGCCGGCGACGACGGAGTTGGCAGCATAAATATCTCCTGGCAAATTGTTAGTCGTACTGTAGGTTGTGTCAATGGACACGGTATGGTCCGCATATGGCATGTTGCCGCTAACGTGATAGTAAACTGCCGTGACCTTGGCTAATTGTGAAGCATCCCCGGTATATTTGGTCCAAGTGCCGTCGCTGATGTTCACATCACGTGGATTAGTGATCGACTCCGCTGCGGCAGCCGTGCTGACGTATACATCCACAGTGTGGCCGCCGGGTGTGACCGCTAGCTTGCTGAGCTGCACTTGCCCGTGGAAATTAGAGCCGGCGGCATCTCCGTTGTGCGAAATTGGAATCAGCCCGACCATGTCATCATTCCCCGTGGGGTAGACGGTGGAATAGGGCCGGTTTTTGACTGTGAAACTGCTGTGCGGATAGCCAATGGATTGGGGTATGATGGCAGAAACGTAAGGGCCGGCGTTGAGACTAACTTTAAGAGCTTGCGACAGGTCGGCGTTATTTGCCCAGGGTGAATTGTTCGTCACATCCCCCGCCACGAGGATGTGCTGGCCATGGTCCGGGAGTGTGACCGAGACTGTCGGCGGCGTACCAGTGTACGACCAAGCATAATCGTCGAAGCGGACTTTGAAATTAATGTCGGGTAAAGTGTTGGGGGCGCCTGCATAAATAAAGCTTTTCTCTAAATCGTTGTACGAAAGTTCGTACGTCCACGTTAGCGTTGTCGTGCCGTCGGTATTGCTGTAAATACGCGGTGGTGTGATTTTGGGAAAGTGCGCCCAAGAAGGCTGGGTTGATGCCTGTGTAAACAGGGGAGAATAGGATCCGTAGTTCCCGTAATCGAGCTGAGGAGGGTAACTTGGGTCATACCGCACACCCTGGGGCAGGGTAACAGTACGGGTAATTTTCTGCTGCTGATCGGGATGGGTCATGTCCAAATACACTAGACTGCCGGGAATATGCAGAAGCTCAGGTTGGCTGGGGACGTAATTGATTTGCTGGTCGCTCCAGGGTGCATCAACTGGAAATCCATTACCCCGAGAAAAACTGAAGGCCGAAAAATGCCAGCCATAACTTCCATATCCATTAAACGGAGCGGCATAACTGGCCAAGGTGTTCTTCACGACGCCAATGGTGACAAACTGGCCGTAAGTTTCATCGTAGTCCCGGTAGGGGGTCTGGTGCATGAGCGTATTACCGGAATATTCGTCCGCGTTCGTGAAGTCGGGCTGGTCACTCTCGGCAACCGAGATGACAGATTCCCGATTGGCATCAGGATACAAATATAGATTGGAAGAGACCATATTGGGGTTGCCTGCAGTATCGGCACCACCAATCAAACTGCCCGAATGAATGACCAATTGCGCACCAATGTTTTCCACATCACCGGCCGCAATCGCCGCCGGCCGATCAAGGGCGATGGCACTCACTTGACCGTCTTGCTGCGCAGCCTGGTAATTTGAATACCACGTATAGTCCGAGATGCCGTGATCAAATAACCCCTGACCCGAGTAGGCCGGTGTGACAGAAGATTGGAGAACGCCCCATTTCAGTGTCCCGGCACCTCCGGAACTCTCAGCGTTCTGAGTAGCACTGACATCGTCGGTCGTCAGGTTGAAACTATTAGGATTCCACTTCATCACATAACAGGTGCCGCCGTGATACGTGGTACTGGCAGGTTTAGCAATGCTAGGTAATAAACTGGCAATCCGTAAAGGCATATTCTGAACAGCAGAGTGAAATAACCGATCTCGGTCGTCGTAACTTTCCAGTTCGGTTCCTGGGGTAAATGAACTGACAAAGGGTGTCTGACCAGATGGGGAATCATTGGGATTCGAGTAGCCCACATACGTTTGAAATTCACCAGCGGGTGGTTGCGGCTTAAAATGTGGAATGCTGTCCGCAGAATCATAATTTAAAGTAACGGCGTTTAGATTAGTCCCAGCGGCAAAAGCAAAGTTGTTATATAGGGTCACTGTGTTTTCCAAAGAGTTTGGATTCATTATACCCCCTAAAGAAAACGGGTCCTGATATGTCCAGTACGATGCAATGTCAATATTATTTAATTCAGTGGCATCTCTCACTGGATCAGCCCAAAAATGGTAGCTATTGTTAAAGGCACCGGCTTGGTTAGTAAAAGTGAGTGTTGTTGTTTGGCTGGTGCCAACACGGGTCGTGGAACAAATATAGGGGACTCCAGATTTCTGATTGCTTGGTGACGTGTTCGCATCGGGTACAGTCCCGCCCGAAAAATAAGACGATGCACCCGGATCGCCGGTTAATTGTGGATCACTACTGTTCTTCATCGTCACATCACCGGTGATATGGGTAGTAAACGTAACACTGTTAGGAAATGTTACCCCCTTTTCAGACTCAGCATTTCCATGGGATAACTGGTTTAGTTGAACAGCGACATATTGATACATTGAAACCGGGGGTGTGACATTAGCATTGGCGCCAAAAACGTTGAATGAGACATCCGGTGTACAACTCAACGTATACGCCGGTATGCCGCTGACGGATACTGCCGGCGCACTAACTACGGATGATCCGTTGACGCCAGTCAGCGCCAAATTAACATGCGGCGTAAACGTTGCCCCCTGGTAACCCATTTCCGTAGCAACGGTGACATAGATCACGCCGCTCAAGTTGTTTAATGTCCGTACCTGAGAAAAGCTCGATTGTCCAGTCGCCGCATCCACGTTAATGGTGTCAGTTGTGTTATCCGACGTATCGAAGTGAGGAAAATATGCCACCACTCTTCCCTGCGAGTAGCCGCCCGCCACATAGCCGTCAACACGGACTGTCAGGCTGGTAGGATTTGCCACTGCTGTGTTGATATGATAATAGACTGGAATCAGAATCGTATCGAATGAGCGCACCCGATTGTTGTGGGCCGATGAATCGTCCCCGGCATTGTCGTCGCTGTCAAAGGGTGCTGTCCCGTCATCAATATACTGCGCACTCGTGGTCGCCGTGATTGAATTGGGTGATGTTGCTGCGGACAGTCCGGCGGTGGCAGCAGACGGTGCAGACGTCGGCGGGGGAAAATTGGGCATCGTGCCCGTAAAGTCATTGAGTGACGTCTTACCTGCCTGTGTCTTCAATTCTCCTTGCGGCGCAGCGGCCGCAAAAGCCAATCGTGTTTGGCTGACAGTAGAGAAAACCATGCTGCATCCTAACACGAGTGTGGCGGCCAACCACAAAAGTGTCCGTCTTTCCCTCATCGTATTTTAGCTCCCTAAATATTCTTTTTTGTGAATTTTCTTCATCTCTATTTACCCACTTAGTTCCCACTTTTTCAAGGTAATTAATAGTGGGAATTGTATTGCAAGGATGATTGATGTCGCTTTCATACAAAATGTGTGTTATTTTTGGCAATAGTCAAATACGTAATTAAATAATGTGGAAGAATCAAGTTGGTCCTTTGTATCCGCTGATTAAAACACAACAAAAAAACACGCGTGGGAAAATAACGTCACCCTTCCACGTGTATTCACCGAACTCGAAAATTATTTAACTGGCTGTGTTTTTGCCCTTTAGTACATGTCCATTTCGACCCACAGTACGGCTGCTTTTCGCAGCCTCCGTGGAGCGCACACCCGGCTGAAGCATCGGTCCATGGTGTGCCGTCAGAGTCAGTATTTCTGCTACTGTCGCTCGGTCAATCGTTGGATTTCGCGCTGGATGCTGCTTATCATCGATAGACACCATTAAGTCGATGCAAAAAAGGGTGAGGTATCCCCCACCCGAATTGAACAGTCGCCAGTATGGGCGATTGCGTTAATCGTCTGCCGCCGTTGCCACTTGCCGCCGGCCGTTCCGCGTGCCCAGCCAGACCAGGGCGACCACGCCCAAGTCGACCAGCACTGTAATCACGACCCGCCAAACGCCAAAGCTGGCCGGGACGATCTCGTTGTAAATCCCAATCGTGAAGACATACACGCCGCCGACCATCAGGAGGCCGGTAACGGTGTACCAAAAGGCCGCGCCAAAGGCGAGGCCGTCCCTTTCTCTCTGGCGCTTGGCGATCCAGGGCATCAGGAAGCCCAGCACGACCATGCCTAGTGTGACCACGATATAGAGCACCAGCGAGCGGGTCCAGAGGGCGCTGCCGTATGCCGCGTCCACCGGCCAGAAGCCCATCAAGGCAAAGAGGAAGGTGATGGCAAACATCCATAGACCGACCAGGAAGCCTACCCGGTCATTCTTCAGATAGGTATAGCTAGGCGTCGGGTAACGGTCGCTGTGGCGCCGGACCATCATGAACGCCCAGAACAGGAAGCAGGTGGAGAACGGCGAGACGATGCCGTTCAAGTTCAGCAGCCAGTTGAAGATGTCGTTGATCTGGGGCAGGAAGCCGGCGATGACCATGATGATGCCGCAGAGGATCGTCGTCATCCAATACCCGTTGATTGGCAAGCCAGCGGCGTTGGTCTTGCTCAGCTGGCGCGGCATGAAGCGCTTGGCCATGTCCCCCAGGAAGACTCGGGTGGAGGCGTCCAGAATCACCGCCAGCTGGGCCAGCATGTAGATACACTGGACCACCGCGAAGACGTACATCAAGATATTACCCAGCCCGAACTGCTTGCCGATGGCTTGGAACGCATAGTACGACCCGTTCATCTTCAAGTCGTTGGGCAAGTGGTGGGCGTTGAAGTAGACGCCCAGGGAGAAGGTCCCGAACAACGTCAGAAACATCGTCATCACGGCGATCATCTTCAACGACTTGGGGAAGTCCCGGCTGGGGTGCTTCATGTCCGCCGTGTATGGCGCCGCCAATTCGGACCCGTTCATGGCAAAGATGAACAGGCCGAAGGTGGCGAAGAAGCTCAAGTCCAATTTCTTAGGGAGAAAGGCCTGCAGGTTAAACGGCTGGGTCTTGATCGGGCTGCCCTGGGTCAGGCCGACGATGGTCATGCCCACGAACAGGACCGTCATAATGAACATCGCCCCGCCGCCGATGACCGACATGATCTCCAGCGACTTGTTCTGGAAGCGGCTCTGGAACCAGATGAAGAAGATGAACACCACCGCCGTGAGCAGCCCGAACCAGGCGTTGTTCATGTGGGACTGGATGTCGCCGTCGCCGTTGACCATCCAGCCGAAGCTGATGACCACAGAATTGGCCACGTCGACGACGTAGGGCAGGCCGGTGATCCAGTAGAACCACGCGGCGAAGTAGCCCAGCGTATCGCCGTTGGTCTCCCGCACCCAGCTGGTGATACCGCCGGCATCGGCGCTGAACGTGGACCCTAAGTGCGCTACAATTAAGGAGTACGGAATGACGTAGAGAAAGGTCATCAGCACCCAGCTGGTGACCGCCACCAAGCCTTGGTTCCGAAAGTTATAAATGATATCGTCGAAGCCGATGACGGTGACGAAATCCATTAACGCGACCACGACCCACGGAATATAGTGGGGCCGGGTCTCTGTTGTATCAGGCATCGCAATTACCTCCGTGTTTTCTGAAAGAGACTAACAGCAGGTAATGCGTGTGCCCGGCGGCTTGTTGCGGTAAGGCATCTTATGCACAGCGGGTCCTCCCGGGGAGAATTCTTTACGCCTTATTCTACGGTATTCAATTTTCGAATTCAAAATTATTTTCAGAAAGGAAGCAGCCGCTGATGACCTCTTTATTCGATTCGATCAACGAAGCCCGGGAACCCCTGGCGGCGCGGATGCGACCCCGTACCCTCGCCGATTTCGTCGGTCAGGACCAGCTGGTGGGCGAGAACGGGGCGCTGCGGGAGATGATCAGCCACGACGACGTGCCCTCCCTCATCTTCTGGGGGCCGCCAGGGACCGGCAAGACCACCTTGGCCGAGATCATCGCCGAACAGACGAAGGCCAAGTTCATCCACTTCAGTGCTGTTACCAGCGGCATCAAGGAGATTCGCGAGGTGATGAAGACCGCCGAGGCCAACCGCCAATACGGCGAGCGCACCATCGTCTTCGTCGACGAGATCCACCGCTTCAACAAGGCCCAGCAAGACGCCTTTCTGCCTTACGTGGAGAAAGGCAGTATCATCCTCATCGGGGCGACCACGGAGAACCCGTCCTTCGAGATCAACTCCGCACTGCTGTCCCGCTGCAAGGTCTTCGTCCTGCACCCGCTGACCACGGCCAACATTGCCACCATCATTCAACGGGCGGTGGCCCGGCCGGAGGGCTTAGCCAAGCAGCACGTCACGCTGACCCCTGAAGCCTTGCAGATCATGGCCGAGTTCGCCAACGGCGACGCCCGGGTGGCACTGAACACACTGGAGATGGCCGTGCTCAATTCGCCCCGGGACAAAAAAGGCGTCACCATCACGAAAGACGCGCTGGTGCCGCTTTTGGGGAAGAAGTCCCTGCTTTACGATAAGAAAGGCGAAGAACACTACAACATCATTTCTGCCCTGCACAAATCCATGCGCAACAGCGACCCAGACGCCGCCATCTACTGGCTGGCCCGGATGCTTGAGGGCGGCGAGGACCCGTTGTACGTTGCCCGCCGGCTGATCCGCTTCGCCAGCGAGGACGTCGGACTGGCCGACTCCCGGGCGCTGGAGATCGCCGTCGCCGCGTACCAAGCCGCCCACTTCATTGGGATGCCCGAGTGTACCGTGAACCTTACCCAGTGCGTCGTCTACCTGAGCCTGGCGCCGAAGTCTAACGCCCTCTACACGGCTTACGACGCTGCCAAGAAGGACGCTCAAGAGACCACCGCGGAGCCGGTGCCGCTGCAGCTGCGCAACGCGCCCACCAAGCTGATGGCCGACCTGCATTACGGCGAGGACTACCAGTATGCCCACAATACCAAGGACAAGCTGACCACCATGCAGACGATGCCGGACAATCTGGTCGGTCACGAGTATTACCACCCCACCGATCAGGGGTCGGAGGCAAAATTTGCCGCGCGGCTGGCGCAGATCAAGGCCTGGCATGAAGCGCACGATCCAGACGAGCCATAGCGCCGCCGCGTCGTGCAGCGATTGATTACCCTTCAGTAGGCTCAACCATACTCAATTGGATCCGTTCCCGGTCCAGGTCAACGGAGACGACCCACACATCGACAATATCGCCCACCGCCACAACGGTCTTCGGGTCCCGAACAAATTTGCGGGCCATTTTAGAAACGTGGACCAAACCGTCATGTTTCACGCCAATGTCGACGAACGCGCCAAAATCAACCACATTGCGGACCGTGCCCTGCAGCTTCATGCCCACTTTGAGGTCCGCCATCGTCAGCACGTCTTGGCGGAGCAGCGGGGCCGGCATTGTCTCCCGCAAGTCGCGGCCCGGTGCCTGCAAACTGGCAATGATGTCGTGGACCGTTGCCGCACCGACCTCGCCAGTGACGAAGTTCGCGGCGGCCACTTGCTGGATTTGGGCGTTCGCCTGAGCGCTGCCCAAATCAGCGGCTGCCACACCCGCCGCGGCCATGATTTTTTTCGCCACGGGGTAGCTTTCAGGATGGATATCGGTGTTGTCTAAGGGGTTCTGCCCGTCGTGAATCCGGAGAAAGCCTGCCGCCTGTTCGAACGCTTTGGGCCCTAGGCGCGGGACCTTTTTCAGAGCGGTCCGCGTCGTGAACCGGCCCTGGTCGTCGCGATACTGGACAATGTTGCCAGCAATGGTTGATGAGAGCCCGGAAATGTGGGTCAATAATTGGGCACTGGCGGTGTTCAAATCCACCCCGACTTGATTCACCGCCCGTTCAACGATCGTGTCCAGTTCATTCGCGAGTTCTTTGCTGGGCAGGTCATGCTGGTATTGGCCGACACCGATCGATTCGGGGTCAATTTTGACCAGTTCTGCCAGCGGGTCCTGCAGCCGGCGGGCAATACTGATCGCACTGCGCCGTTCGACCGGCAAGTCCGGGAATTCATCCCGGGCGGCCTGACTGGCGGAGTAAACAGAAGCGCCGGCCTCGTTCACGATAACGTAGAAAATGTCCCGTTTGGCCTGCTTGATCACGGAGGCCACGAACTGTTCTGACTCGCGGCTGGCGGTCCCATTGCCAATGGCAATCATGGTCACTTGGTATTTTTCCAATAAGTCGATCAGTTCACCAGCGGCGGCCTGACGCTTTTTCTCAGGGGCCGGCGGGTGCGGATAAATCACCGTTTGGGCCAACAGTTTGCCGTTTTCGTTGACCACTGCCAGCTTGCACCCGGTCCGGTACGCGGGGTCAAAGCCGAGCACGACCTTGCCCTTCAGCGGCGGCTGCATCAGCAGATGATATAAATTTTGACCGAACACCTTAATGGACGCGGCATCCGCTGTCGCGGTCAGCGTATTGCGTACTTCCCGCTCAATGGCAGGGGCAATAAAGCGCTTGTAGGCGTCTTGGTAGGCGGCTTCGATAAACTTCGTGGCGGCACTCTCAGGGTGACTGGCAATAATCTTAAAGTGCAGAAAGTTCATGACCGCCTCTGGCGCTGTCACGACTTTGACGGTTAATACTTTTTCCTTTTCACCGCGGTTGATCGCTAAGGTCTGCGTCGCGGCGATTTTCTTTATGGGCGCCTCAAAATCGTAATACTGTTGGTAAACGCCCTTTTCGTCTACGTCCTTGGCGCTAGCCTTCGCAACGACTTTAAGTTTACCGGAATTGGTCGTCCAGCGGCGGATCCACCCGCGCAATTCCGCGGCTTCGCCGAAACCTTCCGCTAAGATTTCATGGGCGCCGGCGAGAGCCTCCTCAGCGGTCTCGATGCCGTTCTCTGGCGTCACATACTTTTCTGCCTCATGGTCTAGCGGCGCCGTGGGAAATGAAAGCAGCCACTCGGCCAGTCCAGCCAGTCCCTGGCTGCGGGCCACCATCGCCTTGGTGCGGCGCTTCTGCTTATAAGGCAAATAAATGTCTTCGACCTCTGGGAGTGTTGTGCTGGCTTCAATCTGCTGGGTCAAGCGCGGCGTTAACTTGCCCTGCTCGTCGATGCTTTTGATGACGGCGGCCTTACGGTCCTGGAGCGTGTTGGCCCGCTGATAGGCTTCTTCGATGGTTTGGATTTGTACTTCGTCCAGGTTGCCGGTCATTTCTTTGCGGTACCGGGCAATGAAGGGGACGGTATTCCCGTCATCCATTAATTGGATGACCATGCCGATTTGGTGCTCGGTGATTTCGGTTAACTCATGTTGAATCAGTTGGATAATTTTGTTGTTGCTCACTCGTTGTTCCTCGCGTTTTCTACTGGATTAGCCCACGGATTTAGTAAGTTTAATCATACCAACAACCCCGTTGCGGCACAATGGACCGCCGTGCGGGTCACATCCCACCGATTGGGCTCCGAGGCGGGCTGTTACGGGGCTGGCACAGCTCAATGCATGGCATGAGGTGCATGACCCGGAGGACAACAAATGAACTGCTGTGACCTCTGCCTAAGCCGCCGATTGATGGACGGGGCGGATGAGTTGAACGATCAGCCAGGCCGTCCACCCCACCCCCACAATGACGATGCCAATGACCGTGGCGATACGCCAGTTGGGTGCCGTGATCCTGACCAGGAGCAGCTGCAGGATCACGGCGGTGAACGCAATAAACGCTACGATATTGACGATCCCCATGCCGAGACTTTTCTTCCGGCTGGCCAGCAGCTGAACGGCCAGTAACACTAGTGCAATGCCCTCGTAAATCATGATGGACTCCCCGCTTTCTGTTGACGGCCCCATTACTGTCGAGAAAAGCATAACAGGCTGTCTCGGGAAACGCTAACAATTTCCCTCGAACCGTGTCTTTTCCCTTGATTTTTCTTCCACAAGTTTTATAGTAGTAGACGTAGTGTTTTTGGAGGCTTAGCTCAGCTGGGAGAGCATTTGCATCACATGCAAGGGGTCGCAGGTTCGAACCCTGCAGTCTCCACTCGCGCAATCAAATGACCGCGATACCGTTTGGCAGTTGCCGAACGGTATTTTTTTGTGCCAGTCAACTGGTCCAGGCCAATGTACCAAGCGTGTGACCGTGCCGTCCGCGGCCTCGCGTGATATGCTTGAAGTAGAGCAAACAAGGGGGAATCGATTATGGATATTGGGTTTATCGGTACCGGGAATGTGGGTAAAGCCTTAGCGCAGTTGTTCGTCCATGCCGGTCACCATGTCGTCATGAGCCACCGCCACAGCGTGGAGAGTTTGAATCCGTTAATTGAGAAACTGGGCGTCAACGCCAGCGCCGGCACCATCGCGGACGCCGTGAAACAGCCGCTGGTCGTGCTGGCTGTGCCGTTCAATGCGGTCCGCGAATTGCCGGCGCCGTTTCCCGGCGATCCCATCATTTTGGACGTCACCAACTACTTTCCGAACCGGGACGGGAATATCATGAATTTGGAGAAACACGAAGAGGCCACGTCCCAGTTCGTCGCTCGCCAATTGCAGAGTAAGAAAGTGGTCAAGGGCTTCAACACCATCGCCATGGCCCGCATCACCGCCATGCCCCGCCCCACCGGCGACCCGCAGCGCATCGCTGTGCCCATCGCCGGGGACGACAAGCAGGCGAAGAACACCGTCAAAGACTTAATCGACCAAATCGGGTTCGATCCATACGACTTAGGCGGCCTAGCCGACAGCCTGCCCGCCCAGTCAGACGGTCCGCTGTTTATCTCTGTGGGGACCAAGGCAGAAATTGCGCAACGGTTGAAAGCCGCGCAGGCTAAGTAACTGTTTTGGGGTAGAGCGGTTACCGTGTGGTCTTGACCCGGGTGACTCCGGGCTCCTACATTCTCGGAAACTAACTAAAACAGTCTCACTTGATATGAAGCCCTGGCAAACCTCTCTGCGGTCATTACAGCATTGCCTGGCAGTATGAAGTTCACGCGACCCCTCCGGTGAATGTGTCCTGGCATCGAAAACCTTACGATTGGACAGGATGTAGGCGATTTGGGCCCGGAGGCTGGCGGGGCTCAGCCATGAAATTGTTGTAAGTGGGCGCTCTTTGCCCACTTACAACAAGGCCGATCTTTGAGACAAGCGCACTTTGCTTGGCTCAAAGTCGCGTCCATGGCGTTCCAGCCCCAGCCAGCCGGAGGGCCCAAATCGCCGGGTCCCGCGCATTGTTTTTCAATGCGCACGCAAAAACACCAAGCAGCCAAAGTCGTATGCTGCTTGGTGTTTTTTTCCCCACTGAGTTAGCTCAAGTCGGCGCCGTTGCTCTGAATGACTTTCTGATACCAGTAGAACGAATCCTTCTTGATCCTGGCCAAGGACCCCCGGCCCTCGTCGTCCTGGTCCACATACACGAAACCGTACCGCTTGGACATTTCTGACGTGGAGAAGCTGATCAAGTCGATCGGCCCCCACATGGTGTAGCCCATCAGCTGGACGCCGTCGCCGATGGCTTGCTTCATCTGGGCAATGTGCGCCCGCAGATAATCGATGCGGTAGCTGTCGTGGACATGACCGTCTTCCAGCTTATCCTCCGCGCCCAGGCCATTCTCCACGATAAACAGCGGCTTGCGGTAACGGTCCCACATGGCATTCAAGGTGATACGCAGGCCGACCGGGTCGATCTGCCAGCCCCAGGCGGATTCCTGCAGGTACGGATTGCGGCCGCCGGTGGCCATGTTGCCGTTGACGACGTGGCCTTGGTCGGCACTGGTGACGGTGGTCATGTAGTAACTGAACGAAATGAAGTCCACCGGATTAGCCTTGAGGACGGCCTCGTCATCCGCCGCCATCTGGATCCTAATGCCGTGGTCAGCGAAGTAACGGTTCATGTACTCGGGGTACTCGCCCCGGGCTTGGACGTCGGTGAAGAACAGGTTGCGCTGGTCAGCCTGTTGAGCCGCCAGAACGTCCACGGGGTTGGGCGTAGCCGGATAGGTCTGCATCCGCGCCAGCATACAGCCCATCTTGGCACTGGGGTCAATGGCGTGCAGCTGCTTGGTGGCCATGGCGCTGGCCACGAACTGGTGGTGCAGGGCTTGGTAGCGCAGCTGCAGCTGCTCGTCCGATGAGCGGTCGGTGTCGATGGCCCCGGTCTCGTGGAAGCCCCAGGTGCCCGTATTGATCTCGTTGAAGGTCAGGTAGTACGGCACCCGGCCTCGGAAGTGAGTGAACACCGTCTCGGTGAAGCGGTTGAAGGCGGCGATCGTTTTCCGGCTGGCCCAGCCGTTTTGTTCCAGGGTCAAGTGAATCGGCATCTCGTAGTGGGACAAGGTGACCAGCGGCTGGATGTGGTATTTCTCCAAGGTGCTGATGACCTGGTCATAGAAAGCGAGACCGGCCGCATTCGGTTCAGCGTCGTCGCCGTTGGGGAAGATGCGGCCCCAGGCGATGGAGAAGCGGAAGACCTTGAAGCCCATCTCGGCCAGCAAGCGAATGTCTTCTTCGTACCGATGGTAGAAATCGTTGCCCCGCCGCTTGGGGTAATGGGTATCGGTCGTGTCGGCCACCGCTTCTTCAATGGAGGCGCGGGTGACGTCGTCCATGGACATCTTCTTGCGGTCGCTGGCCTGGCGCACAACGTCGGCAGTGGTCAAGCCCTTGCCGTCAACGTTCCAAGCGCCTTCGATCTGATTGGCGGCGGTGGCGCCGCCCCAAAGAAAGTTTTTGGGAAATTCGTGGGGATAATCAGGTTTATACATTAGTCGCTGTGACTCCTTCTGTAGTCTTGGTGGTTTTGGCAGCCGGGGTCATGGTCAAAATGGTCTGGTCGGCAGCTGCCTCGGTTTCTGCTGTCGGTGTAACGGCAGCGTAGCTGTTGGTATTCGTGACGATGACCATCACCGTGGTGTCGTAACCGGCGGCTTTGATTTGGGCGAAGTTGGCCTTCACCAGCGGGTCGCCGACCTTAACGTGGGCGTTCTGCTTCGTCAGGGCCTCAAAATACTGGCCGTTCAACTCCACGGTGTTGATACCAATATGGATCAGCAGCTCCACGCCGTTGTCGGCGGTAATACCAATGGCGTGTCCGGTGGGATAGAGAACACTGACCACACCGCTCACCGGGGCGGTAATCGTGTCGGCGGTGGGCACAATGGCAATGCCTTGGCCCATGGCTTCGGTGGCGAATACTTCATCGTTCACGTTTTTCAACGGAATCAAGGTGCCGGCGACTGGCGCTTGGACAGTCAGCGCCCCATCCGTACTGGTCACCGTCGCAGCGGCGGCCACATTGTCTTCTTTCTTAATGCCGAACAGGTAGGACAGGACCGCGCCGCCGAAGAACGCGACGGCGACACCCAGCAAGCCGATGACCACGCCGTTGCCGGTGTATCCTGGAATGGCCAGGAGTGAAGGTAAGGCGAAGGAACTGGTGTGGACAGCGCCGGCACCAATGATCGCCCCGCCGATGGCCCCGCTGGCCACGGCGCAATAGAACGGCCGCTTCAGCTTCAGGGTCACACCATAGATCGTCGGCTCGGTGATACCGAACAGGGACGTGATGACGCCGGAACCGGCCAAAGCCTTCATTTTCTCATCCTTGCTCTTCAAGAAGACGCCCAGTGCGGCGCCGCCTTGGGACAGGACGGCAGCCGCCAGAATCGGCAGCAGCGGGTCGTAGCCCATCTTGGCGATATTGTTCATCATCAGCGGCACGAAGGTCCAGTGCACGCCGAAGATGACGAAGACCTGCCAGAAGGCCCCCATGATGGCGCCGGCCAGCCAAGGCATGAAGTTGTAGATACCCATGACGCCGGCGGCCAGGACGTTGCTGACGGCGGTCCCCACCGGCCCCACGACGATGAGGGTCAGCGGCGCCATGATCAGCAGCGAGAACAGCGGGGTGAAGATGGTCCGCACGGCCTCCGGAAAGATCTTATTCAAGAGCGGTTCCAGGTAAGAAAGGACCCAGATCGCCAGCAGGATGGGAATAACGGTGGAGGTGTACGTCGCCGAGACGACGGGGATACCCAAGAAATGCAGCGTCGTCCCCTTTCCGGCCGCGGCCACCAGTGTGGGATACACCAGTGTCGCCCCCAGGGCCACGGCGATGAACTGGCTGACGTGTAGTTGTTTGGCCGCAGTGAACGCCAAGAAAATCGGTAGGAAGTAGAACAGACCGTCACTGGCGGCGTAAAGGATCTCGTACGTGCCGGACTTAGTGGACAGCCACCCCAAAGCAGTGAACAGGGCCAGCAACCCTTTCAGAATACCAGCGCCGGCCATCGCCCCCAGGAAGGGGGTGAACACGCCGGAGATAAACCCAATGAACCGGTTGATGAGGCTGCCCTCGGCCTTCTTTTCTTCCTTCTGGGCCGTTCCGCCTTGAGTGCCGTCGTCGCTGATGCCGGCGACGTTGGCAAACTGGTCGAAGACATCTGCGACAGCATTACCGATGACCACCTGGTACTGGCCGGCAGACTTCACGACGGTGATGACCCCGTCCAGTTTCTCCACAGCCGCCGTGTCGGCCTTCTTTTCATCTTTCAAATAGAAGCGCATGCGGGTGGCGCAGTGCCACGCCTTTTCGATATTGTCTTTGCCGCCGACACCCTGGAGAATGCCTTGGGCCAATGCTTTCTGATCCATTGTGATGACCTCCTAGATAACAGAAAAACCCAAACCCGCCGCGGCGGCCGAGTGGTCGTACGAGGTGGATCTGGGTTTCGCCTAATTGAATAGTTACGATCCCGATGTGAGATGAATGATTACTGGTTGCTTTCTGCAATAAGCCGCTGAATGTGGACGGTGAGATAGACTTGCTCACCCCGAGCCACCGGCCGGGCCGTACTCTTGGTGACGAAGGTCGTCACCTTTTGGGCACAGGCGAAGGCTTGGGGATACTTCTGGGCGACGTGGTCGTAAAGAAAATCGTCGTCCGGGCCGTTGGGATCGGCCACGTGCATCACGGTCCGCTGGGCGAAAAAGCGCAGGTGGACCAGCAGCCGTTGAAAACTGAGACTGTCGCTGTCCAGCGGTCGGCCCAGCTGGTACTGAACGATATCCAGCATGCCGTTGATGAGCTTGGTCATCTCCTTGGTCGTGCGGTCCGTGGACCCCTGCATACTGTTCTCGACGAACTTCATGGCGATGAACCCGGCTTCGTCCGGCAGGAGCTGCACCTGGAAGCGCTGGTTCGTCATCTGTAAGGCATCCTGCCCGGCCGCATATTCCCGGGGGTAGATGCGCTTGATCTCCCACAGCAGCTCGTTTCTGATATCCATGTCGTGCTGGTGGCGGTAGATGGCGAACTGGATGTGGTCAGCTAGCGCAATCAGCAGGTAACTGTTGAACGTTGTCTGGAGGGCGGCGGAGGCCTTCTTGATGATCTCCGACGCCAGTTCGAAATACTCCGGGGGAATAGAAGTGACCGCTTCTTGGAAGTTCTTCAGCCAATTCTCTGCTTCCGGGCGATAGACATCGATCTCATCAGTGACGGTGATGGGCTGCCCGGGTTTCTTCCCGAAGCCGATCCCCTTGCCAATCAGGACCAGGGCTTGGCTGCCGTCCTTGGCCAAAACCACGTTATTATTGAATACTTTCGTTACTTCCATGCTGGTCGGCCGTCTGCCTCCTTTCTCCCAATTGAACAGAAAAAGCCTGTGGGCCGACACCTATCCTCGATAGATGAACTCTGCGGTCTACAGGCTTTGCCCACTACAAGAGCGGTTACAATCCTTGCTTACAAAAACACTATAGCAAATCCACGAAGAGAATGCAAGGGGTTTCGGGAAACGGTTCCCAAATCAGTGGTTAGGCCTGCTGCAACGGCCGCTGGTAGATGCGCAGTCGGCCGCCCCAGGGCTGGTACCCCTCGCCGAGATAACTGAATCCTTGGCGCTCGTAGAAATCCGTCAGATCCGTGCCCAGGTACAGGCGCTCGAACCCGGCCGCTGCGGCATCCGCCACGACCCGTGCCACCAGCATGCGGCTCACGCCTTGATGGCGGTACGGCGGCCGCACCGCCAAAGCACACAGCCAGGGCATCAAGTCCATCCGGCTGATGAAGTCGTTGGGAATCAGTCCGCAGCCGCCGGCCACCTGGCCGCTGGCCGTCAGCGCCAAGTACCACTGGGGCAGCGGGCCAATGGGGGCCACGCTGTGCGTCAGACAATTCGCATAGAGCGGATCATTATTCGGCGACCCCCACTGGGCCTGGAAGAACCGGATCATCTGCGCCAGCAAGCGCGGGTCGTCCCGCAGCGAGACAACGTGCACTACTGCGGCCGTACCGTGTCCCACCATTTCTGCAACTCCGCCGTGGCCTGATTCGTCTTCTTCACGGTCTCGTCACTCATCCCCAGCGACGCCCGGCTGCCGGGTTCCAGTAAGGCATTGACCTCCTGAGCATAGTCGCCAGGATCTGTGGCATAAGTGTAGAAAGGCGCCACCGGCACGTCCCCAAAATCGGTGTCTTGAATGAGCCGGCGCAGCGGTGTCGCCACATGACCATTCCAGACCGGCCCGCCAAGCAGAACGATGGCGTACTCCTGCACCGGGGGCAGCGGCCCTGCCAGCACGGGAAACGTGCCCTTCGCCCGCTGGGCCTCAGCGACATCGTTGACGGCGTTCATGTCATCGGGAAACGGGGTTTCGACCTGCAGGGGGACGACTGTCCCGTGGGTGATGCGGCCGAGCAGCTCGGCCATCGTTTGAGTGTCGCCATACAGTGAAAAGTACAAGACCAAAGATTTTTGAGCCATGATGATCACTCTCCTTCTCACTCAAGTTTACCGTGTTGGCGAGCAGAAAACAGCGATGATGGTCAACTAAATTGAAACGGTTAATCACTCTGGCGCCATTTCTTATCCAAAATCAGACGGGCGAGGAATAAGCCCATGGGCAGAAACATAATGATCAGCACGGCGCGCGTCAGCCACAGGGCGCCTGTTGCAATGGCATTGGTGCCGATGGCGTACACACCGCGGTAGATGTAGAGACCGGGGACCATGATGACGATGGACGGTACCGTGAGCGAGATACGGGGGAAGCCCTGGTAGCGGTTGATGAGCGACGCCAGCAGGCCGGCGGTCAGCGCGCCGAAGAACGCCGCTGCGGCCGGGGGCAAAGCGGTCAGGTCCACCAGTTCTAAGCGCAGTGTATTGGCCACGGCGCCCACCAAACCGGCCGTGATGGCCATTTTTTGCGGACTGTTGAACATGATGGAGAAACCGTAGACCCCGCAAAAGCTGGCGCCGACGCGGCAAACGGCCAGCAGCCAAGGACTCAGCCCCAGCGGCAGGAAGTTGCCGGGTTGAGAATGGACCAGCAGAGCGAACAGCCAGCCCACCAGGGCCGCCACCGTCGTAATCATCGTGGCATAGGCCAGCCGCTCAATGCCCGAGCGCATGTCCAGCTTAGAAATATCCAGCATACTGGTGATGAACGGGAATCCCGGAATAACAAACAGCATAGCCCCGATGTACCCGGCTTCGTGCTGGGGCGCCACATTGAACACTGCCACGAGCGACTGGAAGACGGCGACGTAAGAAAGGCAGGCCGCGGCCACGCCGACCCCGACGCAGGCTAACGTTGTCATATGTTTCTTGATCATGAACCCGCGAATCAGATTGCCGATGCCGGCCCCGATGAAGGCACACAGCATCTCCACCGGGCCGCCGCCCAGGAGGAACACGAAGGCGCTGCAAGCCAGCGCCGCCGCGAGCCCGCCGATGACGAACGAGTAATTACCGGAGCGCCGTTGAATGCGGCCCAAGGCCAGGTGAATCTCACGAATCGGCTGGTCGGCATATTGCTCAGCGAATTGATGGACGAAGCGTTCCATCCGATCCAGTTTGTCCGTGTTGACCCCGCTGGTCGGCAGGGCTAAGACCTGGGAATAGTGGTGGGTCGCGCTGAAGCAGGTATATTCGAGGGAGACCAGGCCGATGTCCGCGGAACACGTCAGCCCCAGCACCCGGGCGACGGTGTCCATCGCTTCCCGCACCCGCCAGGCCCCGGTACCGCAAGAGAGCAGAATGATGCCTACCCGGCCGACGACCGCCGCCCGTTCTTGCAGACTGGCCTCTTTCGCTGGCCGATCCTCCTCCCGCACCAAGTCTTGCCACGGAATGGCCATATGATGTTTTTCAGAAAGGTGCCAGTCCGTCTTGGGCCGAAAATGTGCGTTGCCGTCCACAATGAATCCCCTTTTCTTCTGCTGATGTCTTTAAAATGCTGCTTTTGTCATCTTAGCACATTGCTTTCTGAAAACCGAATCCAGGGTGCCGGTTAGGGACCGCCCCGTTGATTTGGTACAATGGGGAGGCATATTCCTTAAACGGTTGAGAAAGGACGTATTGAAATTCATGAAGTACCGGGCATTAACTGCTTTCGATCTTGACAACACTTTGCTGAACGACGAAAAGAAAATTCCCGCGGAGACGGTGGCGGCGTTGCAGCGCTTGCGGGCCAACGGCGTACTGCCGGTGATCGCCACTGGCCGCGACCGGTTTGAGATCGCCGACATCATCGCCGCCGGCCAGTTCGACGCCATCGTCAGTGCCAATGGCGCCGATGTCTATGCCGAAGGCCGCCAGCTGCACACCACATGGTTGCCGGCGGCCACGGTCCAAAAGCTCGCCGCCTGGGCCGATGACCGCGATGTCTGTGTCGCGTTTTCTAACCACGTTGGTGTCGGCATGAACCGGATCAATGACGTGGTGACCACGAACTACCGAAAGATTCGGAAACCCGCGCCGCCCGTCGATCCCCACTTTTATCACAGCCAGGATGTGACCAAGGGCTTGCTTTTCTTAGCGGACAATGACGCCGGTCACCGGCTGGAAACGATTGTGCGGGCGCAGTTCCCGACGCTGACCTTCTACCGCAATTCAATTTATTGCCTGGACGTGGCGCCCAAAGGCACCACCAAAGCCTCAGGGCTCAATGCCTTGCGGACTGGGCTGCACTTGGATACGGCCCCCATCTTTGCCTTCGGCGACGGTAATAATGATGTGCCAATGCTGAGTGCGGCCGATTACGGGATCGCCATGGGCAATGCCGTCCCGGCCGCTCGGGCTGAAGCCGACTACGTGACGGACCGCTACGACCAGCACGGCATCGTCAACGCGTTGGCCCACTTTGGGTTATTGGCCCCAGCTCAGTAACCAACCCCCAATCGAATACCCGTCGCGCTGGGGGGACAAAAAAATCCCGCCGATCGTATCGGCGGGATTTTTGACCAATCGCTGATCCAAAGATTAACGCTTGGAGAATTGGGAAGCCTTACGGGCCTTCTTCAGACCAGGCTTCTTCCGTTCCTTCATCCGAGGGTCACGGGTCAGTAACCCGGCACTCTTCAGTGCGCCGCGGAAGTCGGGATCGACTTGCAGCAAAGCCCGGGCGATACCATGACGGATCGCACCGGCTTGGCCGGAGAAGCCGCCGCCAAAGACGTTGACTTTAACGTCGTAAGTGTCGGTCGTTTCAGTCACGCCGAACGGCTGCTTCAGGTCGAGAATCAGGTTGGCGGATTGAATATAATCTTCAACCGGGCGACCATTGACCGTAATTTTACCAGTACCAGGTACTAAGCGAACACGGGCAACGGAATTCTTGCGCCGGCCTGTGCCAAGATAATCTGCGTTTTGTGCCACAATGAATTCCTCCTTTAGATAAGCTTGTTAATATCGAGCACTACGGGTTGTTGGGCAATTTGCTTATGTTCTGCCCCTGCATAGACATGCAGCTTCAGGAACTGCTTGTGTCCCAGCGAGTTCTTCGGCATCATGCCCTTGATCGATAACTCGATCAATTCTTCCGGACGGTTGTCGCGGATCTCTCCGGCAGTCCGGGTGCGCAGCCCGCCAGCATAGTTGCTGTGGTGATGATATAACTTGCGGGAGGCCTTGCGGCCGGTCAGCTTCACATTTGCGGCGTTGATAATAATCACATGATCACCCGTATCCACATTCGGAGTGAATTGTGGCTTATTCTTGCCCCGCAGAATGGTGGCAGCGGCCGCCGAGATACGTCCCAAGGGAATATCTGTGGCGTCGAGTACATACCATTTACGTTCGATTTCAGTTGGCTTAGCCAGATAAGTTGTACGCAAAATAAGTTCCTCCAATTTCGGTGTTTACACCAATCTAAGTTTCCGGGGCTCACAGTGGGGTAAACAATACCGAGTACCATCATACCGGTTGGGAGCCGCCGTGTCAACGGCGAGTTGGCCCGCGCCGAGACCACCGCCAGTTCCCCGAGATCATGTGAAGCCGTCTGCCCAGTGTTAGCGGCGGCAGCAGCGTATAATTGAGACAGAAAAGGAAGGTGCCCACCATGGTCAACGCCAATGTGCTGCTGGGTTTCGTTATCGTCGATGCTGTGCTGCTGGCCGCGTTTGCCGGGATTCTGATTGATGCGCTCGTCACCAAGAAGCCGATCAACCGGGGCTTGTTCAATCTGCTTTTTGGTCTGGAACTGATCAGTATCATCGCCCTGACGCTCCTCGAAAAGACTTGGATTGCTTTCTGGATCGGCGCGGCCGCGGCAGTTCTGTATCTGACTGGAGTGGTCATCGATTGGCGCCGGCGTTCTTAGTCCGCCAGCGAACGACTGTGGTATCCTGGAACCAATCAAGAAAGGAGCTCCGCCATGAGCCAACTCTACGTCCGCCAGCATTTCTTCAACCTCGGCGGCCGCTTTGATGTCACCGACTTTGAGGGCAAAGTCTGTTACACCGTCACAGGCAGCTTGTTAAAGGTGCCCAAAACTTTTCAGATCTTCGACCCCGCCGGTCACGAGATCGCCAAGGTGGTCCACCGCCCCTTCAGCTTCTTGGCCACCTTCGACGTGGAAATGAATGGGGCCGTCGTCGCCACCATCAAGAAGAAGCTGTCTTTTCTCCGCGACCAATACGACATCGACAGCGGGGCCGTGGACGTGGAGGGCAGCTGGACCGGCTTGCACTTCACCGTGTCGGCCCAGGGCCGCCCCATTGCCAAGATCCACGAGGATGCGTTTTCCTTCGGCCATGCTTACGAACTGGACATCGACAACGAGGACTACGAAGGCTTGATCGTCGCCCTGGTCCTGGCCATCGACTACGCCCGCTCGGAATCCGGGTCAACGTCCTAGGGGGCAGGTGCTAGAATAGCGGTAGGCAGAAAGGAGCTTTTACGATATGAAAGTACTCGACTTAATGGGCATCCCTGCCCCTGAAAAAGAAAAAATCACCGCTCTCCCCAACGTTCAGGTCGAAAGCACAGACTACTTAGCCCAACACGGCTTGGCTGACATCACCGTCATCTTCGGCTGGAACAAGCAAGCGGCTGCCCTGCTCCCGGAGAATACGTCCGTCCGCTTCGTGCAGTCGTTCTCTGCTGGGGTGGATTATTTCCCCTTGACGACATTGCAGTCCAAGAATATTCTGTTGGCCAACACCAGCGGCATCCACGCCCAGCCCATTGCCGAGTCGGTCCTGGCTTACATCCTGGCCTTTGCCCGGGGCGTGGCCGCCAGTGCCCAGCGGACCCCAGCCGACTTCTGGGCCAGCGATGACCTGCGGGCTAGCGTCTTCACCTTGCCAGGGAAGACCGCCCTCATCTACGGCACTGGTCACATCGGGCGGGCAATCGCCGAAGTCTTGGCCCAGCAGGGGATGACGGTCAACGGTATTTCCCACCATGGGGAACCGGTGGCGCCCTTTGCCACCGTCGGACGGGACAGCGATTCATTGGCACTGGCCAAGGCCGCTGACGTTATCGTCAACATCATGCCCTTGACGGCCGAGACGCATCATTTCTTCAACGACGCCTTCTTCAACGATTTGACCGGGGCGCCCCTCTTCATCAACGTCGGCCGCGGTCCGTCCGTGGATACGAAGGCGCTGGTCGCCGCACTGCACAACGGTCAGCTGGGCGGCGCGGCCTTGGACGTTTTTGAGCAGGAACCCCTGCCGGCCGATTCGCCGCTCTGGCAAGCACCCCATCTGTTGATGACGCCGCATATTTCCGGCGCTTTTGCGGGCATTTACGCGGCCGCCGCCGACATCCTGTATCACAACCTGGTTCAATTCGTCCAGGATGGGACGCTCGCTGAGAATCAGGTCGATTTGCAGCAAGGGTATTAACGAACAGGCAATGAACGGTATCCGGATAGACCAAAGCAGCCATGATGCTGACCATCGTCAGCCGAGGCTGCTTTTTTCGTGCCGTGTCTTTTCGTTGACCTTTCTTTCCAGCTATCGGACAATGTGGGTGGAGAAGGAGGCGCTGGCATTGAAAACACTGATTGGCAAGCGGTGGTGGGCAATCTTGCTGTATGTCGTCTGGCGCCTGTTCGATGCACTCACTGCCACCTTGCCCATACTGCGGGAAGCCGGCCGGCAGCACCTGAGTGTCGCCGCGTACGGCCGACAGATCGCCACGCCGAACGCCGTATTACTCCTCGGACCGGTCGTTTCGCTCACGCTGTTCATTATTCTGCCGCTGGCCGGTAATCTGCGAACGCTGGTCGCGACGCAGCCGGCCCCGGCAGTGCACCGCATTCAGTCTGGGTTCAACGCCATCGTCGCAGTGGGCAGCAGTCTCCTGATTATGGGGACCGCCGGCATGGTCACCGATCCGCTGACGGGGACAATCCGCCCCGGCTGGACCCGGCCGCTGGACGTGATTTGGTACGCCCTCGCCATGAGCCTATGGAGCTGGCTTTTCTTGATGGTCGGTCAGCGGCTGGCAGTGAATTGGCGCACTATCAACTGGCGGCCCTGGGCCGTAGTCGTTTTGGGCCTGTTGGTGCTGACCAACCTGATGGACCGCCAGGGCCGCCGCGGCCCGGCTGGCCGCATGCAAATCGCCCGCTTTCTCTCCGCCGCCCCTTGGCTGCTGGTCCTGGGCGGCGCCGCTGCCGTTGTCCTGTGGTGCGTCTGGGAGCGCCGCCATCCTCTGGTCGTCCGCACAACCATCGATTAACGCCGTTGCTAAAAACGAGGTGACTGGATATGCTGCTGCTCAAAAAACGCTGGTGGGCCATCGTGCTGTACCTTGCCTGCATCACAGCAAACGCCGGTGTCTATCAGTTTTATCGCCTGCATCCCCGGACAACGCCCGGCGCTGGTACCGCTCTGCCCTCCGGCGCGGCCAATGGCTTGCTGGTCTTTGCATTTCTCCTGGTGTTCATCATCATGCCTTTGGATAAGCCCATTACTGCCTTACTGCGGACCACACCACCAGAACAAATCTGGCGGCAGGCGGCGCTGCTCGACCTCCTAGTGAGCGGCTTAACGGCCGCCATCATGACCGCGGCCGCCGCCAGTACCCGCGACCCGCTCACGTTCTGGCTATTAACTGATTGGCCTGACGCGCTGAAGCTCCTTCATTACGGTATGACCACGGCTCTTTGGTACTGGTGCTTCCTGGCCGGTTGCCAACGGGGCAGCGACTGGCTGAACCGGCACAGCCGGTGGGTCAGCGGTCTGCTGCTGGTCATTATTGTCTACGTCTTGCTCACTCAGTTTTTCTCCGGTCTGCACGCATTCAATCAAAGCAGTGCTCACCATCTCGTCGTCTTTTTTGCCACTCAAACCTTGCTTCTGCCGGCCGGCGGTCTGGCTTGTGCCGCGGTGATCCTCTGGCGGCAGCACGTCCGGCCATGGCTGACGGCATAAGAAAAGCGGCATCGGGACAAATTCCCCGGTGCCGCTTTTCTTCACCATCAACCGACTTGCTTCGTCGGCCGAATCAAGATCTCGTTCACGGAGGTATCCTCCGGGGCGGCAATGGCGTAATCCACCGCTTCGGCAATGCGTTCCGGAGCAATGGCGACGGCGTCGTACAGCGCATCGATCCGCTTCTTAGCAGCGGCGTCGGTGATCGTCTCCGTCAGCTCAGTAGCCACGGCACCGGGAGAAATGACGGTGACCCGGATATGACTGCCGGCCGCGGCTTCCTCTTGGCGCAGGCCGTCGCTGATGGCCCGCACGGCGAACTTGGTGCCGGCATACACGCCGCTGCCGGCATGAACCACGTGGCCGGCCACGGAAGAAACGTTGATGAACTGGCCGCTCTGCTGCTTGCGCATCACCGGCAAGGCGGCGGCAATGCCGTAGAGGACGCCTTTGATGTTCACATCCACCATGCGGTCCCACTCAGCAACCTTCAGCTGATCAAAAGTGGACTGGGGCATCAATCCCGCATTGTTCATCCACACGTCGATTCGGCCGAATTTCTCCACAGCCAGGTCCGCCAGGGCTTGGACTTCCTCCCGTTGGGTGACGTCTGTCACTAAGTAAGCGGCTTGGCCGCCAATGGCTTCAATATCCGCGACGATGGCTTGCAGCCGCTGCTCCCGCCGGGCGGCGAGAACCACCGGATTGCCGGCTTTCGCCAGACGCTTGGCGGTGGCTTCACCGATGCCGCTGGAGGCGCCGGTGATTACGATAACTTTTTTCATAAGTAAGGTTCCCCTTTCGTTAATTGCGCATGAATCATAGTGTAAGCTGTTTCAGTTGACATTCGCCCCCCCCCCAGCAGAGAATATCAATGCGGAGGTGATTTCTGTGCGTACCCGTATCGGCGGCCGCTGGTGGGCCGTCCTGCTGTATGGACTGTGGCGTCTTTGGTACGCTGCCGTTGCTCTGATACCTGTCTTGGAACAGATCGCAAAGCACCCCGCAGATTGGGCAGCGGTCGCCCGGGGCGGTGCGGTGGGCGGTCATGTCGATCTGGTGCCGTTCATCTCGCTGACCGTGCTCATCGTCATCCCGCTCCGCCGGCCCTTGGCGGACTTGGCGACC
The DNA here is from genome assembly GCF_000469325.1 of Schleiferilactobacillus shenzhenensis LY-73. Lineage (GTDB taxonomy): Bacteria > Bacillota > Bacilli > Lactobacillales > Lactobacillaceae > Schleiferilactobacillus > Schleiferilactobacillus shenzhenensis. The sequence continues at coordinate 46,162 of NZ_KI271583.1, read as the reverse complement.
ACTGCCCCGCCGGCGGCGGTCTGGCACCAGCAAGCCATGTTTAATGGGGGTATCGCCCTATTGAGCAGCGTGCTGATGAGCGCCACCGCCCTGGTCCGGGATCCCTGGACCGGCCAATTACGCCCAGGCTGGACGGTACCTGCTGATATTTTACTCTATGCACTGGGTATCGCCGTCTGGTCCTGGCTGTTCTTGATGGTGGCGGACCGGGTGATCCTGCAGGGCGGCAGTGCGGTCAGTAGCCAAATCGTGGTGGCGCTCATCCTGATCAGTCTGCTGCTGTCGTTTGGTGAAAGCATGCCGGCCAGCCGGTCATTTTCGCCCCTCATCCTCAACTCTGTCAGCACCCGTTTCTTGGCCCAAGTCCCATGGCTCTTCCCGCTGCTTGGGGCCGTCTTGGTCTATCCGCTGATGCGGTGGCAGAAGGACAGGCCATTGCGCATCTTGCCCGCGACTTAGACAGAGGCGGTTAGCGATGACGTTGCGGCGGTTCGTGCTTCATGGGCGGCCGCCGTTTTTTTGCCTGTCCCGCTGTCTCAGTACACCGGCCGGTCATGACCCGCCGTGTCCGGGTCGGCGATGCCAATGCTGTCGTCCTTGTATAACGCCGGGTCCGTGATGATGCGGACCACGACGTCCGCAATACTCTGCCGGGACCCGGACACGCCAACGTAGGGGTCGTGCCGGTGGGTCACTTCATAGTGCACGTCGCGGTCATTCAGCCAGGGCAGACGCAGGGTGGTGTAGTCCAATCCAGACGCCGCCAGCAGCTGGTCAGAGCCCAGGGCCGTCGGCAGCCCGCTGCTGATCGTTTGCTTATTCCAGGCACCAAATGCCCCGGGCACCTCGTCGTAGATGCCCAGCACATTCGTATAGATGACCCGTTGCACATGGGCCGCTTGCATCCCGGCAATCACGTTCTTAGTTTCTGCGTTGGCCGGACTGTGGTCGACTACGCCGACGAAGACAATATCTTGCCCGGCCATCGCTTTGGCGACGTCGTCCGCATTGTCCAAACTGCCTTCCACGAGCGTCACTCGGGGATTGTCAGCCAACTTCGCCAACCTGTCCTTATTCCGTAAGAACAGGGTCAGCTGGACATCCTTGAATGCTGGTTCGGTTAACAAACGGTGCGTCACGATCTTTGAAATCTGGCCGTTCGCCGCCATAATCAATACGTTTTTGGTCATTTTCCCACTCCTTTGTCGTTTGGCCGGCCTTCGTAGGCCAGCTTTTCTTCCTCATACGTCAGCATGTGATCACCGAAATGATCGATCTTATACGTCAGGTAGTCGATAGTCTTCTCGATCTCGTGCTACTGGTCCAGCAACGTCTGCCGCTGGTCCACGAGCAGCGTCTTACGGGCCGCCGCTGTCTGGTTACCCTGGCGGTACAGCGTCACAAACTCGATCAACGCTTCAATCGACATGCCGGCATTACGCAGGGCCTGGATGTAGAACACCCAGTTCATGTCGTGTTCGGTATAGTCCCGGTAGCCGCTATCGTTCCGCTGAATCGGCGGGAGCAGCCCGATTCGCTCCCAGTACCGAAGCGTATCCTTGGTGACGTTGAATTTTTTGGCAACCCCGTCAATCGTCATGGCGGCTCACCGGCTCAGGTCGTGAATGCGTTGAACCGCCGCCGGATCACGGTGGTCAAAGAACTGACTCTCGTGTTTATCCAGTGCGGCAATCTGCGCCATATCGGCGTCGGTCAGCTGGAAGTCGAAGATATTGAAGTTCTCTGCCATGCGTTCCTGGTGAACGGACTTGGGGATCGCCACGATGCCCCGCTGAATCAGCCACCGCAGCATCACTTGGCCGGTGGACTTGCCGTACTGCTCACCGATCCCGGTGAGCACCGGATTCTTGAAGAGGTCATGCTTCCCTTCCGCGAATGGTGCCCAGGCTTCCGGCTGGATACCGTGGGCCTGCATGAAAGCCACGGCGTCCGTCTGCTGGTTCCAAGGATTGATCTCGATTTGGTTCAGCGCCGGTGTGGTGTCATTGTAGAGAGAAAGGTCCCAAAGCCGGTCCGGTTCGAAATTAGAGACGCCGATAGCCCGCAATGTCCCGGCCTGGTTCAGTTCTTCCATCGCCCGCCAAGAGCCATAAACATCGCCGTAGGGTTGATGGATTAGATACAGGTCCAGATAATCCAGCTGCAGCTTCTTGAGCGATGTCGCCACCGCCTTCTTGGTCGCTTCGTAGCCCGTGTCGCTCACCCACAGCTTCGTGGTGATGAACAAGTCTTCCCGTTTTACACCGCTGCGCTTGATGGCCCGGCCGACAGCTTCTTCGTTGCCGTAAGAAGCCGCCGTATCGATGAGCCGGTAGCCCGTGTGGATGGCATCCACGACGGCCTGTTCAGCAACGGCGGGATCAGTAATTTGGAACACGCCGAAGCCCAGCTGGGGCATGTCGACACCGTTATTCAACTTGATTGTTTCCATACAATTCACCGTTCCTTTTCTTAACTGTCTCTACTCTAAACCTTGAAGTGCACTTCAAGGCAAGCCCCAAAGACAAAAAAACCGCCCGCCTGCGTCAGGCGAACGGCTGCATTGCGAGTTAAGGCTGCTTTTCTGCCAAATCCTTCAAAATCTGTTCTTGATACGGCGGGATCGTGCCGTCTTTCTCCGGACCGACGTTCAGCAGCAGGCGGCCCTTCTGGGGCTTGACCAGTCTCACGATATCCCGGACTTCATCGGCGGTGATATAGTCCTGCGGCCGACTGAACTGGTTGTAGCCAAAGGACTTGTCCATCCCGCGGGTCGTCTCGAAGTAATCCGTCCCGTGCCAGTCTGTGGTGTACTCAATCGTCCGATAATCGTAATACTGGGGCGGCATGTCCTTCGGGTCTGCCTTTTGGGACTGCTTGAACTGCATCTTCGCGGCCCAATTGAACAGCGGGTGCAGGTATTGATGCCGCATCCAGTTTGGGAAGATACTCCAGCGGTCATTGACCAGCCCATCCGGCATGACTTGATAGAAGTCCTTGAACAGTTGGGGCAGCCGGGGATCGTCGGGATAGCCGATGTCGCTCCACAGAATGTCGGGGTGATACCGGTCGATCAGCTCGTGCCATTGGTCCCACGCATAATCCAGATACGTCTGGGTCTTGTTCGTGCTGAGGATCAGGTCTGCCGTGCTTTCGATGGGCTTGGTCGTGAACGTCCAGTCCAGCAGTGACGAATAGTACACGCCAAAGTGCATGCCGCGTTTACGCACCGCTTCGGCTAGCTGGCCGACGTAATCAAAATTCAGATGATAGTCCGCAATGTTGGGATTGTTGACTTCAGTGGGATACATCACGAAGCCGTCGTGGTGTTTGGTCACGACAACAACATACTTCGCCCCCGCCGCCGCAAACATGTCCGCCCATTTTTCCACGTCCACTGCCTGGCTGGTTTGCTGGAAACTCTTGGCAAAGCTGGTGTAGGGGGTATGGTCGCCATAGTGCTCGTGGTGGTACTTATACGCCGGACTGCCCGGAATCTTCATACTGTTGCCGTACCATTCGGCATACGGCTGGTTCTCATACAGGTACTTCATGGACTTCTCTTTCATAATCGTACCGAAGTCCTCCACATCCACCGGGGCATACGCGGGCACACTATAGACACCCCAGTGGATGAAGATGCCGAATCCCGCATCTTTAAACCACTGCGGCGGATCCTGCCGGTGAATATTGACGATTGGCTGCTCTTTTTTGGCCATAGGTAAAAGACTCCCTCCCAGATCAGTTACTATCTTATTTGTAACCGTTTTCTATACTGAAGTCAATTATTTGGTCAGTAATTGGCGAAACGCCACCCGGCCAGACCACCACTGCGGATCACTCGTGCCGCCGCTTAACCAGCCAGACGATCAGTTCCACTGCCAGAATCAACAGCAGGGCGATCCCCAGCACCGCCAGGGCGACCAGGCGGGAGGCCCCTGTCTCTACGTGGCCAGTGCCATCCGTGGTGCGCCGCAGAATGACAATAGCGGCGCTGATGAACCCGAGCAGCACGAGTATATTAACCAGCCACAACCACCGATTGCGCATCCCCGTCACCTCGATTCAGGTTATGGTAAGCCGGCTTAATCCTTGGCAGTCGTGTGCTGCCTCGCCGTCACGGCCGCCTGCAACGCTGCGTCAGTATAGTACACTTCTTGCAAGTACAGCCCGCTCGCGGGAGCCGTGATGCGCGCTTCCTGGCGGTCTTTGGCGGCGTATAGCCGGGGGAATTCCGCGACCGGCCGGCGGTCATTGCCGATTTCTAACAGAACGCCCACTAAGATACGGACCATGTTGTAGAGAAAGCCGTTCCCGATGAATTCGAAATACAGCTCATCTTCTTCCGGCCGATCGGTCATGGTCGCCGTGTAAATCGTCCGCACCTTGTTCTTGATCACGCCGCCGGAAGCAGCAAAACTGGTGAAGTCGTGGGTACCGACGACATCCGGTAACGCTGCGCGAATGCGGTCCAGGTCTAACTGATACGGATAATGACCCGTATAGAAACGCTTGAACGGATCAGTGAAGCGGGTGCGGGACACGCGGTAACCGTAGCGCTTGCCCACGGTGGAGAACTGGGCGTGGAACGTCTCCGGGACGATGGTGCAGTCCTTGATGACCACGTCCAGGGGCATCAGCGAATTCAGTGCCAGCATCATGTTCCGTGGGGGAATATTTCCCGGGAAATTAAAATGGACGACCTGGCCCTGGGCATGGACGCCGGCATCGGTGCGGCCGGCGCCAAAGACGGTCACGCTCCTGCCTTTTGTCATCTTGACCAGCGCCTGCTCGATCGTTCCCTGTACAGTGCGCAGCTGGGGCTGGCTTTGAAAGCCATGGAACTTGGTGCCATCATAGGCCAGAATCAACCGATAGCGGGGCATGGGCTGTCTCCTTTCTCACTTAAGGCATTCGGACAAGAAAAACCACGGCCGTCAGCGCGGCGAAAGCCACGACGCTGAGGGTATCGCGCTGGTGCCACTGGATGACGCGGAACGCTGTACGCGGGGCATCGGTGCGGTAGCCCCGGGCGGTCATCGCGTCGTCCAGGTCCTCGGCGTGGTGCATAGCGCTGACAAACAGGGGAATGAGGATGGGCACGATGGCCTTGATCTGCTGGGCCAGACTGCCGCTGCCGAAGTCTACCCCGCGGGCGCGCTGGGCATTCATGATGCGGACCGTCTCATCCATCAGCGTGGGCACGAAGCGCAGCGCAATAGAGAGCATCAAGGCAATGATATCCACTGGTACATGGACCCACTTCAGCGGCGTCATCAGGGACGACAGCGCCCCAGAGATATCGAGGGGCGACGTGGTCAGTGTGAGCAGCGTCGACATCGCAATGATGATCACCAACCGGAAGAAGATGAACCAGGCGTTGACGACCCCGGCACTCGACAGGGCAAAGGGTCCCCACGCCCAGTAGACCTGGCCGCCGCGGGTGAAGAACACCTGGATCAGGACGGTGAAGAGGATCAGAAAGATGGCCGGTTGGATCCCCCGCCAAAAATAAATCAGTTTGATGCGGGTGAGCAGCACGGCCAGCAGGGTAAAGAGCCCAACGGTCAGATAAGACCAGACGTTGTCCGCAAAGAAGACGAGCCAGATAAAGTAAAAGACCAAGACGATCTTGCCCCGCGGGTCCATTTTGTGCACCAGCGAGTCACCCGGGAGATAGCGGCCAATCATCAGTTTATTCATCGCTCTGCCCCTTTCCTGGGTGCAACAGGGGCAGTAGGGCGTGCGCCAGTGCCTTCTCGGTCAGCGGCAACGGTGCCGGCAAAGGCAGCCCCTGGGCCTGCACGAGCCGGGCGAACCGCGCTGCCTGGGGCAGGCCTAAGTGGTGGGCGTGCAGCCAGTCCGGATCAGCAAAGATGGCTGCTGGGGAACCTTGTTTGATGACCTGGCCGCCGGCCATGACCAGGACGTGTTCGGCATAATTCGCCACATCTTCCATTTGGTGGGTGACCAGCACAATGCCGATTCCCTGCTCCTGGTGGAGCTGCTCAAATAACGTCATCAGTTCCTTACGGCCCTTGGGATCCAGGCCGGCGGTGGGCTCATCCAGAATAAGCAGTTCCGGGGTCATCGCCAGGACTCCGGCAATGGCGACCCGGCGCATCTGGCCGCCGGAAAGGTCAAAGGGCGAGTGCTGGTAGTACTCCGGGCCGATGCCCACCAACGTCAGGGCATGGTGGGCGCGTTCCATGGCCTCCGCCGCGGGGACGCCAAAGTTCTTGGGGCCAAAGGCGACGTCTTTTTCCACCGTTTCTTCAAATAGCTGGTTTTCCGCGAATTGGAAAACGAGACCAACCTTTGCCCGGAGCGGCTTCAGGTTCTTGTTGCTGGTCTGCGGCGTAATCACCCGGTCGCCGATCCGCACGGTGCCCTGGGTCGGCTTCAGCAGCGCGTTCAAGTGCTGGAGCAAGGTGGACTTGCCGCTGCCGGTCTGGCCGATGATCGCCGTATAGGAGCCGTCGGGGATGGTCACACTGACGTCTTTGAGACCGTCGCCCGCAAACGGGGTACCGGCTTGGTAAGTAAAGCTTACATGGTCGAGTACAATTTCCATAGCTGCGCTGCCATTTCCTCTTCGTTAAGATAGCCGGCCGGCAAGGTGATGCCGCCGGCTTCCAGGTCAGTTTTGAGTTGTTCGGTGAACGGGACGGACAATCCCATATCGATGAGTGCCGCCCCTTGGGCGAAGATCTCCGGCGGCGTGCCGCTGGCGACCAGGTGGCCATTATCAATGACAATCACGTGGTCAGCCGCAGCGGCCTCTTCCAAATCATGGGTGACCGACAGGATCGTTAAGTTTTCTTGGGCTTTCAGTGTCCGAATCGTCCGCAGTACGCTGGCCCGGCCCTCCGGATCAAGCATACTGGTCGCTTCGTCCAACGCAATAATATCCGGCGCCAAGGCCAAGATCCCGGCAATGGCCACCCGCTGCTTCTGGCCCCCGGACAGATGGGCCGGCTCCCGCTCGGCATAGGCGGTCATACCCACTTGCTCTAACGCCGCCGCCACCCGATCCACCATGGCTGGCCGGGGGACCTGGGCGTTCTCTAAGCCGAAGGCCACGTCATCCGCCACTGTGGCACCGACAAATTGGTTCTCCGGGTTCTGAAAGACCACACCAAGCCGTCGGCGAATCTGCCAGATATTCTCCTCGTTGACGGTCAAACCGGCCACGGTCATGGTACCGCCGTCGATCGTCACCAGCCCGTCCAGGGCCTTGATGAGCGTCGACTTACCGCTGCCGTTGTGGCCAATGAGGGCGGTCCACGAATGGGCCGGAATCGTCAAGCTGATGCCGTCCAGCGCGGGCTGTTCTTGTTCCGCATAGCGCACCGTGACGTTCTCCATCGTGATGATGGGTGCTTCTTCGGTCATCTGTCCTTCGCCCTCCTTCTGGTGGTACAACACGACTGATTATACAGAAAAAAGACGCCAAGCTAAAGCCGGACGCCTTTCTCACAAACATATTAAGAAACCAATTCCGTGGTGAGCACGGTGCGGACGACTGTCGCGCACCGGCCGAAGCTAGACTCGGAGTTGCCAATCCACCATCGTAACGCCCGTTTTTCGCCGCAGAAGAAATTTCTTCACGCTGCGGTCAATTAGACTAATTCGATAATGACCATCGGCGCAGCATCGCCGCGACGCGGAGCCGTCTTGTAGATGCGGGTATAACCGCCTTGACGCTCTGTGTAGCGGGGTGCGATGTCACTGAACAGCTTCTGCAGAACGGATTGGATAACGACACTGTCGTCTTCTTCCTTCACGTCTGCAACCACGTCGCGCACATAGGTCGCGGCTTGGCGGCGAGCTGACAGATCACCCTTCTTACCCAGGGTGATCATCTTTTCAGTGCTCTTGCGAATTTCCTTAGCACGGCTTTCCGTCGTGATGATACGTTCGTTGATCAGCAGAGCAGTCGTCAAGTCGCGCAGCATGGCACGACGGGCAGAACTGTTCCGACCGAGCTTACGATAACTCATGTATGATTCCCTCCTTCGTTTATGTTAGTCGGCGCTCTTCAAGGACAAGCCTAAAGCAGCCAGCTTGGCTTTGACTTCTTCCAACGACTTGCGGCCCAAGTTGCGGACCTTCATCATGTCGGCTTCCGTCTTATTGGTGAGCTCTTGAACTGTGTTGATACCGGCCCGCTTGAGACAATTGTAGGAGCGTACGGAGAGGTCGAGCTCTTCGATGGTCATCTCCATCATTTTCTCTTTGTGGTTTTCTTCCTTCTGGACCATGACTTCGGCATTCTTCGCTTCGTCCGTCAAATTGACGAACCCAGCGAGATGTTCGGTCAGAATCTTGGCCGCCAGGGAGATCGCTTCACGGGGACCGATCGATCCGTTCGTCCATACCGCCAATGTCAGCTTATCGAAGTCGTTGCGTTTACCCACTCGGGTACTCTCGACTTGGTAGTTGACACGTTCGATCGGGGTAAAAATAGAGTCCACCGGTAATACGCCAATCGGCATATCTTCACTCTTGTTCTGATCAGCCGGTACATAACCGCGGCCGCTCTTAATGGTCATCCGCATGTGCAGGTGGCCGCCATCGGCGATCGTGCAAATGTACTGTTCCGGGTTGAGGATCTCCACGTCGTCATCAGTGATGATATTCGCGGCGGTAACGGTCGTTGGCCCCTCTGCATCGATCTCCACCGTCTTCTCGGTGTCGGTGTTCAGTTTCAAGGCAAGCTTCTTAATATTCAAAATGATTTGAGTAACGTCTTCGAGCACCCCGTCAATCGTGGAGAACTCGTGCAGTACGCCATCAATTTGAACACTCGACACAGCTGCGCCGGGAAGAGAGGACAAAAGGACGCGCCGTAACGAATTACCAAGGGTTGTGCCGTAACCACGTTCGAGAGGTTCGACGACAAACTCCCCATAATTCGCGGTTTCGTCGACCTTAGTAATATTCGGCTTTTCAAATTCGATCATATTAGTGATGAGTACCCCTTTCAAAACGTGTCTTCGATCAAATATAAGCGGCAATACAAACTGCGATCACGCAACTGGGGTCTTATACACGACGACGTTTTGGCGGACGGGAACCATTATGCGGTACCGGGGTCACATCACGAATCGCGGTGACTTCCAAACCAGTCGCCTGCAGCGAACGAATCGCAGCTTCACGACCGGAGCCAGGGCCTTTGACAGCCACTTCAACGCTCTTCATGCCGTGTTCCATGGATTCCTTGGCAGCGGACTCAGCAGCCATTTGCGCTGCGAACGGGGTCGACTTACGTGAGCCCTTGAAGCCTAAAGCACCGGCAGAGGACCAAGCAATTGCGTTCCCTTGGGGGTCCGTGATCATGATCAATGTGTTATTAAACGTGGAATGGATATGGGCCACGCCGGACTCAATATTCTTCCGCACACGGCGTTTGCGTGTGCTCTTACGAGTAGCCATTCGTTAACCTCCCTTTTTACTTTTTACGTCCAGCGATCGAGGTCTTAGGACCTTTACGCGTACGGGCGTTGTTCTTTGTGTTCTGGCCACGGACGGGCAGACCCCGACGGTGACGCATGCCACGGTAAGAACCGATTTCTTGCAGCCGCTTGATGTTCATCGAAACGACCCGGCGAAGGTCACCTTCGACCCGGATAGTCTCCACGACGGCACGAATCTTCTCTTCTTGATCGGGAGTCAAATCGCGAACGTGGGTGTCTTCAGGGACACCGGCTTGGTCCAGAATCTTCTTTGCAGTGGTATTGCCGATCCCAAAGATATAGGTCAGGGCAATGACGATGTGCTTATCACGGGGTAAATCTACACCTGCGATACGAGCCATTTAGTTCACCTCCATAGTGTTGTTGTGATTAACCTTGACGCTGCTTGTGTTTCGGGTTGGCAGAGCAGATGATGCAGACACGGCCCTTGCGCTTGATAACCTTGCAGTGTTCACACATCGGTTTAACAGACGGACGTACTTTCATAAGACGTTTTCCTCCTTTGTGTGTTACTCACTCGAACGGACCGGTTGCCCAGTCCCCCCTGAGTTACTTGAAACGGTACGTGATCCGACCCTTGGTCAGATCATAGGGAGACAGCTCCACGGTGACCCGGTCCCCGGGCAGGATGCGGATGTAGTGCATCCGGATCTTACCGGAAACGTGGGCCAGCACTGTGGCGCCATTCTCCAGTTCTACTTTAAACATCGCGTTGGGCAACGTATCGACTACTTTACCCTCGACTTCAATGACATCGTCTTTGGCCAAGAAGGCTTCCTCCTCAATTATCTACATACGCAAAAAAATGTGCGAGCTACCCCCACACAACATACTGACCTAGTTTACCACAGCCGGCAATGATTGCCAACTGGCGTCAGGTCAGTGCGTAAAGGCTTGGAGAACGTGCTGCACCTCTGCAAATACTTTGTCAATGTCTTGATCGCCATTGACGCGGTGCAGGATGCCCTTCTTTTCATAGAAAGCCAGCAGCGGCGTGTTCATCTTAATGTTCACGTCGAGCCGGTTCTTAACGGTCTCGGGCTTGTCGTCGTCCCGTTGGTAGAACTCGTGGTGACCGCACCGGTCACACGTGCCCTCAACCTTCGGCGGGTTGAAGAACTTGTTGTAGGTCGCGCCGCAGTTCTTGCAGATGATGCGGCCGGACAGCCGCTTCATCAGCTTCTCAGGTGCAACCTGAATGTCGATGACGGCATCCAGCGGCTTGTTCAGTTCCGCAGTGATCTCGTCCAAGGCGTGCGCCTGGTCGATGTTCCGCGGATAACCGTCCAGCATGTACCCTTTGTCGACGTCGGACCGGCTCAAGCGTTCCTTGACCAGCGCGTTGGTGACGGAATCCGGCACCAGGTCGCCTTTGTCCATGTACGCCTTGGCTTGCAGGCCCACGGGGGTCTCATTGGCCATGGCTTCGCGGAACATGTCACCGGTAGAAATGTGGACGATGGGGTACTCGTCCTCAATCTTTTCTGCCTGGGTGCCCTTACCAGCACCGGGCAGTCCCATTAACATCAAATTCATGTCGCTCGTCTCCTATTCCCGGATAAATCCAACGTACTTGCGCTTCATCAGCAAACCGTCGAGTTGACGGGCCGTCTCCAGGGCGACCCCGACGACGATCAGCAAGCTGGTCCCGCCTAACCCAATGGATTGGGGCAGGTCCCAGATATTCGCAGCCAATTGCGGCAGCAGGGCAATGACCCCCAGGAACAGCGCGCCGACGGTGGATAAGCGCATCAAAACACCGGATAGGTATTTCTCAGTGCTCTTCCCCGGCCAGACACTGGGGATGTAGCTCCCCTGTTTCTGCAGGTTCTCGGAGACCTTCTGCGGATTGACTTGAACGAAGGCATAGAAGAAAGTGAACAGTACGATCAAGAGGGTATAAATCAATGCCCCAGTGGTCGTCTGCATACTGAAGATGTTGCTCAGGGTCTGGTACCAGCCAGTGTCCGAATACTTGGCCTGGAAGACCATCAAGATGGTCTGGGGGGTCACGATGAACGAACTGGCGAAGATGACGGGAATCACGCCCGCGACGTTGACCTTCAACGGCAGGTAGCTCTCGCTGCCGCCGCCGACAGCCCGGCGGGTGTAACGAATCGGAATCTTCCGGTTGGCTTGCTGCATGAAAGTCGTCAGCTGAGTGATGAGCAATACAGCGAGCGCAATCAGGGCCAACACGATGATCCCAGTAATGATATTGCCGGATTCTTGGTTGACGATCTGCTGCGAAATCAGTTGATAGATCCCGTTGGGCAGGCGGGCAATGATCCCGGCGAAGATCAGCATGGAAATCCCATTGCCGATCCCTTTGTCGGTGATCTGCTCACCCAGCCAAGTCAGCAGCATGGTCCCACCAGTGAGGATGACCCCAATGGTGATGTACGTGGTCCAACCAGGAGTCGTCACCAAGTGGTATTGACTGAGGGCGTTGAAGCCGGCAGTAATCCCGATGGACTGTAAGAAGCCCAGGACGATCGTCAGGTAACGGGTCACTTGGTTCAGCTTGCGCCGACCCACTTCACCCTGTTTGCTCCATTCCACGAACTTCGGAATGATATCCATCTGCAGCAGCTGGACAACAATTTGCGCCGTGATGTAGGGTGAGACCCCCATGGAGAAGATGGAGTAGTTGGCCAATCCCCCACCGGAGACGGTATCCAGTAACGGGATCAGACCCGTTTGAGAAATCTTGGTCAAACTTGCTGCATCGATCCCCGGCACCGCAATTTGTGCGCCCAGTCGATACACGATGAAAATGCCCAGGGTGAAGAAGATCTTGTTCCGAATCTCCTTGACCTTGAAAGCATTTCGAATAGTAGCAAACATTAAATCACCTCAACAGAACCGCCTGCTGCTTCGACAGCATCTTTGGCGGCCGGTGAGAACTTGTTGACTTGGATCTTGAGATCCTTGGTTGTCAGTTCGCCTTTCGCCAACAATTTGATTCCGGATAATTCTTTCTTCACGACACCGGACTCAACCAGCAATGCCGGTGTAATCTCAGTACCGTCTTGGAACCGGTTCAGGTCTTGCAGGTTGATCACAGCGTATTCCTTACGGTTAACGTTGTTGAAGCCGCGTTTCGGCATGCGCCGGAACAAAGGCATCTGGCCACCTTCAAAACCTAAACGAGTCTTCCCGCCTTGGCGAGCCAATTGACCCTTGGTCCCTTTACCAGCTGTCTTACCATAACCGGAACTAGTGCCGCGGCCGACCCGCTTACGGGCATGACGCGCACCGGTGCTGGGTTTCAATTCGTGTAACTTCAAATCGTGCACCTCCTTTTGCTTTTACTTAGTCCTCGACGACTTTCACGTCGATCAAGTGGGCGATCTTTGTCAGCGCACCGCGCGTTGCGGCATTGTCCGGCAACGTCACAGTACTGCTGACCCGGCCCAGACCCAATTCCTTAACAACTAAGCGCTGTTCGGGGATCCGGTGGGCAACGGAACGAATTAACGTAATTTTCAATTGTGCCACGGTGATGCCTCCTATTCAGCAGTGAGTTGATCAACGGAGATGCCCCGAAGATCGGCCAGCTCAGCGGCGGTCTTCATTTGAGCGATCCCGTCGAAGGTGGCGCGGATAACGTTGATGGGCGTGTTCGAACCCAGGGACTTGCTGGTGATATCACCGATACCGCCAAGTTCCATGATTGAACGAACGGCACCGCCGGAAGCAATCCCGGACCCGGCAACGGCCGGCTTCAAGAGGATGCGGCCGGAACCGTAGTGACCGATGACCTGGTGGGGAATGGTTGTCCCAACGATGGGCAACTCAACCAAGTTCTTCTTAGCGTCTTCGACGGCCTTGCGGATCGCTTCGGGTACTTCTTGTGCTTTACCCGTGCCGAAACCGACGTGACCTTCGTGGTCGCCAACGATGACCAGAGCGGCGAACCGCAGACGCCGGCCGCCTTTGACAACCTTAGTGACCCGGTTGATCGATACCACGTTGTCTTCCAGATCTAAATGACTCGGATCGATAACTGCCATAAAAGTATTTGCCTCCCTTTTTATTAGAATTTCAAGCCGTTTTCACGGGCAGCGTCAGCCAGGGCTTCTACCCGGCCATGATACAAGTAACCGCCGCGATCAAAAACGACTTCTTCGATACCCTTGTCTGCTGCGCGCTTGGCAACAGCTGCGCCAACTTTGGCGGCTTGTTCCGTCTTGGTCCCTTGGGCCAGGTCAGACTCGATGGTTGAGGCACTTGCGAGCGTAACACCCGCTACGTCATCAATTACTTGCGCGTAGATGTGTTGATTCGAACGGAAAATGTTCAGACGTGGGCGCTCAGCAGTACCAGAAAGCTTGCCGCGGACACGTGCATGACGCCGTTGCCGCGTCTTGTTTTTATCTGGTTTAGAAATCACAATGTTCACCTCATACGATTGATTGACGCCGTACGCACAGCGCACGGCTAAGTTGCAAGAACCACTGGTAAGGATTACTTACCAGTCTTACCTTCCTTACGCCGAACATATTCGTCAACGTAACGGATCCCTTTACCCTTATAAGGTTCAGGCGGGCGTACCTCACGAATCGTGGCAGCGAAGGCACCAACGACTTGCTTAGAAATACCGCTCAAGTTGATCTCAGTGTTGGAAGGGACTTCGATGGTCACACCCTTGGGGGCGTGCATCTCGACCGGGTGGGAGTAGCCGACGTTCAATGTCAACGTGTCACCCTTCAATTGGGCCCGGTAGCCGACCCCAACCAATTGCAGCTTCTTGGTGTATCCTTCGGTGACGCCGACGACCATGTTGTTCAGGTTCGCCCGGGTCGTGCCGTGGATTGCCTTCAAGCTATCATTCGGACGGTCCAGATGGATCTCGTTGTCTTCTTGCTTGATGGTGATGGCCGGATCGAATGTCCGGGTCATCTCACCTTTGGGCCCCTTAACGGTCAATTGGTCACCGTTTACAGTAACGGTGACGCCGGCCGGGACCGGAATGGCTTTATAACCAATACGACTCACTGTGTTGCACCTCCTCTAGAAATGAATTACCAAACGTAGGCGATAACTTCGCCGCCGACGTCTTTGGCGCGTGCTTCCTTGTCCGTGATGACACCCTGGGACGTGGAAATGATAGCGATGCCCAGGCCGTTCAGGACCTTCGGCACGTCACCGGACTTCACGTAGCTGCGCAAACCAGGTTTAGAAATACGCTTCAAACCGGAAATAACGCGCTCGTTGTTCTTCCCGTACTTCAGGAAGATGCGGATGATGCCTTGCTTGTCGTCGTCGATGACTTCGTAATCGCGGATGAAGCCTTCGCGCTTCAAGATCTCGCTCATATCTTTTTTCATTTTGGATGCAGGTACCTCCAAAGATTCATGACGCACCATATTGGCGTTACGAATCCGGGTCAGGTAGTCTGCGATCGGATCAGTCATGGTCATGTGGTTTTAACCTCCTTCTGACTGGAATTACCAGCTAGCCTTGTGCATGCCGGGAATCTGACCTTCATGCGCCAGTTCACGCAAGCAGATCCGGCAGAGCTTGAACTTACGGTAAACAGAGTGTGGCCGACCACAACGCTGGCAGCGAGTGTAGGCCTGCGAGCTGAACTTGGCAGGCCGCTCGTTTTTGACGATCAAAGATTTCTTAGCCAAAGTGCTCCTCCTTACTTGCTGAAGGGCATGCCGACTTGGGTCAGCAATTCCCGCGCTTCTTCATCGGTCTTCGCAGTGGTGACAATAACAACGTCCAAACCGCGGACACGGTCAACCTTGTCATAGTCGATTTCAGGGAAAATCAGCTGTTCCTTGATACCCAGGGTGTAGTTGCCCCGGCCGTCGAAGGAATTCTTGCTAACGCCCCGGAAGTCACGAACCCGAGGGAGAGAAACGTTGATCAGTTTGTCCAGGAAGTCATACATGCGGTCGCCCCGCAGTGTGACCTTGGCCCCAATGGACATGCCTTCACGCAGACGGAATGTCGCAATGGACTTCTTAGCCTTTGTGATCAGCGGCTGCTGACCAGCGATCAGACGCAGTTCGTCAACGGCGTTGTCCAGGTTCTTGGCGTTGGAGACAGCGTCGCCG
Source organism: Schleiferilactobacillus shenzhenensis LY-73 (assembly GCF_000469325.1). Classification (GTDB taxonomy): domain Bacteria; phylum Bacillota; class Bacilli; order Lactobacillales; family Lactobacillaceae; genus Schleiferilactobacillus; species Schleiferilactobacillus shenzhenensis. The sequence goes on along the minus strand of NZ_KI271583.1, from coordinate 30,612 downwards.
ACACCCATGTTGAGCACGATCTTGGCAATTTTTGGCGTCTGCATCACGGAGGTGTAGTGGAACTTCTCCATCAGAGACGGGGTGATTTCTTTAACGTAACGTTCTTTTAAACGATTAGCCATTTAGGTGTAGTCCTCCTTTCGCTGGCAGTTTACTTCTTGTCGTCGCTGTCGGCGTCGTCTTTTTTGTCAGACGCTGCGACAGGGGCGACATATTCGATGGCTTGGCCGGACTTCTTGGCATAACGTACTTTCTTGCCGTCGACTTCTTTGTAGCCGACGCGCGTAGGCTGGTTATCCTTGGGGTCCAGGACTTGGACGTTCGAAGCGTGGATCGCTGCTTCAACGTCTTGAACAGAGCCTTGGGGTTGAGCCTGGGTCGGCTTGGTGTGCTTCTTAACCTTGTTCACACCCTCGACAATGACACGGTTACGCTTGGGCAGTACTTTGGTGACAGTACCTTCCTTACCCTTGTCCTTGCCTGCAATGACCCGGACTTTATCACCGGTTTTTACAAACATGTTTTAGCCTCCTTGCTGTTGTGGAATTGGTGGAATTAAAGTACTTCCGGCGCTAAGGACACGATCTTCATGAAGTCGTGTTCACGCAATTCCCGCGCAACGGGGCCAAAGATACGGGTTCCCCGCGGGCTCTTGTCCGCATTGATCAGGACCGCTGCATTCTCGTCGAAACGAATGTAGGAGCCGTCCGCACGCCGCGCACCGGATACCGTCCGGACGATGACCGCCTTCACGACGTCACCCTTCTTGACAACGCCACCGGGTGTAGCCTGTTTCACAGTGGCAACGATAACGTCGCCGATGTTGGCTGTCTTACGGTTCGAACCGCCCAAGACCTTGATGGTCAAAATCTGCCGGGCACCGGAGTTATCGGCGACGTTCAACCGAGTTTCTTGTTGAATCACTTGTATTTCCTCCTTTCGTCAGACGGGCGTTACTTCGATTGCTCCACAATGTCGAGTAACCGGAAGCGCTTGGTCTTAGACAACGGACGTGTTTCCATGATCCGTACCAGATCGCCGACTTTAGCTTCGTTCTTCTCATCGTGGGCATAGTACTTCTTGGAATACTTGACCCGTTTCTTGTACACGGGATGCGTCTTGTACGTTTGCACAACGACCGTGATCGTCTTATCGCCCTTGTCAGCTACGACACGGCCTTGATAAACGTGACGGTGGTTACGTTCAGTAGTTGCTTCGCTCAAGTTAACTTTCTCCCTTCCGATTACTTATTCGCCGCTTGCTCGCGCAAGACAGTCTTGATCCGGGCAATGCTCTTGCGAACGACAGACAAGCGTGCAGTGTTTTGCAACTGGCCAGTCGCCTGTTGGAAACGGAGGTTAAAAAGCTCTTCCTTGTACTGTTGCTCACGCTTCAGCATTTCGTCAGTGGACAAACCACGTAATTCTTTTGTGAAATCTTTAGCCTTCATTAGATTCGCCACCTACTTCCTGCCGCTTAACGATCTTGGTCTTGATGGGCAGCTTGTTGGAAGCCAAACGTAATGCTTCCTTCGCGGCTTCTTCCGAAACCCCGCCGATCTCAAACATGATCTTTTCGCGCTTAACGGGTGATACCCAGCCAGCCGGTGCGCCTTTCCCGGAACCCATCCGGACGCCGACACCTTTGGCTGTGTATGACTTATGAGGGAAAATACGGATGTAGACCTTACCGCCACGCTTGGTGTAACGCGTCATGGCGATACGGGCTGCTTCGATCTGACGGTTGGTAATCCAGTGTGATTGGAGTGCTTCCAAACCAAAGTCGCCGAATTCCACCGTCTTGCCGCCTTTGGCAGCGCCCCGCATTTTACCACGGAATTCACGACGGTGCTTAACACGCTTAGGCACTAACATGGATTATTTCCCTCCTCTGCTGTTGTTGTTCCGACGCGGCCGTTGCGGACGGTCATTGCGCCGTTGCTGGTTCTGACTGGGACCAGCGTCGTCTGCCACCGGCTTTTGGCCAGGCAGTACTTCACCGCGGTAGATCCAAGTCTTGATACCCAACTTACCGTAAGTGGTGTGGGCTTCGTCCCATGAGTAGTCGATGTCGGCACGCAGGGTGTGCAGCGGCACGGAACCTTGGTGCTGCATTTCCTTACGGGCAATATCGGCACCGTTCAGACGGCCAGAAACGAGGATCTTGACCCCTTCGGCACCAGCGCGCATCGTCCGTTGAACGGCTTGGCGCTGGGCACGACGGAAGGCAATCCGGGCTTCCAGCTGCTTAGCGACAGAATCGCCAACCAGATGAGCGTCCAAATCAGGCTTCTTGATTTCCACGATGTTGATGTGGACGCGCTTGCCGGTCAAGTTATTCAACTCTTTGCGCAAGTTCTCCACTTCAGCGCCGCCCTTGCCGATCACCATACCCGGCTTCGCAGTGTGAATGGAAACGTTGACCCGGTTAGCGGCCCGCTCGATTTCCACGCGGGAAACGGAGGCGTCAACTAATCGTTTGGCGATGTAGTTACGGATCTCCAAGTCTTCGTGCAGATTGTCGGCGAAGTCTTTACGTTCGGCATACCAGCGTGCATCCCAATCGCGGATGACACCGACCCGGAAGCCGATCGGATTAATTTTTTGACCCACTCGTAATTCCCTCCTTTATTCTTCTTTTTCAGAAACGGTGACCGTAATATGGCTCGTCCGCTTGTTGATGGCAGACGCGGAGCCTTTGGCCCGAGGACGGAACCGCTTGAGGGTTGGGCCTTCGTTGACAAAAGCATCAGAGACATACAGGTTTTGCGCTTCTAAGTCATAGTTGTGTTCAGCATTTGCAACAGCCGACTTCAACACTTTCGTGATGATCGGGCTGCCGGCGCGGGGCGTAAATTGTAAAATTGCCAGCGCCTCCGCAACGCTGCGGCCCCGAATCAAATCGATCACGAGACGCGCCTTTCGGGGAGCGATGCGGACTGTCCGCGCAATCGCGGTTGCTGAGGTAATTGTTTCAGCCATGAGTTCTTTCCTCCCTTACTAGCGTGCTGCAGGACGAGCTGCAGGGGCTGTCTTTTTGTCGTCGGTACCGTGACCATGGAATGTCCGGGTCGGTACGAATTCGCCTAACTTGTGGCCGACCATGTCTTCCTGGATGTACACCGGGACATGCTTCCGACCATCATAAACGGCAATCGTGTTACCAACGAAACTTGGGAAAATTGTGGACCGGCGAGACCAAGTCTTAATTACTGTCTTCTTATCGTGGCCCTCTTGGGCTTCGATCTTTTTCAGTAATGACTGATCGGCGAACGGTCCTTTTTTCAAACTGCGACCCATTCGTAAACCTCCCTTATGCGTAAAGTGTAATGGCAAGGGGCATAAGCGTCATGCTTATTTGCCCTTGCGGTGACGAACGATGAGCTTTTCACTGCGGGCACGCGTATTCCGGGTCTTCTTACCCAGCGTCTTCTTGCCCCACGGTGACATCGGTGACGGATGACCGATCGGTGCTTTCCCTTCACCACCACCATGCGGGTGATCGTTCGGGTTCATAACCGAGCCGCGGACCGTCGGGCGAACGCCCATCCAGCGCTTGCGGCCGGCTTTACCGATGCTGATCAATTCGTGCTGTTCGTTACCGACGGAACCGATGGAAGCACGGGCGGTCGAGATGATCATCCGGACTTCACCGGAGCTCAACCGAACCAGCGTGTACTTGCCTTCGTTACCTAAGATCGTCGCAGAAGCACCAGCGGAACGTGCCAATTGGCCGCCCTTGCCAGGCTTCAACTCAACGTTATGGATGGTCGTCCCATCAGGGATGTTGCCCAACTCCATGGCGTTACCGATCTGGATGTCGACTTGGGCACCGGATTCAACCGTTGCCCCGACCTTCAGGCCCTTAGGTGCAATGATGTAAGCCTTGGTGCCGTCTTCGTAACCCAGCAATGCGATGTTAGCGGTACGGTTAGGATCGTATTCGATTGCCTTGACCGTTGCCTTCACACCGTCTTTGCTATTCCGCTTAAAATCGATGACGCGGTACTTGCGCTTGTTGCCGCCGCCCTTATGGCGCACGGTGATGTGCCCATGAGCGTTGCGGCCTGCCGTCTTGCTCTTGCTTTCCAGCAGGCTCTTCTCCGGCGTCGTCTTAGTGATTTCAGCGAAGTCGGAACCGGTCATATTCCGGCGGCCGTTGGTCGTCGGTTTATACTTAATAATGGCCACGCGATTCCCCTCCTAGTTATTCAAAATGTGTAAGGATTATTCTTCGAACAGTTTGATTTCTTTGCTGTCGGCGGTCAATGTCACGATTGCCTTGCGCCGCTTCTTGGTCCGGCCCATGTACTGACCGACCCGCTTCTTCTTGGGCTTGATGTTGGCAATGTTGACTGACTTGACGTGGACACCGAAGATTTCTTCAACGGCGTGCTTCACAGCAATCTTGTTGGCGCCAATCGCGACATCGAACGTGTACTTCTTGTCATCCATGAGCGCCATGGATTGTTCGGTGACAACGGGGCGTAAGATAATATCTCGAGCTGCCATTATGCGAGCACCTCCTCAATCTTGGAAAGCGCTGCTTGGGTCAAGATCAGCTTATCGCTGTTCACAACGTCTAAGACGTTCACGCCGGTGGCCGGAACAACAGTAACGTTGGCCAGGTTGCGGGCGGACAAAGCAGCTTGTTCATTGCCGGCTTCCAAGGCAATCAATGCCTTGCTGTCGACCTTCAGGTTCTTCAGGACGCTGGCGAATTCCTTCGTCTTGGGGCTGTCGAACTTCAGGGTATCGACAACGATCAAATCGCCGTCAATGACCTTTTGCGAAAGCGCGGACTTGATTGCCAAGCGGCGGGCTTTCTTCGGTAACTTGTAAGCGTAAGACCGCTGTGTCGGGCCAAAGACGATACCACCACCGCGCCATTGCGGTGCCCGGATCGACCCTTGACGAGCCCGGCCAGTACCCTTTTGCTTCCAGGGCTTGCGACCGCCGCCCCGAACTGCGGACCGGTTAAGGACTGCATGGGTGCCGTGACGCTGACCAGCGCGCTGCATGATCACTGCATCGAAGATGACGCTGTCGTTCGGTTCAATACCGAAGATCGCATCGTTCAACGTGATCGTGCCGTTTTCACTGCCGTCTTGCTTGTATAATGTGACGTCTGCCATTTAGTGCTCCTCCTTTCTGATTTGTTATTTCTTAAGCTTGCCGTGTTTAACGGTCGAACGAATCGTTACTAATGATTTGTTTGCCCCAGGGACGTTCCCCCGGATCAAAATCACGTTGTTTTCCGTATCAGTGGACACCACTTCAAGGTTTTGCATGGTTACCTTGTGGTTGCCCATCCGGCCAGGCAATGCCTTGTTCTTGAAGACCCGGTTGATGATGGAACCCATTGAACCTGGTACACGGTGGTAACGGGAACCGTGGGTCTCAGGACCGCGGGACTGGCCGTTCTTTTTAATGTTACCTTGGAAACCATGGCCTTTGGAACGACCGGTAACATCAACGATGTCCCCAGCCTGAAATTCGTCGACAGTAACTGTCGCACCAACTTTGTAATCGTCCAGCGCAACATCGCGAATTTCCCGAATGTAGCGCTTAGGCGTCGTGTTAGCTTTTGCTGCATGACCTTGCGCAGGTTTGGTACTCAATACTTTACGCAGATCGTCGTAGCCGAGTTGGACAGCTTCGTAGCCGTCTGTTTCCGGGGTCTTCACTTGTAAGACCACGTTCGGGTCTGCCTTAATGACAGTCACCGGAATCAGCTCGCCGTTCTTGGTAAAGACTTGAGTCATTCCCACTTTTGTTCCTAAGATACCTTTTCTGGCCATGAGTACACCTCCAATAAATTTGATTTATGAATTACAGCTTGATCTCGATGTCGACGCCGCTGGGCAGATCCAACTTCATCAGTGAATCCACGGTCTTGGGTGTCGGATCGATAATGTCGATCAGGCGCTTGTGCGTCCGCATTTCGAATTGTTCACGCGAATCCTTGTACTTATGGGGTGAACGGATCACCGTATACAGGGAGCGTTCGGTGGGCAGCGGGATCGGACCAGAAATCTGGGCGCCGGTACGTTGTGCGGTTTGCACGATCTTATCAGCAGCCTGGTCCAAGGTCCGGTGCTCGTAGGCCTTCAAACGAATACGAATCTTTTGTTTTGCCATGGTGTGACCTCCTTCGTCTATTTTCGCAAAGTAGACTAGCTCAGCAAGAATTCCCGGCCTGGCCCGTGGCAAAGCACCCGGGCGTGTCGCAACCTCCTGCGTCTGCGCTACTTGGTTCTGTTTCCTCTCAGGGGTATATTAATCCCTCTGAAAAAACAGCACCTTTGATATTCTACAAGATGGGGGCTGAGATTACAAGGCGTAATCGTGGTTTGCAGAAAAAAAGAGGGCGGAGCCCGTTTATGGCGATCGCCCCATCCCCGTAACGCGCCCCTTCCATCATCAGAAAAAAAGAGAGCAGCGCCCCTCTTGCGAGTGCGATGCTCTCTATCTTACCACGGACCGGGACCAATTACTGCTTGGGACCGGTCAGCAGTGCCTTTCACCCTATATTAGTCTTCATCCTCGTCGTCGTCCGGTTGTTCGCCGAAGCCGTGGATGTGGCGTTCGCCGAATTCGGGCCGGCCGGGGAAGCCTTCGCCGCGGCCGAAGCCGTGGGGGCCATGGTGTTGCATACCATCGCCCCAGGGGCCGTGATGGTGCATACCGCGACCGCCGAAGCGGGGATCGTCCGGGAAGTCCGGGGTATCCTTCACTTGGCCAGCCAAGGCATCGTCGGTCTTCGTGAGCAAAGCCAGCAGCTGCTGCTGCTCCTCGTCGCTGAGGCCGCTGAAGGCCTTGTCTGCGAAGTCGGTCTGGGCCTGCTCCGCTTCCTTCAGCTTCGCCTCCCCCGCTGGTGTCATGTGGATCTTGCTAGCCCGCTTGTCATCCGGGTCGGGTTCCCGGGTGATCAGGCCGGCGTCTTCCAGTTTCTTCAATAATTCAGAAACTGAGGACGGCCGGATGTCGAGGATCTCGGCGAGACGGGCGGAGTTGGGCTCGTCTTCATTCGCGATGACCCGCAGGATGCGGGCTTGGCCATGATGGTGCGGCGGCTGGGGCTGCTGCCAGGCGAGGCGCCGGCTCAGTTGGCCGAAGCGGCGGAAGGCGCGGAACAAATCTTGCGTTTGGTCAGTCATTCAATATCGTCTCCTTGAATTTATTGTTAGGCAGCTTAATATGAGGTACCTAACTTATTGATGATGATACACCCGGTCTCTTCCCTTGTCAAACTATTTAGGTACCTGCCTTTCTCCCTTACAAATCCGTTCGTTCCTTCTCACCGTCGACCGAGTATACTGTATTCAATCAGACAAACGGAGGGATTCTAAAATGAAAAAGATTCTCGGTATCATCGCACTCGCCGCGCTGCTCGTCGTCGGCGTCGTCGGTTATCGCTATTGGGACAGTACATATAATGGTAAAACAGCGTACACTTACGTGACTGCCACCCCAGAAAAAAAACCGACGGTGGACAGTACCGGGGCCAAGGTTTCTGACAATGGCCAGCAGCTGTACTCTTATGACTACAGTTTGACCTTCATTCGGGAAGACGGCTCCAAGGTGACCGTGCCCTTCGAGATCAGCCGGATCAACCCCACCCCGCTGGTGAACAACAGTTACTACATCGGCAAGGTCTCCGAAAAACGGATTGTGGATGGCCCGTCGCCTATCGCGGCCAGCAAGGTCCCGCAAAAAATCAAAGATGCATTGAAGTAAACCCAAGCGTTCCCTGCCGTCCCGGTCTTACCGGTGACGGTTTTTTTCGTCTTGCCAAAGAATTAGCAAGGGACTACGCTGATGGTGACTCAATAATGATTCTAAATTGGAGGAATGATCATGAGTTTAATTGGTCAAACGTTACCGGACTTCACCGTTAAGGCCTACCAAAACGAGGGCTTCCACGATGTCAGCCGCTCCGACATGCTGGGCAAGTGGGCCGTCTTGATGTTCTATCCCGCAGACTATTCGTTCGTCTGCCCCACCGAGCTGGGTGATATGCAAAAGCATTACCAAGACTTCGTCAGTCACGATGCTGAGGTCTACTCAGTCTCGGAAGACTCCGAGTTCGTGCACATGTCCTGGCACCAGCAAAGTCCCACCATTAAGGATATCCAGTTCCCGATGCTGGCCGACCCCGCCGGTACCCTCGCCCACGCCTTAGACGTCTACGACAAGGCCAGCGGCCAGGCCTTCCGCGGGACCTTCATTATCGATCCCAAGGGCCAGATTCAGTCCTACACCATCAATAACATGGGCATCGGCCGTAACGCCGCCGAATGCCTGCGTACACTGGAAGCGGCCCAGTTCGTCGCCGCCCACGGCGACCAGGTTTGCCCGGCGAATTGGCAGCCCGGCGACAAGACATTGAAGCCGGGTGCTGATCTGGTCGGTAAGATTTAAGCCGGCTAAGGGAGAAAAGGCCGTCTGCCCCCTGGTCCAAGCCGCTGGCACCGCTTGTTGGCCCGTCTGCCTTACAATAGAGGCAGACAGGTCTTGGGCTCAACAAAGGAGAAATTCATCATGCAATACGGCGCCCTCATTCTGCTGGTCATCTTCGGGTTCTGGGTCATGTTCGACCGCCGGCGCACTGCCCGCTTACTTTACAGCATTCCCCGCCACCCACGGGAATTCGTCGTCCAGTGCCTGCTCCGCGCAGTGATGTTCATCCTCTTCGGTGTGATGGCCGCACCGAACCTGTTCGAGGGTATTAATACCACCGGCCAGATCGTCGTCACACTGCTTTGGATTGGAATCTACGTTTACTTAGCGGCGACCAGTTGGCGGACGATGAAGCGTCTGGCGAGGAAGAGTTAATCCTGTGCCCCGGCCAAGCAAAAAAAGCAGGTCCCCGGCGCGTTTGACGCGCTGGCGGAACCTGCTTTTTTTCTGCCTTCAATCGATTACAACGGGGCGACCTTAAAGCTGAAGTCGATGTCTTCACCGGCCGGAATATGGTACGGCTTGTCCACATCTGCGCCCCAGCTGTCGATTCCGCCGACACCGCGAACGGCCCCGAGAATACTCAGCACGGTGCGCCGCGCGGGCGGCAATTCCTCGATGTGGGTGGCGTTCTCCAGCTCCTCTGCCGTGTACGGCAGGCAGGAGAAAGCGAACGGTGCGTCCACACTGCTGATGCGCAAGCCGAACTCCCCGGGGGTCAGCTGGGTGTTGTCCTGGGTCGTCGCGCGGACGACCTCGACCCAGTCGGTGGCCATGTGCACGCCGTTATCCTGCGGTACCAGGTACGGCGTTACCGGCAGCCCTTGGATGGTATACGTTCCGGGAACGCCGCCGGCCATCCGGTCGGGATATGTCTCGCCGGACAGGCCCTGATAGGTATAGCGCACGGCCTTGGTGGGCATGATCAGGCGCAGCCCGAAGACCGGCAGATCCGGCAGATTGGCGTTGCCGGTATAGTGGACGTGCATCGTCAAGGTGCCGTCTGCCGCAATGCGGTACTCCACCTGGACCGCCGTGGTGGGAATCGTGGCCGTCGTGAAATGAACGGTCACCGCCACACTATCGGCGTATTCGTGATCCGAATACTGGTTGTTTCCCGGCGCGATGGGCAAGTCGATCGGCTCGCCGTCAATTTTCACCGTGGCCCCCGCCGCTTTCATGAACATATCGGCGCCTAGCCACTGCACGGATTTTTGAGAAAAGCCGTTGCCCCGGTCGTTATCCGTCGTCGCCCGCCAGAAAGTGGGCAGCGGCGTCCGGTAGAGCCATTCTTTACCGTCCACCACCAGGGATTCCAAGCCGTTGCGGGTGTAATTGAAAATGTATTGCACCCGGTCGCTTTGAACGCCTAACGTGACGTCGCCGTAAATGACGCGCAACTTTTTATTTGTCGTATCGGCCATAATAATAGCTCACCTCCTGGAGTGCTGGTTTGGGTGTACGGTCCGCAAAGAGCAGGCCGTCGCCGGAGAATTCATAGTCCGCTGGCCGATCGTCGAAGTCGCCGCCGTAGCGGTGGACTTTCTGCCCAGTCACCGGATCGGTCACCGCAATCGCTTGGTCGATGAAATCCCAGATAAAGCCGCCCGCGTATTGCGGGAAGCGGTCAATGAGGTCGGTGTAAGCCTTCATCCCGCCCAGCGAGTTGCCCATGTCGTGCATGTATTCGCACAGCAGGAACGGCTTCTTGGGGTGATTGCCCAGGTACTTGACGATGTCTTCCGGATGGGCATACATCCGGCTTTCAACATCAGAAATACGATCCTCGTATTCGCGGTCGTTCACGACGCCTTCGTAGTGCACGAGGCGCGTCGGGTCGACTTTCTTAAAGTAGGCGTTCATCGCCGCAATGTTGTCGCCGGCGAAGGATTCGTTGCCCAGGGACCAGAAGAGGATGGCGGTGTGGTTCTTGAAGGTCTCGTAGTTATTCTGGGCCCGGTCCAGAACCGCCGCTCGCCATTCCGCCACGGAGCCGGGGACGTTGTAGGACGGCTCAATGGCGCCCATTTTCTGCCAGGTACCATGGGATTCCAGGTTCGTCTCGGCCATCATGTAAATGCCGTTCACATCGCAGCGGTCGTACCAGGAAATGTGGTCGGGATAATGGCAGGTCCGCACCGCGTTGATGTGGTGCGTCTTCATGATGCGGATGTCCTCATCCATGTCGGCGGCCGTGACCGCCCGGCCCCGCTCATCGTCCCACTCGTGGCGGTTGACGCCGTTGATGATCAGGCGCTCTCCGTTCAAGCGGATCACTTTCTGCGCATCGATCGTGATGGTCCGGAAGCCGAATTGATACGGTACCAGTTCCACCAGTTGGCCAGCTGCATCATGCACTTCCAGATACAGCTGGTACAGATAGGGGTGGTGGTGGTCCCAAAGATGAACATGGACCAGGGTGTCGCTGGTGAATGACTGGGCTGCCGCGGCAGGCTGGGTCGTATCCATCAGGGTCTCACCCTCATCGTCGCGGATGATGGCCCGCACGGTGGACCCGGCAGCCACTGGGCTGCAAGTCAAGTCCAGTTTGACCACGCCGCTCTGCAAGTCGTCGGCCAGCGTCGGCTGAATGTGCAGGTCCTCGATGTGCGTGGCCGGCTTGGCCAGCAGCGTCACGTCGCGGAAGATGCCGAAGAAGCGGAACATATCTTGGTCTTCTAAGTAAGCGGCCGTACTGCGCTTGAATACCTCGACAGCTAACCGGTTGGCGCCGGCGTGCAAGTATGGCGTCAAGTCGAATTCCGAAGGGGTGAAACTGTCCTCTGCGTAGCCTAAGAAGTGGCCGTTGAGCCAAACATACATGGCCTCTTCCACACCGGCGAACTGCACGGTGACCGTCTTACCGGCAAAGGCCGGCGCGAGCGTGAAGTCCAGTGCATACTGGCCCACCGGATTGTCCGGGGCGGTGCTGAACATGCCGGTGCCGCTGGTATCCTGCCCCACGGTGTGGGCGGGCCGGCGGAAATGATGGCCCTCCCAGGGATACATCGTATTGATGTAATGCAGCTTATCGTACCCCGCGATCTCAACATGCTCCGGCACGGTGATGGTGTCGAAGCCGCTGAGGTCGTAATCAGCCTGCCAGAAATCCTGCAGCCGGGCTTGGGGGTTGGGCGCAAAATGGAAGCGCCATGTCCCGTTGAGACTTTGGGCCAAGCTGGAATGCTCCCCCGCGATCTCGTGGTAATGCTGGTAGAAGCGATGGTCACTGTGGGCGGGCAGCACGCCTACCCGAAACGTCTCGGGATCATCAAGCCAGCGAATATCAGGTGTCACAATCTCTCACCTCGTCAATGTCATTGACCGCTAAACGGCCTTATGCTCCTAGTGTAAGCTGTTTCCGGGGGGAGAAAGTAGGGGTGAATGGCCAGAAAAGTATGGGGATTTGAATATGAAAAAGGCAAGGCGACAGATTGGCTGAGGAAACTCCGGCGTTTTGTCATCCTTGCCTGTTTTGAGTAATCATTTGCGGTGCCGCCGCATCATGAGGGTCCATACCGCCAGCCACAGTAGCGCGCTGATCACAATGAACGTCCACATCCCAGCCAATTCCAGCGGGGATGAATCGCCTTCCCCGGCATCCAGCAGATACAGTACGATCCACACGGCCAGGATCACCGTGGCGGTTAACGCCCCCTTGATGAGATGCTGCAGCAGGTGCGGTACGCGAATTCTCGGTGCCATGATCGTCTCCCCGCCTTTCTTATCCCAGCCCCGCAAACCGATGGCGTAATGGTGTTCTGTGCGATAGTACAAATCGGGCTCCTCTAAACGGGTTCCACCGAGCAGGCCACCGTGGTCTAAGGACCCCAAGCCAGCCCCAGACGGGCTCCGGCGGGCAGCCCCACACAGTCTAAGGACCCTAAGTCAAGAATGCCCAAGTGCGGGGCTTTTCTCCACACGCCATAAACGGGT
>NZ_KI271583.1:0-18204 GCF_000469325.1 Schleiferilactobacillus shenzhenensis LY-73 | reverse complement strand
TCCGCGGCCCAGAAGCTAGGGGATAAGGCGGGGCAAGGGTAAAACCTAAGTGCGGGTTTTTCCCTTGCCGGGCGGCTTCCCCAAACGGGTTCCGCCGAGCAGGCCACCATGGTCTAAGGACCCCAAGCCAAAAAGCCCAAGTGCGGGGCTTTTCGGCTTGGGGCCGCTTAGCCCAGGTGGCCTAACCGCTCGGCTCCACCCTCTCTAAAAAAACACCCCCAACAACTACCCACATTATACTGGGTAACCGTTGGGGGTGCTTTGTTAACGACTTAGCAGATTAGTTCTCGCGAGGAGAATTGTTGCCGCCGTTCTTCTTGATGATTTCTTCTTGGATACTCTTCGGTGTTGCAGAGTAGTGGTCGAAGGTCATCGTGAACGTACCACGGCCTTGAGTAGCACTCCGCAGCGTCGTCGCGTAACCGAACATCTCAGCCAGGGGAACGAAGGCGTTGATGACCTTGGCATTGCCGCGGTCTTCCATACCGTCGATCTGACCCCGGCGACCATTGATCTGGCCCATGACGTCGCCCAAGTATTCTTCAGGCATAACGACTTCGACCTTCATGATCGGTTCGAGGATGACTGCACCGGCTGTCGGAACAGCATTCCGCAGGGCCAGCGAAGCAGCGACCTTGAACGCCGCTTCGGAGGAATCGACTTCGTGGTAAGACCCATCATAAAGCTTAGCCTTGACGTCGATCAGCGGGTAGCCGGCAAGGACACCATTGGCCATGGCTTCCTTCAGACCCTGTTCAACGGCCGGAATGTATTCCCGGGGAACAACACCGCCGACGATGGCGTCTTCGAATTCGAAGCCAGCGCCGCGATCGTTCGGAGTGAACTCGATCCAAACATCACCATATTGGCCTTTACCACCGGACTGACGAACGAACCGGCCTTGCGCACTGGTTTGTTTCGTGAAGGTCTCACGGTAAGCAACTTGCGGTTCGCCGACCTTGGCGGACACGTGGAATTCACGGCGCATCCGGTCCACCATGATGTCCAAGTGCAGCTCGCCCATGCCGGCGATCAGCGTTTGGCCAGTTTCTGGATTGGTCTCGGCCTGGAAGGTCGGGTCTTCTTCAGAAAGCTTCTGAATGGCGTTATCCAGCTTGTCCTGATCTTCCTTGGAATCAGGCTCGATGGACACTTGGATAACAGGGTCCGGAATTTCCAGAGATTCGAGGATCAGCGGGTGGTCCGGATCGGTCAAAGAGTCACCGGTGGTGGTGTTCTTCAAACCAATGGCGGCCGCAATATCACCGGAGAAGACTTCGGGGATTTCCTGACGGTGGTTGGCGTGCATTTGCAGCAGACGGCCAACCCGTTCCCGGACATCCTTGGTCGCGTTTTGCACGTAAGACCCGGATTCCAGAGAGCCCGTGTAGACACGGATATAGGTCAGACGGCCAACGAACGGGTCGGTGGCAATCTTGAAAGCCAACGCCGCGAAGGACTTATCGTCGCCGGCGGTCAGCTCAACGGCTTCGCCGGTTTCAGGATCCTTGGCGTTGTATGGCTTGACGTCCAAAGGAGACGGCAGGTAGTCAACAACAGCATCCAGCAGCATCTGGACACCCTTGTTCTTGAAGGCAGAACCCGCTAATACCGGGTAGAACTTCAAGTCGATGGTGGCCCGGCGAATCGCAGCCCGCAGTTCGTCGTTGCTGATTTCGTCGCCTTCCAAGTACTTCTCCATGATGTCGTCATCAACATCAGCGACGGCCTCAACCAGTTCAGTACGGCGCTTCTTGGCTTGCTCCAGGTATTCCGCGGGGACATCCACAGTGTCCCACTTCGTGCCCAGCTCGTCCTCGTCATACAAGTCCGCCTTCATTTCGATCAGGTCAATGACCCCTTCGAATGAATCTTCAGCCCCGATTGGCATTTGTACGGCGTGAGCATTCGCACCCAAGCGGTCGTGCAGCGTTTGTACGGAATAATCGAAGTCCGCACCGATCTTATCCATCTTATTGACGAACACGATCCGCGGCACGCTGTAAGTGGTCGCTTGGCGCCAAACGTTTTCTGTCTGCGGTTCTACACCAGACTGAGCATCCAGGACGGTGATCGCACCATCGAGGACCCGCAAGGAACGCTCCACTTCAATTGTGAAGTCCACGTGCCCCGGGGTATCGATAATGTTGATCCGGTGATCCTTCCACTGGGCCGTTGTGGCCGCGGAAGTAATCGTGATCCCACGTTCCTGCTCTTGCGCCATCCAGTCCATCTGTGAAGCCCCTTCGTGGGTTTCACCGATCTTGTGGATCTTACCGGTGTAATACAGAATACGTTCAGTCGTGGTCGTCTTCCCCGCATCGATATGGGCCATGATCCCGATGTTACGGGTTTTGGCCAGGGGGAATTCACGCGTATTTGCCATGAATTAATGTTTCTCCTTCCAATACTAATACTAGAAATTTCACAAGGTGCAAAAGTTGGCTATCCGGTGAACCAAAGAGCGTCCAAGGAATAGCCAACAGCGTCGATTAGAACCGATAATGTGCAAATGCCCGGTTGGCATCGGCCATCTTATGGGTATCTTCGCGCTTCTTCACAGCCGCGCCAGTGTTGTTGGCTGCGTCCATGATTTCACCGGCCAAGCGCTCCTCCATGGAGTGTTCGCCGCGCAAACGCGCATAATTGACGATCCAGCGCATACCCAGCGTGGTCCGGCGTTCCGGCCGTACTTCGATAGGCACCTGGTAGTTGGAACCGCCGATCCGACGAGCCTTGACTTCCAGAACAGGCATTACGTTCTTCATTGCTTGTTCGAAGACTTCCAAGGGGTCGTTACCGGTTTGTTCCTTAACGATGTCAAAGGCGTGGTAGAGGATCGTTGCTGCGGTCCCCCGCTTGCCGTCATACATCAAGTGGTTGATCAAACGGGATACGAGTTTTGAATTATAAATCGGGTCAGGCAATACATCGCGTGTCGCGACATGTCCTTTTCTTGGCATTGTGTAAAAACCTCCTGTACGTTTACTTGATTAGGTGAAACGAATTACTTCTTCTTCGGGCGCTTAGCACCGTACTTGGAACGGCCTTGCATCCGGCCGTCCACACCAGCGGTATCGAGCGCGCCGCGGACGATATGGTAACGTACACCAGGGAGGTCCTTGACACGGCCGCCACGGATCAAGACCACACTATGCTCCTGCAGGTTGTGGCCGATACCAGGAATATAAGCGGTGACTTCGATTAAGTTAGAAAGGCGCACACGAGCGTACTTCCGCAGGGCGGAGTTCGGCTTCTTCGGCGTCATGGTGCCGACACGCGTAGCCACACCGCGCTTCTGGGGTGCGGGGTTATCTGTCAGCTGTTTCTTCATACTGTTGTAGCCGAAGTTCAATGCCGGGGCATCGGACTTGGTTGTACGAGATTTACGACCTTGACGTACCAATTGGTTAATTGTTGGCATGTATAGGGGTCTCCTTCCAAGTTTTAAATTGATTTGGTTTCGTTGTCCACATATCCAGGCGTGCCCCATTGTCTAAAAAAATAGGAAAATCCCTGGATATTCACTTTCATAATGCCCATCAATCAGTTCAGCACGTTCCGACTTTTGGAAACACTGGATGAAAAAGCACCTTGAAAATAATACCATGCCGGCGGGGCGGCGTCAACAAGGATTATGGAGAGCGCAGCCGGACAGCCTGCTCGCGGAAGCCCGCTTATGCAACACCAAACATCCCCGGGCCGAAGGCTTTGCACTGAGAGCCGCGCGAGACTCCTCATTTTGAAGCGGCACATCCACCTTAGTCTGCCAGCTTGAAAGACAAAATGTTCCCAGAGCACGCCGCAAAAATACCCACACAGGCGCGCGGTGCAATCGATTTCCTCATAGCAGCAGTGCCACCACGACCGCAGTCAAATTCCATAAACTATGCACTGCCATGTCTGTCCGAATGTCGTTCGTTTGAAGAAATGTCCAGCCAAATGTCAGACCCATCCAGAGTCGCGCAGCAAAGCTGTAGAGATTCGTTGGGGCATGGGCAAGCGAAAAGATTATCGCCGTCACCGCAACAAAAATAACTGGATTAAGACGGGGAAAGATGTAGCACGGAACCCCGCGAAAGATGATTTCTTCAAATAATGGGGCAAATATCACCACCATGATGATGAAAACGACGGTCAGCTTGGCTTGAGGCAAAAGATTCGTCTTGACGGCCTGCTTCGTCATCGGCAAGCCGCCGGGAATGAGCCAGAAAAGACCAGTGATGATGCCCGTTCCCACCACCGTAGCCAAATAGCCTTTTAAAAGTGTCTTCCCGCCGCCATGCGCCAATGGCCGGAAAAAGGCTGTCCACAGCTTGGTTTCCCGGGCCGTTAAATAATGATACAGCGCAACAAAGCCGACGCCGAACCCGATGGCGACACTGACCAAAATACTGGTGAGCCCGTTCAGCATACCGGAAAATACCAGCACGGTCATTACAATTTGATCGGCCAAAAAGAGACCGGCCAAAATCAGAAAGCCGATCACCACACGGCCAATTTTCTTACCCGCTGTATTCATGCCAACCCCCGTCCTTCGCGCTGACACCGAGGTTTCTCCACTTGTGCAGAGTATAACATGCCTGGGGCAGTGACCGTATCGGAATTGCTCAGAGTGGCGCCTACTGCGGCATCGATGGGACAGTGTCATGCCTCTCTCGCCGCAGCGTCTTATGCAATCAGAATCTTGACGCCCAAGACGATGTTATAGACCACCATGGCCAAATCAATGGCGAACGCTGCCGCGACGAGCACAATTCCCACGATACTCGTCGCCATATTGCCGCCCGTGATCGCGACAGGGATAAAGAAGATCGCCAAAACAATCGTCAAAGCGGTGGGAATCAAATGCAGCAATAACGCGCGTTTGGCAGTCGCAACCATGTCACTGCCGTTGTCAGCCACCACCCACACGATCAGGGGGAACAGGATTGGTGCAAATATGATTGAGAGGTAGGACAAGCCATTAACGATTTTGTGTTCTTCCATTAGGCTCACGCCTTTCATTTGTCATTGCGGTGTGACCAAATTCTGGCAGAAAACGGGCCAAGGCACGATTTGCATTACCGCATACTCTCGGGATCCAGTTTTGTTTTGTTAACCCAACGCCTGCAGCTTCGCCAAATTTTCTTTGATCGTCGTCGCCGAGTGGGCATATTTCTGCACTTCATCGCTGGTCAAGCGCATGGCCGGGTGGCTAATGACACCGCCGCGGCCAATCATCGTGGGATGGCCGATGCTGACGCCGTAATCGTCATCGTAGGACGAGCACGGGAAGATGCGGTGCGCATCGCTCATGACCGCGCCGGCCATCTCGCAGGCAATGGTGGCGATACCGAAGTTGGTATAATGCTTGGCGCTGAAGATCTGCCAGCCGCCCAGCCGCGCTGCCTCGTTGAGATCCTTCATATTGAAATCCGGCAAATCGGTAATGGGGTCGTTGTTCACCCGCACCGTCGACCAGGCGGTGAACTGGGACTCGCCGTGCTCCCCCAGGTTGAAGCCGCGGACATCGGCGACGTTGACGTGCATTGCCGCCGCCACCGCCCGGCGCATCCGGTAGGTATCAAGCGCCGTGCCCGTGCCGATGATCTGGTTGCGGTTCAGATTCAGCTGCTGCTGCCAATAGGTCACCGCCACGTCGCAGGGATTGCTGATATCGATCAGGACGCCGTGGAAGCCGGACGCCGCCAGCTGCGGTGCGGCATCGTCGATGGCTGCCTTGGTACTCTTGATTTCCGAGTTGCGGTCACCGTTTTGAATCACGCTGATGTCGCCGCCGCTGAAGATCACCACGTCCGCATCCCGCAGGCGGCTGTAATCATTGGCCACGATCTCCGTGTAAGTACTCAGCCCGCCGAGGCTGTCCGCGAGATCCAGCCGCTCGGCCTCGGCCCAGCCGGGCTTGTTGTCGATGATCACCAGGGTGTCCGCCAGCCCCTTCGTGACGATATTGAAGCTGGTCGTGACCCCCACGTGCCCAATACCAATAACACCAATCGTTCTTGCCATATTAGAAAACCCCTTTCTTCACTGCTTGCACTGATTATACCGCTATCGGGTGCGGGTGACGTGGCGTTCGATGCGCCGTTCCGGCAGGACCCACAAGGCGAGGAGCAAGACGTCGACGATGATGGTCAGCGGCGGCCAGACGAAGGCTAGTAAGATGGCCACCAGGTTGCCAGCCATGGAAATGTAGGGCTTGTTGTAGCCTTGGCCAACCAGCTTGCGGATCTCCGGATTCGTCCCATCGGCGTGGATCAACGTGCGGATAAGGACGAAGAACATGGCATCCATGAGAAAGATGATGACCCCAAAAAGCATCTCCGGGCCGTAACTGTCCACATGGTTCTCCCCCACCCAAGCGGTCGCAAAGGGAAACAGCGAGACGAACAGAATGAAAAACGTATTGGCCCACAGGACAGCGCCGTCGATACTGCGGACAATTTGAAATAGATGGTGGTGGTTGTTCCAATAAACTGCCAGGATCAGGAAAGACACGAGGTAGATCGTAAAGATGTGGCGCAGCCCCCACAGGGCACTCAGCGCCCCGCTCTCTGGTGCATGCAGTTCCAGCACCATCACGGTAATGATAATGGCAAAGATGGCATCGGTGAATGCTTCCAGACGTTGTTTCGGCATTGTTTCGTTTCCTCTCCATTGTTTCTTCACCTATAGTATACAAGAGCAAAGAAAGAAATAACCTATTTTGACCTCAGTACCGCTCAATTCCGCGGGTAATCATCCCCCCCCCCCGGCAGTGGCAGCCGGGATTACGCCGGTCCACTGGCCGAGCAAACAAAAAACGAGCAGCCGTGAGCGCTGCCCGTTAGATGATCTGATCGATATCACAAACCGTCAGTAATGGTGTACTGAACGGTCGCCGTATACTGAGCGCCGGCCTTGATTGGATTGGCTGCAGAACGGGCGGAGCTGGTCAATTGAATCTTGGCAAAGTCGATCGTGTACTGATCCCCTGTACCGCTAAAACCGGCGGCAATCGTTTGAACTGGGCCGTATGCATCGGTACTGGGCGTGAGGGTGACCGGTGACGTGCTCTGACTGTATTGGTAAACAAGCTGCAGTGCGGTCAGGGGCGACTGCCCCGCCGTCTGAAAGGGTGTCATCTGCGCGGTCAGGTTCAGTGATTCTGCCCGCTCTGACCCGCTCCGGTAATCGGTAATCGTGAACTTGTTGCCATCCTGGCCGGTGTTGTTATAAGTCGTCTGCACCGTGGGCACCGGGTTTTGCCCAAAGTCCAAAGCAGGGGGAACCAATTCCAAGTATTGCGGCAAATAGACAATGTTGATCGTTACGCCGTCGATTGGCAGCGTCCCTTTGATGGCGGCTGGCTGCTGACTGGCCGGCGCCAAGCGATAGGTTGGCGCCGTGCCCACCGTCGCGGGCGCGTGCCCGGTCAGCACCGTCGCAGCACTGGTCGTCAGATCCGCCGCACTCGTATCAGCAAAATTATACGCCGTGCCCGCGCGTCCTGTCTTGGTATATGTTTTGGTCCCCGGCACTTGATTCCCGTCGGGGTCAACAAACTTGATCGTGGCACTGGCTTCAGGGTTGACCGTCACCGTTGCCAAGTTGGACACGAGCGGATCCGCTTGGGAATACTGCGGATCAGTGGCCGTCCCGGGGACATCGATGGCAAACAGATACAGCTGATGTGTGCCGCCATCGTTGATTTGATCCAGGATGTTGGTGAGTACGGACTGGGGAAAGGCCAGCCAGGTGGTATGCGGCGGATTTTGATCATTACTGGTGGTACTGTAATCCAACGGGGTAGCCGTTAATTTCACATTGTGCACCGTATCCGCCGCCAGCGCCGCGGCACTCTCGGTCATGTCCGGCGCCGTCGTGGACGCGTAAATATTGACCTTTTGCGAATTAGAATCGAATACACCGCCTTGCAGCAAACCTGCCACAGCGGTGGCAGAAGCCCCCTGAGGAATAGTCAGTGTCTTACTGGCCACCGTGATTTTGGGGGGCTGGGCACTGTTGATCGTCGCGTTGAACTGCATGCGTTTGGCCTCTCCGGGGGCCAGGTCCACCGGGGACCACTTCATGGCGATTCCTGTGTCTCCGCTGCTCTTCGTTCGTTTGAAGGCCACTTTCCCCGGTTGTTTGGCCCCGTAAGCCCCATCTGTACTGGTCGGTACCGTGAAAGGATTGGCAGCCATACCAGGATCCGTGGGCGAATTAAACACTAGGGTCGGGTTGTCAAAGCGATAATCCCAACCCGAGGCAGAAATGTCTTCACCAATTTGGGTGGTACTGGGGTTGCCATTCACATAAATGGCAGAAATATTCTGGTCCACCGGCAGCATGTTTGTCCCCAACCAGCCATCCGGTCCGTATGGACTATTGAAATTGTACTGGATGTCGATGTTAGGATTTTTTTCGGTTGAACTGGCGCTGGTCTGAATGTAAAACCCAGGCACCTTGCCCTTCAAGGGACCGGAGGGGGCTGCCGGGCTGTAATAAATCGGCGTATTGTCCGCTTGATTCTTTTGACTGGGTGCGTTTGCCGGATAATGGTTGAACGCCGTGTCGTAAGTTCGCAAGAAATAGATGCCCTTCAGGTCCTGGGTAGTATTGGGCACACCGTTGATTGTCTGCGGATTCGTGACCGTCTCATCCATTGCCATCTGACCGCCGTCGGAGCTGGGGGACAGAGTACTCTGGACATTCAAAACGACTTGGTCCAGGCTTCCCAGCCCTAAATAATTCAATTTAGCAGCACTCGTAATGTACCCGTCGTAATCCAGATGCAAGATATTGTCATTATCCGGGTCGGTGTACATATGCACGTGTTTGATATCATCAAATTGAAAAGTCGGCCTGAAATCATTCCCCGTCTGACCAATAGAGACGGCCGCTGCGTCCTTCATGCCGATGATCAAAGACGAGGTCGTGGGCTGGCGGTCGCCAGACCATTTGGACTTATCCGGCAGCGCGGTAACGTGATAATAACCAAACCAGTTGGGTGCATTGGAATCATTGCTCAAATCATTGTACGTTCCAGAATAACGGATCGGCGTCGTGCCCGACGTGTCTAACAAATTCACGTTCGGAATATCGACCCACTGGGGCAGGATCGGCACATCCGTACTGTGCGTATTATCGCCGTTGTAATACTCGCCATACATGTATTGAAAGGCCAACCCGTTGCCCAAGTTGATGCTGCCGTGGGAACGTTCGATGTCCGGCTGCCAGACGTTGAAGACAATGTGCAACGCCTTGGTCCCGGCGGCATTGTGCGCCGTCAGTGTCACCGGGACCCCTTGATACGTGAGCTTCGTTAGTGCCGCCGCGGTTAACGTCAAAGTCAGCGTGTACGGTGCGGTATTGTTGTAAGCCACGGTCACCTCACTCGCGGTCAACGGTGCCGCCGTCGTGACGTTGAAACTGCTGGCCTGGAACTGACTGAGCTCTGCGTCCGTCATTGTTCCCCGGTTGATACCCGTTGTCGCAATTCCGGCGACACCGCTGCCAGTCATCTGCGCAGTAACCACCCCCGCACTGGTGGGCACAGATTCCAGGTATGTATTCGCCGCAACTGCCGTCGCCCCGGTGACCGCCATCGTCTGGGCCGACTGGGCCAAGACGGATGACGATGCGGCTGCGGGCGCGCTGCTAGTCAGCTGACTGCCGATAGAAGCGGTAGCCGCCGCTACGCCGGGATCAATCTCCGGATGCAATTGGGCGAGCAGTGCTTGCTGGTGCGCCAGCGGTAAACTTAAGAATTGTTGCGGGGTATAGGGCGTGCCGACGACTGCTTGGTAGACCCACACGGGATAAGCGGGATCTCGCACAACGTTATTCGCCGTCCCAGCGGCAGTCCCGTTTTGGGACGCCGCTTGCACCGGCTGGCCTGCTAAAGCAAAAAGTAGCAGGCTGCTGACAACCACCATCAAGTATTTGAAAAACCGCACGCTCATGCGATGCAGCAACATCTTATCCATCGAACAAACCCCCAAAAGCTGACGACATGGTACAATGCCCCGAAATATAACATGATTGCAGATGTTTACAATCCAAACAATTTGCAAACCCGTTTTCCCAGAATGAGCTCTACAGTTTTGCTGTATTCCCTTTCATTCCACTCTACCCACAAATGCAATCGCCCATATGTTTCCTAGACGCATTTCCCATTGTACCATTTATCCCACTTTTGAGAATCTAAAAAATAACAACTATATAACCGGTTGCAGCCGCTTAGGGACCGGTTCAAGACTCGGATGAACCATTTGGGTAATTCTCTGGCAGCAAAAAAAGACCGCCCGGAAGGCGGTCTGAAAAACAATTACGCGCGCGGCGGTCGGCCGCCATTCAGGTCGGCCCCGTTCGTCTCGATCACATGCTGGTACCAATAGAAGGAATCCTTCTTCGAACGAGCCAGCGTCCCCTCACCGGCGTCGTTCTTATCCACGTAGATGAACCCATAACGCTTATCCATCTGGCCGCTGCCGGCGGAGACCAGGTCGATGAAGCCCCAAGGGGTGTAGCCAATCAAGGGAATACCGTCTTCTTCCACGGCCAGCTCCATCTGTTCAATGTGCCGGCGCAAGTAGTCCACCCGGTACGGGTCGTGGACGCTGCCGTCGGGTTCTTTCTTATCGATGGCCCCGAAGCCGTTCTCAACGATGAAGAGGGGCAGGTCATAGCGGTCGGCGAACCAGTTCATGGCGTAGCGCAAGCCTTGCGGATCGATCTGCCAGCCCCATTCTGACCGGGCCACGGTGGGATTCTCCACGCCGTCGCGGCCTTCGACGTACTTGAAGCTCTTCGGCTCGTCCCGCTGGGCCTTGACGGCGAAGGACATGTAGTAGCTGAAGCCGATGTAATCCACCGTCCCCGCCTGGAGCACGTCCAAGTCGGGCAAGGTGATATCCAAGTCGAACCCCGCATTCTTCTGGTACTGCCGCAGCCACTCCGGATAGCGGCCCTTGGCTTGAACATCGGCGAACCAGTACCGTGTCTGCATCGCCCGCTCGGCCTTGAAGACGTCCCGAGGATCGGGGCTGGCCGGATAGATGGGCACCATGGCGATCATGGCCCCGATTTGGAACGCGGGATTGATGCGGTGGCCGATCTGCACGGCCAAGGCGCTGGCAACCGTCTCGTAATGAGCGGTCTGGTACATCACCCGCTCCGCATTCTCCCCCGGCTTCAGCTGAATACCGGAATTGGTGAACAGGGCGAAGGTGCCGTTGTACTCCGTCTGGTTGTTGATCTCGTTGAAGGTCATCCAGTACTTGACCTTATCCTTGTAGCGGGTGAAGACGGTGGTGGCGAAGCGGACGAAGAAGTCGATCACCCGCCGGTCCCGCCAGCCGCCGTATTCCGTCACCAAGTGGTAGGGCATTTCGAAGTGAGAAAGGGTGATCACCGGCTGAATACCATACTTCAGCAATTCGTCGAACAAGTCATCGTAAAACTGCAAGCCCGCCTCGTTCGGTTCGGTTTCGTCCCCTTTAGGATAGATGCGGGTCCAAGCGATAGAAGTCCGGAACGCCTTCAGCCCCAACTCAGCAAACAGCTTCACGTCGTCTTTGTAGTGATGGTAGAAATCAATCGCCTCGTGATTCGGATAATTCTCACCGGGCTGGACACCGTCTGTGATTCGCCGGCCCACGCCATTGCCGCCCGCGGTCATCACGTCGGCCACACTAACGCCCTTTCCGCCGGCCTGCCAGCCGCCCTCCAATTGGTGGGCCGCCACCGCGCCGCCCCATAAAAAGTCCTTCGGTAATCCGCTCATTGTTGTGTTCCGCCTTTCTTCATGCTTTCTTCGTCAGTGTACGGCACAGCGCGGTCACTGCCTACACATTCTTAACCAAATAAAACACCCGGCGAGGAACAAAATATGTTCCTTACCGGGTGACTTGTTATTCCGTATGGGCTTGCCGTTTGGCGGATTCGCGCAGTTCCAGCCGGTGGCCCAGCAATTCCAGAAGATAGACCACCGGCACCTGGGTGGTGTTGTTCAACGTACCGTTCTTGATCTCCGGCATGTAGTACGCGATCACCAAGTCAGAAAGGTGGGCTAAGGGGGAATTAGCTCGGTTAGTCACCGCAATCACCTTGGCCGGCGTGCGCCGAATCTGACTGACCATGTCCAAGACTTCCTTGGTCTCCCCGGAGACGGACAGGATAAGAAAGACCGAGTCTGCCAGCACGTCCGACCCATTAGTCAAGGGCTGAAAGGGGTCCAGGATCGGCAGGGTAAGTTTCCCCGTATTGGCAATGTAGCGGGCACCGTACTGCGCCAGGTAACCGCTGCTGCCAATACCAAAAGTGAAGATTTCCCGGGCCGCCGCCAGCCAGTCCACCGCCTTGTCCAGCAAGGCACCGAAGTCATCGGTGGTCACCTTTCTGAAAAAGTCCGCCAGGGGCACGGTGATGTCGTACTGCTCCGGGTGCTGCTGGTGCTCCTGGTTGAGCCGGTCCTGCTTGAGGGCAAACTTCAGCTCAGAGAAGCCGGCGTAGCCCATCTTGGTGACGAAGCGCAGAATGGTCGTCGTGGACACATGGGCGGCATCAGCCACCGCTCGGATGGTCATGTTCTCCACTGCGTCCCGGTGCTTGGTGATGTACGCGTAGACCTCGTTCTCCAACCCGTTCAGTTCCGTCACTTTTTCGTAGGGAAACATCGCGCCCCGTCCTTTCGAACATCTTTTCTTTAGAATACAGCAATTTCTTCGCACGGAACAGCCGCGCTTGCGTAATGTACTGTGAGGTGAGAAATGATGATCTACTTAGTGGCCAGTCTGCTCGGTACCTGCTGGGCGTCCTTCGTTATGTGCCAGGCCTGGCGCAGTACCCAACCACAGCCCCAGCCGGCCCGATCGTATTGTCCGGCCTGCCGGACGCAGCTGGTGTGGCAGGATAACATCCCCGTTGTCAGTTTCTTGGTGCGCCGGGGGCGGTGCCGCACTTGCCGCGCGGCCATCGACCCGCTGACTTGGTACGCCGAAGTCGTCGGGGCCATTGGCGGCCCCGTCCTGGTCGGCCAGCCGCCGGCGGTGATTGCTTTTGCCATCCTGTTGAGCGGTCTCGCCGCCAGCGATGCCTACCGGTACAACTTCACCGACGGCTGGTTCTGGCTGGGCGCTGCGGTTTGTGTTGCACTCGCTTGGCGTGAACTGCACTGGTGGCCGGCCCTTGCTGTGCTGGCCGCCGGCGCCCTGCCGGTGGCCCTGCACAAGCTGGGCGACGGGGATTGGGAGGTCATCACTCTTGCAGCTCTGCTTTTTGGGCTGACGCCAATCTTGATATGGCTACTGACTGGTAGTGGCTTGGGGATCATATTGATTTTGATGCGCAAGTCTGACACAAACCAGCAGATGCCGTTTTTACCGGTGCTGCTGGTGGCCATGTTCACTTTACTGGCGCACAGAATACACGTGTAGAAATGGGTTTCATTTGCTTGCCATCATACTTACCGTCGGCGTACTCGAAGGCACGTTGCTTTCAGGAGTAGGTACAATAATTACAGGTAAAGTAAGCACTACAGCTAACAGAGCTTTTAACATTAAGGCTTTCATTATTATTCTCCTTGCCTAAAGTATAGTCCCTTGACCATTCCATCACCACGGGTTTCTTCCAACCCCGGCGGTTTCCAAATAAGTGCCGTCCACGAATATCAGGTGTGCTACAATGATGAGAACAGGGGGCCTGAATTATGAATTCTGAATTAGGAGCAGCTGTTCGTGAGCTTCGCGAAGCCCGACACTTAACATTGGATTACGTGAGCCGTGGAATCGTTACAAAGTCGTTCTTATCCAAATTTGAACGGGGACAGTGCAATATCACGTTCCTCAAACTGGTTGCGCTGCTTGACAGAATGCAAATCACGCTTCCGGAATTCATGTACCGCGTACGGCATTTTTCATGGACCCCGACCCAGCATTACTTCAATCAATTGAAGCGTGCAGAAGCTTCCGGTAACGTGGGAACGATTGAGAACATGCTGGAAGATGAAGCGAAGCAAGTGACCTCGTCCAATTCTATTCACGATCCTCACCTCCTTAAAAAGATTGCTGCTGAATGCGCGCTTGCAACCATTGAGGACACCAAAACACAACCAAGGGATGTTGCCGTCGTCCTCGCCCATTTGGCCCAGACTGAGGATTGGCTGCAAGCCGATTTGACTTTATTTTTGTTTGCCATTCCATTCTGCGACGTTCCAACGTTGATCAATTATTCAGTCGCAATCCTGAAGAAAACAGCTGAATACAGGAGAACAGCCAATAATGGCCAGACAGTGGCTAACATCCAGTTGAACATCCTAGCAATGCTGCTCTATCACCATGCCTTGGCTCCTGCCCAATCCCTCATCAACCTGCTCGAACAAGACCCCGACGCGATGTATGCTGCTGAAGACTTTTTCCTCCTTAAACACCTCCAAATCGTTTACCATCACTTGACGTCCAGTACATTTGAGTACCACAAGGCCTATGGACAATTAATGACTGTCATGAGATTTCTAAACGTAGGGACGATCCGAACCGACATTGAACACCAACACCGGTCTTTTTCTGACCTTGATACCAATAAAAAAGGTAAGAATCGTAGTACTAATCAGAACCAATCTTAAGCCTGCGTGCTCAATACTGTTAGGGAGTGCAGAAGCGACCAATAGATACCTGCCGTCCCGTCCAGGAAAGAGTCGTTGGTGACATAGACTTGCCAAGGTAATGGCCATACCAGTGTATTGTTGCGGACCGAGGCACTGGCCAAAAGCAGTTGCCGATATTTTTTGATCAATGGCTGGTCATTAACCGCCTCGGCTAAGATCAACAGGCCAGCCACGCCCCAGCGCATATTGGCAAAGTGGTATTGATGCTGCCGGTCAATCGCATGCAAAATCAGAGCGCCTACGTCAGCATATTGCCGGTTGTGTCGTCCGTACACAATGAAGAACGCCGCTAAGCATTTCCAGTTCGATAGACTGAGAACATGGCTTTTTCCCTGGTTCTGCTTAAGCAATGGGCGGCACTCTTCGACAATCTCAGCTAACGCTGCGTCAACCTTAGCTGAAGGGAAGTGGTCAACGTAACGAGTAAGAAAAATGCCAATCCCACAAATTCCCCGGTCCAATCCATATTTATCCGGCGCTGCCTTCTTGAAGCTGGTCCATGCTGTGGTATCCGTGATCAAGTCAACGCAATCCTCCGCCATCGTCCTGCAGAACCTCCGGATGTTGGGGTCATCGACCCGTCCTTCCAAAAATACAGCAGCAATGCCAATGTCACCATCCGTCAGTGAATATATCATGTTTGAATCATGATATTCGTGGTTGATAGCTGCTTGGCTGATTGCAGACGCGTACTCCTGGTCTGTATGGTCATTCGTAATAGCAGCGTAATGGGAAATCACCTGGGTCAGTAAAATATTGCCATTTACCATTCCAGGATGTTCGTTGACTGGATTCGGGTAAGATTCTTCGATCCAATCCAGAATCCTCCTCAGGTCTGAAATGAATTGCCGATCGCCGGTCTGCTCTGTATAGGACAGTATTACCAATAACAGGCCTATGATGCCTTGGTTTAGACTCACATAACCGGTCGTTCTCGGGAAAACCCCGGCCCCCAGCAGTTCATACTTTTGTCGATAATCAAACTGCTGAATCCTGCTACGAATGTACTGCTGAGCCAAATCAGTTAAACGGGCTGGCTGACACGATTCTATCGTTAGTTGCCGAGGTATGTTGGGAACTCTCTCCGCAGAAGTTAAGCGACGACGGATTTCATCGTCCGCCGTATTCTTATGGGCCATGATCCAGATTCCCAGTGTACCCAAGTGATATTGGGTAGACGTAGTTGCCGTCAACGCCACGATACGTCCCATCTTACTGTAGAAGCGACCTAGATTATCTAACATCTCACTGTAAAGCGGTAAAAACGACGTGGCCATATAATAGAGCAATGCACCAAAAGCATAGGTGTCATTCGCCACTGTCCGGCGACCAAGCTCACTCCCCCGGCCATAAGTGAAAAAACCAGGCGTGCCGCCTTTAGGCGGTATCCGATCACTCGCGAATGATGATGTATCGAAATCAATTAATATTGCTTGATTCTGAGCACCGACAAATACATTGCCCAACGACAAATCACCGTAGACGATACCGCAACCGTGAATTACCGTCAGCTGCTGCAACAGTGACTGCACAACTCTAATCATCTTCTTTTCGCGCTGGGAATCGACTAACCGCATCCGCCCCATTAACGTCTGCAGCGAATCTCCCGTTACTGCCTGCTCCACAAGCAAGTATCGCTGGTTGCTTTCCAGCCGCAAGAGAACCTGCGGGATACGCACTTTACCAGCCAATTTCCGCATAATCAGTGATTCACTGGCGGCACGATCCAGTGCACACGTGCCGCCATCAATTAATTGATTAGCTTTACTCAATTTCAGAATCGCCGGTGATTTATTATATTGGACGGCAAACACTGTATTTTTAGCGTCTTTGCGAATAATTTGTGGGTGCGTGATCCCCAACTGTCTTAACGGGATATGACCCAATATGTCACTTTGACGGTGTTGATGGTGCTGGATTATCGGTAACGGGGTTACCCAAGCCGGTCGATCATGACCCACGGCATAGACATCACGTTCAACATTTCCAGCCGGATTACGCAAACATGGATACCGTTGACCGTGATCGTCAATTTGATAATGGGGATAGTACGTGCCATAACGCAAATAAATATTAGTTCGATCGTATTCGACATCAGTCGGCACAGAAACATGCCACGTACACGGTACCACTGCAGCGAGTGCTTGAACCATCGCAGTCAAGCGATCCACTGACGGGTGTGGTAAATATATGGTGATGATTTTCCCCGTCTCAACATAATCCACTGCACCCGATGTCAACATCAGTAATGCGTGCTGCGTGATTGGCACTTTAAACCAACACTGATGCCGCAACACGACTGGCACAATCTGCGCGACCGTTTCCGCAAAGTGATCAATGGTAACGGAAATATGAATTTTCCAGCCTTGCTGTGGGAGTGGTTGCGGTCCCCGCAAGTACAGCCACGCACTATCGAAGCGAATGGAGTAGTGATGAGCAAGAAACTTGTTTACCTGTGCTATCTCAATCAAGTTATACAACACGATCTTAACCCCCTTTACTGTTGCTGTGTGTCCGGACTGTGCAACTGAATTATTTGATCAAAACGGTCTCGATTTTCTGGATGCAACTGATGTGTCACAAAAAGCACGGTCACTGACGGTAAACTGAGAAATTGGTCCTCTACGTCAATGGCACTAGCCCGATTCAAACTGCTAGTACCTTCGTCGATTAATAGGATCTTCCGGTTACGCAGCAAGCCACGCGCCAAGGCCAACCGCTGACGTTGACCACCAGAGAACAGGCGCCCTTTTTCTCCGGCCAAAGTGTCCAGCCGAGCCGGTAATTGACGGACATAATCCGCCAGATTGCTTTCAGCCAGGGCGTGCCAAATCGCACCATCAGAGAAGTTATCCCCAAGGGTTAAATTATAGCGAATGGTCTCGTTAAAAATATACGGCAGTTGGTCAATATAAAGGACTTGGCCCTGCACCACGGCCAGTGGCAACTGCTTTAACTCCTGTGTACCGAGTCGCACCGATCCTTGATAATTCTTCAGTTTGCCAGACAGAATATTGAGTAGTGTCGACTTGCCTACGCCTGAGTCACCAACGATTGCTACTTTACTGGGGAAGGGCACGGTAAAACTCACCGGGGCCAGCGCCATTTTATTACCATAAGCATAGGTTAACTGATGCACTACTAAGTTATTGGTGATCGTGGCAGTTGCCTCAACCGGATCGGTACGACGGCTGAGCGCATCCAGATGATACTTCTTAAAAAGCGGCGTCACTCCACGGATGGTGTTAAGTTCTGGTCCCAAATTGGCCAGACCATTGTAAACATTGGCTGAAAGTGATCCAGTCGTCATAATGGCGCCAATACTGGTGATTCTCTGAATGGCCAAGTACCCCGTTAAGAATGTGGTTAGTAGCTGACTGGTGACGTTGAGGGCCGCCCCTATTACCGATGATGCTGTATCGATAGTGTTCTGATAGATTCTTACCCGGGCCAATGCAGTACCGCTAGTGTGGAGACTAGCCACCAAATTCTGAGCCCCAATAATTCATGAAGGTGGCGAAAATGGATAGAGACGTACAAAATCTTGGAAA
>NZ_KI271582.1:442646-446731 GCF_000469325.1 Schleiferilactobacillus shenzhenensis LY-73 | reverse complement strand
GATTGGCCTTAGCGGTCGGTTTTTGACCGCTTAGGCCAACGGCGAGCTTTAAGACAAATGCGCACTTTGCATTTGGCTTAAAGTCGCCGCACCACGTTCCAGCCCCCGCCCGCGGAGCCCTCCGTCACCCGGGCCAGCGACCGGACAGTTGCCATGCTCTCCCAATCGGTCCAGTGGGGAGTAATCTGATGCCGCGATGCAACAGTTTACTGGTCGCCTACCAGTTAAGCAAAACCATTGACGCCGGCC
Organism: Schleiferilactobacillus shenzhenensis LY-73; assembly: GCF_000469325.1. Taxonomy (GTDB): domain Bacteria; phylum Bacillota; class Bacilli; order Lactobacillales; family Lactobacillaceae; genus Schleiferilactobacillus; species Schleiferilactobacillus shenzhenensis. The sequence goes on along the minus strand of NZ_KI271582.1, from coordinate 446,482 downwards.
GGGGATTTCGCTAGCATAAGTTGTACAGAGAATCGCGTGTGTCAATAAAGGAGAGGGGCGCCCTGCGGTGAAGAAAGCGGGCAGAATTTTATTGCGTGTGTTTTTGGGATTGGTCTTTGCCATCGGCCTGGTCCTGATTTTCAACGAACCCATCAAAAACTGGCTCGTCAGCACGATGTCCCAACGGCAGATGAACGTCACCCGCCAGCAGATCCAGCAAAACGAGCTGAGCAAGGGCGAATTCGACTTTTCTAAAGTAAAAAGCATCGATACCACGCAAGTCGTCAAAGCGGCGGTGAAGAGCGATGCCAGCGTCATTGGCAAGCTGGCGATCCCCGCGGTCGGGATGCACCTGCCCATCGTCAAGGGCCTGAGCGACACCGCGCTGTCGACTGGCGGGGGCACAATGAAGCCCAATGAAGTGATGGGCCAGGGGAACTATGCGTTGGCTGGGCACTACATGACGAACAAGGGGATTCTGTTTTCTCCTTTAGAGAACACCCAGCTGGGTCAGAAAGTGTACCTGACCGATCTGGAACATATCTACATCTACGAAATTACCTGGAAGAAGATCGTCGACCCCACTGCCGTGTATCTCCTGAACGATGTGGAAGGGGAAACCATGGTCACCCTAATCACCTGTGCGGATGGCGGGGTCAACCGCTGGGCGATCCGCGGCCACCTGGTCAGTACCGAGGTGGCGAACAAGGAAACACTGAAGGTTTTCAGTCCTTAATACTTAGTTGTGCTGCCTCCGCTTTGGCGGGGGCTTTTTTGTTTTAGGGCGGATTTTGCTATAATGGAAGCCTTGGTTACGCACGGAATATATTGAAGAAAGCAGGCTGCCGCATTGAGTCGTTTCACCTGGACCGCACCGACACCATTGGATGATGAAGATAAGCAGTTGGCTGCCGCCATTGGGCAACCGGTAACGGTGGCTCATTTGCTGCGCAGCCGCGGTATCACTACTGCTGCTGACGCGCAGCATTTCTTACAGCCGCAGTTGACCGATCTGCATGATCCGCTGGCTCTGCATGACATGGCGAAAGCCGTGGCCCGCATTCAGCAAGCCATCACGGCGAACGAGAAGATCACCGTGTACGGCGACTATGACGCCGACGGGATCACCAGCACGGCCATCATGTATGAGACGCTGGAGAATCTGGGCGCTGACGTCCATTTCTACATCCCGAACCGCTTCACCGATGGCTATGGCCCGAACATGGCCGTGTATAAGTATCTGGTGGAGACCGGCACCCAGCTGATCATTACCGTGGACAACGGGGTCACCGGCAAAGACGAAGTGGCCTACTGCAACGCGCATGATGTGGCGGTCATCATTACCGACCACCACGAGCTGCCGCCCGAATTGCCCGCCGCAGCCGCCATTGTGCATGCCCGCATTCCAGGGAGTCAGTACCCCTTCGGCGATTTGAGCGGGGCCGGGATTGCTTTCAAAGTGGCCAGTGCCCTAATGGATACGGTGCCGGTGGACCTGCTGGACCTCGCGGCGATCGGCACGATCGCAGACGTGATGCCGCTGGTCGATGAGAACCGGGTCATCGCCACTTATGGTCTGCACCAACTGCAGAAGACTGACCGGCTGGGCTTGCAAGCCCTTTACCAGGCGGCGCAGATTCAGACGGACAGCATTGATGAAGAAACGGTGGGATTCGCCTTGGCCCCGCGGCTTAACGCCTTAGGGCGAGTGGACGACGGCACGGTTGGTGTCACGCTGCTGACGACTTTCGATCCGGATGAGGCCGAGAGTTTGGCCAAACAAGTCGATGAAACCAACACCACCCGGAAGACGTGGGTGCAGGAGATTGCCAATACCGCTCTGCAGCAAGCCGCGGCGGCGGATAACACGGCCCGGCGGACACTGATCATTACCGGAGAAGGGTGGCATGAGGGCGTGCTCGGCATCGTCGCCAACCGGGTGGCCGAGACCACCGGCAAGCCGACCATCGTACTGAGCCGGGAGAAACCCACCGATGAATACAAGGGGTCCGGCCGCACCGCGGGGGCGTACAACCTGTTCGCCGCCTTAAACCCAAAGCGGGACGTGTGTACAGCCTTTGGCGGCCACGCTGCCGCCGTGGGCCTGACCGTAGCGGCCGACAAGGTCCCGGTCCTTGCCCAAGCGCTGGAAGACGGGGCAGAGGCCCAGCATTTCCAACCGGGCGCGAAGCCGGCCAAAGCAGCCGATTTAGCACTGACCGTGGATGACTTAACGTTATCGACTTACACCGCTCTGGCCGTGCTGGCCCCCTTTGGCACAGCTAACCCCCGACCAGTGATTGCCGTCCAGCCGGATGTTATCCAGGGCGTCCAGACGATGGGCCAAACAAATGACCATTTGCGCTGCCAACTCCGGGGGACGAAGGAGACGGTCAGCACCGTCGGTTTCAACCTCGCTGCGCTTGGTCCGCAGCTGGGGGACGCCAACGCCGTCACGTTGTACGGCACGCTGCAGCAGAACACGTGGAATGGCCGCACCACGGCACAATTCCAGCTTCTGGACGCCGCGGCCGAATTACCGGTCCTGAACGATTGGCGCTCAACCAGTTTGCAACGTTCTCAATTTTCTCTGGATGCGGCTTACGTTTTTTTCCAGAAAGCCTACGCAAAGCGGTTGTCGGGTTTTCTGCAGAACCAACCCCGAATAATGTTTGACGACCCGCAAATCAGCCAGTACACTAAGCTAGTGCTGGTGGATACGCCGGCCAGCCTGGCCCAGCTGCAAACGTTAGGGCAGCATGTGTCACCAGAGCAGGTCTGGGTCATTTTCTATGCCTCCCAGACGCGGTTGGCGGATGCGCTGCCTGGTAAACCCGTTTTCGGCAAGGTCTTCAACTTGTTCAAGGCCCAGCCGTCCGTGGCGCCGGCGCAATTACCGGCTCTGGCGGCCCAAGCCGGCATCGATGTGGCCGCCCTGCGGTTCATCATTCAAGTTTTCTTGGATTTAGGCTTCTTGGCCATGGTCGACGGCAAAATCACGTTCCAGCCGACCGCCCAGGCCCGCCAGCTGGCCGACGCTCCCCATTATCAAGCGCGGGCGCAGCACGTCCACTTCACGCGAGCCCTCCAAACAGCCTCATGGGAGAAAGTGCGCGCGTTACTCAGTCAACAGTTTAATCAAAGGTAGGAGAAAATATGTCGATCAATTTTAAAGATTACGTGGCGAATGTGAAAGACTTCCCCGAACCCGGCATCATCTTCCGGGATATTTCGCCGCTCATGCAGGATGGTCAGGCGTACGCGGCGGCCACCGATGCCATCGTGGATTATGCCAAGGCGAAGAACGTGGAAATGGTCTGCGGCCCCGAAGCCCGCGGCTTCATCGTCGGCTGTCCGGTGGCGTACAAGCTGGGGGTGGGCTTTGCGCCTGCCCGCAAGAAGGGCAAGCTGCCCCGGCCCACGGTGTCTGTGACCTATGACCTGGAATACGGCGAAGCCTCACTGTACATGCATAAAGATGCCGTTAAACCCGGCCAGCGGGTATTGGTCGTCGACGACTTGATGGCCACCGGCGGGACCTTAGCGGCCACCATTAAGCTGGTTGAAGAACTCGGCGGGATCGTTGTCGGGACCGCTTTTCTCATCGAACTGACGGACCTGCACGGACGGGATAAAATCAAGGGTTACGACATGTTCACCCTGATGCAGTACTAAGCGTTTGACACAATTTTAGTGGACAGCATGCCGTCTTTTTGGTAAGATGGAATGCGTTCTGGAGAGTTGGCAGAGTGGTAATGCACCGGACTCGAAATCCGGCGAACCGGCTAATACCGGCGCACGAGTTCGAATCTCGTACTCTCCTCCCTTAGACAAAC
>NZ_KI271582.1:424954-442493 GCF_000469325.1 Schleiferilactobacillus shenzhenensis LY-73 | reverse complement strand
TGCCCACCACGTTCCAGCCCGTTTTGCCGGAGCTTGCGGAGCTTTGGCACGGCGTCGGGGGAGGATTTTGTCCCAGTCCCTTTTTTGACGCCTGCGGCCCCGTGCAGTACGGTATAATAAGTTCATTAGGCAGAAAGCAGGTGGCAGAATGGTTTACTTACACGAGTACGTCCTTGATCCCACATGGATCAACCCGGACCAGATCGAATTCATCGAACAATCGACGGAAGACCCGAAGGTGTGGATCGCCCGGATGGTTTCCGGTCGGATGGTTAAGATCTCAGAAGCGGAATTAGCGGACATTACCGGACATAAAACGGAAGCTTAGGCTTTTTTTTAGACGTCAACGGGTGCGCTTCGGCGCGGCGGTCCGGTATACTGGGAGTATGGGAGTGGTCAACGATGCATTTTTCCTGGCGCAAAGCACCAGCACTTTACGGTTTGATTTTTCTTTTTGCCTTCGCGGTGGAAACTGTCATGATTTTCTTTCTTGACGGCGCCGCATTCAGTTGGCAGACGTTCTCAGCCACTTACTGGGCGTTGGCGGCGAAAACATATTTCATCGGCATTATCGGCGGGGTGCTGCACGTGGGGTCCTACCTCATTTCGCTGCGCTATCCGGGCGTTTTGCTGGGCAATCTGGTGGGGCTGGCCGGGTACATCGTCATGTTCATCCTGCCCAACTTGTTCCCAGTGGGATTGATCTTGCTCGTCGTGTCGATTTGGCTGATTCTGCACAATAGTCCTCGGCACCGGACCGAACAGACGCCCACGACCGGCATGCGGCGTGAAAGCCATGCGTAATGTGGCGGTATTCGTTATCGCTGCTGCGATCGTCGTCCTAATTGCCGGACCGTTAGCGGCTTGGTGGCTGACACGGCCGAAGCGCAAATAATGAATGCAAACAAATAGCAGGTCCGCCGAGCACATGGCGTAACCTGCTATTTTTCTGATTATTGGACCTTCCCCGTCGTGAGAAATTCGTAAAGGTACTTGTTCACCAGCGGGTTGTGTTCGTGCAGCTGACTATGCTGGGCCTTGCTGTTCTTAATGACCCGTTCAGTGTAGCTGATGGCCCGGCCCCGGACGATGTAGCCCAAGGCCCGCGCGGAGACCACCGGCACCCGGCTGTCGGTCCCATGACCCAAGTCGCCATAGAGATTCAGGACGGCTGCCGTGGTCGGAAAATGGCTGCGGTTGGCGACCAGCGGGGCGTAACGGGGCGAAATATAGCTGGGCTTGCCGTCTTTGCCGATCGTTGCCGTCGCCGATTGGCTATCCATGCCGGGGAACCCGTTGAACGGTCCAGCAATGGTCACCAGCCGGTGGAGGGCCGGCTGGGCAGCGGTCCGATTGGTGACGGCCCAGCTGACCCAAGCCGACGAACCGGCGGAATGGCCCACCGCGTTGAACGACTTGATGCCGTATGATTTCTTCAATTGGGTCAGGACTGGTACTAACGCGTTGGCATCGGGCCGCCCGGTTTGAAAGACGACGGCAATCAGCGGGTACTTGACTGCTGCGTCCCAGTGTCCGCTGACCCGGGCTTTACCGCTGGCATCAATATCGAACCGCAACACCTGCTTGAATCCGGGGTGGGTACTCAGGTCATTGATCATGTCCTTCTCGGACCCATAACCGCCGCCGAAGCCATGAACGAATAATGTCGGGGTATGGTAGTGGCCGACATCCACTGGGCTCGCGACAGGCTGATTATGTTGACGCTGCCAGAAAAAAAGACCGCCGCCGCCCAAAACCACGAGGACGATGACGATCAATAGGGGACCGAGCCATTTTCTATTCTTCAACCGAATCACCTTCCTGTATTGACGTTAAGTCGTCAATCTCAGGGATGATTGTACCATGCGCCGCGACAGACGGTATAACACGACGCTTAACACCGGGATGACGATGCCGAAGACCGTTAATACGGCCCAATTGGTGATCGACATCTTTTCTAACAGATAGAACACGGCCTTGTGGCTGAACATGATGATCATGGACTGCTTGCCGAGCCATTGCAGCTGGTAAGACAGGTTCGTCTGGCTCAGCTTGTAAGAAAGGCCAATCACCACCAGGACGAAGAGAATCGGCACGGTGGCCGCAAACAGGCCGTCAGTGATGTTGTGGGACTTCATATACACGACTTGGTCGATCTTGTCAGCGTACTGGGCCCACGCAAAGGCCCCGGCCCCGAGCAGGGAAGCGCCCAGCCACAGCGGTGAGGCAACGACGCGTTTCAAAAGCGGAAACAGCCGGTAGCCGGCATACATGTAAAACATCGCCATTAAAGTAACGTCCGCGTTCCCCGGCAGAGGGAAGCCAAAGAGCTGCTGGGCGTTATCGTAACTCGTCCCCAGGGCAAACAGCCCGATCACGGTCAGCCATTGGAGCCACTGGGGCTTCACGTAGCTGATCAGGGCGACCACCCCAATTTGCGCCAGCAAGTACACCGTCACAAACCAAAACGCGCTGGTATAGCCGTTCAGCACGGTCCCGCCATACAGCAGTCGGCGGAAGTAATCGAGGGAATAAGCCACGGTGCGGTGCTCCGTGAAGAAATTGATCGTAATGATCACGGCCCCCGCTACTAAATAGTCCCGGTAAAGCGGCCACACCTTCCGTTTGAAAAACTGTTTGGTGGCCTGCACCGTGTGGGGCAGGGGTTTCAAGAAGAAACCGCCAATAAAGAAGAACAACGGCATATGCCACCAATACGTCACTTCGTAAAGGGCATCCTTGTGGGGATAGGCATGGCCAGCGACCACGGCTAAAATACCAATGGCTTTGGCGATGTCGACCCAAGCGATCCGGGCTTTCTTCTTGGGCGGCGACTGCACCGGCACCGCTTCATTCGGTTGTGCTTGTTTTACTGCTTCACTCATCAAATCAACTCCACTATGTACCATACCGAAAAAATGTGAATATTTTTGACCCGTTCTGTGGTGTTTTCCTAACATCTATGTTACATGGACTAAGGTAGACCGTTCAAGACAGATGAGCGCCTGTCCAACAGCACAGACAGCCCGTGTCCCGTGCGGGGTGGCAAAAATTTGTAACAAAAAAGACCGCCATGCCACCGAAAATAGAAAAACGCGCCAAAGCCGTGAAGGCGTTGTGCGCGTCGGTGGAACCACGATCATTACTTTGCTGCGTCCTGCTTGAAATACTGGACATCGTTCACTTTGCTGGCATCGATGCCATACAACAGCGACGTATCATCGAAAAAGATAAACCGTTTGGCATGTTCGACACTTTGAAATTCGGGTACCGGCTTCTTCTCGGTCACCGTGGTGGTCGTCACGACCACCTGGGTCACGTCTTCGACCTTGTGCTCACCCTTATTGGTTGAGAGTACGACTGTATACATTACATCACCCCGTTGACCTAGATTATACCATATTCACTGACAAATTGTTAGGGGCACATAACAATTTTCGCAGTGCCTACTCAATTTCAGACGGTAAGATAATCGTCTGATTTTGACCATCGTCATACGCCACCACGGTCTTGGGCAACTGGCTGGCATAGGCGTAAGGGGTGTCGAAACCGATGGTAATGTCGGTATCTTCTTCAGAGAATGTAATCGTCAATTTGCCGTCCCGGTTGCTGAAGGCAAAATTGAGCACATTTTCCAAAGGTAAAACACCCTGTAAATTGGTGTCAATGATGTGCCATATTTCGTCGATAATCGTCCCGGGCACAGCCGAAACGACGCCGAATGTTGCATAACGCGCCTGGTTTGGATCAAACATCCGCGTCATCCTTTCTAACAGCGAAGATTCCTCACTTAATATTCTGGACTAGGCCGGCTTAAAAAGCAACGACCAGAGCCGCAGCTCACTCGTCGGCTTCGCCGATGTCTGCAAAATGACCGGCAACGAATTGGATCAAGTCATCCGGCGCAATGCCCACTGAGCGACCAATCTTGCCGGCACTGACGATGATCTGCGGCTCTTGTTCGGCAACAGCGTCCACATAAATTGGATACTTGTGCGTCTCGTGGATACCGATGGGCGTGTTGGCACCGTGCTCGTAGCCGGTCGTCTTCTCCAGATCCTTCAGGGGAATCAGCTCGACTTTTTTGTTGCCCGAGGCCTTGGCAATTTTCTTTAAACTTACTCGGCGATCAAGGGGGACAACGCCCACGACCGGGCCGGTCTTATTGCCGGTGAACACGATCGTCTTGTAGACCAGGTGCGGGTCGACATCAGCGCCGGCCGCGTCCAACTGCTGAACGTCCCCCTCGGTGTGGGTCGGGAAGGTGTAGGGCACGTAGCTGATTGCCGCTTTGTCCAACATTTTTTCCACTAGGGTTTTCATTTCTCCATGTTTTTTCTTGCTCACGAGTTAAGATTCCTTTCTGCTAGGCCAGTCCAGTTTCACATGCCGGGGAATGCTGATATAATGGGGGTCTGAAACAGGTGAGGACATGCGTTGGTTTAGGCACCATAAGAAAGACCCGACGGACGATGTGGCATCCCATGACTTCAGCAGTCTGATGCACCAGGTGCGGGAAGATCCCGGCCACTTGGCAGAAGTACAAAAGGCATTCGCCCGTTTGCAAAGGCAATACACCGGCAAACCGAAAGCCGACGAGAAGAACTTGGACAAAAAATAAGGAGCTGCCTGATTGATTAGGCAGCTCCATTTTGTTCTCCGACACCAGCCCGAAGATTAAACGCGATTAGGCATTTAACTCCAGAGCTGATGTCTTAAGACTACTTCCGTTAGTCAAAAGACATCACCTCCTTTGTTCGAGAACATAGTAACACCGGCAGGGAGGAGGTGTCAAGCACTTAAGAGAGAGGGCGTAGCCGAGCGGTTAGGCAACCCAGGCTAAGTGGCCGTAACACCGAAAGCCCCGGGCTTGGGCTTTTGGTGTTACGGTCCTTAGACTGTGGTGGCCTGCTCGGCGGAGCCCGTTTATGGCGCGTTATGGCGCAAGGGAAAAAACCGCACTTAGGTTTTGCCCTTGCTCTGCCTTATCCACTAGCTTCTGGGCCGCGGAGCCCGTTTATGGTGCGCGGGGGAAAGCCCCGGGCTTGGACTTTTGGTGTTACGATCCTTAGACTGTGGTGGCCTGCTCGGCGGAGCCCGTTTAGAGAGCGGAAGCCGCCGGCAACTCGCCGGAACCCGCTGCCACCCCAGATTTGTTTGTCAGCAACCGCTTGCCCTGGTCATGATGTTTGCGCGCGCTATGTACCCAGGACAAGGATGGGGCGGGTAACTACATCGCGACGCCGCTGACGTTTTCTAACGCGTGGTCGATCCGCTGTTTACTGTGTTTCATTTCCGTGAATGCATCTTGTAAGGTCGCCAGGCAGCACGAATTCTGGGCCCAGTTGATGGCTTGCTGAGCGCGTGTCACTTGCTTAGCGTATTGGCGCAGTTCAGCCGTGAGGATCTGGTGGAATTGCTGGAAACTGGCCGGAACCGGCACAGCGTTGACGCAGTCGAGGAAGCGGGTGTATTGAAGACAGTTGCGCTGCCAATAGCCGGATAGACTCTCAAGATTCTCAGAGGCCAAGCAGCGGCCGCGGGAGACCTTCGAAACGGTGCGGCGATATTCGCTGAAAACATCATCGAACATCGTGAAGCGGGCCAGGATCCGATTGAGGAGCATCGTGTATTCTTTTTCATGTTCTTGAGGGGCCGTTGTTTGACGCATGAGAATCACCTTTTCTATTGTGTTTTGGGAGGAACAGACAGGGCCAGGAATTTCCTTGGCAAAAATAGATTATCATACGATAAACTAATGGTCAACATAAGATTTAACTTATCGTACAAAAACAGGTGTTTTTTTACGTGCTCCGGTATGGCTAGCAGAAACTCTTGGTGACCCCGACGGCCCTGTGCCATAATGGAAGAAAAGGGAGGCAGTCGCGATGGTGACCTGGCATCTTTACTTGATTAAGGGGGCATTCAGCCCGCAGCGTATTCAGCATTTTCTGACGACCATCCACCAGACCCGCCAATTACTGGGCATGCATGTGCACACTTTGCATATTGACGCCGACACCCCGGACATGACGACGGTGACGTTGGTATTCACACCGCCGTTCCCGATTTCTGCCGGCCAAATGCGCCAACTGATCCGGACGGTGTACGCGGTCATCAAACTTGGCGAGCGGCCGCCGCTTAAAGCCATGGCGCCTTACATTACTGCGGCTGACAAGATTCTGGGCATCGAGATGCAGGCCTACCCGATGCAGATCTATGATGTGACGATGGGCCTGCCCAGCGCGCCGCGGCGACCGCTTCCGAAGAGAGAAAGGACACATTGACCCATGCAATGGCATAAAGTAACGGTGGAAACGACTACGGCGGCAGTCTCCGCGGTGAGCGAGATCCTCACGACGGCCGGGGCAACCGGTGTCGAAGTGATGGACGCTGCGGACCCGACCCACGTTGAGGCGCGCACCCCCGACGAAGTATTTGACTGGTCCACGATTCCCCATCGAGAAAACGGGGCGGCGGTGACCGCCTACTACGCAGTGACCGCGGACTTTTCCCGTCAGCTGGCCGAGATTCAACGCCGGGTACAGGCTTTGCCAGCCGCTGGCTTCACCCGGGCGGCAGCCGGTCCGGTGCACACTGCCCAGATTCAGGATGAGGACTGGAGCACCAACTGGCGGCAGTATTACCGGCCGGTCCAGGTGACCCGCTGGCTGACGGTGGTGCCAGCCTGGTCTGAAGATTTGCCGGACGATGACCGCGTGCAAGTGATTCGCATGGATCCTGGCGAAGCCTTCGGAACCGGCACACACCCGACGACCCAGCTGAGCCTGCAACTGTTAGAAATTCTGCTGCGGCCCGGGGATGACGTCATTGATGTCGGGACCGGTGCCGGTATTCTCAGCATTGCAGCGAAACTCTTCGGTGCCGGGGACGTGCTGGCCACAGACGTGGACGACCAGGCCCTCAAGGTCGCTCGCCGGAATATCAAGCTGAACCCAAGGGCAAGTGATATTCGGCTCCAGCCAGCAGACCTCTTGACGAACGTCCAGGGGACAGCGGATGTGATCGTCGCCAACATCTTAACCGAAGTGTTACTGCCGCTGATTCCCCAGTTACCGGCCCATCTGCGGCCGCATGGGACAGTCATCCTGGCCGGGATTTACCGCGATAAAATCGAGACGATTACGAAGGCCTTAGCGGCAGCGGGTATGACCGTCACCCTCACTTTGACCAACACGGAGTGGTATGCCGTCGCCGCTCAGCAAGAAAGCCGCTAGGAACCGCCTCCCGGCGCCTTTCCCGGATGGTCGGTTTATGCTATGATGATTTCATGTTAAAAGCGAATTGGATGGATGATTGAATTTTGGAATCGATAAAAACACTGTGGGGGCGGCCTTGGTGCCGTTACCTGATCGTCGTGATCGGTATTTTCGGGCTGCTGCCTCTGCTGTTTTCCCTGCTCCACGTGCCCGTGGTGCAGCGAGTGCTGTGGCTGTTCATGCTGATCAACGGCGCCAGCAGCTTTGCTGCGGGTATTTGGCTCCACGCCCACCGCGTCAGCGGCTGGTGGCTCCTCCTGCCAGCAGCGGTATTTGCCCTGTTGGTCTTATGGCGCTACGCCGACTACAACTACTGGTTCTGTGCACTTTACCTGTGCTTGGGGTACATCGGCTTGGGCTGGGGCAGCACGATCAAAAAATTTTAATCGCCAGTTGTTATTCTGTGTTTTTTCTGGCAAAATAGAGGCAAGTCAAGGCACGCGTCTGAGGATGGGTGTCTTTCTTCACATTTCGCACCATTTTGGTTTTGAGTTGGCTGCTGCCGATTGGCCGGCCGATTCAGAAAGGGGACGATCCAGCGATGCCCAAAGAACGGGAATTTACCGCGGATGATGTTTTTGCCATTTGTCACGAGTATATGAACGATGACCACCTGCACATGGTGGAAAAGGCGTACGAATTCGCCGCCTATGTGCATAAGGATCAGCGCCGCCAATCCGGTGAACCGTACATCATGCATCCGATTCAAGTCGCCGGGATCCTGGCCGAATTGAAGATGGATCCAGAAACGGTGGCTTCCGGCTTTCTTCACGATGTGGTTGAAGATACCAATGTGACCCTCGGGGACGTTGAAGAAGTCTTCGGTCACGACGTTGCCGTCATTGTCGACGGGGTGACGAAACTCGGCAAGATCAAGTACCTCTCGCACCAGGAGCAGCTGGCGGAAAATCACCGCAAGATGCTCTTGGCCATGGCCAAGGACCTGCGGGTGATTATGGTCAAGCTGGCCGACCGGTTGCACAACATGCGCACCCTGCAGCACCTGCGTCCAGACAAGCAGCGGCGGATCGCCAACGAAACATTGGAGATTTACGCGCCCTTGGCTGACCGGTTAGGTATCAGTCGGGTCAAGTGGGAGCTGGAAGACCTGTCTCTCCACTACTTGAACCCGCAACAGTATTACCGCATCGTGCACTTGATGAATGCCAAGCGGGGTGAGCGGGAGAAGTATATCCAAAACGCCATCGTCGAGATCAAGAAAACCATCGCCGACCTGAACTTGGATTACGAAATCTACGGCCGCCCGAAGCACATCTATTCTATCTATAAGAAGATGCGCGACCAGCATAAGCAGTTCGATGAGCTGTACGACCTGCTGGCGATTCGGGTCATCGTGCCGTCCATCAAGGACTGCTACGCGGTGCTGGGGGCGATCCACTCCAAGTGGAAGCCCATGCCGGGGCGCTTCAAGGACTATATTGCCCTGCCCAAGGCGAACGGCTATCAATCCCTGCACACCACAGTCATCGGTCCCCAAGGCAAGCCGCTGGAAGTGCAGATCCGGACGGAAGAAATGCACAACGTGGCCGAATTCGGGGTCGCTGCCCACTGGGCGTACAAGGAAGGCATGAAGAGTCCGGTCCACCTGGACAAGAACGGGCAGAAGCTGGACATCTTCCGGGAGATTTTGGAGATTCAAGACGAGACCCACGGTGCTGCCGACTTCATGGAGAGCGTTAAGGGCGACATCTTTTCTGACCGGGTCTATGTCTTCACCCCCCGGGGCGATGTCTACGAATTGCCCAAGGGCAGTGTGCCCCTGGACTTTGCCTATCAGGTCCACTCGGAAGTCGGCAACCACGCGATCGGCGCCAAAGTCAACGGCAAGATCGTGCCGCTGAATTACCAGCTGAAGAACGGGGACATCGTCGAGATGCTCACCGCCACCAACGCCAAGCCCAGCCGGGACTGGGTGAACATGGTCCAAACCTCCCGGGCGCGGAACAAGATTCGCCGCTTCTTCAAGCAGGAGGATAAGGAAGAAAATATCCAGAAGGGCCACGACCTGCTGGAGAAGCAGCTGCTGGAGGGCGGGTTTGCCCCCAAAGACTTCTTGGAGAACCGCCAGCTGCTGAGTACGATGCTGGACAAGTTCAACTTCGGGACCGAGGACGAATTGTTTGCGGCCGTCGGTTATGGTGAGCTTTCTCCCTTGATCGTGGCTAACCGCTTCACCGAGAAGGCCCGGAAAGAAAAGGCTGACGCGGAGCATAAAGAGTGGGAAAAGAAGGTCATGGAGACCAACCCGCGGACCACGACGATCACCAAAGATACGCCGAACCGCGGGGCGATGAAGATCAAGCACGAGAACGGCGTCGTCATTCAAGGCGTCGACAACCTGCTCATTCATCTGGCCAAGTGCTGCAATCCTGTCCCCGGTGACGAGATCGTCGGTTATGTGACGAAGGGCCGGGGGGTCACGATTCATCGTGCGGATTGCCCCAACGTGCAATCGGCCCGCAGCATTCCCGGCCGGCTGATCGATGTCGAGTGGGAAGATGTCTCCGATCCGTCCATGTCCTATAATGCCGACTTAGAGATTTATGGCTACAACCGTAACGGGCTGCTTAATGATGTCCTGTCTGTTTTGAACACACAGACCAAGAACCTGAACAACTTCAACGGCCGGGTGGACCACAACAAGATGGCGGACATCCACGTCACCGTCGGCGTGAGCAACGCCGCCCACCTGGACCGCATGATCAGCAGCATCAAGAATATCCCGGACGTGTACGAAGTGAAGCGCGCCCAGGGATGAGGAGGAAGAAAAGTGCGAATCGTTGTTCAACGGGTCACGGCGGCCTCTGTGGTGATTGCCGGCGAGACCGTCGGCGCCATCCAGCAGGGGTTCATGATCCTGGTCGGGGTCGGCGCCAGTGACACCCAGGCCGACGTCGACTACCTGGTGCATAAGGTGGCTCACCTGCGGGTCTTCAGCGACCCGGCCGGGAAGATGAACTTGGACTTGGCGGCGGTGCAGGGCAGTGTGCTTTCTGTTTCTCAGTTCACACTGTATGCCGATACGGCCCATGGCAACCGCCCCGGTTTCTCCGCAGCGGCGCCGCCGGCACTGGGCCAGCAGCTGTATGACGCATTCAACGCCGGCCTGCGCGCCGCCGGCATTCCGGTGCAAACCGGCGAATTCGGCGCCGATATGGCCGTGCACCTGATCAACGATGGTCCTGTGACCATTCTCTACGACACAGAAAAAGAAGGACGGTAATGATGGCAGACTTTCATTTTATCAACGCAATTTGGGACTTTGACGGTACCCTGTTTAATACGTATCCGGGCTTGCTCAAAGCCTTGAGCCAGACACTCAGCGAATTTTCGCAACCCATTCCAGAAGATGAGCTGTATAAGCAAATCAAAGAGACGTCCATCCGTCATGTCCTGGAGACAGTGGCGGCGAAAAACAGCCTGGACTTGCACGCCATGCAGGACCGGATGCATACATTGGAGGTCCAATATCAGCCGGCGGCCCCGGAGATCTATCCCCACGCCCGGGAAGTGCTGCAGCAGATCAGCGACCGCGGCGCCAACTTCCTCTGGACCCACCGGGACCGCTCTGCGCTGTCCTTCCTGACGACGGAAGGAATGTCCGAGCTCTTTACCGGGATCGTCACGGCCAGCGACCGCTTCCCGCGGAAACCGGATCCGACGGCAATCAATGCGCTGGTAGAACACTACGGTCTGGACAAGGCGGTAACCGTCATGATCGGTGACCGGTCCATCGACGTGGAAGCGGGCCAGAAGGCCGGCGTCCACACCATCTTCTTCGATGTCGACGGATACGGCGACAAGGCCGGCGCCGATGCTGTCGTGAAGGACCTGGACGAAGTCACCCAATACTTCCTGACCCAGGGCAACGACGACGATGAGAATGCGTACTAAGTTTTTCTGGATGTAAGAAAACAGGATGATCGCCAACCGAAACGTTGGGGGTCATCCTGTTTTTGTGTATTCTGTAGTGAAGATCCGCGAGGCCCGGCGCTTTGGGCCGGTACGGCGCCCAGGCAAGTTTTGTCACGTGCCCAAGGTCGAGCTTTAAGTGCGCGCGCACTTTGCGCGGGCTTAAAGTCGGCCCACAGCTAGCTCCGCAGGACCGGCTTTGCACTAGCTTTGCGTCGCCGCCCCAATCTGCGGAGCCCGTAGTCACCCGGGTCAGCACCAGACATTACGCCCTCACATGCGATCACTGGAAGTACTTCAACAACCCCTGAGTAATCGCATTGGCTGCTTGCTGCTGGTAGTCGGTGGAGCGGATTTCTTTGTAGTCCGTGTCGTTGTTGATGTAACCCAGTTCCAGTAAGACAGACGGCTCGGCGTTGTCCCGGAGGACTTCGAAGTTGCCGTAGGCCACGCCCTTGTTGGTCAGGGGCAGGGTAGACCCCAGCGCACTGGACAAGCTCTTCGCTAACCGCAAGTCCTTGCCGCTGTTATAGTAATACGTCGTAAACCCGCTGGCCTGGTTGGCCGTGGGCGCGGAGTCGAAGTGGATACTGATATAGGCGTCCACGCCGTCCTTGTTCGACATCGCTGCCCGGGGGGCCAGGTCAACAAAGGTATCGGTGGTGCGCGTCAGGATCACCTTGGCGCCCGCCGCCCGGAGCGAGTTGGCCACAATTTTGGCCGTCTCCAGCGTATACTTCTTCTCGAAACCGGTCCCATCATTGGCAATCGCGCCAGAGTCGGAGCCGCCGTGGCCGGGATCGAGCATGATCGTGGCTTCAGACAGTTTGGTCGGCACGGTCTTGGCCGCGGTATCGTTGGCCGACAGGCTGACGAGCCAGCTGGCCACATAGCCTTTCTGCCCGTTCTTGGTCTCCACCTGGTACCATTGGCCGGTGGTCTCCCGGTACGTGAGGGTGGTGTTGGCGGCCAGGGAGGTGACCACACTGCTGCTGTCACTGGGGCCAGAGCGCAGGTAAGCCGTCTGTTGCGTCGTCACTGTCTTGATGGCTGTTTGAGAAACCTGGGTGGCCCCGCCGCCGTTGGTCTGGACTGTGCTGGCCACTTCATCCGTCATCTTGAGCGTATCGTTGCGCATCCACCCAGCCGAATTGTTGACTAAGACTTGGCTCCAGCCGTTGGCCTGATACAGGATCGTGACCTTCTGCCCGGACTTGGCGGTCCCCACCACCGGAGCGCTGGTATCGGCACTCTGACGGATATTGGCTTCATTGACGGTGACCAGCCCCACGCGATTGGTGGCCTGGGACACCTCCGTATTATCCACCAGCCAGCTGGCGACCCAGCCAATCCGGTTGTTGTCCAGCCGAATTTGGTACCAGTCGTTGCGCTGGTCCAGGATGGTGTAATGCTGGCCCGCGGAGACTTGGGCCATGACATTATAAGAAAGGCCTGGCCCTTGGCGCACGTTCAAAACGCTGGCGCGGACGGTGATCATGTTGTAGTTTGCCAAGGCCGTCGTGAAGCCCACGGCCAGGGCAGCCACCAGTGTCACCAATACCAGCAGCGGATAGCGGCGCATATATTTTTTCAGCTGAGCCCAAAAGGCAGCCATCCTTGTTCCCTGCTTTCTAACAAAACGAGTCTGCTGCCAAAAAACGACAGCGTGCTGAGTTAATTATAGCAAATTGCCCGTTAGCCGGGCGGAAAATCGAAAAGTTTACGTGGTGCCGCTTCCAAGTGGTGCGTCAGCATTGACAACGGCGAGGAACTTTCTTACTCTTAGAGTGATATTAAAAAAGCAATGACGCAGGCAAAGGATAGGTCAGTACTTGCCAGAGAGGTTCTAGATGCTGAGAGGGGCCGCGACCGAAAAGACAGTCTGCGCTGCTGGGTGACTCACTTCACCCCGTCCGCATGAACGTTACTCATAGACACAATTAAGGTGGTACCGCGCACAAAGCGCCCTTGTCAATGACGAGGACGCTTTGTGTGCTTTTTGTTTCGAGAAAGGAAGACGACCGTGAAGTACCAAAAACCAAAAGGGACAGCCGACATTCTGCCGGCCGCTGCTGAACAATGGGACACCGTCGAGGCCAAGAGCCGGGAAGTGTTCCGCCGCTACCGCTACGGCGAGATCCGCGTGCCGTTGTTTGAAAGTTACGACCTTTATGCCCGCTCCTCCGGAGACACCAGCGACATCGTAACCAAAGAAATGTACGATTTTGACGACAAGGGCGGCCGCCACATGGCGCTGCGCCCGGAAGGCACGGCGGGCGTTGTCCGGGCCTACGTGGAGAACAAGCTTTATGGTCCGGAATACCCCAAACCGTACCGGGTCTACTACATGGGCCCCATGTTCCGCTATGAACGGCCGCAGTCCGGCCGGCAGCGGGAGTTTCACCAAATCGGCGTGGAGGCATTTGGCAGTGAATCGCCGCTGCTGGATGCCGAGACGATCCAACTGGGTGTGGACTTGCTGCATAACGTCGGCGTGCATGGCTTGCGAATCGCCATCAATACGTTGGGCGATCCGGAGACCCGCACCGCATACCACCATGCTCTGGTGGACTACTTTAAGCCGCATTTGAGCGAGCTGAGCGCGGATTCTCAAGTGCGGCTGGAGAAGAACCCGCTGCGCATCTTGGACAGCAAGGATCCCCAGGATAAACCGCTGGTGGCTGATGCACCGTCGATTCTGGACTACCTGACCCCAGCAGCCGCCGCCCACTTCCAGGCCGTCAAAGACGCTCTGGACCAGCTGCACATTGCGTACACGGTGGATCACACCATGGTGCGGGGCTTGGACTATTACAACCACACCATCTTCGAGATCATGACCAGCTCGCCGGCCTTTGGCAACAAAGAATTGACGGTTTTGGCCGGGGGCCGTTACGACGGCTTGGTCGAACAGTTTGGCGGTCCCGCAGTTCCTGGTGTGGGCTTCGGCCTGGGGGTGGAACGGCTGATGCTCTTGGTTCAAGAAAACGAACCAGCCCCGACTCCCGCACCGCTTAACGTGTATATCGCGGCTCTTTCTGAAAAAGCCGGGATCCAGGCCTTAGTCCTGGCCCACGCGATTCGGGAAGCGGGGTACACCGTCGACATGGACTTCCTGAACCGCAAGGCCAAGGGCCAGTTCAAGACGGCCAACCGGGAGAACGCGCAGCTGGTCATCACCCTGGGCGACGACGAGCTCGCGAACCAACAGGCCAGCATCAAGCAAATGGCTACCGGGAAGCAGATCCAAGTCCCGTTCACCACCGTGACGGGCGATTTTCAACGGCTCTATGCCGATTTAGTGGAAGAAGGAAATAATTGATGAAACGCACGAATTATGCAGGGTTGATCGATGAACAGTATATCGGCCAAGAAGTGGACTTGGCTGGCTGGGTCGCCAAACGGCGCGATCTGGGGAACCTGGTCTTCGTTGATTTGCGGGACCGGGAGGGGATCCTCCAACTGGTCTTCAGTCAAGAATTCGGCCCGGACGCGTTGGCGCTTGCTGAGCAGATGCGCTCCGAGTACGTGATTCGGGTCCACGGTAAAGTCGTTGCCCGGGATGCCCAAGCCATCAACAATAAAATGAAGACCGGCAAGGTGGAAGTGGAGATCAGTGAAGCTGAGATCTTGAACAAGTCCAAGACCCCGCCGTTCGACATCGTGGACGGTGTAGACGCCACTGAAGATACCAAGCTGAAATACCGTTACTTAGACTTGCGCCGTCCCGAGATGCAGAAAGGGTTGCGGACCCGCGCCCAAATCGTCAAGTCCGTCCACCATTACCTGGACGACCACGACTTCATCGAGATGGAGACTCCGGACTTGACCAAGTCCACTCCAGAGGGCGCTCGCGACTACATCGTGCCGTCCCGGGTCTATCCCGGCAGTTTCTATGCGCTGCCCCAATCCCCGCAGCTGTTCAAGCAGCTGTTGATGGGCGCCGGCTTCGATAAGTATTACCAGCTGGCCCGTTGCTTCCGGGACGAAGATCTGCGCGGTGACCGGCAGCCCGAATTCACCCAGATCGATATTGAGACCAGTTTCCTGGACCAGAAGCAGATCCAAGACATTACAGAAGGGGTCATTGCCCAGGTAATGCACGACGAGAAGGGCATCGACGTGCAAACACCCTTCCGCCGGATTACCTGGCAAGAGGCGCAAGACCGGTTCGGTTCCGACAAGCCGGACGTGCGTTTCGGCATGGAGCTGACGGACCTTTCTGACCTGTTCCAGGACTCGCCCTTCAAGGTCTTCTCTGGGGCGATCGCCGACGGCGGCCAAGTCAAGGCCATCTGCGTGCCCGGCGCGGCTGAGAAGTATTCTCGTAAGCATATTGACGAGCAGCAGGAGTACATCAAGCGCTTCGGGGCGAAGGGCCTGGCTTGGGTCAAGGTTACGGATGACGGCTTCACCGGTCCCGTGGCGAAGTTCCTGGGCGACCAAAGTGCGGCGCTGGCCAAGCGGCTGGACGCTCACAGCGGCGACTTGATTCTCTTCGTCGCTGCCAGCAAGAAGATCGTCGCCGATTCTCTCGGTTATCTGCGCACCCACTTCGCCAAGGAAATGGACATGATTCCGGAAGACGAGTACGCCTTCCTCTGGGTCGTGGATTGGCCGTTGTTTGAGTACGACGAAGGGGCCCAGCGCTGGGTTCCGGCTCACCACCCGTTCACCATGCCTAACGAAGAAGACATTCCGCTGCTGGACTCCGACCCTTACAAGGCCCACGCCCAGAGTTACGATATCGTCCTCAACGGGTATGAACTGGGCGGCGGCTCGATTCGTATCCACAACGAAGACATCCAGTGGAAGATGCTGAAGGCCCTCGGCTTCACCAAGGAACGGGCTTATGCGCAGTTCGGTTTCCTGCTGGATGCCATGCAGTACGGCTTCCCGCCCATGGGCGGCCTGGCCATTGGCTTGGACCGCTTCGCCATGCTGCTCTCCCACCGCGACAACATCCGCGACGTCATCGCCTTCCCGAAGAACTCCAAGGCCACTGATCCCATGACCAGTGCGCCGCAGCCGGTGACACCTGAGCAATTGGACGAACTCGGGGTCGAAGTCGAATCCAAGTATCGTCATAACTAATTGTGCACAATCGGTGACTTTTTAGGGAGAAATGCGTATACTACAGCCAGAGGTGATGGATATGGCCAAACCAGATGACCATGAATTGAAAGAAAAGTTGTCGCCCTTAGCGTATGAAGTGACCCAGCACGCCGCCACCGAGCGGCCGTTCTCCGGCCAGTACGATGATTTCTACGAACCGGGGATCTATGTGGACGTGGTCAGCGGCGAGCCGCTTTTCTCCTCGCAGGATAAATACGACGCGGGGTGCGGCTGGCCGTCATTCACCAAACCGATCGAGAAGCTGCACACCCACTTGGATACGAGTTACGGCATGATGCGCACCGAGGTCCGCGGTCAAGCGTCCGGCTCTCACCTGGGCCACGTCTTCACTGATGGCCCGGCCGAAGCCGGCGGGTTGCGGTATTGCATCAACTCCGCCGCGCTGCGCTTCATTCCCGCTGCCGACCTGGCCAAGGCGGGTTACGGGCAGTATGCGTCACTGTTCACAACAGAAAAGAAAGAGGGCTGAGCAATGGCTGAAGAAACGGCAATCTTTGCTGGCGGCTGCTTCTGGTGCATGGTCCAACCATTCGAGGAGTATCCCGGCGTCAAGTCGGTGGTCTCCGGGTACACCGGCGGTCACGTCGCCGACCCGACGTATGCCCAGGTGTCATCGGGTCTGACAGGCCACACCGAAGCCGTCAAGATCACCTTTGACCCGGCCGTATTGCCGTACCAGAAGTTGGTCGATATTTATTGGCAAGTAGCCGATCCCACCGATGCCATGGGCCAATTCCAAGACCGGGGCGATAATTACCGGCCGGTAATCTACGTGAATTCTCCGGCCCAGCGCCAAGTCGCCGAAGCGTCAAAGAAGGCTCTCGCGGCCAGCGGCAAGTTCACCAAGCCCATCGTCACCACCATCGAAGATGCTCAGCCGTTCTATGCGGCCGAGGGGTACCACCAGGACTTCTACAAGAAGAACCCGTTGCGGTACGCCATGGAAGAAAGCGGCGGCCGCGCCGAGTATCAAAAGAAGTACTGGGGCCGCGGGTAACTGTGCGTTCTGGCAAGCACTAGGAAACAGGTTCCGTTTATGCGGAACCTGTTTTTGTATGGTCAGGGAAAATGGTGAGGACCGGCGCTTCGCGATGCGGGAAGAAATGGACGCGGGACCCGGCGACTTGGGCCCTCCGGCTGGCTGGGCGTGGAACGTGGCCGGCACAGCTTTGAGACTTTTTGACAAAGTT
>NZ_KI271582.1:403615-424902 GCF_000469325.1 Schleiferilactobacillus shenzhenensis LY-73 | reverse complement strand
CCGCTAAGACCAACTTGGCCACTGACGCCCGCCAGCCTCCGGGCCCAAATCGCCTACTTCCTACTCGAACGTGAAATCCTGGTGCCACGACGTATTCTCCGGAGGGACCATCCATATTTCAGCGTGTCTGCCATGATGTTTGCGGAAGGAGCTGCCTTGGCCCTGTGGGGAGCGACACGGTCCCAGTCGCCGAGAATGTATGGTGACGGAGGGCGGAGCAGATTGGGGCTCAAGCCGTGCCCACCACTAGCTCCGCAGGACCGGCTTCGCACTTGCTTCGCATCGCCGCTCCAATCTGCGGAGCCCGGAGTTACCCGGGCCAGCGCCAAACAATAACCTGAACCACTCCGACACAAACTGATGCATCGCGCAAACGGAGCAATAACCCACCGCGCGCTAGTGGGGGAGTATGTTACAATGTATTCACTTATCACAAACACGGAAAAGGGACGAATTAACCGCAATGGATTTAGAAAAACTCAGCCGGCGCTACCGGACGCTGACCCGCATTTCCGCCGCCTTGCTGTACGCCATCGCCGTGTCCATGGCGCTGAACTTCTTCTGGGAACCGGGCGGGATTTATGCCTCGGGGGTCACCGGGGCCGCCCAGTTGATGAATACCATCGTCACCCGCTTAGGCGTCGGCTTCTTGGGGACGCCGTTTTGGCTGGTTGCGTTGAACTTACCGCTGTTTGTCCTGGCGTGGCGGAAGATTGGCCACCGCTTCACGCTCTTCACCATTCTTGCCGTTGTCCTGTCGTCCTTGCTGCTGCATTTCTCACCGATGCGCAAGCTGACCGTCGACCCGATCCTGTGTGCCATCTTCGGTGCGCTGTTCAACGGCGCCGGCACCGGTTTCGCGCTGCGCAGCGGTATCTCCACCGGCGGCCTGGACATCCTCGGGATCGTTTTGCGGAAGAAGACGGGCAAGTCGGTGGGCTCCATCAACATCGCCTTCAACGCCCTGATCATCCTGCTCTCCGGCTTCATCTACAGCTGGCCCCACGCGCTGTACAGCGCCCTGGGCATCTTCATCAACGGCCGCATCATCGACATGATCTACACCCAGGACCAGCGGCTGCAGGTCATCATCGTCACCAACCACCCCCGTACCGTCATTGCCGGGATCCAGGAAGAAATGCGCCGGGGCATCACCATCATGCACGACGCCGAAGGAGCGTACCGGCATGAAGAAAAGACGGTGCTGCTGACCGTGATTTCACAGTACGAACTGCACGATTTGACCCAAGTCATGCACGAATCGGACCCTCACGCCTTCGTCTCGGTCACGCCGACTGTCCGCATTTTGGGTCACTACTATGAACCGAAGAGGGAGTGAGTTATGATGATCCATGATCATTTAGGTGCCCATGTGCCGCTGAAAAGTCCGGATATGTTTGCCGGCTCGGTGCACACGGCGATTGACTACGATGCCGACGCGCTGATGGTATTTACCGGAGCGCCCCAAAACACCCGACGCAAACCCATTGATGAGTTCCAGATCCCGGCGGCGATGCAGCTGCTGCAGGCCCACGCCATTGACGATGTGGTCGTCCACGCGCCGTACATCGTTAATTTGGGGAACACGGCTAAACCCGAAAATTATGCTTTCGGGGTGCAATTTCTGAAAGAAGAGGTGGCCCGGGCGGATGCCCTGGGCGCTACCCAAATCGCCTTCCATCCCGGCGCCCACTTGAAGGACACGCCGGCCAACGCAATCAAACAGATCATCAAGGGCCTCAACGAGGTCATCTCGCCTGACCAGCACGCCCATATTGCCATCGAAACGATGGCCGGGAAAGGTACCGAAGTGGGCATCACCTTCGAGCAGCTGGCCGACATCATTGCCGGCGTCCATTACAACGAGAAGGTCAGCGTGACCTTCGATACGTGTCATACTAGTGATGCTGGTTACGACATCACCCACGACTTTGACGGTGTGCTGAACCAGTTTGACCACATCATCGGCTTGGACAAGCTGCAGCTGATCCACTTGAACGACTCAAAGAATCCCCAGGGGAGTCACAAGGACCGGCACGAGAACATTGGCTTCGGCACCATTGGTTTCGATGCCCTGTATCAAGTCTATACCCACCCCCAGCTGACGACCGTGCCGAAGATCATGGAGACACCCTGGGTCGGCGCGGACAAGAAGCACCAAGCGGCCCCGTATGCTTACGAGATCGCCATGCTGCGCAGCGGCAAATTTGACCCTGACTTGCAGCAAAAAATTGAAGCCACGGGCGGCGTCCTGCCGAAAAAGTAACGATTCGCCGGAACGACAAAAAACAGGTCGGTTTTCCTCACGGCAGCCGGCCTGTTTTTCGCAATGCCATATTATTTACTGGTTTTGGTCAAATTCGGCTGGTAGTCATCCAACCCGAGGTGCTCCAGGATGAGGGTGGCTGTTTCTTCGATGGACTTGTGGGCAACGTTGATCACCATGCAGCCCAGTTTGTCATACAGGTCTTGCGCAAATTTCAATTCATTCTTGATTTCGTCCACATTAGAATAGGTCGTGTCCGGGTTTAACCCGTAGGCGATCATGCGCTCCCGCCGAATGTTGTTCAGCACTTCGACGTCGTTGGTCAAGCCGATGATTTTTTTCCGGTCGACCTTCCACAGTTCTTCAGGAATGTGGGCCTGGGGAACCAGCGGCAAGTTGGCGACTTTGAGGTTCTTCCCGGCCAGGAACAGGGACAGCGGGGTCTTAGATGTTCGAGACGGGCCGAGCAAGACAACGTCGGCTTCCAAGAAGCCTTTGGGATCCTTGCCATCATCATAGAGGACAGCGAATTCCATGGCCGAAATGCGGTCGAAATATTTCTCATTCAGGTGGTGGATGGCACCCGCCTCGTGGGTCGGTTCTTCACCGGTGGTCTTAGTGATTTCAGCCAGCAAAGGACTCAGCAAATCGAAATCCACCACATGATTCAGCTGGCAGGCTTGGTGGATCTGCTGGGCGAGCCCCTTCGTGACGATGGTATGGATCACGATGCCGCCGTCCTCACTGGCTTTTTGCACCACTTCGTTGATCTGCTTCTCGGTATGCATGAACGGGTACCGGATGTAAGTCGTCTCCACGTGGGGGAACTGGGCCATTACGGCTTGGGCCAGCTTGAAGGCTGTTTCCCCAACGGAATCAGACAGGACGTACAGGTTGAGCTTCTTGGATTCAGTCATGACGTTTGCTCCGCTTCTCTCATTTTCTTCTATAATACCATAATTCCCCGTTTGCCGGGGTTGACGGGGCAGGGAGAAATGCGCCGCCGCGAATTAATTGAACAAATGTGGCGAGATGAATTGCGCTTCAAAATAATGTTCTGTATAATGAAAAGGAATTGTTTGTCACAAGTACATCTGGCGACAGTTACACTCATCGCGGAGGGAGGGATGTCAAATGGCAAAGACAGTCGTTCGCAAAAACGAATCTCTCGATGATGCACTGCGGCGGTTCAAACGTTCCGTGTCCAAGAGCGGCACATTGCGTGAATACCGGAAACGCGAGTTCTACGAAAAACCGAGTGTAAAGCGGAAGTTAAAATCCGAGGAAGCAAGAAAGCGCAAGAAGTTCTAATTGATTGGAGCGCATACCATGAGCTTGTTAGATTCGCTGAACGCCGACATGATCAAGGCAATGAAGGCACGGGACAAAACCACGCTGTCCGTTGTCCGGATGATCAAGGCTGCTTTGCAAAATGAACAGATCAAGGTCGGTCACGACCTGACTGCTCAAGAGGAACTCGGTGTTGTTGACCGGGAACTGAAACAACGTAAAGAATCGCTTGAGGACTTTGAAAAAGCCCATCGCGACGATTTGGTGACCGGTGTCAAAGCCGAAATTGCCATCGTCGAGAAGTATCTGCCCGCGCAGATGAGTGACGCTGAAGTGAAAACGACCGTA
Source organism: Schleiferilactobacillus shenzhenensis LY-73 (assembly GCF_000469325.1). GTDB lineage: Bacteria > Bacillota > Bacilli > Lactobacillales > Lactobacillaceae > Schleiferilactobacillus > Schleiferilactobacillus shenzhenensis. The sequence goes on along the minus strand of NZ_KI271582.1, from coordinate 420,998 downwards.
CAGGATACGATTGCTGAAGTCGGGGCCACGGGCAAGTCTGATTTCGGCAAAGTGATGAAGGCGCTCATGCCCAAAGTCAAAGGCAAAGCTGACGGGGCCAAAGTGAACGCCATGGTGAAGGAACTGCTGGGTTAACCAGCTGCTCCGCTGCCATCCGCTGACCGCGACCAGTCCCTTACCCGTGACAGCCGCCGTGTCCATTTCTCCTGATGGTATCAGTTGGAATGGACACTGTAACCAACCAATGCATCGGTCAATCTTCGGATTGGCCGATTGTGAACCAACCAACGCAATCTTTGCGAAACCAAAACCAGGTCATTTCGGTGACCTGGTTTTTCTGTGCGGTTTTTTCCTTCAGCGTGGCGGTTGCTAGTCAGTGGGGCTGGTATATGTGCCGACTGTCGTCACCAGGCGATACCGTCTCTCTTTAATCGGGCTTCGGCTGGCAGGCCATCATAGTCTAAGGACCCTAACACCAAAAACCCAAGCTCGGGGGTTTCTGCCATGGCCCATAAACGGGCTCCGCTGAGCGATTAACGGCTTCGCTCCGCCTCGTAGACGGGCTCCGGCGGGCAGGCCACCATGGTCTAAGGACCCTAACACCAAAAGCCCAAGCCCAGGGCTTTCGGTGTTAGGGCCGCTTAGCCCAGGTGGCCTAAACGCCCGCCTCCGCCCTCTGACCATTGCCAATCCTTCCGTTTTGTGGCACAATGCCAACAAGCAACAAAATAACGGGTGACAGTGAGCATCCATTTTGCTGATAACGGCGTGTCCCTCTGGGCACAAACGCAGACAGCTGAAGCTTTCTCGCCCCCCGATCTTTGGAGGAACACAATAATGGCAGATTTAACCACAGCGATCGGCGGCTTTCACTTTGATAACACGGTAATGAACGGCGCGGGTGTCTGGTGCTACGACGAACGGGAATTAACCGCCGTCGACACCTCGGCAGCCGCTACTTTTGTGACCAAAACCGCGACTCTGGATCCCCGGGCCGGCAACCCCAATCCCCGGATGGCCGCCACGGAGCTGGGCTCCATCAATTCCATGGGCCTGCCCAACAAGGGCCTAGATTACTACCTGGACATCGTCGCCCAGTTCCACGCCAAGAATCCGGATAAGCCGTACTTCTTATCTACCACCGGGTTGAAGCCGGAAGAGTTCACACCGCTTTTTCAAAAGATTGCCGCCAGCAACTTCAGCGGCTTGGTGGAGTTGAACTTGTCTTGCCCCAACGTCGTCGGCAAGCCCCAAATTGCTTATGACTTTGACGCGGTGGACCGCATCCTGACCGAAGTGACGGCCATCTATCACGGTGCCTTGGGCGTGAAGCTGCCGCCGTACTTTGACTTAGTGCACTTCCACAATATTGCCGACGTCCTGAACAAGTTCGACCTGACCTTCGTCAATACGATCAACAGTGCCGGCAATGGCCTGGTAATCAAGGACGAGACGGCCGCCATCGCGCCCAAGGGCGGCCTGGGCGGCATCGGCGGCGGCTACATCAAACCGATGGCCCTGGCTAATGTCCGGGTATTGCGCCAGCTGCTCAAGCCCAGTATCAGCATCATCGGCACGGGCGGTGTCCAAACCGGCCGGGATGTCTTCGAACTGATCCTGTGCGGGGCCGACATGGTCGGCGTCGCCACCCAGTTGGGTAAAGAGGGCCCCAAAGTCTTTGAACGCTTGAGCACAGAACTAAGCGCCATCATGGACGCCAAGGGCTACCGCCAGCTGAGCGACTTCCGCGGCCAGCTGCGAGTTCCCGCAGAACAACCGGTGACAGTTCACTAATTGGCAGAAATGTTAAGCGGCTTCGGTCTTCGTCGGAATGGCGGGCACCCAAGCCGCTTTTCTTGCCATCTGTGCTAGAATTGAAGTAACACCATTAACCCAGAAAGCAGTGAGAATTTGGCAGACGCCACCCGTATTGAAGAAACGTACCATCTGAGCGATCCGGCCATGGCCGTTAACCTGATGGGCGTGAATGACGAGTATATTAATCTCTTAACGGAAGGCCTGGACGTGGCGATCACGGCCCGGGATGTGGACATGCACATCAGCGGCGAACCGGACAACGTCCACCTCACCGAACAGGTGCTGAATGCGCTGACCGACGTGATCAGCTCCGGCATCCGCATCGGCGCCACCGACGTGATGAGCGCTATCAAGATGGCTGAGCGGGGTACCCTGGAATACTTCACCGATCTGTATAAAGAAACGATCATCCGCGATGCCAAGGGCCGCAACATTCGGGTCAAGACCTTCGGCCAGCGGCAGTATGTCCAAACGATTCGGCACAACGATATTACCTTCGGCATCGGCCCTGCGGGTACCGGGAAAACTTACTTAGCCGTCGCTTTGGCGGTCGCCGCGCTGAAGGCCGGGGACGTGGAACGGTTGATTCTGACCCGGCCGGCAGTGGAAGCCGGGGAATCCCTGGGCTTTCTTCCCGGCGACTTGAAGGAGAAAGTCGATCCTTACTTGCGGCCCATCTATGATGCCTTGTACCAAATCATGGGCATGGACCAGACCAACCGGCTGTTGGACCGGGGCGTGATTGAGATTGCGCCGTTGGCTTACATGCGCGGGCGGACATTGGATCAGTCGTTCATCATCATGGACGAGGCCCAGAATGCCACGCGGGCCCAAATGAAGATGCTGCTGACGCGGCTGGGGTTCGAGTCGAAGATGGTCGTCGACGGGGACATTACCCAGATCGATCTGCCGTCGATCAGCGGCAGCGGTCTGCTGACGGCACCGAAGATCCTCCACGACATTCCCCACATCGGTTTCGTGAACTTCACCAGTGCCGACGTGGTCCGGCACCCCGTTGTTGCCCGGATCATCGATGCTTATGCGGCCTACGAACTGCCCCGTCACTTGGCAGAGAAGAATGGAGACAGTGACCAGTGAACTTAGACGTGTATGATGATGATCATCTGTTAAGTGCTGACGATTTGGCCATGGTCAAGGACTTGGTCGAATTTGCCGGCAAGCATTTGCACTTGGCGGAAGACACCGAGATGTCCATTACCTTTGTCAGCAAGGAGCGCATCCGCGCCATCAACAAGAAGTACCGCGACGTGGACCGCGCCACCGATGTCATCAGCTTTGCCATTGAGGACGGCGACGCCGACAGCGACTTTGGCGAACCTTTGGAAGCCTTGGCTCACTTGCCGCGCAACATCGGCGACCTGTTCATTTCACCAGGCATCGCCCAAGAACAAGCCGACCGTTACGGCCATTCCTTCCGCCGGGAGCTGGGGTACACGACGGTCCACGGTTTCTTACACCTGAACGGCTACGACCACATTAAGAAAGCGGACGAAGCGGTGATGATCCCGCTGCAAGAGGAGATTCTGGAAGCCTATGGCCTCACCCGGTAAGCAGACGAGTAAGAACCACACCTTTGCCCAGTCCTTGCGCCACGCCTGGAGCGGCGTCCGCATCGCCCTGCGGGAAGAGCGCAACTTGCGCCGGGATGCGGCCGGTGCAGTACTGGTGATCATCGCGGCCATCCTGCTGCACGCCCAGCGCACCGATTGGCTGTGGCTGGCGGCGGCGATCTGGCTGGTGATTTTTGCCGAACTGGGCAATACGCTCATCGAGAGTTTGGTGGACTTCGTGACCCACGGCACCTTTTCTCCCCAAGCGAAGAAAATCAAAGATTTATCCGCCGGCGTTGTTTTGCTGACGGCTTTTTTTGCCGTCGTGGTGGGTGCGCTCGTTTTTGTCCCGCTGCTGTGGACTTGTTTATTTAATTAAGGAGTTTATGATGACGATGGTTTCAGAAAACGAATTGATCACCCAGGCGCGCGCCGCCCGGGAGAGGGCCTATGTCCCTTACTCGCACTTCGCGGTGGGCGCGGCTCTGCTCACGGCAGGCGGCCAAGTCTTCACTGGCTGCAACATTGAAAATTCCAGCTTCGGTTTGACCAACTGTGCCGAGCGGACGGCCATGTTCAAGGCCATCAGCGAAGGCCAGCGGCAGTTTGCCAGCCTTACCGTGATCGGCGATACCGCCGGCCCGGTATCGCCCTGCGGGGCCTGCCGCCAAGTCTTGGCCGAATTCGCCGCACCGGACATGCCGGTCATCTTGACCAACCTGCACGGGGACGTTCAGCGCACCACCGTCGCCGGTTTATTACCGTACGCGTTTAAAGGGGAGCAGATGCATCATGGCGAGTAATGAAAACAAGCAATTCGTGTCCGGGTTCGTCGCCATCGTCGGCCGGCCTAATGTCGGCAAGTCCACGTTGATGAACCGCCTGGTGGGCGAGAAAGTGGCCATCATGTCCGACAAGGCCCAGACCACCCGGAATAAGATCCAAGGCATTTACACCACGGACAGCGCCCAAATCGTTTTTGTCGACACGCCGGGCATCCACAAGCCCAAGAATAAGCTGGACGACTATATGGACGCTGCGGCTGAATCGACTCTGTCCGAGGTAGACGCCATCATGTTCATGGTCGCTGCTGACGACAAAATCGGCCCCGGCGACCGTTACATCATGGATCTGCTGACGAAGACCAGCACGCCGGTTTATCTGCTAGTCAATAAGATCGACCTGGTCAATCCCGACGCTTTGCCGGACATTGTCGCCGGATACACCGAGACGCTGCATTTTGCCGGCGTCTATCCCATTTCTGCTACCCAAGGGAATAACGTGGACGAGATGCTGGCCGGGTTAGAAAGCCATCTCAAGCCGGGTCCTCAATACTATCCGGCGGATCAGCTGACGGACCATCCGGAATACTTCGTGGTCGCGGAACTGATTCGCGAACAGGTCCTTCAGCTGACGCGGGAAGAAATTCCGCATTCCGTCGCAGTGCTGGTGGATTCGATGAATACCCGGGTGGCCGGCAAGCTGCAGGTCCACGCGACGATCTACGTGGAGCGCGATTCGCAGAAGGGCATCGTCATCGGGGCTGGCGGCAAGATGTTGAAACGGATGGGGATCAATGCCCGCCGGGAGATCGAAGCCTTGCTGGGTGAAAAGATCAACCTGAAACTGTGGGTCAAAGTACAGAAAAACTGGCGGGACGACCCCAAGTTTCTTAACCAGTCCGGTTACAACATCAAACGGTTGGAATAAATGGCCGAAGCTGCCGTTGATTTCACCGGCATCGTGGTCGGCCGCCAGGATTATCGGGAGCACGATGCACTGGTCCGTTTCCTCACCCAGCAGTACGGTTTCAAAACGTTCATCGCCCGCGGGTTGAAACGGCCTAAAGCCAAGCTGGCCGGGGTCACCTTGCCGTTCACCCTGGGCGACTACGTCGGTGTCGTACGGCCGACCGGGCTGTCCCAGCTGCGCACCGCCAAGGGCACCCATCTCTTCCGTGCGCCGATGAGCGACATCATTGCCAACGCGTATGCCACGTACATTTTTGACCTGATCCGGATGGCGTTCCCGGAAGGTCAGGCGATTCCCAAGTGGTACACGACCGGGAAGAATGTCTTGCTGGGTCTCGACCGGGGACTGGATCCTGCCGTCCTCGCCAACATCATCGAGATTCAACTGCTGCCGGCCTTTGGCGTCGCGCCGCAATTGCGGGTCTGCGCCATCTGCGGGCGGGACGACCGGCCGATGGATTACTCCGAAGCGGCCGGCGGACTCATCTGCGACCGCCACTGGGCTCAGGATCCCCACCGCTTCCACGCCGGGGCCAAGACGATTTACTACATGCGTCGGTTCTCCGTGGTAAACATCGCCCAGATCCAATCGATCAAGATCAATAACACGACGAAGGCTGAGCTGCGGACCATCTTAGACCAGATCTACAGCGATACCGTCGGCGCTTATCCCCGCTCCAAGCGCTTTATCGATTCACTGGGCCAGTGGAACCAGGATTTCAAACCGCTGGCCCCGCGGACAGAACCGGGGAAGGAGGCCTCTGATGACGATGACCAATGATGCACTTTACCACCGCTTGACTCAGCAATTGGGTCAGGGTACGTTATCGACGAGTCTCGACCAAGAGGCCTGGGTATTCGTGGTTGTCAATTTGGTTCACGCCCTTGTCTCCAGCCGGCACGGCGACTGGCAAAGTATCACGGCAGCCATGGTTCAAGCCGACACGGCCGCCCGGCTGCAGCAGATTTTCAACACGGTGCAGGGCCGTTATGGCGGTGCTGACTTTCATCTGCGCCGCGTTACCGCACGTTGTGCCGCTGGGTCGCCCAGCGCTCCAATCAGCTTCTGCTACCCGCAGTAAGAAATGAAATTGCCGACTTTGCCCGAGTCGGTTCTTTTCTTCTCTACGCCTGAATGCCGGTCATCACTTTTCTGAAACCCCTTGTGTTCCCCAAGCCGTTGCCGTATGATACAAGTAAATCATCCGCTAAGAACGGGCAAAGCAGCGTCACCTTCAGCGAGGCCGGAACAGTGTAAGCCGGCCACCGACAAACTGCACGGCACCCGGGAGCGAATGCAACGAAGCGCACAGAGCACGCTCTGTGAAGCAGGGTGGAACCGCGGTCCAAAGCCGTCCCTGCACTACCATTTGGCGTAGTGTAGGAACGGCTTTTTGTGTTGTTAGGATATGACCCGGGCTGTCCGCTGCTCGGTGTCTCCTCCAGTCATCACAGGAGGGTGCCTAAGGGCGGAGCGGGATGGGGCTCAGCAGTGAAATTGTTGTTAGCGGTCGGTTTTTGACCGCTTACAACAAGGCCGGTCTTGAAGACCGCGCGCACCATGCGCGGGCTTCAAGCCGTGCCCACTGCGTTCCAGCCCCAATCCCGCGGAGCCCTTAGGCACCCGGTCCTTTTACTGGTCCCACCTTTCTACACCGCACCAGCAAAGGAGAATCATCATGGATAAAAAGTTGGACATTCAAGATATGATCACCACGCTCCAGCACTTCTGGGCCAGTAAAGGCTGCATGTTGATGGAAGCGTACGACGTGGAGAAGGGCGCCGGCACCATGAGCCCCTACACCTTCCTCCGCGCGGTCGGCCCCGAGCCTTGGAACGCCGCTTATGTGGAACCTTCCCGCCGGCCGGCAGACGGCCGTTACGGCGAGAACCCGAACCGGCTGTACCAGCACCACCAGTTCCAAGTGGTGATGAAGCCGTCGCCCAAGGACATCCAGGAATACTACCTGGATTCCTTGCGGGCACTGGGCATTGAGCCCTTGGAACACGATATCCGCTTCGTCGAGGATAACTGGGAGAACCCGTCCATGGGCTGTGCCGGTGTGGGTTGGGAAGTCTGGCTGGACGGCATGGAAGTGTCCCAGTTCACCTACTTCCAAGTCGTCGGCGGCCTGAATGTTTCGCCAGTCACCAGCGAGCTGTCCTATGGTATCGAGCGCTTGGCTTCCTACATCCAGGAAGTCAACTCCGTCTATGACCTGGAGTGGGGCGACGGGGTGCTGTACGGCGACATCTTCAAGGAACCGGAATACGAGCACTCCAAGTATGCCTTTGAAGAAAGCGACCAGCAGATGCTCTTCAATTTCTTCAACGACTATGAGAAAGAGGCCCACCGCTTGATCAAGCTGGGCCTAGTGCACCCGGCTTACGATTACATCTTGAAGTGCTCGCACACCTTCAACCTGCTCGACGCCCGGGGCGCGGTCTCCGTGACGGAGCGGGCCGGTTACATGGGCCGGATCCGCAGGATGGCCCACTTGGTGGCCAAGGCATTCGTGGCCGAGCGGGAGAAGCGGGGCTTCCCGTTGTTGAAGCACGCTCAAGAGAATGCAGCAGCGAAGGAGGCTGAGTAAGATGGCGACCCATAATTACTTATTAGAAATTGGCTTAGAGGATATGCCGGCCCACGTGGTCGTGCCCAGCATCAAGCAGCTGCACGAACGGATGGCGGCCTTTCTGGAAGACAACCGCCTAGCCTTCAAGGACATCCAAGAATACGCTACTCCGCGCCGGCTCGCTTTGCTGGTCAGCGGCCTGGCAGATAAACAGACGGACGAAAGCACGGAGAATCGCGGCCCAGCCATGAAGATCGCCCAGGACGCAGACGGTAACTGGACCAAAGCCGCCCAAGGCTTCGCGCGGGGCCAAGGCGGTACGGTGGACGACCTGGAAGTGCGGGATGTAAAAGGCGAGCCGTACGTGTTCTACCACAAGAACATCGTCGGCCAGCCGGCTGCGGCTGTGCTCCCCGGCGTCGCCGACGTCATCAAGGCGATGACTTTCCCGACCCGGATGCACTGGGGTAACTACGACTTCGAATACATTCGGCCGTTGCACTGGTTCGTTTCTCTCCTGGATGACCAGGTGATTCCGTTCCAGATCCTGGACGTCAAGGCGGGCCGGACCACCCAAGGCCACCGTTTCTTGGGTCACGCCGTGGAGTTGAAGACGGCGACAGATTACGAAACGGCGTTAGCTGACCAGTTCGTGATTGCGGACGAAGCCAAGCGCGGGGACGCCATCAAAGCCCAAGTGACCAAGATTGCCGAAGACCATGGCTGGCGGATCGTCATGAACCGGGACCTATTCGAAGAAGTGACGAACCTGGTGGAATATCCGACCGCCTTTGCCGGCAGTTTTGATAAGAAATACCTGGACCTGCCGGACGCCGTTCTGATTACCTCCATGCGCGACAATCAGCGCTACTTCTACGTCACCGACCATGACGACACACTGCTCCCATACTTCGTGGCGGTCCGCAACGGTAACAGCGACTACTTGGAGAACGTCATTAAGGGGAACGAGAAAGTCTTGGTCGCCCGCTTGGAAGACGCAGTGTTCTTCTATCAGGAAGACCAGCAGCACACGATTGCCGAGTACGTCGAGAAACTCAAAACGGTCATGTTCCACGACAAGATCGGTTCGATGTACGAGAAGATGCAGCGGGTTGCAGGCATCGCCCATTATCTGGGTAAGCGTTTTGACCTCACCGACGACGAACTGGCCGATCTGGACCGGGCGGCCCACATTTACAAGTTCGACCTGGTGACCAGTATGGTGGGCGAGTTCCCTGAACTGCAAGGTACGATGGGGGAGATCTACGCCAAGCTGGCCGGTGAGAAACCCGCCGTCGCCCAAGCCATTCGCGAGCACTACATGCCCACGTCCGCAGAGGGCAAATTGCCTGAATCAACCGTCGGCAGCGTCTTAGCCATCGCCGACAAGATGGATACCATCCTGACCTTCTTCGGTGCCGGCATGGTGCCCAGCGGCTCCAATGATCCGTACGCGTTGCGGCGGCAGGCCTACGGGATCATTCGGATCCTCCAGGCCCACCGGTGGCACTTCCCGCTGCTGCGGGTGCAAGCAGCCATCGTCAGCCAGTTCCAGGAAAACAACCAGGTTCCGCACCTGCACCTGGATCAGATCAAGGGCTTGAACGATTTCTTCGTTGACCGGGTCAAGCAGTTCTTTAACACAAAGGATACTCGCCACGATATCGTCGATGCGGTCACGGCGAACCAGGATGTCGATCCCGAGGATATGTTTGGGGCGGCCCAAGTGCTGGCCCAGCAAGCGGACAAGGAGTCCTTCAAACCGACCATCGAGGCCTTGACGCGGGTGTTACACTTGGCCAAGAAGTCCCAAGATAAAGAACCGGTGGTCGATCCCAGTCTGTTCCAGAACCCGTCGGAACAAAAGCTTTACGACGCCGTGGAGAAACTGCGGGCCGATGCGCCGCACCTGACCTTGACGGCCTTGTACGATCGGCTGCAAGACCTGCGGCCAATCATTGACGACTATTTCGAAGAGAACATGGTTATGGACAAGGACCCGAAGATTCGGGCAAACCGGCTGCACCAGCTGGCTCAGATTCGGGACACAGCCAAGTTCTTTGGTAATTTGGACGATTTGCTAGTAAAATAGAAGCAACGCTTTGGAGAAGCGGTGAGCCGAATCGGCCCGCCGCTTTTCTCGCTATCGCGTTACCATGCAGAAAGGAGACCCGGTCATGGCTACCCGTATCCCAGAAGAAGTCATTGAAGGCATTCGCCAGAAAGCCAATATCCTGGACATCATCGGCCAGTATGTGCAGCTGCGCAAACAGGGGCGGAACTACTTCGGATTGTGTCCCTTCCACGAAGAAAACACACCATCGTTCTCCGTCGCCCCCGACAAGCAGATCTTTCACTGCTTCAGCTGCGGCCGGGGCGGCAACGTCTTCAAGTTCATCATGGAGATCGAAGACCTGTCCTTTCCAGAGGCCGTCGCCAAGGTCGCCGGCATGGTGGGGGAGACCCTGCCGGACGAGTACATTGGCACAGCGGCACCCGCGGATCCTGAGCTCGCGCTGCTGCGCAAGATGCACACTCAAGCCGCGGCTTTCTATCACCATATTCTCGTGAATACGCAAGTCGGCGAAACGGCCCTGGCATACCTGCACCAGCGGGGGATGGCCGACGACCTGATCGAGACATTCAACATCGGCTTCGCACCGGACACCGGCGACGTGCTATGGCAGTATCTCCATGAGCACTATGACGATGACCAGCTGCGCACGTCGGGTCTGTTCAACGAACAGGACGACGGTCATTTGCGGGACCGGTTCTACAACCGGGTGATGTTTCCGGTCCGTGACCAGGGCGGCCAGATCGTCGCCTTTTCTGGCCGCATCCTGACCAAGACGGATAATGCGCCGAAGTATCTCAACAGTCCCGAGACTAAGCTCTTCGCCAAACGGCAAGTGCTGTTCAATCTGGACCAGGCCAAAGCCAAGATTCGGGAAGACCACCGGGCGGTGCTGTTCGAAGGGTTCATGGATGTGATCTCGGCCTACAGTGCCGGGGTGACCAACGGGGTCGCCTCCATGGGCACCAGTCTCACGGACCAGCAGATCTATGACCTGCGCCGGCTCACCGACCGCCTGGTCATCTGCTATGACGGTGATGCGCCGGGTATTGCCGCGGCCAAGCGGGCTTTGGGCATGCTGAGCGGCGACCAGGGCTTTAACGTCAGCGTGGTCGTTTTACCAGATAATATGGACCCGGATGAATTTGTGCAGAAAAATGGCGCTGACGCTTTCCGCCGCCAGATCGCCGATCAGCGGCTGACACCCACCGGCTTTGGCCTGCGGGAACTGCGCAGCCGCAGTGATTTGAACGGCGACGCCGGCCGGGCAGAATATACGGATGCAGCGCTGGAGATCATTGCCGCTGACCCGTCACCGGCGGCCCGGGACAATTATCTCCGGGGGTTAAGTAAACAACTGGACGTCGACCTCAATGCGCTGCAGGCCTCACTGATCCAAGTGCAGGCCCAAATGCCGAAGCAGCGGCCGCACAGCCGTCGGCAGACTGCCTCGCCACCGCGCGGGGCGGCCCCCTATGACGATTATGGCGGCGGCGCCCCGGCGATGATGCCGCCGCCCGCCGCCGAACCGCGGATCACCTTGGTGGAACGGACTGAACAAGACTTATTGGCCCTCATGCTGGCCCACAGTGAAGTCGTTGACCTCGTCCAGGGGTGGACCAACGGCGCGTTTCAGTTTATCGATGTCAACTACCAGACACTCTATCTGTTGTGGCAGGATTATATCGCCTCTGGCCACGACAAGCACGATGTGGCCGGCTTTAACGATTATGTGCCCGATGCGGAGAATGCATTGCTGGCAGCCGTGGAGATGCGCAACTTGCCCACGGACTACACTGAGGACCAAGTGCGCGATTATCTGCGCATCCTGTCCCGACATCCCTTGCATACCCAGTTGCGGGAACTGCAGCGGCAGCTGCACCAAGCGCGGGATAATGGCGATGCCGCCCAGGAATTGACCTTGGCCCAGCAGATCATTGCGCTCCAGATTCGGCTCAAAGGTACGCCGGAGACCGATGCCTAGGCCGGGCTTGCGTTCCCGGGGCAATTAGGGTAGTATAGTATACAGGTATTTTTACGCCCATTTTTTAGAGGGGGATTGCTGATGGCTAAAGAAACAAAGACGGTATCCAAGAAAGACTTGAACAAGGCAGTTGCAGCATTGGTCAAGGAGTACCGGCCCAAGAAGCAAATCACAAACAACGACCTGATCGACAAAATTGTGAAACCCTTCAAACTCGAGTCCAACGACATCGATGATGTGATGCAAAAGGTAGAAGACAACGGCATTGCCATCGTTGATGAGCACGGTGAACCAGCTGAACGGAGCCTGAAGAAAGAAAAAGCTGTTTCCAAGAAGGAATTGCGGGACCTGTCTGCGCCCACCGGCGTGAAGATCAATGATCCGGTCCGCATGTACCTGAAGGAAATTGGCCGGGTACCCCTGCTGACAGCTGATGAAGAAGTGGAATTGGCTTTGAAGATCGAACAGGGCAGCGAAGACGCCAAGCAGCGGTTGGCCGAAGCCAACCTGAGGCTGGTCGTTTCCATTGCCAAGCGCTATGTCGGCCGCGGCATGCAGTTCCTGGACTTGATCCAGGAAGGGAACATGGGCCTGATGAAGGCCGTCGAGAAGTTCGACTACCGCAAAGGGTTCAAGTTCTCTACGTATGCCACCTGGTGGATCCGGCAGGCGATTACCCGCGCCATTGCGGACCAAGCCCGCACGATTCGGATTCCAGTGCACATGGTCGAGACGATCAATAAGCTGATTCGCATCCAGCGCCAGCTGCTCCAAGACCTGGGCCGGGAACCGACACCGGAAGAAATCGGTGCGGAGATGGACTTGCCCACCGAGAAGGTCCGGGAAATCTTGAAGATCGCGCAAGAACCAGTGTCTCTTGAGACCCCCATCGGGGAAGAGGACGATTCGCACTTGGGCGACTTCATCGAAGACCACGATGCCACCAGTCCTGAAGAGCACGCCTCCAATGAGCTGCTCAAGGAACAGCTGGAGAGTGTCCTCGATACCTTGACCGACCGGGAAGAAAATGTCCTGCGTCTTCGCTTCGGCCTGGACGATGGCCGGACCCGGACACTGGAAGAAGTCGGCAAGGTCTTCGGCGTGACCCGGGAACGGATTCGTCAGATTGAGGCCAAGGCTCTGCGCAAGCTGCGCCATCCGTCTCGCTCCAAGCAATTGAAGGATTTCTTAGATTAAATTTGATTCCGTATGAATCAGCGAGTGCCGCTTGGGCGGCGCTCTTTTTTTGCCTAAAATCGGCTTTTCTAAACAGTCAGGACCCATGCGGTTTGGTACAATGAATTTACAAAGTATTGACGACACTTACCGTCGCCAAGGAAGGGGAGAGCACCATGGTCGAGGAAGAACGGCGGCTGACCGCCGGCGTGTTGGCCCCCCAGTTGGGCATCACCCCGGACCGGCTGCGCCGGCTGTCGGTCTGCTTGGAAGAAAATGGGGTACCGATCCTGCGGAACAGCCAACGGGCCAGGTTGTATTCACCCGCCGTCGTTGACATACTGCAGAACGTGATCGACCGCATGGCCGCGACGGCGCTGCCTATGAAGGCCACCGTGCAAAGTGTCCTCAATGACGATGAAGCGCAGTCCCAGCTGCCCACCATCACGGCCTTGTCGGCGACGGTACAAAGCCAGCAGGAAGAAATCACCCAGCTGCGTCAGCTCGTTGCGACGGTGATCGAGCAGAATACCCAGATTCTGGCCATGCTCCACGACCGCGACCCCCACCTGACTGAGCAGGCCCGCAACGAGACGAAGCGGGATGTCACAGGTGAAAACGCGGAGATCACTAGCCGCTCCGCTGACCAGTCAGTCGCAAACCTGCCAACCGACCCGGCCCGGCCGGCGGCCAAGACGACCCACCCAGCAGCGTCTGATCAGGCCCCAACCGCCAAAACACCGCACCGGTATCTTGACCCCTCAGAGAACGAAGCCGCTGTCGAACACAACGTGCGGCCCAAGACCTTGGCGGACATGCAGCTGCCGGCGGACGAACATCCCCGCCATTCATTGTGGGACCGCTTGCGGGGCCGGTGAGCTGTTCATTCACTTTCTTTCTGACCGATGATATAATAATGGCACAACAAGGAAAAATGGAGTGATAAGTATGGATCGTGATAATCCTGGGCCGCTCCCCGAGCCGGCTCACCGTTGGGCACTTATGGCCGTTCTTTACGGCGTACTGAGTCTGATTGGGGTCGGCGCCTTCGTATATGACGCCTTCGTACAGAAGGAACGCGTCGATTTGTTTATCGTGATGGGCACGCTGGTCGCATTGGCCGCTGCCGTTGGGAACTGGCAGGTGTACCGGCGGACTAAACGGCGCCCTGTGCCCCAGCACGTTATTCAGTAACAGCGACAGAACCGCTCCCGGCCAATCACCGAGGGCGGTTTTTGGTATAATGACTGTATCTGACATCTTAGAAAGCAGGGGTCATGTGACGACAGAAAAACAAACAGCAACTCTTCTTTCCACCCGGTTGGCCACTGTGGCGAGATTCATTCCCCAGGGCGCCGTAGTCGCCGATATTGGAACGGACCACGCCTATTTGCCCATCTATTTGATCCATGAGGGCGTTTCTCCCCGGGTCATTGCCAGCGACGTGGTCGCCGGTCCGGTGGCCAGTGCCACCCGGAATGTGAAAGAAGCCCAGGTCACGAACCAGGTCAGTGTCCGCCGGGGAGACGGCCTGACGACCATTACCCCGGACGACGGAGTAACGTGTGTGGTCATCGCCGGGATGGGCGGGGCCCTGATCACCACGATCCTGGACGCTGGCCAGGACCACCTGCAGCATACGGAACGGCTGATCTTGCAGCCAAATGTGGGCAGCGACCGCGTCCGGACATGGCTGGCCGATCACCGCTACCGCATCGCCGCGGAACAGATTCTGAATGAAGACGGGCATGTCTACGAGATCATCGTGGCGGACCCGGTCGCGGCACCGGTGCCCCTCAGTACCGCTGATATTCTTCTCGGGCCGCACTTGCGGCAAGAAAAGAACACCGTTTGGCGGGCCTATTGGCAGGACCGCCAGGCGCATAACCAGACACTGCTGGCCGATCTGCACCAAGCCCAAACCGATCAGACAGAGAAGATTGAAGCGGTCCAAGCGGAACAACAGTTGATTGAAAGGGAGTTAGCGTAGACCATGACAACGGTACAAGACATCATCCGCCGCAGTGAACAGTTCGCCCCGTTATACTTACGGGAAGGGAATGATCCGACGGGATTTCAGCTGGGTGACCGAGAGGCCCCGGCCAAGCGCGTGCTGGTCACATTGGATGTCCGGCCGGAAGTCGCAGATTACGCGGTGGCGCGCGATATTGATTTCATTTGGGCCCACCACCCGGTGATGTTCCACGCGGCCCACAACTTGGACCTGGCAGATCCCCAGAATCGGATGTACGCGCAGCTGCTGAGACACAACATCAGTGTGTACGCGGCCCATACCAATCTGGACAAGGCTGTCGGCGGCATGAACGATTGGCTGGCGGCGGCGATCGGCTTGCAGGACGTGCAGCCCTTCGCCCGCAGCAACGATGACCCGCTGGAAAAGCTGGTGGTCTTCACCCCGGCCGACAACGCGGACGTGATGCGCCATGCCCTGGCCGCTGCTGGCGCCGGTCAGATCGGTGATTACAGCGGGGCGTCCTTCACCAGCGACGGGGAAGGGCGCTTCACCCCCGAAGCGGGCGCCCATCCGGCAATCGGCCAAGTGGCGCATCCTGAGACGGTGCGCGAGAGCCGCATCGAGGTCATCTTCCCGCATTCCCGCCGGTCTGCGGTCCTTCTGGCCATGCGCCAGGTGCATCCCTATGAGGAACCCGCCTTTGATATCTTTACCGAAGCCTACCCCGCCCAGCATATCGGTATCGGCCGCATCGGCAGCCTGCCGACAGCACAGACCGTCCGCCAGCTGGCGTTGCACCTGAAGGATGTCTTTTCTCTCCAAGGGCTGCGCGTCGTCGCCCGGGACTTGGACCGGCCCGTGCGCCGTGTCGCCGTCGTTGGCGGCGATGGCGGCAAGTTCTTCCGCCAAGCCCAAGCCGCCGGCGCTGAGGCCTTCATCACCGGCGATGTCTATTACCACACCGGTCACGACATGCTGGCGGCGGATCTGCCGGTGATCGATCCCGGGCACCACATCGAAAGTATCGTGATCCCCCAAATGAGCGCTAAGCTCGCCCAGTGGTCCGCCGAGAATCACTGGGGCATCACCGTCATTCCCTCGCCTCTGAGCACCGATCCGTTCACATTTCTATAATTCACAGACAGAAAGCAGGTCTATTCATGGCAGACACGAAGTACCCCACATTGATTCCGCGCTTCTTGCGCTACGTCAAGATCAACACCCGGTCCGATGAGAAATCCGAGACGATCCCCAGTTCCGACCGGGAGACCAAGTTCCTGCATCAGCTGGTCACCGAGCAGAAGAAAATCGGGCTGAGCGACGCCCGGTATAACGACAAGAACGGCTATGTGACCGCCACGATTCCGGGTAATGTCGATGCCCAGGTGCCGGTGATCGGTTTCTTAGCGCACGTCGATACCGCCGATTTCAACGCGGAGGGCGTTAACCCCCAAATCGTCGAGAACTACGACGGTCATTCGGTCATTAAGCTGGACCAAGCCGGCGAGTATACCCTCGACCCGCAGGATTTCCCCGCTTTGAAGAATTACGCCGGTCAGACGCTGATCACCACCGACGGCACGACTTTGCTAGGCTCCGATGATAAGTCCGGCGTCGCCGAGATCTTTGCGTTGGCCGAATATTTACTTGCCCACCCTGAGATCAAGCACGGTGCGATTCGCATCGGCTTTGGTCCTGATGAAGAAATTGGGACCGGGGCGGATCATTTTGATGTGGCCGACTTCGGCGCCGATTTTGCCTATACGGTGGACGGCGGGCCGCTGGGGGAGCTGGAGTATGAGACTTTCTCCGCCGCGTCGCTGCACGTGGACATCAAGGGCAAGAACGTCCATCCGTCCACGGCTTACCACACGATGATCAACGCCATTCAACTGGGTATCGATTTCCAGAACCGGTTGCCGCAAGACGAGGTGCCGGAGAAGACCCGGGACCGGGCAGGATTCTTCCACCTGTTGTCCTTCGAGGGAACGCCCGACCACGCCGAACTGGATTACATTATCCGCGACTTCGAGCGGGCCGGTCTGGAAGAACGCAAGCAGAAAGCCCAGGTCATTGCGGATAAGCTGAACGCTGAACTGGACACGCCCCGGGTCACCGTGACGATGCATGATCAGTATTACAACATGATCGACATCATGAAGGACCATATGGACGTGGTCCGGCTGGCTGAACGGGCGATGCAGAACCTGGGCATCACACCCGATGAGACCCCTGTCCGGGGCGGTACCGACGGGTCTAAGCTGTCATTCATGGGCTTGCCGACGCCGAACCTGTTTGCGGGCGGCGAGAACATGCACGGGCGGTTTGAGTTTGTGTCGGAGCAAACGATGGCCAAAGCGGTGGATGTCCTGGTAGAGATTGCCAAGCTGAACGCGGAGAAGTAGTTAAATTAGTGTCTGGTCTTGACCCGGGTGACTCCGGGCGGAGCGGGCGGGGC
>NZ_KI271582.1:383359-403006 GCF_000469325.1 Schleiferilactobacillus shenzhenensis LY-73 | reverse complement strand
TCGCACTAGCTTCGCGTCGCCGCCCCAGCCAGCCGGAGGGCCCAAATCGCCGGGCCAAGCGGGAACCATGTCCTGGGCCACAAGGCGAACACGCGAAGGGTAGTGCCGTATCGCACCAAATCGCCGGGTGCGACGAATCCCATTTTAAATATCCCCAATAAACAGAGACCTGATTCATAGCGCAGACGGTTGGTCGTGCCGCTTGGTGAATCAGGTCTCTGTTTTGGTGGACCAAATTGTTATTTCATTTTTACCGTTTCCCATATCCGCGTCTCGAGCCGGGCAGGGATGCCGGATTAGAAACCTTATTTCGTACTTGGATAAAATAGTTTGTTATGTTTTGAATATGTATTTCACTTCGATATAATAGAGAAAGCAGGGGAGAAAAAAAGACCGGTGCTGAGCACTGGTCTATACCGAAGAACCGAGGTGGGCCATTTTACAAATATTCTTCTGTGCGTACTTTGATCAGCAGCGGGGCAAAAGTCGGTTCGGCTTTGATTCGTTGCTTAGCAGTGGCAGCGGCTGCCGCAGTGTCTTGCGCGTCGGTGGTGAAATACAGTTCGATGCCTTTCTTCTTTTCGAAGTGGAAGGCGGGAGCGGACTGCTTTTCTAGAAAATCGATGATTTGCTGCTGCATGAGGGGACTAAGAACGATGATCATCGTTGTGGCTCCTTTCTGACTGAATCGCTTCACCAATTTATTGTAGCATGTTCTGCACTGATGTCATGAAGAGAAAGGATGGGGTTCCGCATGGATCACATTACCAAATTCGTGGAGGAGAAGATTGCACCGCCGTTGATCAAATTCTCCCAATACCGCTACATTCAAGTCATTCAACGCACCGGGCTGGGGATCATGAGCTTGTTGATCATCGGTTCGATCTTCACCTTGCTGTCGGCCTTCCCGGTACCGGCTTACCAGGCCTTCTTAGGCGGCTTCAAAACGACCCTGGCGTCCGCAGCGGGGGTG
This sequence comes from Schleiferilactobacillus shenzhenensis LY-73, assembly GCF_000469325.1. Taxonomy (GTDB): domain Bacteria; phylum Bacillota; class Bacilli; order Lactobacillales; family Lactobacillaceae; genus Schleiferilactobacillus; species Schleiferilactobacillus shenzhenensis. The sequence goes on along the minus strand of NZ_KI271582.1, from coordinate 402,033 downwards.
GGGACGGCCTTCATCGCGTTGTATACCGTTATCACCACCTCTTATGCCTTGGTGGAATGGTACAACAAGAACAAAGGCGAGAAAACTGATATTATTCAGCCCATGATTTTAGCTGTCGCATCGTACCTGTTGATCAATCCCGTACAAACTGTCAATACCCTCGTCAAGGGCAGCAAGACCCCGGTCCCGTTTGCCGGACTGCCGGTCACTTACATGGGGGCTATCGGGGTCTTCTCCGCCATCATGGTGGGGATCCTCAGCGTCGAAATGTACCGTTTCTTCATTCGCCGGCACTGGACGATCAAGCTGCCGGACAATGTTCCGCCGATGGTTTCCAGTTCTTTCAGTGCGTTAATTCCGGCCACCTGTGTCATCGTGATTTGGTGGCTGTTCCGGTTTGTATTGAACCTGGATTTGCCGAAATTGATTTCTGATGTCTTCCAGCCGCTGGTTGTCGTGGGTGATACCCCCTGGGCCGTGCTGGTGGCCACCTTCCTGAACCGGGTGCTGTGGTCCGTGGGGATCCACGGCGGCAACATCGTCAGCGGGGTCGCGGGAACGTTCTGGACCCAGATGTTCACGGCCAACCAGACCGCCTTCCAAGCCGGCAAGGCACTGCCGTATACGTTCACCAGTGTCTTGATGGATAATTACATCTGGACCGGCGTGCTGCCTCTGGCGGTCGTCCTGTTGACCTGCAAGTCCCAGCGATTGAAGAAAATGGGCTGGTTGGCATTACCCGCTGCCATCTTCAATATTGGCGAGCCGCTGATCTTCGGCCTGCCCATCATGCTCAATCCGCTGATGATGATTCCGTTCATCCTGTCTTCCTTCATCATTGCAATCGTGGCCGTCATCATGGTGCCGCTGCATTGGCTGCCGGTGCCGGTGTTGACGATACCGTGGATCACGCCCGCGCCCATCAAAGCCTTTCTGTCAACGAACGGCAGTTGGGCAGCGGTGGCCTTCGTGGTCGTCGGCTGGCTCTTCTCCATGGCGGTCTTCTATCCCTTCGTCAAAGCGATGGACAACGCAGAATTGAAGGGTGAATTACTGCAAGACGATACGGACAAGGTGAGCGCACCGGAATAATCACGAGGCGTCAAAAGCAGGCTGCGGCCTGCTTTTTTGTACTGTTCCACGGTCGGCGTGATAGACTAAGAATAGCTTTTCTAAGAGAAAGGACGACGAGACGTGGATTATCTCACCGCAGGGGAATCGCACGGGCCGATGCTGACGGGGATTCTGACCGGTATGCCAGCCAATGTGCCCATTGATATCGCGGCCATCGACCGGCAGCTGACGCTCCGCCAAAATGGGTATGGCCGGGGCGGCCGGATGCGGATTGAACACGACACGGTGACCGTTACGGCTGGGGTCCGTGCGGGTCAGACCACCGGCAGCCCGATTGGTTTGCTGATCAAAAATCGGGATTACAGCCACTGGCAGGACATTATCGGTGCGGCGGCCACTAATCCTGACCACCTGCGGGAAGTCACCCGGCCGCGGCCTGGTCACGCCGACCTGGTGGGCGGTTTGAAGTATGACCAGCAGGACTTGCGCAACATCCTGGAACGGGCCAGTGCCCGCAGTACTGCCATGATGGTCGCCCTGGGCACCATGACTGGTCAGCTGCTGAACACCCTGGGGATTCGCGCACTGGGGTACGTCACCGCCATGGGTGGTCATCGGTTAACGGCCGCGCCGGTGCCCGTTGACGTCGCTGGGCTGACCACCATCGTGGAGGGCAATGACCTGCGTCTCCCGGATGACCGCCAGCTGGCCGCCTTCCATGCCGTCGTGGACGCCGCTAAGGCCGCGCATCACACCATTGGCGGCCAGTTCACCGTCCGGATCGACGGTCTCGTCCCGGGGATCGGGTCGATGCAGAACTGGCGGGAACGCTTGGACGGCCGGCTCGCAGGAGCGCTCGTCAGCATTCCGGCGATCAAAGCCGTCAGTTTCGGCGATGGGCCAGCGTTAGGGGACGAACCCGGCGACCAGGCCCAGGACGACATCACTTGGACCCCTGCCGCGGGCTATGGACGCGCCTCCAACCACTTGGGCGGGCTGGAAGGCGGAATGACCAACGGGCAGCCGCTGCTCATTCACGCCACGATGAAGCCGATTCCCACCCAGCCGCGGGGGCTGCCCACCGTGGACGTCCGTACCCACGCCGCTGCCCAGGCGGTGAACGAGCGGGCGGACGTCACCGCCGTGCCCGCGGCTAGTTTGGTCGCCCAAGCGATGGTCCAGCTCACGCTCGCTCAGGTGATTACAGAATCCTTCAGCAGCGCCACCCTCAGCGATTTACAGACCAGTTACCGAGCCTTTGCCCAGAGAACAGAAGACAGAAAGGACTAAAACGACCATGGCACATGCCATTCAGGGACGCCTCCGGCTGCCGGGGGATAAAAGTATCGCGCACCGCGCGTTGATGATCGGTGCTGTGGCGGCAGGGGACAGTACCATTGACCATTTACCGGACGGCGCCGATGTGACGACGACCATTGCCGCTTTGGCCGCCCTGGGGGTTGCCTTTGAGCAGCCCACAGCTGGGCAGATCATTGTCCATGGCCGAGCAGGCTTCGACTGGGCAATACCCGCCGAACCGTTGGCGATGAACAACTCTGGTACCACCACGCGCTTGCTGCTGGGGCTGTTGGCTAATCCCGCCGGCCCGCTGATGCTGACGGGAGACCAATCCCTCAGCCAGCGGCCCATGGACCGGATCACCGACCCCTTGCGCCTGCTGGGCGCCCAAATGGCCACCACCGCCGGGCATCTGCCCATCCGGATCCAGCCCACCGCCGGGTTGCAGGGGGCGGCGATTCACCTGACCGTGGCCAGTGCCCAAGTGAAATCCGGCATTCTTTTTGCCGGCCTGCAAGCGGCTGGTGAGACCACCGTGACTGGTCCGGTACATACCCGGGACCATACGGAACGATTGCTGGCGGTTGCTGGGGCGGCCATCTCCCGAACCGGCCTCACGGTCCACATCCAGCCCTTGACCAGACCGCTGCAGCCGCTGCACATCGATTTGGCCAGCGACTTTTCAACGGCGGCTTTCTGGATCATTCTGGCGACATTGCTCCCGCAAAGTCAGTTGATGCTCCCCGGACTTTCTCTCAATCCGACCCGGACCACCTTGCTGGATATTCTGGCCCGGATGGGCGGGGACTTCCAAGTGGTGGACTTCGCTCGGACGCAAACGGTTGAACCGCAGGGTACGCTGGCTGTCCATCCGGCCGGACTGACCGGGACCACAGTCACGGCAACGGAAAGCGCGCAAGCCATCGACGAACTGCCGCTGCTGGCCTTAGCGGCAACGCAGGCGGCCGGCACCACGACGATTCATCATATTAATGAATTACGGGTGAAAGAATCTGACCGGGCCGCCAACACAGAGGCTATTCTGCGGGCCTGCGGGGCCGCAATAACGACCAGCGGAGACGATTGGGTCATTACCGGACCCACCGCGCTGCACATTCCGGTCCACTGGCCCAAGCTGCCGCCGGACCACCGCATGACCATGCTGCAAGTCGCCGCAGCGCTGGTCGCCGGCGGTACCGTCCCCGACCATGTCGCCGCTGCCGTGGCGGTCTCCTATCCTGAGCTGCTGAATGATTTAAGAAAGCTGGTCCGCACCGTATGATGACCCAACTGGTATTGATTGGCTTCATGGGGGCGGGCAAGACCACGTTGAGCCAAGCTCTGGGCGCAGCCACCGGTCTGCCGGTGTATGATACCGATGACTTGGTCGCGGCCGCGGCTCACCAGACGATTGCAGAGATTTTTGCCGCTGAGGGGGAGGCCGGGTTCCGTCAGCGGGAAACCGCCGCCCTGGCCGAAGCCCTCCGCCACGACCCGGCGATCATCGCCACGGGCGGCGGCATTGTCACGCAAGCGGAGAACCGGGCGCGGCTGGCGGCACTCGCCATTCCCGTTGTCCAACTGACCGTCACCCCCGCTGAAATTAACCGGCGGCTGGCCGGGACAACCGACCGGCCGCTTTTTCAGGAAAATTGGCCAGCTCTTTTAGCGGCGCGTCAACCCTGGTACGCCACCAGTGCCAACCATTTACTCGATACCACGGGCCGCAGTGTCCCCGCACTGGTCGCAGAACTGCAAGCCATTTTAAACGAGAAAGCGGGGTAGTCACCCCATGACAAATACAGTGAATCGCATCGTGCCGGTCACCGAGGACAATTTTTGGCCGGTCGTTCATCTCCATGTGGCTGCCGACCAGCAGGACTTCATCGAATCTAACGCGCTATCCCTCGCGGAAGCGGGTTTTATCACGTCCCTGGCATGGCATCCTTATGCCCTGATCCACGCAGACAGGGCCGTCGGGTTTGCCATGATTGGCGCCTTTAACGCGGCTGAACGGTACATTTGGCTGGACCGGTTGATGATCGACCAGCGGTACCAGCACCAGGGACTAGGCGGGGCGTTTCTCACTCAGTTGCAAGCCTTCATCCTGGAACGCTGGCCGGTGGACGACATCGTCTTGAGTTACGAGCCGGAAAACACTGCTGCCGCAAGGTTCTATCGGAACCACGGCTTTGTGTCCCTGGACCGTACCGACCCGCAGAACGGGGAAGTGATGGTCGCCTATCACCGCCCTGACCAAGCGTGACACAGAACTGCCGCAACAAAGTAACCGTTTGGCAATAGTTAATCGTTGACATCAATTTTTCAAAGACCTATGCTTATCTACGGTAAGTTGCTAACAAGGTTTCCTGGAAAGGCAGGTGGGTTATATGTCAGAGTCACATCGAAGTAACAGCGGCGACGACCCGGCCAGTAGGCGGGGCTCAAAGAGCCAGTCGAGAAGCGCATTAGCCCACCTTATGTTCAACTGAGGAGTTGTTGTTTTGACCGACAAGCAAGTTGAACGTGCCGTGCACTGCCTGGTGGATCAAAAACCTTTTGATCTGGCAGACGGTGTGTTCCTAGGAGACTTAGAAGGTCCTTTGAAGGCGTTGATTCGTCGGGACTTTCCGAAGGCGACAAACGAAGACTTCATTTGTAGTGAGCATCTGGTCCATTACCGGTTACTCAAAATGGATCAGATGATTGCAAAGGATTACCAAGCCAACCACAAACTCAATAGGAAGCTGACCCGCGTTATGCAGCGGGACACTTACAAAGTTGTGGATGTCCGGGAGCAATTGGAAGACTCACTGACATTTGGTCAACGTGTTGCGGATGCTGTCGCACACTTCGGGGGCAGTTGGCCGTTTATCATCACCTTTGTTTCAATCATGGTCGTGTGGATTCTTGTCAACGGATTACACCTGTTCGGCGTCCACTTCGATTCTTTCCCGTTTATTCTGCTGAACTTGTTCCTCAGCATGGTCGCCGCGATTCAAGCGCCGCTGATCATGATGAGCCAGAACCGATCGGGTGAGTACGATCGCATGGAGTCGCGTAACGACTATCATGTGAACCTGAAGTCTGAGGAAGAAATTCGGATGCTTCACTCAAAAATCGACCATGTCATTCAAGAAGATACACCGAATCTGATGCAAATTCAGAAAATTCAGACCCAAATGCTGGGCTCCATTGAGACTCAAGTCGCTGAACTGCGCCGCTTGCAAACGGTGCTGGAAGCGACTGCCCGAGCCGATATGCCGGTGGAACCCAATAAAGAGACGAACGAACACAAGCATGGCTAATGCGTGATGTGTGAATCTAGGCATACTAATCGCGCCCTTGACCGAGCAGGTCAGGGGCGCGTTTTTTGTTCCTGTAACGATTACAGATTCGGGTCAAACTGGAACCGCAACGGGGAGTCTTTTGTCGCCGCGGTGATGAACGCCGCAATCTGTTTGTCCACGGCCGTGCGGGCCAGTGCTGCGGCCTCGTTGCTGGCGGCCGTCACCAGCGCGCGGGGATCCGTACTGGCGGCCAACGTCTGATCCGTTTTCTCAATCAACCGCAGATGCTCGGCCAGCAGATCGTCTTGCAAGTTCTGCAAGGCTTTCTTATTGCGGCCAAAGTCCCGGTCTGCCAGAACACCTAAGAGCTTATACCGCCAGTAGGCCGAATCAGGGCTGTAGGGCAGGGCGCCTTGCTGGTAATCAGCAGGGGTGTCGGTAATGCCGGCGTAGAAGGGCACGTAGACGCTTTCGGCGGCCACGCCCATGGCCAGCCAATGAAGGCCGGCAATACTGTTGTCAACACCGGGCCGCAGCTGCAGCACATGGGACTCCTGGGTATTAGGCAAGCTGATGGGCCGGTACTGGTGGGCAGTAGGACTGCTGCTGGCTGGGTCGTAGGGTGTCTGTTCGTAGTGATCCGCCAGCACGGCCATGGCATCGTCCACCTGGATGGGCCGGTCCGGATGCATGATGAAAGGGCGGTCGGTCTCGCCGAATTGGGCACCGGCGCTGGGCGTTAGATGGCGCTGCCCGGCCACGACTCGGGGCCAATTATAGGTGGCATCAGCCGCATCGTTCGTGCCGAATATCGTTCGAAACACAAAGGGTGTGTGCCGCTCCCACAAATGATGGTCCGCCGCAAAGTCAGCAATCCCAGCCGACCACATGAACTGTTCCGTATCACTGAAATCGATCGTTTCGATGCTGAGCTCGTTGGCGACCACCGCGTACGCATCGTCAGGAATGCGCTGGGCGACCCAGTGATGGCCGGAACCCGTTTCCATGTACCAGGCCTCGTTCTGGTCCGCAAAGAGAATCCCGTTGCTTTCGCTGGTCCCGTATTGACTGACGATCCGCCCCAGCCGCTGCACACCTTCCCGGGCAGAATGAATGTACGGCAAGACGACCGTGACCATCGCTTCTTCACCAATGCCTTTGGGGTTCAGCGGATCATACGCCAACACCCGAGGATTAGCATAAGCACTCTCCGTAGCGCTCATCGCCACCCCGTAACCGTTGATGCCGTCCTCGGCAAAGACACCGTACTCTTCCGTCCATTCTGGCGTCGCCGTATAACGCACGCCGGGATGTTTCAAATCGATGGTGAAGCCGGTATCTTTCGACGTGAAGGTATAGCGCGCCGGTGCCGCCATCTGGCGGAAGTGTTTCGGCCACGCGGGTTTGCTGTCTTCGTTGCGGCCGATGAGGACGGACCCGTCGGCGCTGGCCGCTTTCCCCACCAGAATACTGGTACAGGCGCGCCATAGTTGATTTTCTCGTCTTGTCATGGAATGTCTCCCTTGTCTTGGTGAATTACCAACCATTATAATGGACTCAACGCGAAGAAAGAAGGGGAAGTCCATGCCCTTAGTGCATATCGATCTGCTGGCCGGCCGCTCCGAGGCCCAACTGCACCAGCTGGTCAAGGACGTCACCGCGGCGATCGTCAAGAACACCGGCGCGCCGACGGAACACGTCCACATCGTCCTGAACGAGATGGCCCCGGCTCGTTATTCTGTCGGCGGCGTCATGAAGGATGAAGAAAAGTAACCCACGTACCAAAAATGCCCGTCCTGGGCAGTTATGCCAGGTCAGGCATTTTTTTGTGCGGCCAGCGCCGCTGTATCTAAGTGCAGGTAAGTCTCCAAGTAATCGGCCAGGCCGTCTTCATCGTTGGTCAAGGGCGTCACGTCGTCGGCCACGGCTTTAACGGCAGCGGACCCGTTGGCCATGGCCACGCCCCAACCGGCATGCTGGAGCATATCTAAATCGTTGAACTCGTCGCCAAAGGCCATGATATCTTCCGGGGCAATATGGTAGCGGCGGGCCAAGTAGTTGATGCCGGTGGTCTTCTCGATGCCGGCATGGATGATTTCCAGCACACTCATGTCCCGATCCGCCGGGCCGCCCCACGTATTGACGTTGACGCTGGGGAAATCCGCCATGATTTGGGCTGCCATGTCCACCCCGGCCTGGGTGGGAATGACCACCATCAGGGAAGTGGGCACAACGGGCAGCGTGTCTGCAGAAAGTGTCCGCGTCTCAGCCACGGACATGGGCAGACTGTCCATCAAGGACGGGTCTTCCGTATCGACAAACAGCATGTTTTTACCTTCTGCCGCGGTCAACCCAATGTGGTACTGGTCGCGCATGGCCAGAATTTCGCGGACCGCCTCTGCCGGCAAGCGCCGCTCGTATTCCCCGGCCCAGTGCTGATGGGGAATATGCACGAGCGCACCGTTAAAGTTGACCATGGGGGACGTCAGGCCCAGGGCATCATAATACTGCACGCTGACGGCGTACGGCCGGCCGGTGGCGATGGTCACCAGATGGCCGGCGGCACTGGCCGCTTGGAGGACGGTCCGGGTCCGGTCGCTGATCTCAGACGCCGCATTCAACGTCGTCCCATCTAAGTCCAACGTAATCAATTTTCTTGACAACATTCGCCACCGCTTTCTTTTGGTATATTTAGTGAACAATTGTACCAGCAACCTTGGCCGTTGTCACGTGGAAAGTGTCGACGAAACACAATTTCATGTTTTTCTGGCACATTGTTTGTGACCGATTACAAATCCTGCGATAATAAGGATTGACGGATTGTAAAGAGAAGAAAGGATGCGGCATCATGGCGACAAATGTGTTGTTGGCGATCCGCGAGCGGATGGCAGACCTGAGCGTGGCCGAGCGCCACGTCGCGGCGTATGTATTGGCTCATCCAGACCAAGTCCTGACGATGAGCACCAAAGCGCTGGCGGTTGCAGCGGGGGCAAGCCCGGCCACGGTGGTACGTTTTTCCCGCCGGCTGGGGGCCACCGGTTTTGCCGACCTCAAACTGCAGCTGTCGGCGGAGCACCTCACGGACCCAGCGTTACTCGAGGAGATCACCCCCGATGAAGACCTCGAAATGATGAAAGACAAATTGACACTGCGCGTGCGGCAAACCCTGCAAGATACCAATCGGTCTCTGACGGCCAACGCTCTGGAGAGCGCCGTCAAAGCGCTGCAAGCGGCCCAAAGTATCAGCGTTTACGGTGTGGGGGCCTCGCTCCTGGCCGCCACGGATTTTGTGGAGAAATTTTCGCGGCTGGGCCGGTTGCCGTTTCTCGCCCGCGACCCGGACGAGGCCATCGCCCATGTCGCGAATCAGCACACCCCGGGCGTGGTGCTGCTCATTTCTAACAGCGGGGAGAACCCGCACTTGCTGGCGCTTGCCCAGGCGGTCCCGGAAGACTTGACCACGATTGTCTTAACGAAAGCCCCCGCTAGCGCCTTGGCGCAGAAGGCCGACATTGTGCTGCAAACGACGCCGACTTCAATCACCGGTCAGATGCGCACCGCCGCCACCACCAGTTTGCTGGCCCAGCTCTACGCCATTGACCTGCTGTACTACCGCTTCTTCCAGAGCAGTTATTCAGTCAACGTGCACCGGATCCAAGCATCGTACACGGCGTTGCAGCGGACCCGGCCGAAGAAGAAAGGACGATCCTAATGCTTGGCATCAGTACGTATCCGAAAGACATGGCGCCAAGCAATTTGAAGAAAGCGGCGGCCGCCGGGGTACACGCTGTGTTCACTTCGCTGCAGATCCCCGAGGATACGCCAGAAGAATTCCGGGCCGGATTACACACGTTGCAGCAGGCTGTGCGCACCTTGGATTTGGACGTGACCGTCGACATTTCGCCGGCCACGTTTGCTAAACTGGGGCTGGCCGCCAACGATTTCAATGGCCTCTATGCCCAAGGCTTTCATTCAATTCGGTTGGACTACGGCTTCGATGACGCCGCCTTGATCTTGAAACTGCAGCGGCGGTTCACCGTGGTGCTCAATGCGTCAACTGTACAGGCAGACTTTCTCACCGCCTTGCAAACAGAAGGCGTGGCCATGCACCGCTTGGTGGTAGCCCATAATTTCTATCCGCAGCCGGAAAGCGGCTTAACGGACGCGTACTTCACGGCGAAGAACGCGCTGTTCAAAGCGTGGGAAATTCCGTTGCTGGCGTTCATCCCGGGGGACGGTCTGGCCCGCTACCCAGTATTCGCCGGCTTGCCCACCCTCGAGCATCAGCGGGGATGGAATTCTTATGCCGCTTACCTGGAGATGACTCTGCGCTACGGCATCGCCCGCGTCTACGTGGGCGACAGCCGGGTGTCTGACCAAAGTCTGGCGTGGATCCAGCGCTTTGAAAAGGATGGGGTGATCACCATCCCGGTGGCTAATCCCGCTGCTGCATTGCCGCACGAGCCAGTGCCGGTCCGCCGAGAGCTGTCGCCCCGCCTGATTCGCATCCAGACACCGCGGCAAGCCACCGCGGTGGGACCCGTTCTCGCCCGCCCGGCGGGGACAATCACCATGCAGAACGACTTAGCCGGCCGTTATCACGGCGAACTGGATATCGCCAAAGCGGAACTGCCTTTCTCCCCGGCCAGCAATTACCTGGGCACCATCCCGACCCCATTCCTGCCCTTGCTGCCGCTGATCGACGGCCGGTATCCGGTCCAATTCACGGCTGTGTAATGGTGAACGAAAATGCTAGGCAAACGCCGGGGAAGCGGTTATACTAACTGTAGATAAGAACGGAGGGAAAAGTATGGCCGAAGAAAAACCGAGTCAAGAGACCGAAGCCTTAGAAGACCGGATCCTCACCGCGCTGGAAGACGTCATCGACCCCGAGCTGGGCATTGACGTCGTCAACCTGGGCCTCATTTATCACGTAGACGTGGATAAGGATGGCAACTGTGAGATTCAGATGACATTGACGACGATGGGCTGCCCGCTGTCTGATATGCTATACGACAGCATTGTCGACACGGTGGAGAAGAAGGTCCCCGAAGTCAAGGACGTGGACGTCGAGCTCGTTTGGTATCCTCAGTGGACACCAGAGCTGATGAGCCGCTACGCGCGAATTGCGTTGGGCATCAGTCAGTAAATTAATGGATAAACTAAAAAGTGCTTCTGGATGAGTCCAGGAGCACTTTTTGCTATCCCTGCAGCCGCTGCCGCTGCCAAGCGGCAGAGCGGAACCGGCAGCCAAACCCACCACACTTTGCATCATCACAGCGGTACAAGCCGTCAATTTCAAGAAGTCGCCAAGGTCCGGCGCTGTGGGACTGGTCAGCTTCACTGGTGCTGGGCCATGAACTCAGCGATACGCTGTACGGCCGTTTTAATCTGGTCCATACTGGCCGCGTAAGAAATCCGAATATACCCATCGCCGCCAGGGCCAAAGGATGCACCGGGAATGACGGCGACCCGGGCCTCGTGGGCCAGCGCCCGGGCAAAGTCCCAGCTGCTGTGACCAAAACGATCGGGAATTTTAGCAAAGACGTAGAAGGCCCCGTCCGGCTTGGCGACGGTAAAGCCCATTTTTTGCAGCGCAGGCACCAAGTAATCCCGTCGTTCGATGTAGGCGCGGCGCATCGGAGCCGCATCGTCCTGACCGTTCTTGAAGGCTTCTTCGGCAGCCACCTGAGCATTGGTGGTGGCCGACGTGATCATGAATTGATGGACCATCCCAATCTTTGCCATAATATCGGCCGGACCGGCCACCAGACCAATGCGCCAGCCGGTCATGGCGTGGGACTTCGAGACACCATTCAAGACGATGGTCTGCTCGGGCAGAATCTCCCCCATGGAGACGTGGGTGCTAGTGTAGGTCAGCTCAGAATAGATTTCGTCGCTGATGACAAAAATGTCCTTGCCGCGCACAACAGCGGCGATTTTCTCCAAGTCTGAGCGACTATAGGTTACCCCCGTGGGGTTGGTCGGGAAGTTCAGAACAATGGCTTTGACGCTATCCTGGTGGGCTTCAATGGCTGCCGCCAGTTTCTCCGGGTCGAGAATGAAGCCGTCGTCAGCGGTGTTCACAAAGACCGGTTCGCCGCCATTGAGCATCGTGATAGGGATGTACAGCGGGAAGATGGGCGTGGGAATGATTACGCTGTCCCCAGGGTTCAGAATCGCGGTCAGGGTCGCATAGACTCCCTCGGTCACGCCGGCGGTCATTTGCAGCTGAGTGGCCGGATCATAACGCGTGCCGTACTTGTTGAAGAGAAAGTCACTCGCTGCCTGGCGCAGACCGGGTAAACCGGCCGATGCCGTGTAGTGGCTGTTGTTCTGCTGGATAGCCCCAATCGCCGCCAGCTTCACGTGGTCCGGCGTATTGAAGTCCGGTTCGCCTAACGTCAGTTGGATAATATCCGGAATCTGGCTGATTTCTTGGTTGAATGCCAAGATGTCGCTGGGTTTTAACGCACTCAATTCTTTTTTCATATGGTCAATCAATGCCATCATGATCACTCCATTTCCTAATAGTCCCATTTTGGGCGCCAGCCGCGGCTGGGTCAAGGTGGCAGACTAAAATCGTGCAGGCACCAACCAAAAAACATTGTCACGTGCTGCGCGGTTTAGGTATACTGGTGCTAATCACATTTTTCGAAAGGAGGCGGCGCCCATGACGGCCAGTACCCGCTGGATCAGTTTCATGCATCTGATGATCGATGTTTTAGCACCCCAGGGGCCTCGTGCGCCCTTTTTGCCGTTCTGTCATCGCCAGCCGCCACAATCGTCTAGGGTATTCTGCTGAGACACTGCATTGCCGGCTGACTGTCAGTCTGTGATGGCGTGTTTTTTTTTGTCGAAACTTTTTCGTTCTTATCCCCCGACCGTCTGGCTGGGCTACGCGACAACACGATGATTCCCAGCAGTGAACGGGCAATACTGCTCAGCGTTGACAGCATGTTCTTCTCGTTCACCATGATCCTGCTGTTCCCCGCCCAGGGCTGGCTCGTTCAGATTGGGGGGGTTCAGTGCCGCATTTGCCAGTATCGGTGGTCTCCTTGCTCTTGCACTGCTGGTACTCAAGTTCAGAAAGGTGATTTGATGCTGTCGCAGCCGGTTTTCCGCCGGCTGCTTTTTTATGTCACGATATGGGCTTGCATCTAATACTATACTCCGTATAATATAGTAAGTGAGACAACAAGAAAGGGGGTCGGGTCCATGAGTATGCAAATCAGCGCGGACTTGCTCGACGGCATCGTGTTGGCGGTGCTGCAGCATGATGATGCTTACGGTTACGCGTTGACCCAGCAGATTCAAGAGACGATCAGTGTATCGCCGTCGACGTTGTATCCTGTGCTGCGCCGCCTCAAGGCGCAGGGCGACCTCACCACGTACGACCAGCCTTATGAAGGCCGCAACAGGCGGTACTACCGCATCACCCCGGCGGGGGCAGAAAGATTGCAGGATATTGAAACCAATTGGGCAGGGTACAAGCAGGCAATCGACCATTTTTTCACTACCCGCGCAAACCCGACAAAGGAGGTGCCCCATGACAAGTGAATCGTATTTTCAAGAACTCACGCGGCTGTTAGCGCCGCTGACGGCGGATGAACGGACCGAAGCGGTGACCTATTTTCAAGATTACGCGGAAGATGGCGGCTTGCCGGATGGTGACGCGATCACGGCCGCTTTAGGCAGTCCCCGCCAGCTGGCCTTGCAAATTCTGGCCGATTATTCCATCAAGAGTAGCACGGCACCGGCCGCGCAGGGGACACCCCCGAGTCCGCGCAGCAATGCCCGCCAAATCTGGCTGATTATCTTGGCCATCCTCTCAGCACCAATGACCGTTCCCGTGGGCATCGCCCTATTTGCCATCATGCTCGCTCTGATCATTGTCGTGGCCAGTGTCGTCTTCAGTATTCTCATCATTCTGGCGGCCGTGGTCGTGACCGGCATCGGCGTGGGTCTCTTCAGTTTGTATAGCGGTGCTGTCCTGATTGGCAGTCACTTCATGGTCGGCTTGACCTATCTCGGATTCGGCCTGGCCGGTACCGGTCTGGGGCTGCTCTTCATCCCTGTGGTGAAGTGGACGACGCAAGGCATCTTTAGTCAGACGGCCCGCTTCTTCCGGTGGATCTACCGGCGGATTGGGAAGAAACCCATGGAGGGACAAAAACAATGATGAAGAAATTTTTGCAAATCGGTGCCGTGCTTCTGATTTCTGGCTTGGCACTCATGGGTATCGGCGCCGCTAACCACGGCTTGCAGTCTGTGGCCATCGTGGCCGGGAAGCCCACGGTGGCGAACAGTGTGACCCATACGAAAAATGTTCGGCCGTTTTCTGCCATCACCGCTGATGTCGCCGACCTCGACGTCGTGGTCAAGACTGGCACCCATTACCAAGTGAAAGTCGAGGCCGATAACCACACGGTCGTGCACAGCCAGGTCAAGAACGGTGTGCTCCAGATCACCCAGAAGGGTGCGCCGGCCTTTGGTGTCATGCTGTCAATGAACCAGGCGGCCCGGATCACGGTCACACTGCCCCAATCGCAAAAGTTGACTAACGCCCGTCTGTACACGGAGGAGGGGGAATTGACCTATGCGGCACCGCAGACCGACCACTTGCGTCTCACATCGGCGAATGGTGATGTGACCATGCATGACGCCGCCGCTGCTCACACCACCATTAGCACCAATTCCGGTGAGGTAACGCTTAGCCGGACAACACTGGCAAGCCCCCAGATCACGGCCCAAGACGGTGACATCAACGTTGCCCACGGCACGATCACGGCGGCCAAATTCATCCTCACGAGCGGCGACTTCAATATGACGAAGACCGCACTGCATGGCGAGACCACCGTCAGCAATGTCCACGGCGACAACGCGGTGCATCACGCCGACCGCCGTCTCGGTTATCGGCTGCAGTCGGGAACAGGGGATAACACCCTATTTTCTCACGCAGCGACCGAACGCAACGTCACGACCAACTGGACCCGCGCCGACCGGCTCCAGCTCATCAGCCATGACGGGGATAATTCAGTAGACTAGCAGGCATGAAGCAGAAAGCAGGCTTTTCTCATGGAATTAACGATTCAACAGTTAACGAAGCAATTCAAGGATAAAACCGCGTTGCGCGGCGTGACGACCACTATCCGCAGCGGCGGGTTGGTGGGGCTGATCGGTCCCAACGGCGCGGGCAAGTCGACGCTGATGAAGATCTTGGCGACTCTCGAGCGGCCCACCAGCGGGGATGTGCTGCTGGATGGCCACAGTATCCTGCACCACCCACGGCAGATGAAGAAAGTACTCGGCTACATGCCCCAGCAAGTTCCGATCATTCCCCAGCTGACCGCGAAAGAATACTTACGCTACCTGGCAGCCATCAAAGGGCTGCCCGCGACCCCAGCGGAAGAGCAAATCAGCGCGCTGCTGACCCGGGTCCACTTGGCCGCTGCCCAGAACCAGCGGCTGAGCGGCTTTTCTGGCGGTATGCGCCAACGGGTGGGCCTGGCGGCCGCCTTGCTCGGCGTACCCCAGATCATCATCGTCGACGAACCCTCCGCCGGCCTGGACCCTATCGAACGGATCATGATGCGCAACCTCCTGAGTGAACTGGCGCGGACGCGGATCGTTCTGCTTTCTACCCATATCGTATCGGATGTGGAAGCGGTGGCCAGCCGGCTTCTGCTCCTCAAAGACGGCCAGCTGGTCTTCCAAGGGCCCGCCCAGCAGCTGATCCAAGCCGCTGACGGTCACGTCTGGGAATATGTCTTACCTCAAGGCCAGCCGCCTCAAGACGACCAAGCCGTCAGCGAGATGCGGCAAGCCGCAGACGGCGTGCATATTCGCACCGTGGCCGCTGCTGCGCCAACGGACCGCGCCGTCACGGTGACCCCCACCCTGGAAGACGCGACGCTCAGCGCTTTGGAAGGGCGGTGACCAGTGATGCTGACGATGCTGTCCACGTCGTTTAAGGAACGGGAGCGGCGGCCGTCATTCTGGCTGCTCCTGGGGGCTGTGGCGATTTTTGCCATCATATGTACGCCCCGTTTCGACACCGGCGTCAAGGTCATGGCGCTTGATCCCAAAATCTACCGGCAAGCGGATAATCCCACGTGGCTGTCAATTTGTGCGGCCGAGATTTTTGGCTTCTTCCTCCCCATGATCGGTTTCGGGGTGGTCGAAAACGCACTGCAAACAGACCGCCTCAGCGGCGTATGGCCGTGGGTCACGACGCTGCACTTTGCCCGGTTGCGGTACGGTCTGGCTAAATTCTTCAGTAATTGCCTGGTCCTCCTGATCATGTGGGCGCTCACCGTCGCAGCGACCGTATTGATGCTCCTCATCCGTTTCCCGGGGCAGGGCGTCAGTTTAGCCACGTTCTTTTCGCCGTTTCTGGCATTACTGCCCAGTGTCATCTTGATCGCGGCGCTTGCCTTGCTGGTCGAGAGCCTCACAGCGAAGCGCCACAATATGATTACTGCGATTGCCGTGATTACCCTATTTTATGAACTTGCCGACGAGATGACTTATCCTCATGCGTTCTGGCACCGCTTGCTCAGTCTCAGCGGCAGTGTGCCCCTGCAGGCGGCGCTGGATCAGGGCAGTCGGGCAGCCACCGGCCGGCGGCTGTCATCCATTCAGTTCCTCAGCAGTTACACCGGTCCGCAAGGCACCCACACGCTGCATATCCCACCCGTGCCGTTCACCAGTACGACCCTGACCTTCATGATTGGCGAAGTTCTGGTGGCCTTCGCCCTGGCCGTCATTGCTTCGCTTCTAATGCATCGGGCTTGGGGAGAAAAGCAGCCGCGGCATCAACCAGCCGCCGCCACAACCACCGACTCGCCCGCATTGGCGTACGCCCCAGTGAACGCCAGCGGCGGCCAATGGGCCCACTTACTGCTGTTAGAAGGCCAGCGCCAATGGCACGCTCAATCGCTGACGTACCGACTGATGCTGGTCGGTACCTGGCTCGTGATGTGGCTGATTCCCAGCGCTGGGCAAGACCAGTTCGGCTTACCATTGCTCTGGCTGCTGACGATTCCGTGGCTGGGCAGCTTAGACTCCGCCCCCAGCAGTTGGCAGACGTGGCTGAACACCATCCCCAATGCCTGGGAACGGCAGAAAGGGGCAGAGCTGCTGGTCAGCGGCACGGCGGCTGTTATCCTGATGCGGCCGTTCATCGTGCGGCAGCCGAGCGCTGCGCTGCAATATTTGCTGGTGGCCCTGGCCACCGCCGCTTTAGCCCAAGGCCTCGGTACCTTGTTCAACAATGGCCGGCTGTTCACGATGACCATGACCTTCTTCTGGTTCATCTACTTGAACGGTATCACGGCCATGGTCAGTCCGGCACAGTTCTCCGGAGCCGTGTGTGTGACGTTCGTCCTCGTCCTCGCTGCCGGTCTCGGCAGCACCCAGATTGTTCATCACCGCCAAACGGTATAAGCCAAAAAACGCGAGCACAGCAATGCTGTGACTCGCGCTTTTTTTTGACCTAACGGACATGGGCGTCCAAATAGGCCGTAATTTGGGCCCGCAACGGATCATCCCGAGCGGGATCATAGTGCTTGCCCGGGTCCGACCAATTGTCCGGCGCATACAGCCAAACCGGCTTCGCCAAGCGTTCGGCTTTCTCCCAGGCATAGCGGGGGAAGACGTGGGCGTGCAAGAACTGGTCTGTGTTGCCGAGAATATCATAGTTCACCCGCACCGGTTGGCACACGGCCAGCAGGGCGTCGCCCAAGATGCTCATGTCGGTGAGAAACAGTTGGCGTTCGCCGATACTCAGCTCATTCAACGACCCCACTGGCCGCTTAGGCAATAGTACCGAGTAGCCGGGGAGAAATTGGACATCACCGAACACGGCAAACCCGCCGGCCATTTCTTTCATCACCATCGGGTTCGTCCCATCGATGGCGGCCTGGATGCGATCATCGTACCACACCAAAGGCAGTCCTTCTTTCTTCCTAACTGACGAACGGCCGCCCTTGGGCAAGCCACAGGCCAAAGATACCGACGACCAGGCAGCAGCCGAACACCAGCCACAGCCAAGTACTGGTCAGCTTGTGCTGCTGCTTGCGGGCAAAGGCAATCTCGATGAACGCGATGAAGCCCAGCGCCAGCAATACCTTGATGACGCTGCCCACCGGATTGTACTGCCATACCCGCAGCAGCAAAACGATGCCGGTCACGATGGAAACCAGGTAAATCACCCGGGCACTCATCGCCCAGACCTTCACGTTCGCCGAGCGTTGCAGCAAACCAACGGCCACGACAACAGCCAACACGATCCAGGCCGCCAGGTGAATCCATAACCATACCATGACGATCAACTCCTTTTAGGAACCATGATACCTTTTTGCAGTGCAGGGAGAAAGGTGATTTGCTCGGCAGCGTATGCCCGAGGGAAATCTTGTTGCATATCCACAAGTGGCGTCATCCCGTGATTGAAAGCCCTATGATGTGAGACAGAACATCGGAACAAGATTTCTCAGATATTGCCGACACTGAATGGTTACGGAAGTATTGGCGTATTGGTTTGTGTCCAGTTTCTATGCTGTTTGGCAGATTACTTTTTATAACACCATACAAGATCAGGAGAAGACCCATGGGGAAAAAGGAAAAAAGAATGGCTCTCGTAATCGGCGGTGTAATGCTAGTTTTGGTTGCATTATTGCTGTGGCTGGTGGCAATGCCTTCACCCGCTCAACAAGCTTCGGTGAATGGGAGCAATACGTCATCAGCAAAAGATGATGCTAGAACACACAACGCAAAGAAATCGTCAGAAGGAGATTCCGCTGCGTCGTCATCACCGGCCGCAACTCATGGAGACAGGGGACTGGACGATCATTTGGAGGTGGACGAGGGTGGCCTATTGCAAAAGGCTGTGTTCGATTACATGTCTCAACACGGGCACTCCGATTGGAAACTAAGTGACATTGCGATTACGCAGGAAATTAAAAAGTACTGGGGTGGTTATGCTGGCGCACATTCTGAGCAATATCCCGC
>NZ_KI271582.1:375400-383349 GCF_000469325.1 Schleiferilactobacillus shenzhenensis LY-73 | reverse complement strand
CGGCGGCTACCGCTTGAAAGACGGTACAGTGACAAAGAACGGGTACTATGGCGGGGGAGACATTCCGTCAGCAAATGGTGACAGAGAAGAATTCGGTACAAGAATGACGTACATTCATGGGAAGTTCAGACTAGATCAGCTGCAAATTGGTAGTGATGACCTAGTTAATAATATTGCAGATGACGATTAATAGGGAGGAAACAAGAAATGTACACCAGCAGGAAGCAGCGAATGCAAGCCGCTCATCAACAACAGCAGCCCAGCAATCAGCACCCAGAGCAGCCCCAAATCCAGTATCAAGATTATCAGTACCAAGGGCAGCAATACCAATCACAGCAAGAGCAGCCTCAAGATCAGTACCAAGGAAACCCGCAAAATCAATACCAAGGACAATACGACCAATACTCGTCTCGGCCGACACCGCAGCCAGTGCCTCGCCAAACAAATCGACCAATAGCTGCGCCTACATACTCGGTGGGCATGAAGGGCGCCATGAACCAGTTTTTCCACAATTATGCCAACTTCCGTGGTCGGGCCAGCCGTACTGAGTTCTGGTATTGGCAGCTGGACAACTTCCTGATCATGGTTGTGCCACTGATTTTTATCATCATCGGGTTGAATCACTTATCCAACATTTACGGCGGGTTAAGCAACATGGGATACGATATTTCCATGGGGGACATGTGGCCCGTATTGCTTGGCCTCGGGCTGTTACTTTTGTGGGCTTTAGCCACTGTCGTCCCCATGATTGCTCTGTTTATCCGCCGTTTTCACGATGCCGGCGCCAATCCAAAATTGTTGTGGATTGCACCAGCAATTTACTTAATCGACGGTCTATTAGGTCAGATCCATTTGTTACCCGATCTGCTGGATAGCCTACTGTTCATTGGTATGCTTCTGGTCGTTGCGGCGTATTTGATTATCGCGTCGCGACCGTCGGTGTAACGAATTCAAGAATATGACGTTGATTCAAAGCCAGTTCTGTGCCCTGTCGTTGGGTACAATTCGGTAATGAGGGACCATTGGTAACCATGATAATTTGAAAATTAGGGCAGCCAGCCTGCGCAGAATCATCAAGAGAACGGGAGAAAGCCATGGTAAAAACACGCGTTGTTGGTATTGGGGCCGGGAAATTCACCTTAGAGAATGCCATTAATGGCAGTGAACTGGGAGACACGATTGCTATTGAACCAGGTCATTATTTGACCAAAACTGGTATTAGTTTGCAAGACGTAACAATTCGGGGTCTGGGCCAGGCACCGTCCGATGTTGTCATCACAGGCTTCTTTGGTGTCCGTGAAAATGGCAATTTGACAATGGAAAACTTGACTCTGAATGAATTATCTGCAGAAGTGAACATCATCGTTGTGAACAAAAAAGCATCCTTCTCAGCCGCCAACGTTCAGTTTAACGCGTCAGGAGAAAAGTTCAGTCCAGTTGTCGTACAGAACGGAAGCATTGCACTAACAACGTGTACTGTGATGACACGTTCGAGAAACTTCTTCGGCATCGATACAGTTGGCAGCGTCGTCAGTATCGAGCAATGTGACATATCTGGCATCTCTGTAGATCATTCCACATTGGCCATTCAATCGTCGCAGATTCGGAATTCTTTGATTTGTGTCGACAGCAAAGTGTCCGCTGGCAGTCTGATTTTTCTCAACACTGATATCAATTTTTACACATTTGTCATAACTGAAAAAACAAATTTACAGATAGATGATCTGGTACTGCCGATTGGTTCATCAATTGCCCACGTCCTGGACAGTTCAGCCACTGCCCAGTTAACGAACATTGACCAGAATCATGTTCTCACGGTTAGGCAAGACGCGACTGCTGTCTTACAAATTCCCAATGTCCAGGTTATTCTTGAAGAGAGCGCCACCAGTACCGAAGAAAAGGAGCAGGGTGGAACATCGGGACTTGCTCCAGAAAATCAGACTGATTCTGCAAAAGATGGTGCGACTGAACAACCCGCGAAAGCTTCTGATGACGCGCCAGTTGAAAAACAGGTCGACAAAGATTCACCCGAACCCACCAATCAGGAGGAACCAAGTCCAGAATCAGCCATGGGGAAGCTGAACGACATGATTGGGCTCGAGGATGTGAAAAAAGAAGTCAAACATTTCATCAATGTGGCCGTCTTTAACAAGAAGAGGGCAGAGGGCCATCAACAAGCCATTTCGGCCTCACTGCATTCCGCTTTTCTCGGTAATCCCGGCACAGGAAAAACGACGGTTGCCCGGTTAGTCGCCCAAATCATGTATGAGGAACACGTTTTGCCCACGGATCACTATGTTGAAGTCTCCCGAGCTGACTTGGTCTCCCAGAATGTCGGCGGGACAGCGATCCAAACGCAGGCGGTC
Organism: Schleiferilactobacillus shenzhenensis LY-73; assembly: GCF_000469325.1. Classification (GTDB taxonomy): domain Bacteria; phylum Bacillota; class Bacilli; order Lactobacillales; family Lactobacillaceae; genus Schleiferilactobacillus; species Schleiferilactobacillus shenzhenensis. The sequence continues at coordinate 380,983 of NZ_KI271582.1, read as the reverse complement.
TTAGAATCAGCCCTGGGCGGCGTCTTATTCATCGACGAAGCCTATAACCTTTACCAAGAAGGCGGGAGCACCAACTGGGGTCAGGAAGCCGTCGACACCATCATGAAGTACATGGAAGATCACCGCAATGAGTTGATGATCATCTTTGCCGGATACACCAAGCCCATGCAGGATTTGCTCAGCATGAACCAGGGGCTGCGTTCACGCATCACAAATTGGTTCCACTTTGCGGATTACACCCCAGAAGAAATTGCTGAGATTGGCTCGCGGCAGCTGACCGCCCAAGGCTTCACCGTAAACGACCCATACTACCGGACTGCGGTGATGAAAGCGTACAAGAACGATATCAACCATGATAACGGCCGCTGGATCAGGACATTCAATGAAAAACTCCTGGGGGTGGTGATAGACGCTGTCCAAGCCGACCCGACGCGTGATGACTCCCAAGTGCTGGACAGTGATATTGACAGGTTGATGGGCGGCGCAGAGGATGAGAAAGCCGCCAAAGTGGCTGCCTTGTTGACTGAGTTGGATGGCCTCGTCGGCCAAGCGGCAGTCAAGCAAACAATCCACGACTTGGTTGACCAGGTCCGTGTGAGCCAAAAGATGGGCAGTAAGCTCGGCGAAGAAGACCGGCCGACCTACCACATGGTGTTTGCCGGCGATGCCGGTACTGGGAAAACAACCGTCGCCAGAATCCTGGCTCAGTTGTTTTACAACCTCGGGGTCCTACCCAAAGACACGGTCAGCGAGGTGAATCGTGCGGCACTGATTGGCCAGTATATCGGTGAAACGGAAGCGAAGACCAGCAAAGCGATTCGCGATGCTTTAGGCGGCGTCTTGTTTGTTGACGAGGCGTACCAACTGACCAGCGAAACTGGTCAGGACTTCGGTCAGAATGCCGTAGAAACATTCATCACGGAATTGGAGAATCACCGCCAAGACTTTGTGGCCATCTTTGCTGGTTATTCCCAGCCCATGCAGCATTTTCTGGACACCAACCCGGGTTTGCGTTCACGGATTCCCTATACCCTCGAATTTGCAGATTACACACCAACGGAAATTGCTCAAATTGTGACTCAAATCGTGACGAAGCGGTTTACGGTTAACACCGACCTGCTAGAACAAATTGTTTCAACGCAGTATACCCAGTTGCCAGAGAACGAAAGAGCCAATGCCCGCTGGGCGAGAAACTTCGCGGAGAAATTAATCAACCGGCACAAGTTGTGGCTTGTGGACCATCTGGACACTGATGATATGAAGCACATTTCGGACGAAGTCGTGACCGGCATGGCCGAAAGCAAATAAAGTACTTCCAGCGCATAAATCAGTCAATTGTCGAATTGAGTTCCTTCCACAACACCAACCAGCAACCCCCCCACAGCCAAAATTTCGCCGTGGGGGGGTTTGCTGGTTGGATTGCCGAATACGGGCACGCTGCGAAGCAGCACCACAACCAAGCACCATTATGGATTCCGCCAATGGCTGCCATACGCAGCATACAACGCAGGCAAATCAAACAGGTTCGTCGTCATCCCTGCATCCGTTAGGAGAGGTTGAATCAAGGGGACTAGACTCCTCAGATACTCCTTGGCGCCCATGATCTGCAAGCTATTCAAAATCGTGGCGACTCGCTCGAAGTCGGCACTTTCACCCGACTTTGCTTGTAACAAAATCCGCACGATTTCCTGTTTCAAACGGCCTTCCAAAAAGGGCGGCTGGGTGTCCCCGCCAGCAAATTGTTCATAAGCAGTCTGAGCAGCGGGGTATTCGCCAACACGCAATAGACGTAATATCCCGTCCAGCTGGATGTCCGCCAAACCGGACGTGAAGAGCGTTCGGCGGTTATCAGTCAATCGCGTCAATTGGGCCATATTTTCTGTGAGTAGTGCTGAAAGCGAAATGACGGGTGTTAGAGCAACCAGCTCGTGGGCAATGGCGATAGTAAATGCAGACCATAGGGGCGTATCGAGGATTTGCGCCATCGCCCTCTGGACCGTTTGGTCGGTTGGAGACAGGGCAACATCAAAGTAATGAACCAGCAGCAAGGTACAATAATCGGCGTAGTCCATGTTCTCTTGGATGCCGCCAATCGTGAGAAATTCCGTCATGGCTGCGGTGATGGCGGATTGATTGCCCGCCAATGCGAACCACTTGAGCTCATCCAGAATATGGGCGTGGAGATCGATTAAGTCTGGCACAAACTTCTCCCAGTTCACTTGGAGCCGATTGATCAGTTGAACAAAGGTCACTGCTGACAAATGTGTCTTACCTTGTTCAAATCGGGAAAGGGTGCTTGGCGCGATAATGTCGCGACTGACTTCCCGTAAGTTCAAACCGCGCTCTTTGCGATAGTATGCGAACTTCTTCTCAATTTCCATGTTGGGCTCTTTCTGTTGTCGTGAATTCATCCCATTGTTTAAGTACTTTAGCAGCATGCCCAGGGACCATCTCATTGGTCCACATGGCCACCAACTGTCGAAATCTATTATCTAATGCTGGACTCGGTGCATCGTGATATGCCAGCATCATCCGGTAACTTGCTTGGTTGTATAGAAGAACAATATTACCTTGCATCGAAAACTTGCTTAACGTCTTAGCCATCTCTGCTGCCTCATCAAAATCTTGATAAGCGATAGTGGTCCAGATGAGCGACTGACATACACCGATGGCATCACAATATTCAGACGGCTGCCAATGAATTGAAAAACTATCGTTGTGGTGACTGATAAACGAGATCAACATCGGCCAGATGCTGTGAATCTGATTGGAAGTCAAAGTATAATGAGACATCGCCAATAACAATCCAATCTCAAATTCTCCCCAGTCTTTCACTGATTCCAAGTAGTCAAACAGGATTGATACTTCCGTTTGCTTATCTGTCGGCAGAAACTCTGGTGTGTACATATTCGCTAATAAGCTGAACCGAATCGCTGCCAGGCGATAATACAACCAGGGATGATGCTGATATTGGGCCTTATAGAAATCCCGCTGCCTTGCTAAACCGGCAACGGTGCCGTCCTCATTCACCGGATAAAAGACACGATCCCGATTCTCCATCAGAAATTGGCTCTCTAGGTAACCCACCGTCCCGTAAAGCCGCGGCAGCAATTGCACGAAAGTCTCCGCACTGATCTCACTTTCTCCGCGTTCAAACCGTGACAGAACCGCGTCTGAAATAATGTCGTGATCAACCTGCCGCAAGGTCAGGTGGGCATCGATCCGTTGGTGACGCATGAATTCTCCGAGTTCCATGGCTTTCCTCCATCCCCAGTAACCCCTGAAACAGCCTCTTGTTGCATATGCACAATCAGCGTCTCTCCGGTGTTGTTTCCGATACCATAAGTGTATCAGAAGACGGAGAGGGGAACCATCATGGCCGAAATTTGGCTGCCAATCACTGGCGAATGGCAATATGAAGTCAGCAGCTTAGGCCGGGTACGCAACGTTGACAATCCAGACAAGATGTTGAAACTCAGCCGGCGGCGGCACCAATGCTATTTTGTTGCTTCCCGACGCGGCAAGCATCGGATTTACCGGTTAGATAAACTCGTTCTGGGAACATTCGACATGTCTTTCAATCGGCACGATCCGCAGCAGGAGGTCATTCATCTGGACGGTGATGAGGCCAACTGTGCCTTGGTCAATCTCAAGGCCGTGTCTCGCCAAGAGAAAATCAAAATATGGCAAGAACGGTCAGTCTATCGTACCCCGAAAGACCGTTACATTGAGATGCGGGACGAAAAAGGGGAGCTGATCAAAAGTTTCAAAGGTTACACCCAAGCCGTTCGTTTTCTTCAAGCCGATGGGCAGTTGCCCCCTGGCGACGTCTTTCTCCGCCGCGGGGTCTCGCGCTTATTCTACTACTTGAACCGGGGCAGCGACCCCCAAAAGAAGGTTTACGGCCACTACTGGCGGGCACCGCTCAAGGCCGGTAAGAACGCATCAGACAGACCAGGCGAGGGGTCGTAGCCGGCGCCTTCGGTTGACAACTTTTTTTCCTGCCTGTATCGTGTAAGTGTTATCTAAGTAGAAGAAAAGGGTGCGAATTTTGAAAAATTTGAAAGCATGTACCTCCATCCTGGTGGGTAAGAAGGCCTCCCTGGATGGGTCCACGATGATTGCCCGGAACGACGATACTTTTCGGCCGTTGACACCGCAGCGGTTCTATATGGAGCCGGCCGTGCACAACAAACCGGGCCGGATCCTCAAGTCCTGGCTGAATGATTTCCAAGCCGAGCTGCCGGCGGACAGCTACCGTTACAACGCCGTTCCCAACGTGGATTACAAACACCGCGGCTATTATGACGAGAGCGGCATCAACGAGAAGAACGTGGCCATGAGCTGCACCGAGAGCACTTACGGCAATGAACGCAGTCTGGCGTACGACCCGTTGAACACGAAGGACGGTTTGGACGAGGACTGCATGCAGACGATGGTGCTCCCGTACATCGACTCCGCCCGTGACGGTGTCCAGTACCTGGGCAAGCTGATTGCTAAGTTTGGTTCTGCGGCTGGCAACTCCGTTCTGTTTTCTGACCATGACGAGGTCTGGTACATGGAAATCGTCACCGGTCACCACTGGGTCGCTCAGCGGATCCCCGACGATTGCTACGCGGTTGCTGCCAACGAAGTGGCCATTCAAGACGTTGACTTCAGCAAGACGGACGACTTCATGTGGTCCGACGGCATCCAGGACTTCGTCGAGAAGAACCACCTGAACCCCGACTTCGACCGCTGGAACTTCCGCCACATCTTCGGCACGTTCAATGAGAAAGACCGCCACTACAACACCCCGCGGGTATGGTACATCGAGAGCCGCTTGAATCCGGAACTCGAACAAGATCCTGAAGACGGCGAGCTGCCCTTCATCTTGAAGCCGGCGCAGAAAGTCTCCACAGACGACATCGAATATCTGCTCGGGTCGCACTATAACGAGACGCCCTATGATCCGATGGGTCACGCCGACAAGGCGGACCGCCTGCGGTATCGGCCAATCGGCCTGAACCGCACCCAGAACTCCCACATTCTGCAACTGCGCAACGATGTGCCGGAAGCTTACAGCGCCATCATGCACATCTGCGAAGGCTACCCGGCATTTGCCCCGTACGTACCTTTCTACACCAACGCCAACGACACAGATCCCAGCTGGTCCCACACGCCGCTGACCCACGACTACGAGAGTGCTTACTGGCTGTACAAGTCTCTGTCATTCTTAGTGGAGAGCCACTACGTTAAGTTCATCCAGAAGGATCTGGATTACTTGAAGGAAGGCCGCCGCCACAAGCGCGAGCTCATTGCCGCCATCGACAAGCAGGCGGCTGAGATCAAAGACCCGGCAGACCTGACCGAATTCTTGACCCGGCAGAACTACAAGATCGTGGCCGATTACCAAGACAAGGCCAAGGCGTTGATGAGCGACTTGATCATGGATGGTATCGAGTTGTCCCAGCTCACGTTCAACATGGACGAGAACCTGTAACATTTTGCAGTAAGAAATCGACGTCACATCAGCTCCGCGGAAGTACATTTTCCCGCGGAGCTTTTTTCGTTCAGCGGGTTGGAATGGGAAAGATGCGCGGT
>NZ_KI271582.1:364636-374780 GCF_000469325.1 Schleiferilactobacillus shenzhenensis LY-73 | reverse complement strand
CCGCGCACTTTGCGGGCTCAAACCGCCGTCACCACTAGCTCCGCAGGACCGGCTTCGTACTAGCTTCGCGTCGCCGCCCCCGCCCGCGTAGCCTGGAGTCACCGGGTACGACGAAAGACTGTAGACTGTTCCATCCTCCCCGCTAAAACCGCTCAACGTACACATTTGGCCAAAAAAAATCGCCGCAGCCAACGCTGCAGCGCTTCAAGTGTGCCGGCCGCCGCTGCCGGGAATAGCGGCCGGCGGGGGAGAGCACGATTAGTTGCTGTTCATGTATTCCCGGAGCTTTTTCTCCTCATCCGTTGTGGGCGTTGCTTCACCGGACTTGAAGTCGTGGATCTTCTCAACGGAGAAGTGGCTGGAAAACGCCATTTCTCCGTCCGTCATATCATGTTGTTTTTGGAACCGAATGATCTGCTCTGCAAATTTTGATAACGCCATGTTTGTGGGCCCTCCTCAACGTTTCTATTATTAAGCATAGCGAATTGGCCGTGATTCGTCAAAGTTTTCAGCGCCTGCTATACTGATGTATGAGAGGAGTCTTAAGCCATGACAGATAACACGTTAGCGGCCTTTCCGCAGGGTGAATTTGCAGCGTTTTCCACTGCCCAGATGGCGCACTTTCTGCCTTACCGAGCGGGCATGAGCCAGCAGGCCATCGAAGAGTTCTTCGGCGCAGACTTGGGCACCAAGGCCGACTTCGATTCGACCCACCTGATCGTCTTCGACCACGGCCGGATGCTCAAGGTCAACCCCGGGGAGATCGTCGTCAAGTTCCCCAACGGTAAGTACAAGGTCATTACAGTCGATTATTACAACAAGAACTTCAATGAACCCATCGTGGTCGATGACGATCCCGGTGTGGATAGAAAGCAGGCTGCCCCCAGTGAGTAAAGAAGAATCCATCGCGCTGATCCGCGACTTAAGCAATGCCAACGGTGTCTCCGGCTTCGAAGATGACGTCGTGCAAATCGCCAAAGATTACGTGGCGCCGTATGCCGACGTCCAAGAAGACCACATGCGCAACTTGCGCTTGAGCCGGCACGGCAATACCCAGATCAAACCGCGCTTGATGCTGGATGCCCACAGCGACGAAGTGGGTTACATGATCCAGGCCATCAAGCCCAACGGCACGATGCGTTTTGTCACCGTGGGCGGCCAAGCGGCGGTCACGCTGCCGGCGCACAAGGTCCGGGTACGCAACAATGACGGGGACTGGCTGCCGGGCATCATCACCAGTACGCCGCCGCACTTCATGACGGCCGAGGAACGACGGACGCTGCCGCCGGTCAGCGCACTGACCATCGATGTCGGCGCCACCAGTGCCGATGAGGTCCGGACCAAGTTTGGCATCGACGTCGGTGCGCCAGTCGTACCTGCAGTGCAATGCGAGTACATCCCCCAGTCCGATACGCTGCTGGGCAAGGCCTTCGACAACCGCATCGGCACGGCCTTGCTGCTGGAGACGATCAAGGACCTGGCCGACGAGGAGCTGGCGGTCGATGTCGTCGGCTCCCTGTCCAGCCAGGAAGAAGTGGGTGAGCGCGGAGCGACCGTGATGGTCCGCAAGATCCAGCCGGACTTGGCCATCGTCTTCGAAGGCGCGCCCGCCGACGATACCGTCATGCCGGATTACATGATCCAGTCCGGGTTGCACCGCGGCCCGATGCTGCGGGACTTCGACACGTCGATCATCGCTAACCCCCGTTTCCAGGCGCTGGCGATTCAGACGGCGCAGGCAGAGGGCATCAAGTACCAGCGGTCTGTCCGCTCCGGCGGCGGGAATGATGGTGCCGTGATCAACCTTTACGGCGGGGCGCCGACCATTGTCATCAGCGTGCCGGTGCGCTTTGCCCACACCGCCTACTGCTACATTGCTTACGATGACTTTGCAGCCGCCAAAGCATTGGCCATCAAACTCATTAAACAATTGACGCCGGCCGTCATCGATCAATTCTAACGGAGGGTACAAAAACAGCCGCAGGCACATGCCGCGGCTGTTTTTGTATTCGCGCTTCGGTTAGAACGTGCGCATTTGATTCAGCGGCCAATAACGGAGCTTGACGACTCCGACGATGCTGGATTTCTTAATGAAGCCCAGCATCCGGCTATCCTTGGAAACGTTGCGGTGGTCCCCCATGACGAAGTAGCTGCTGGCTGGGACCTTGTTGGTATGGGTCGTGGCCAGGGTCTTGAGGGAGAAATTGTTGGTGTACAGCGTGCCCGAGGGCAGCTCGGATTCGTAAGTCTTGAGGAACGGTTGAGGGTATTTCTTCCCGTTGATATACATCACGTCGTTCTTCGATTGGACGGTGTCGCCGGGCATGCCGATGACCCGCTTGATGTACAACGCCCCGGGTTCGTCCGGCGCCTTCAAGATGACGATGTCGCCGCGGTCGATCTTATCGTGGCGCAGGGCAATGATCCGGTCGCCTGATTCAAACGTCGGCTGCATGGACGGTCCGGAGACTTGATCGTTCGCCAATACAAAAGTGAAGAGCAGGACCACGATGCCGACGAAGACGACGGTCAGCCCGATCGTTTGCACGAGCCAATGGCCAAAACTTTCTTCCTCTTCCGGTGCCCCTGTTTTCTTCGAATCCTTCAAACTGTCCACATCCCTAATGTAATAAAGTCACCAATTATTCTACCGCATTCCCCAGGGGTTGGCGAATCACGTTAGGCTTGAGCAGTCTGGGCGGCCGTCAGCCAGGCTTGCCACAGGTCCGCGGTGAGGGCCGGCAGCGGGGTCGGTTCGGTGCGCCGCAGTTTGCGAAAGACCCGAGGAACGGGCAGGGCGATGATCGTGCTGAGGATCTGACTGGCGGCCAGGGCATCGTGGGGATGTTCCCGGTTGGTGACGGCCGACAGGGCGACGTCAGCGGTTAAGTATGGGTTGAAGTTGCCTAAGACGACGGATTCCTCCACTTGCTCCGCAGTCGCCAAGGAGAGCGCCGCATCGGCCCCCAGCGTGTAATTTTGAGTCACTTGCACGTGGCGCAGCCACTGTTCGACGACGGCCGGATCGATGCGCGGATCCGCCAGTTGAACGTGCCACGGGTAGCCGTTCACCCGGCCCCAAGCGATGGCTTGAGACAGCGCCGGGCTGCCGTTCGTCGTGACGAAAGTAAGCGCGTGGGGGCGGCCAGCGGCGTGCCAGATGTAGGCCAGGGTGGTATAAATGCCCAGAGCAGCCAGGGCGAAACGATTGGGATCGGCCGTACTGCCGGGATCCACCTCAGCCCCCGGTGCAAAGGCAACGCGCTGGTCATCAACGGTCATGCTGATCAAGCGCTGGGCCAGCGGGTCGCCCGTGCGCAGCGTCCGCACGGCCGCCGGTGTACCGATCCGCTTCGCCGCCGTCAGAATCGCGGCGGTCTCCCACCAGTCAGCCCCTTCGGTAAACCACGGACCGTCGGTGGTGGGATACCACAGCGTCGTGAAATCAGCATTCGTTAATGTGTCCCCGTTAAACAGTTCCCAGACGGGCATGTGCGCCGCCGTGACCCCTTTGGTCAACGCGGGTGCCGCCACTTTGGCTCGGGTGCCGGGGAACCAAGCGGCCTGACACGTCTGCACAAAGTCCGGCCAGCTGATGTCCGCCGCCACCGGCGGCAAGAGGATCGATGCCGGCACGATCGTTTCTGTCGGTTCTGTTTGTTCCGGCCCTTCTCCATCCCGAGTGATACTGTTTTCCTGCTTCCATTCAATTGCCATGGAGATCCTTCTTTCTATCGCAATAGCGCTTACTCATCTAGTTTACCGCAAGCAGCACCGGCTGGCGACTTTGCGCGAACGCCGTCAGCGCTTATAATAGTGACCATGATGATTGGAGAAAAGTATTGGCAGCGCCTGGCCGCACTTACCGAGCGGTATGCCGCCACCGCCCCAGGCATCCGCGGGCGCGTGCGGGCCATGCAGGTATTTGCTGCCGCCCTCCAGGCGCACCACTTGCCGCCGGCACCGCTGCCCCGTTTAGCGCTAGCGGAAGATGAGCTGGCTGCTTTGTTGTGGGCGTATCCGGGAGAATCCGACCAGATCCGCACGCTAGACCATTTGTTAACGGAATTCCGGCATGTTATTTCCCGCGAATTCGGTGTGTGGGCGATGATCACGGTACCCTTTGTTGATACCCTGGCTGCTGCTTGGCAGGACCGCCGGGTCGTGGAACTGATGGCCGGCAACGCGATGCTGTCCGCGGGTTTGGCCGCCCGGGGCATCACCGTGTCCGCCACTGACGACCGCTCCTGGGCAGCCGCCAACGGCACCGGGGCCGTGCCCTGGTATCCCGTTCAGAATATAGCGGCGCCCGCCGCTGTCGCGCAAACGCTGCCTTCAACAGATGCTTACGTCTGGGCGTGGAGCCCGGACGGCAGCCCCGTGGATTGGCAAGTGCTGCAACGCTTACGCGCGGCGCAGTTCAGCGGGGATTTGCTGATCGTCGGGGAATACCGCGGCGTCACGGATTCTGCAGTTTTCTGGAATCATGCCCACCTGCACACGACACCGTTGACCCGAGCGCTGAACCGAACACTGCACCGCTTCGACCTGGTCAACGAACGCGCTTTTCTCATCAGTTAGAAATGAGGTCTTGAAGATCAAAAAGAAACTGCTCCTCCTGCTGGGCAACTTCCTGGCATTCTTCCTTATCGTCTGGGCCTTCAGTATTAACGACCAGCAGACGTACCAGGACCGGCTGAACCGGAATGGCCTCTCGGCTGATGCCTTGCGGGTCCACACAAAGAGCCGGGAGACTATCCCCAGCTTGCTCACGAAGCTCAGTCAGAGCGGCTTGACGAATTACCAAGTGCAAATTACCGCTCCAGCGCACAAATCCGTGACGTATGTCTTCGCCGCTGGCAATTATACCCAGCTGCCGATCAGTTCCGGGCGCATGCTGGGGGATACAGACTTCAGTGCCCCTGTGCCGTTCGTTGTCGTGGGCGATGCGGTGACGGAGAAGCTCTACCAGCCGGCGAATCAGAAGTATTACGATACTGGCAACCGCTACCTCAGTGTGGTGGGCACCGTGGGCGCGGCGAAGAAGGCCGATATCAATAATCACGTGTTCATCTCGCTGTCCACTGACCAGTCAATGCTGACGAGAAGTCTGCGCCGGTACACGATCTACATCGATGGAACGCTCGCCACGACCAAGCAGAAAACTGCGAAAAAGCTCTTCCAGGCCAGCCGGTTCACGAAAGCCAAATATACCGTCGCCGGTAGTAACGGTCGGCAAGTCAGTCCACTAGTTTGGACGATTGCCATCCTGGCCATCGCGCTGCTTCTCCTCATTGGCCTGGCCCGAGCGTTTGTTGACCGCCAGCGGCAGCTGCTTAATGCCAGCCGCTTGGACCGACTGCTTTACCGCCATTTGCAATACGGATACATCCGCCAATATTTCTTATATGGCTTGGTCGGCATGATCGCCGGCTATGTCGCGGCCTCCAGCTGGTTGTACCTGCTCAGTTATCATCAGATCTTCGTTACCGCCGCCCTGTTCGGTCTCCTGCAAGCGGTATTGGTGGTGACCGCAATTTTGCGGACCAAGCAGCGTTACGTGTTAACCGAAGCCGAGGAAGATGCAGAAGAGGAGGAAGAAAACGATGACTGACCTGCCAGCCGGGTTTGCAGAAAAGTACCAGCACTTGCTGGGCACTGAAGCCCCGGCGTTTTTAGCCAGTTTTGACGAGGAAGCCGATAAGGGCTTTCGGGTCAATCCATTGCATCGCGCTGCAGATTTCTTGCCACCAACAGACGATCCGGTCCCCTGGAATACCCAAGGCTATTACGGCACCGTAGGCGGCCGCGACCCGGCTTTTTGGACAGGTGCCGTATATTCCCAGGAGCCCAGTGCCATGGCGGTGGCCCAGCAACTCGGTGTCCAGCCGGGAGACCGCGTCTTGGACGTGGCCGCCGCCCCTGGCGGCAAGACCACTGACCTGATTGGCCAGATGGGGGTTAGCGGCCTGCTGGTCAGCAACGACATTGATCACGGCCGGGCCAAAATTTTGAGTGAAAACGTGGAACGCTGGGGAGCGACCCAAACAGTCGTCACCAGTGCACCGCCCGCCGGCTTGGCTACGGCCTTTCCCCATTTCTTCAACCGTATCCTACTGGACGCCCCGTGTTCCGGGGAGGGCATGTTTCGTAAAGACCCGGCGGCCATGCAGTATTGGCAGCCCGCATACCCGGCCGAGTGTGCTGCGCGGCAACGAGGTATCCTCACGGATATTATGCCCATGCTGACGGATGAGGCGGATCTTGTTTACTCCACGTGCACGTTCAGTCCGGAAGAGGATGAACAGATCATTACCTGGTTGCTGTCGACTTACCCTGGGCTCAGCGTGGTTCCCATTCCTTTGATCGGCGGCATGACCGCCGGCCGACCGGAATGGGCGGATGGAAACACGGCATTGAGCGGCTGTGCCCGGCTGTGGCCGCATCTCGTCCGGGGGGAAGGGCATTTTGTGGCCCATTTGCACTACCAGCGGCCGCTGGCCGACCGCCGCCCGGCGGCGGCTAAGCGCAAAAAAAAGACCGCCCACCCTGTGACGGTCCCGCTGACCCGGGCAGAGACCCGGTTATTGACTGATTTTTGGAAAGAAACAATGACCATCCCGCTGCCCTCGTCGGTCAGCCGCTTTGGCGACCATGTGGTGGCGCTGCCGCCAGAGTTTCCAATGGCCGCGAATGGGCTGCGTATTCTGCGGCCGGGACTGATCATTGCGGATTTGAAACGCGACCGGCTGGTTCCGAACCACGCCTTGGCGTTGGCCTTACCCGCCAGCGCCTGGCGGTACCGGGCCGACCTGACGATGTCAGACGCCGAGCGCTACCGCCACGGCGAGACTTTACCAACGACGATCGGCGGCCGCCACTGGGGCCTGGTCACTTTCGCCGGCACGGGATTCGGCATCGGTCATTGTGTGAATGGCACGATTAAGAATTTTTATCCCAAGGGATTGCGCGTTTAGGGCAACACCAAACGCCGTTGCCTGGCATAGCTCAGAAGCAGCTCATCATACCAGATGGGCTGCTTTTTGAGTGCAGTGATCGTGTCCGCGTTGACCAGGGCGAAGAGGGCAGGAAGCTGCGCCAGCCATTGCCGGAGCATGGCTTCCGCCGCCTCTGGCCCCTCTTTCTCTAGCGGCCGCAGTACCGCACCGGCGACGCCCACGCCGCTGGCGCCCAGGCGCAGAGCTTTCAGCACCTGGAGGGGATCGCGAATCCCGCCGGAAGCCAAGATTGTGCCCGGGAAGGCCCGGCTTTCTAATACGCTCTGGACGGTGGTCAAGCCCCAATCGGCCAGGTAAGCATAGGCATGGTCGGGGCGGCGGGCGTTCTCGATCTCGGCGAAGTTGGTCCCTCCGCGGCCGCTGATGTCGACCGTGGTGATGCCGGCCGCCGCCAACTGGGCGAGTGTCTCAGCACTCATCCCGAAACCGACTTCCTTAACGACCACGGGCACATCCACAGCAGCGGCAATCGCTTGAATATGGGCGAGCCAATCAGGGGTCACACTGCCTTCCGGCATGATCGTCTCCTGCACGACATTCACATGGATCTGCAGGGCGTTGGCAGCCAGCAGCCGCACCGCGGCCTGCGCATCCGCCACCGTCTTGTCAGCGCCGATGTTGGCGAGAATAAAGCCGTCCGGATCATTCTCCCGCACAATGGTAAAGCTGTCCGCCAGCACCGGCAGCTTCAGCGCCGCGGACAGAGAGCCGGTGGCCAGGGGCAAGTGCAGCCGGGCGGCAATCGTCGCCAGCTGGCCATTGATCACCTTGGCCCGGGCAGAACCGCCGGTCATGGCATTGATGTACAGCGGAGTGGGAAAGTGCCGACCCAGAAAAGCGGTGCCGATGTCGACTTGGTCAGTGGCAACGGCGGGCAGGCTTTGGTGTACAAAGTGGACCTGGTCCAGCCCGTTATCATCGCCGTGGAAGCGGGTGGCCAGGGCTAAGTGTTCGTCTTTGCGGCGAGAATACGGGTTTTTCGGATAGGGGTGCTTACTATCGGGCATCAGCGGGGCTCCTTTCTCTCTGGATAATACTGGATCCCGGGACCGGCATGGGTAACGACGACCCGCGCTGTCGGGAAATGGTCGGCGAGCCACTCTTGGACCGCGGCTACATGGTCAGCCAGCGTCAACAGCTTCACGTTCGGCCCCGCATCGATGGTGGCATAGACCGGTACCGGGGCCGCGGCCCGCCAAGCTTGGATGCCCTGGACTAAGGCCAGCGTCGCCGGCAGAAAATACGTGAAGGGCGGCCGCGCTGCCCACGTCAGGGCGTGCATCGCCAAGGCGTTACCCTCGGCGATGGCCCCGACCCGGGGGAAGTCCCCAGCGGCCAATGCCGGCAGCAGCGCCGCCAAGTCGCGCTCGGCCCGCTCGGTCCACGCCGGAAAGTAGCTGGACGTGGCCACGGTCTGAGCCATCCCGGCAGTACTGCCGATGGCCTTGGGCTGGTCAGAGAAAATCACGGCCAGCACCCGGATGTCCTGCAGCAAGGCGGGAGCCGCCGCCACTGGCAGAGCGTAAGAAGAGGCATCGTCCGTCCCGGCATACCAGCGAACAAAACCGCCAGCTACCGACCGGGTCGCCGAGCCGGACCCATGCCGAGCGATACGGCTCAATTCCTGTTCGGTCAAGTGCAGTCCAGCGGCTTGGGCCGCCGCCGCGGCCAGTGCCGCCAGACCAGAAGCAGAACTGGCCAGACCGGCGGCGGTGGGCACGTGATTCCGGCTGATTACTTGGGCCGGCAGCGTCAAACCGGCACGGCGGCGCACTTCGTCCAGGACCCGGACCGCTTTGGTCAAGGCCCCGGCACTGACCGGCTGCCCGTCAATGGTCAGACTGTCACCAGGGCAGTCCCCGCGGAATCGGACCAAGGTATCGGTATAGAAATCGGCCAAAGTCAGCGACAATGAATCGTTGGCCGGCAGCATCAGTTTGGGATCTTTCTTCCCCCAGTACTTGATCAGGGCAATATTTGTATGGGCGCGGGCCCATTGCGGCGTCGGCATCATGCGGGCACCTCCCCGGAATCCAGCGGATCGATCCACGTCGCCGGTGCGCCAGCGGCTTGCAAGGCCGATGCCACGTGCTGGGCGGCGGGCAGATCGGGGCAAAGCGCAATGAGGCAGCCCCCCCGGCCGCCGCCGGTGAGCTTAGCGCCGAGGGCCCCAGCTTGGCGGGCCACGCCGATGAGCCGGTCCAGAAGGGGATCACTGACCGTGAGCGCTTGCAGAATGGCCTGGTCATGATCGAGCAGTCGCCCCAGCGCGGGCAAGTCATTGTCTTTGATGGCCGTGCGCGCCTGCTCGGCAATGTGACCCAGGGTGGTCAGTGCACCATTGACCTGGGTGGGCTGCTCGGCTCGAAATTTTCTTACTGCAGCGACCGCGGGACCTGTCTCTCCTTGCTTCCCCGAATCGGCAATCACCAGCACACCGCGCAACGGATCGCGCAGCCGCACGAGCGGAGCCCCCTTAACGAACCACAGGGGGACAGCACTGGCTGCTGTCGCGGCGTCAATGCCGCTGGGGGTGCCGTGAATGATGTCTTCCGAGACACTGGCCCACTCCTGCAAAGCGGCTGCCGTCAGCGGCACGTGGGCGTAATGATAAAACGCTCGGGTCAGCGCCACCGCAGTGGCCGCGCTGGAGCCCATGCCGCGGGCGGTGGGCACTTGGGAGTCCACCGTCACGCGCAACTGCGCGGTAATCTTAAAGTGCTCGACCAGCGCATGCCACAGCGTCAGCGGACCGCGCAAACTGGCCGGCGCCGTGGCGGTCGGACCAGTAAAAAACGACGTCGTCAGCCAATCCGGTTCACCGGTGTTCTGGTCAGTGACGGTGATGCGGCAGGGGACGGCCTTCAGCGGTAGACAAATGGCCGGCTGACCGTAAACCACCGAATGGTCGCCGAGCAGAATGATTTTGGCGTGACTGTTACCTATTCCTTTTTGCATGAATCCACCTCATTGGTTAGTTGTATATCGTTTCAGAAAACATCGTATGAAAATCGTCCTTCCTATTGTGCTATGGAATGCGGGGGAACGCAACCGCGGGGGGCTCTGGCCCAGGAAACTACGAGTTGCGCAGATTGAAGGCTGGAACGGTAGAGGCCGACCCGACA
>NZ_KI271582.1:364185-364565 GCF_000469325.1 Schleiferilactobacillus shenzhenensis LY-73 | reverse complement strand
TTTGAGCCCGCAAAGTGCGCGGTCTCAAACACGCCTAACTGCATCGAAATCTTTCGCCAAGAGCCCGAAAGATTTCGTGCAGTTTCCACCACTGAGCCCCCGCCTGCTCCGCCCTCCGTCACCCTACATTATCGGAGACGGGAACAGTCTCGCTCCTCACAAAGTCAAGGCAGCGCCTTCCGCAAATACCATGGGAGCCACGCAGACGTAAAAGTATGGCGTGGTACTCCCGGTGAATATGTCCTGGCACCGAAGACTTTACGATCGGGTAGGATGTAGGCGATTTGGGCCCGGAGGCTGGCGGGGCTCAGCCATGAAATTGTTCTTAGCGGGCGGTTTTTGCCCGCTTAGAACAAGGCCGAGCTTTGAGACAAGCGCTT
>NZ_KI271582.1:350428-364161 GCF_000469325.1 Schleiferilactobacillus shenzhenensis LY-73 | reverse complement strand
GTGCCCATGGCGTTCCAGCCCCAGCCAGCCGGAGGGCCCAAATCGCCGGGTTTCGCGTTTTTTTCTTTCAAGTCTAATATTCGCCGCCATACCAAACGTGTATTTGCCCTGACCCGTCTCCCTGTGAGAAAATAGGACCTATCAGTAACGGTCAGAAACGGATGGGAGAGACGAAAAATGAACCAGCAGAAGGGGACGGAACGGGTGCGGCTGTTTGTGGGCACGGCCACGCAGGACACCCAGCAGACCCTGGTGAAAGACATGGCCCGGGTGGAACGGGAATGGACCGCCGGCGGTGAGCAGGGGAAAATCTTTTATTTGGTGCCCAACCATATTGCCTATGAAATGGAGCGGGTCACGTACCGCGCTTTGAGCCAGGAACCACCCTTTGCCGACACGACGGTGCATGCCTTCCAAAACATTCAGGTGCTCACGGTCAACCGGCTGTTGTGGTATTTTTTGCAGACCGATCCGCAGTTCAAACGGCTTAACGCCACGACCACGGCTCAGACCATGATCTTGACCAAGGTCTTGCTGCAGTGCGGCGACCAGCTGCAGCTTTTCCGGGGGGAGACCCGTAACCCGGGCTTCTTGGAGCAGCTGCGCCGTCAACTGAGCGAATTGACCGATGCCAGTATTGACGCGGCCACGTTGTCCGCGGTAGCGGAGCAGGGCGGCAGTCAGGAATTCCAAGCCAAGATGCACGATTTGGCCATTATCATGGCGGCTTACCAGCAAGAACTGAACCAAGCCTTTATGACGCCGGACCAGCTGAACCAATACGCCATTAAAGAATTTACCGCCCACCCGGACTGGTTCGCACACACCCGGTTGTACATTAACGGCTTTGATCATTTAGACGGGCAAACTTTAGGACTGGTGGGAACACTGATGGGCTTGTGCGACCAGACCACGATTGCCATGGTCGGGGACCGCTACGATGCCGAAGGAGATTCCAGCAGCCAAGAGACGCCATTTTTCTCCCCTAGTACGCAGTTGCTGCGCCAGCTCACGCAGCTGGCCCAGAATCGGACTGGCCAGCCCGCGGCGCTGCATTATGTCACGACCCGCACGGCCCACGCGCCTGAACTCGCGGCACTGGCTCAGTACTGGATCAGTAATGCCCGGGGCCAAACGGCGCCGACGCCGCCCCAAGACAGCGGCCATGTGCACATCTGGCAAGCAGCGACGCGCCAGGACGAGCTGACCGCCGTGGCAGCCCAGATCCACCGGTTGGTCGCGGACCCGGAGAACGACTACCGGTACGGC
This sequence comes from Schleiferilactobacillus shenzhenensis LY-73, assembly GCF_000469325.1. Taxonomy (GTDB): domain Bacteria; phylum Bacillota; class Bacilli; order Lactobacillales; family Lactobacillaceae; genus Schleiferilactobacillus; species Schleiferilactobacillus shenzhenensis. Next base: position 362,892 of record NZ_KI271582.1, on the reverse strand, counting down.
GACTTCCGTATCCTCACGCCGGATTTGCAGAAATACGAGACGATCATTGCGCCGACGTTCCGGCAGGCCAACGTTCCTTATTTTTACGACCTGGCGCTGAATATGACGAATCATCCTTTGGTTCAGGTAGTGACGGCGCTGGGCGAACTGCTCAACGGCAATGTCACCTACGCGAACCTGTTCAGTTTATTACGGACCGAGCTGGTCTTGCCCCAAGCCGTTGCGGAACAAGCGGCTGACACCCCGGCGCCCACGACCGCCGCCACGACGCCGGCTTATTTGGCGGCTTTTCGACAAGCAGTGGATGCCGCAGAGAATTACACGCTGGCCCATGGCCTGCGCGGCAACCAATTCAGTGCACCCCAGCCCTGGACAGAACTGACCAGCGTGCCCACTGACGAAGACGATCCCAGCGACGTTCAGACTCGGTTGTCTGCTGGAGAACCGATCCACCAATTCATTGCGGCGGAACTATTGCCATTCGTCACACAATGGCAGCAGGCGGCTAACAGCGAAGCCGCCATGCGCCAGCTGTATACGTTCTTGACCGAGCACGGGCTGACGACTCAATTGGCTTTCTTCCGCAACACCACCCTGGCCGCCGGCGACCCTGTCGGCGCCAGCCGGCCGCGCCAAGCATTTGCTCAACTGACCCGGCTCCTCGATGAATATGTTCAGCTTTTGGGGGAGGAACCTTTTGACCCGGACATGTTCGTGGCCATCTTCACGGCCGGCTTCGCGGCAGCCAGTTACGCCCAGATCCCAGCGGTTTTAGATACAGTTCAGATTGCCGACCTGGGAATCACCGTGCCCAGCCTGGCGAAGGTCACCTTCGTGATCGGCAGTACGGCCAACGCACTGCCTGCCCCGGTAGAGTCGACCACCTTGCTCAACGATACGGACCGCCAGGCAATCATTGCGGCGCAGCAAGCCTTGGCGGCGACGCAGCCGCCCACCAGCGGTTTGTTGTACCCGCAATTGGCTCAAGGAACGACGGATGTTTTAGCCGCGGCAGAATATACGGCTTACAAGGGCTTTTTCAGTGCCACCGACGCCTTGTATTTAACTTATCCGCAGCTCCAGCAGGAAACGAACCAACGCCTGTCCCCCTACGTCGCCCGTATCCAGCACTACCTGGACTTAACCATTACAGCCATCGACCTCACCGGCGAGCGGCTGATTCAAACTGACACGACCCGTACGATTACCCCGTGGCTGGTCACTCCGGCCCTCGCCGGCACGTGGGCTGTCCGGGCGTTGCGGGATGATCCGCAGAACTTATACTGGCAGGCTGTCGCCCAAGCGTTGCAGGAGGGCACCAGTGCTGCCGAGCAACCCCTATATCGTTTCATTCTCAGTGCGCTGCGTTACCGCAACGATGTCGGGACGCTGTCCCCGGACATCGTCCATGCTTTGTACGGTGACCATCTCAGTGTTTCTGTTTCCCGGTTGGAGCAGTACTACCAGAATCCTTACGAATATTTTCTGCATTACGGCTTGAACGTGACGGAGCGTGACACCTATGATCTGACGCCAGCGGAGACCGGCAGTTTCTACCATTGGGTCCTGGATCATCTCGTGAAACAACTCCAAGCTGATCATCAGGACATTACCGCCGTCAGTCCCGAGGCACTGCGCCAAATGGTGGCAGACCTATCCGGAGAAGCGGTCCATGAGCCGCTGTTTGCCATCCTCAACGGAAGCGGCCGGATGACCTTCATGCGCCAGCTGCTGGAGCGGACCTTGAATTACATGGCCTGGCTCCTCCAGCAGCAAGCCGCTTGCTCCGACCTGCGGCCGCTGGCAACTGAAGTTCAATTTGGGCAAGTCGGTTTGGCCCACACGCTGCCCGCCGTCAGTTATTCCTTGGGTGGCGGCCAAACCGTGCGATTGAGGGGGAAGATCGACCGCATCGACGGCTATCAAGATCCTCAAGGCGGCGATTTTCTCACCGTCGTCGACTACAAGTCATCGGAGCATAAGTTCGACTACAGCCAAGCCCTCACCGGCCTCTCGCTGCAGCTGCAGACCTATCTGCAAGCCTTGATTAACGCTTTGGGGCAGGGGACGGACCTGGCTTTGCCCGGCAGCGCCACCGTCGCCGGCGGGTTCTACCTGCACATCGCCGAACCCCTCATTCCCTTGAAGAAAGCCGCGCCGGCGGACGCCTTCACCGACCAGTTGTTGAAAGAAAATAAGCTGATTGGGATTGCCTTAGCTGATGACACGTTCCTGGAACACGCCGACACCAGTCCAGGCCGCAACATCATTCTGGCCGGCAGTGCCAAATATAGTAAGAAGGGCTACACCAACAGCAACGCCCTCACGGCAGACCAGATGCAGACCATCCTGGATTACAATGCCGCCATGATTGCCCACGCTGCCCGGGGGATCCTGACGGGGCAGATTGCGCTGCAGCCGGCCCGCTTCGCCGACGGGGCCTCGGTGCTCCGCTATTCACCCTATGGCGATATCATGTACTTCGACCACATGCTGCCGGAGAACCGCTACCGCGAGATTGCCACGCGCAAGAAGGACGACGTGCTGCAGCGGATGGCAGACCGCTTGAGAAAGGAGACCAATCATGAGTAACACCAAGTTCACCGCCAGCCAGCAGGCCGCCGTCGATCATGCCGGCCACAACATTCTGGTGTCGGCTAGTGCGGGTTCCGGCAAGACGACCGTCCTGGTGGAGCGGGTCATTCAAAAACTGCTCCACGGGGAGAGCATCGACCGTTTGCTGATTGTCACGTTCACCCAAGCAGCTGCCGCTGAGATGCGGGACCGTATTCGCGCTGCTTTGGCCAAAGCAGCCGAGACGGAAAGCGACGATTTGCGCAAGACCCACCTGCGCAAGCAGCAGGCCCTGCTGGGGTCAGCGGATATTGCCACCCTGGATGCCTTTTGTGCCCGGGTCGTGCGCCGGTTCTATTACGTGATCGACTACGATCCGGCCGTGCGCACCCTGGGCGACGACAACGAACGGCAGCTTCTCTGGAACCAAGTCTGGGAACAGGTGCGGGACCACTATTACGATGAGAAAGACGCCGCTTTTCTTGACCTCGTCACCAACTTTTCTGGCAGCCGGGATGACGAAGGCTTGACCGGGCTCGTGCAATCCCTGTACACGAAGGCCATGGCGAGTCCGGATCCAGCGGCCTGGATCAAGGCTGTCCCGCGCCTCTACGACTTTCCCTTGACGGCGGCGGGAGTCAACGGGGCGGCCTGGTTTGCCCCGGACGAGCCCAACAATTTACGTGGAATCTTGGTGCAGACGTACAGCGACTTATTTACCCAGTATCGGGATCAAGTCGAAGCCCTCAGTACAGTCACGGATCTCGATAAACTGTACACTTTTGGGGCGAAACAGCTGCCTGTCTTAGCGGCTCAACTGCCCATTCTTAAAAGCGGGGACTGGGATGCCGTACGCGGCGCCCTGAAGGCGGCGCAAGACGTCATGGCCGCGCGCTTTCCCAGTTATCGCCAGAATTCGTTGGAACCTGACCTGTGGACGCTGAAAACACAAGTTCAAAATGCCCGGAACGCGTTGAAAGAGGCAATCGCCAGTTATGTATCCGGCCCGTTCTTGCTCCCCCTGGCTGAGTGGCTGCCGCTGCTCGGCCGGGGCCAAGCCCTGACCCGCAAACTGAGCGAAGTCCTCGGTGCCTTCGCGGACGCGCTGACTCAGGTCAAACAGCGCCGCGGTCTGGCCGAATTTGCGGACATTGAACTGGCCGCCCTGCGTATCCTCACCGCCAAGACAGCAACGGACATCGAACCCAAAACATTTTATGCTGAAAAATATCACGAAATCATGGTGGATGAGTATCAGGATACGAATCCGCTGCAGGAGGCGATTCTGACAACGATCGCCCATGATCACCCAGGCAATATGTTCATGGTGGGGGACATCAAACAGTCGATTTACGGCTTTCGCCAGGCCGACCCGTCCTTGTTTGCCAGCAAGTATACCCATTACCAGCCAGCTTCGCAGCGGACTGCAGACGCCGATGACGAACGCATTGTCCTGGCCGAAAACTTTCGTTCTACCGAAGCAGTGGACGACATGGTCAACTATGTGTTCCAGCAGCTGATGGATCCCACTGTGGGGGACGTTGCCTACGATGAGAATGCCCGGCTGCAGTACGGTGCCGCTTATTATCCGCCGGAGACGGGGGCCGAGGCCGCCGTTTTGCTCGTGCCCGACCAAGCGGCGGCCGACGACGACCCCGACGCGGTCCCCTTGACCGGCATTCAAGCCCAGACCGCCGTCGTGGCCGAAAAAATCAAGGCCCTGGTCGCGGCCCAGACCCCAATCTACGATAAGGCCGCCCAGGGCACCCGGCCCATGACCTATGCCGACGCCGCCCTCATCGTCCCGACCCGGGGCGACAACCTGGACATTCTCGATACGCTCACCGACCATAACGTGCCAGTGGTGATGAATGATGCGAAGGAGTATTTCCAAACCACCGAAATCACCGTCATGCTGAATTATCTCAGTCTGATCGACAATCCGGACCAGGACATTCCTTTGGTGGGCTGGCTGCGCTCGCCCATCGTCGGTTTCTCCAGTGACGACTTAGCGACCATTCGCCTCCACCACCGCCAAGGGCCGTACCACATGGCCTGGGCGGTCTACTTGGCGGACAGCAGTATCCACACGCCGTTGCATGAACGGGCCCAGCACTGGGCGGCGCAATTGGACCAGTACCGGACGTTGAGCAAACAGGTCCGCATTGCCGACCTCATCTGGCGGATCTACGCGGACACCGGCTTCTTGGACTATGCCGGCGGGATGCCTTCGGGCAAGCAGCGGCAGGCCAACCTGCACGCCTTGTACGAACGGGCCAACGACTTCGAGGCCAACGGGTTTCGGGGGATTTTTAACTTTATCCGCTTCATCCGTCAGGTGCGGGCGAACCAGGACGACATGGCGATTTCTCCCGTCACCAGTACCGATGAGAACGCGGTCACGGTCATGACGATCCACGGCAGCAAGGGACTGGAATTCCCGGTGGTCTTCCTGCTCAACGCCCAGCACCAATTCAACCCGGTGGACGAACGGGCGGCGGCCATCGCCCTGACGCGCACCGGCGGGGTGGGAGTGACCATTAAGGATTACAGCCGACACATGACTGTCCCCACCCCCCAGCATTTCTATGGCCAGCAGATCATCCACGGTACCGCTCAGTCGGAAGAACTGCGCAAGCTTTACGTCGCTTTGACCCGCGCCCGCCAGTCGCTTTACGTGGTGGCATCGATCAAGGACGAGGATGCGCTGGGCAAAGCCGTCACCGGGTGGGCCGGCGCAATCCAGCCGGGGGAGCCGCTGCTGGCGACAACCGCGCGGCGCTCGGCCAAGAATATCTTGGACCTCTTGATGCCGACACTCCTGCGGCTGCCAACGGTCAATGACGCGCTGGCTGCTTCCGCAGCCGTCAGCCCGGAGGACCAGCTCGGGGAGCCGGCCATTACCGTCGCCGTCTGCCCGCCTACTGCTGCGACACCGGCCGCGACGACAGCGCCCAATCTCGGTGTGCGCCGCCAGGCCTTCCCGGAAATCACCGCGCAAGCCCAGGCGTGGCACACGCCGTACCGGTTTGCCCAGGCGACCCGCACTGCGGCTTTCCAGACAGTCACGGAAATCAAGCGAGCGCAGGACGATCCGGTCTTGACCGATACCCGCTTGACCACCACGGAAGCCAGCGGCTACACCCAGTCGCCCGCGTTCCGCTATGTGAAGGACGACGAGTTCACGCCGCCCAAGTTTCTCACGCAGGACCAGCCGCCCCAGTCCACCACGGTGGGTACGGCGACCCACCTGGTGTTCCAGGAGATGGACCTGAGCCGCGGTGCCATCACGGCAGACCAAGTGGCGGCGACCATCGATCGGCTCCAGGCAGACGGCCAGATCGATGCGGCCACGGCCGCCCAGATCGATACTGCCGGGGTGGCGGCGTTCTACGCCACGCCGGTCGGTCAGCAGCTGTTGGCTCAGCCAACCGCCGTCCACCGGGAGATGCCCTTTGCCTTGCTGCTGCCCCCCGCTGAGGTCTTCGGCGAGACGGCTGCCGGCATTGCCTTCCCGGCCGATGCTGATATTTTGATCCATGGTATCATAGACGGGTATATTGCTTTATCCGACCAGGTTATCTTGTTCGATTACAAGACCGACCATGTCCGCGGCCGTCACGACCCGCAGGCTTACCTGGCCGACCAGTACCGGCTGCAGCTTCAATATTACGGCGCTGCCCTAGGCGCCATTTTGCACACACCCGTGACCGCGCAGTACGTTTACTCGGTGGAGTTGCAGAAGCTGATTCCAGTTCCGGTGAGAAAGGAAGAATGAACCCATGCGGCCAGGCCAACTGTACGCCGTTGTTGATTTGGAAACGACCGGCACAGATTATGCCAGCGGTGACCGAATCATCCAATTCGGCTGTGCCTTGGTGAAAAACGGAAAAATCATCGACACCGTTGCCCAAAATATCGACCCGCACCAGGCATTGCTGCCGGCGATCCGCAATCTGACAGGCATCAAGGACCGGGAGCTGACCAGTGCCCCCGATTTTGCCGAGCTGGCACCGACCTTGCATGGGCTGCTGGAAGGGGCGGTCTTTGTCGCCCACAACGTTAACTTTGACCTGCCGTTTTTGAACGCTGAATTTACCGGTCAGGGCTTGTCGCCGATCGGTCAACGGGCCATTGATACGGTCCAGCTCGCGCAAATTCTCCTGCCCACCGTGCCGAGTTACAAATTGTCCGACTTGACGAAATGGCTGGGCATCGAGCACAAGGACCCGCATCAGGCGGACAGTGACGCCATCGCCACCGCCCACCTCTTTGTGCTGCTCGACGCCCGGCTGCACCGGCTGCCCCAGGTCACCCGCCAGCGTCTGGCAGCCATGGGCAGCGGCCTGTTGCGGCAAACCGGTGATTATCTGGCGTTGATGGCCAAGGCCAGCGACCCGCCTGATTTAAGTGACCAGTTCCTGATTCTTGGCGGATTAGCACTGCGCAAGCCCCAACCCGCACCGCCGGCCGCCCATGCCCACACCGTTTTTCCTAGCGGCCGGGCAGCGTTAGCCAAACTGCTCCGCCCGCGCTTTACCGTGCGGGCCAGACAGATGAAGATGATGACTGCCGTTTACCGTCAGGCCGAGGCGGGGGAGACCCCGCTCCTGGTGGAAGCCGCGCCCGGCAGCGGCAAGTCGCTGGGCTACCTGCTGCCGCTTCTCATCCGGCAGCAGACCAGCGGCCAGCAGATCATCGTGGCGACGTCGACACTGACCCTGCAGGATCAATTAGCCCGTGAAACGGTGCCGGCCATCGCGGCGGTGCTCCACGAAACCGTGCGAGTCGAAATCGTCAAATCGGATAGTCATTACATTGACTTGGCGCAATATGCCGGCCTGTTGGCGCGGACCGACCTGAACGCTGGCGAACAATTATTGATGATGAAAATCTTGGTTTGGCTGACAGAAACAGCTACTGGCGACCTGCAAGAGCTGCAGCTGACTACGTATCGTTCCCCGTTGTTCGCGGCTGTTATCAGCGGCCAGGAATTACCGGCGGACTCGCCCTGGTCGGCCGCCGACTTTCTCCGCCGCGCCCACGCCCGGCAGGACGCGGCCCAGGTATTGATCACCAACCACGCTTACTTTGTCCGCCACTATGACGAAGCCCCCTTTGCCCGCCAGGCACTGGTGGTCATTGACGAAGCTCAGCACGCCGCTGACAGTGCGGTAGCCGCGCTGATGGCGAAGGGCAATCTGCCCCGGATGCTGCGCTACCTGCACCAGATCAAGGGCACCATTGACGATGTCGTGCGCCATGAACAATGGACCAATGGTGAGCTGTTCCGGTATCAGATTGTCGCCGTCAGCAGTGCCGTCGACATACTCACCAGCCGGTTCAGCGAGCTTCAGGATTTTCTATACGACCAGGCGATCCGGGGCAATATCGTGCGGAGTGAACGCAACCAGCCGATTCAACGGCTCTGGCAGCCCGATGGCGCGGCTTGGCAGACCCTCACGCGGTATCTGACCCAGCTGAACGATACCTTGACCCAGTTGTTCAGCGTTTTGAGTCAGCTCCAGCACTACATTGCCCGCCAGCCTGGCCACTGGACCCAGCGGGTAGGGGAGATGACAGCCATTTTAACCGCGGCCGCCCAAGAACTGACGCCGCTGGCTGACGATCTGAACCAGCTGAGCCGTATCCAAATGGCCAGTCACCCCAGCGCGGGTTTCGTGGTTCAGATGCGCAACTACGGTGATATCCGCTCTGTGTCGCTGCATTGGGCACAGGTCGACATTCGCCCGCTGTGGGCTGCTGTGACCCGCCGTTTTGCGCCGTTCTTGTACGTTGGCGCGACGCTGCGCGTCATGGGCAGCTGGCAGCCGTTTTGCCAGCCCCTAGGAATCGGCGATGAGGCGGTCAAAATGGTCCTGCCGAACGGGTTTGCGTATAAGCGCCTTGGTCGCGTCTTCATGGCCCCGGATGCACCGGACGTCAAGGAAACGCCGCCGGACGCGTATGCCGAATACCTGGCCGGGATGATCGAACAGCTGGGTTTGAAGAATCCCCAGCGGCTTTTGATCCTGTTTAACTCCTTGAGCATGATCCAGCAAGTGTACGACGACATGTCGGAACTCAGTCTGGTGGGGCAGCGGGAGCTGCTGGCCCAGGGGGTCACCGGGTCAGTAGAGAAAGTGATGAAGCGATTCAAACTGGCCGACGGCGCGATTCTACTCGGTGCAGCGACGTTTTGGGAAGGCATCGACCTGCCCAATGATACTTTGCAGATCTTGGTAGTCACTCGACTGCCCTTCGACCCGCCGACCCGGCCGCTGACCCAGCTGCGCAGCAATCTGATTACCGCCCAGGGGGGCAACCCGTTCTTCCAGGATGCGCTGCCCCGGGCAACGCAGCGGCTGACCCAGGCGTTTGGCCGTTTATTCCGCTCCCGCCAAGACCACGGGGTGATGATCATTCTCGACCGGCGCATCATGACGGAGCGTTGGGGGCATGCCATGCTCCAAGACCTGCCGCGCACGGTACCCAAAATTGAACTGCCGGGGGCCCAAATTCCCCAAGCGACGGCTGATTTTCTTAGCGGCATCCCTGTAAAAAACGTTAAGCCGTGAATTGCTGCCCCACGCCTCGCCAATAATTGTTATAATGGACGCCAGATGCATTTCTGAAAGCAAAAAGGGGGATTCCTGTGCGCTCGGCTTGGCAAAAATGGGCCTATTGGGGTGCGCTGGTGGTCATCATCGCGACGGTCATCAGTGTTTACTTCGTCGCCACCGCTCCTCGCCGCAACGCCGAGAAGCAGGCGACCGCCGTCGCGGCCCGGGTGGCGGGTGTGCAAACACCGCAATCATTCTATCTGTTCAACCGCAACGAAACGGATTACACCGTGGGTGGCAAGCAGCGGTCGGGGAAAAATGTCTTCGTGATCATCAATGCCAAGACTGGCCGCACGCGGACACTGGCCGCCAGCAGCGGTTTAAGTGCCGCTGAGGCCCGGCAGCAAGCCCGCGCGGACCACGCCCAGGCGACGGTGACGCACGTGGCCTTGGGCCTGTACAAAAAGATCCCGGCGTGGGAAGTGACTCTGCGCCAGCGGGACGGGACATATCAATACGTCCTGTTAAACTTCAAGACGGGCAAGCCCGTTACTGCATCGTGAGCCGGTGTCAACGGCTCTGTATTTAACTTTTGGGAGGTCAATCAATGTCTGAACCTGAACACATCAGTATTATCGATTCGCCGAAACACGTCGGCGAAACTGTCCGCATCGGCGCGTGGCTGACCGATAAACGCTCCAGCGGGAAAATTTCTTTCTTGCAGCTGCGCGACGGCACCGCCTTCTTCCAGGGCGTCGTCGTGAAGAACGCGGTCACCGAAGAGGTCTGGAACCTGGCGAAGGAAATGCACCAAGAAGCCAGCTTCTGGGTCACCGGCGAGATCCACGAAGATAAGCGGTCCCACTTCGGGTACGAGATCGAGATCAGCAACATCGAAATGGTCGGCGAATCCGAGGGTTATCCCATCACCCCGAAGGAACACGGCATCGATTTCTTGCTGGATCACCGCCATCTGTGGCTGCGGTCCCGCAAACCGTTCGCCATCATGCATATCCGTAACGAGATGATCCGCGCCACCTATGAATTCTTCAACAAGGAAGGGTTCATCAAGATGGACCCGCCGGAAATCACTAACAGTGCGCCGGAAGGCACGACGGAACTGTTCCACATCGATTACTTCGATACCGATGCCTATCTGTCCCAGTCCGGTCAGCTTTACATGGAAGCCGGCGCGATGGCCTACGGTAAGGTCTTCTCGTTCGGCCCCACGTTCCGGGCAGAGAAGTCCAAGACCCGCCGCCACCTGACGGAATTCTGGCAGATGGAGCCGGAGATGGCCTTCATGCACCAGGAAGAAAGCCTCCAGATTCAAGAACGCTACATCGCCTACATGGTGCAATGCGTGCTGGACAAGTGTGCTTATGACTTGAAGCTGCTGGACCGGGACCCGGAGATCTTGAAGCGCTACACCAAGACACCGTTCCCCCGGATCACCTACGATAAGGCTATCGAAATGCTGCAAAGTGCCGGGTATGACACCAAGTGGGGGGCCGACTTTGGCTCGCCGGAAGAGACGTACATTTCTGACCAATTCGAGCAGCCGGTCTTCGTGATGAACTATCCCAAAGCGGTCAAGTCCTTCTACATGAAGAGCCATCCCACTCGGGACGACGTCTATATCTGTGCTGACTTGCTGGCCCCGGAAGGGTACGGCGAGATTATCGGCGGCAGCGAACGGGAAGATAACTACGACGTGCTCAAGCAAAGCATTCTCGATCACCATCTGAGTCTGGACGACTACGGCTGGTACTTGGATCTGCGCAAGTACGGCAGTGTGCCGCACAGCGGTTTCGGCATGGGTCTGGAGCGGGCCATCACCTGGATCTGCCACTTGGACCACGTGCGGGAAGCCATTCCGTTCCCGCGGATGATCAACCGTCTGCGTCCGTAATTACGGTATTATCCGAAGGTCAGTCATTGCGGCTGGCCTTTTTTCTCACGATAAGGGAGGATCATACGATTGAATTCTTGGCAGGACCTTATGAAAGCCCCATTGATCAGCATTTCTGACCTGGTCTTGCAGCATTACCGGGCCTTAGGTATCAGCAACCAGCAGCTGCTCATCTATTTGCAGATGGTCAGCTTCGCCGCGCGCGGCGACCGGTTCCCGGCCGTCCGGGACATCGCCGAGCGTACCGGCTTCAGCGAGCAGGATATTTATACGGCGCTGCACGAGATGCTGGATAAGGGCGTCATCGACCTGCGTTCCCAGGAAGACGCGCAGGGCAAACAGATCGACTGGTATGACTTGAGCCCGCTGTATGCACGGTTACAGGAGAAACTCGCCGCCAGTCCTGACGGCGGTTCCGGGACGACGGCACCGCCGCTCACCCGCCAGCGCCTCTTCGACGAGATCGAGGTGGAATTCGGCCGGCCCTTGTCGCCGATCGAGCAGGAGACCATCAGCGCCTGGCTGGACGACGATCATTACGATCCCGCGCTGGTGGAACTGGCGTTGCGCGAGGCGGTATTGAACCAGGTCCGTTCCCTGAAGTACATGGACAGGATCCTGCTGAATTGGGAGCAGCGCGGTATTCGGACCAAGGCCGACGCCGAACGGGAACGGGCTGAACGCAAGCGGTTCTGATATGCGTATACCCGAAGTAAGAAAGGACTGATGGCGATGGCTCATCTATGGTCGGATACCCGGATGCGCTGGGGCATGCACCAACTTTTCCAGTTGATTCCCGACGCCCAGGGATCCTTGCACGCCGATTCCCCCTACCAGCTGCTCATTGCGGTGATTCTGAGCGCCCAAACCACCGATGCCGCCGTCAACTTAGCGACCCCGGCACTGTTTAGGGCTTACCCGACCCCGGCCGCGCTGGCCGCCGCCCCAATCAGCGACATTGAACAGTTTATCCGCACGATTGGCCTGTTCCATACCAAGGCACGGCATATTCAAGAAACAGCCGCGATCCTTACCGCGCAATACGCCGGCGAGGTACCGCAAGACCGAGCAGCATTAGAAAAACTGCCTGGGGTGGGGCGCAAAACCGCCAGCGTGGTCCTGGGCGATGCTTTTGGTGTCCCCAGCTTCGCCGTCGATACCCACGTCACCCGCATCTCCAAGCGCCTGCCCATTGTCCCGGCCAAGGCCAGCGTGCGGCAGATCGAAGACCGCTGGACCGCAGCCCTGCCGCCGGCAGAGTGGGTCCAAGGGCACCACACCCTCATCCTCTTTGGCCGCCAATACTGTACCGCCCGTGCTCCGCGGTGCGGCGAGTGTCCGTTAGCGGCTTATTGTGCGACGGGGCAGGTGAATTTGAAGAAAGGGTAAGTCAGAATGTCGCTACGGCCCGGCGC
>NZ_KI271582.1:350033-350358 GCF_000469325.1 Schleiferilactobacillus shenzhenensis LY-73 | reverse complement strand
AAAAGTCTCAAAGTCTGGCCTTGGTCTAAGCGGTCAAAGACCGACCGCTAAGACCAATTTGGCCACTGACGCCCGCCAGCCTCCGGGCCCAAAGCGCCTACGTTCTAGCCCAATCGTGAGATTCTTGGTGCCATGACACAATCGCCGAGGTGCCGTCCGCACTTTCTGTCTGTAGATGATTACCCTGATGTTGGGGGAGGAAGCTGCCACAATTTCGTGACGAGCGAGACATTTTCAGTCTCCGAGAATGTCGGGTGACGAAGGGCGGAGCAGATTGGAGCTCAGTGGTGAAAACTGCACGAAATCTTTCGCGCTCTTTGCGAAT
>NZ_KI271582.1:340843-350023 GCF_000469325.1 Schleiferilactobacillus shenzhenensis LY-73 | reverse complement strand
GGCGTGTTTGAGACCGCGCACTTTGCGGGCTCAAACCGCCGTCACCACTAGCTCCGCGTCGCCGCCCCAATCTGCGCAGCCCGTAGTCACCCGGGTCAGAGTCTGATTGTATTTTTTCTCCTAAACAAATGCAAAAAAAGGACTGAACCAGCGGTATTGTCCGCGGTTCAGTCCTTTTTCTGTTCACTCTAGCTTACGGCGTTTGGCCGCCGCCGTTCTGGTTGTTGTTCTGATCGTTGTTATTGTTGTTCGGCGCCTGACTACTGCTGGCAGAGCTGGACGACGAGTTGCCGCCGTTTTGGTCCGGCGTCGTGCCGCCACCGTCCCCGGAGGAGCTGCTGGCGCTGCTAGATTGGTCGTCCGGTCCCGGACCAGTGCCTGAGGCGCTGCTGCTGCTCTCAGCAGTGGACGATGAACTGCTGCTGAAGCTGTCGCTGCGCCGGCTTTCTGACGTTGTCCCGGCACTGATCGTATCAGTGGGCTGGGTCCCGCTCAGGAAGAGTTCGCTGGTATAAGTGCCCACAGCGGGGTCGCCGCTCAAGGCGACAGGCGGATTCGAACCAATGCGCACCTTGACCCGGACCACGCTGCTGGGTTTCTTCCAGTCGCTGTTGGTCTGTTTCTCGGCCAAGTAACTCATGATCTGACGGTAGAAAAGGATGGCCGTGTTTTGCTCGCTGCCAGCGACGCCTTGTTTGTTGGCTTGGTCGTAACCGGTCCAAATCGCCACCGAGAAATGCCGGGTATAGCCGGCCATCCAGGAATCCCGCACCGAATCGTTCAAGGCGGGGTTGCTCGCCAACGTGCTGCTGTCGTAATCAGTGGTTCCAGTCTTGCCGGCTTGGTAGAGGCCGCTGATATTCGCGGCGGTCGCCGTGCCGCTGGTGAAGACGCCCTTGAGCATGTCGGTGATCATGTAGGCCGTGCTGGCCTTCATCGCTTCGCGGTGCGCCGTGCTGTATGTGTGGTCCACACCGTCCGGAGTCTGAATCTTGTTGACGTACTGCGGTTCATAATACGTCCCCCCATTGCTGAAGGCACTGTAGGCGGCGGAGAGCTGGAGGGGAGAAACGGCGCTGCCGATCCCCACGGAAAGTCCGCTGCCGCTGGGAATTTTGATCCCCAACCCGCTGGCAAAGGTCGAGGCCCGCGACAGGCCGACTTTCTCCAACGTCCGAATCGCGGGGACGTTCCGGGATTGGACCAGTGCCTTGCGCATGGACATCTGGCCCATGTACTGGCGGTCCCAATCATACAATTGAATATTCGTCCCCGGGTAGGTGTAAGCCGTATCTTCCACCTGCTGGTACGTGGACCAGTTCAGGTATTCGATGGCGGGGCCATAGTCCAGAATCGGTTTCATGGTCGACCCGTTGCTGCGGGTCGCGGTCACGCTGCGGTTCAGTGCCAGCCGGACATTGCCCAGCTTGCGGCCGCCCAGCATCGCGACCACCTGCCCGTTGTTGGGGTTGGTAATGGCCACACCGGTCTGCATGGCGCTGCTGCCGAAGACACCGGTATTGCTGTTGGCTAAATCGTACAATTCCTTCTGGACATCGTAATCCACATTGGTATAAATTTTCAGGTTATCGATGTAGGGATTGTACCCCTTGGCTTTCACGTCCTCGATTACCTGTTTGAGATAAGGATCAAGAACAAGATCGGTGGTATCGTTGCCCTGGTGGCTTTCCTTGGGCTGCAGACCGTCCGCAATGGCGGTACTGCGGGCCGCGTCGCCCTGGGCTTGGGTCAGCTTCTTATTCGCCACCATGGCATTCAGCACCTGGTCCCGGCGCTCCTTGGCCTTGGCCTGGTCCTTGTAGGGGTCGTAGGTTTCTGGCGCCTGGGGCATGCCGGCCAGCAGAGCGGTCTGGGCGGTCGTCAGCTGGCTGAGGTTCTTGTTGAAGTAATATTTCGCGGCCGTGGCCATGCCGTAAACGCCATTGCCCATGTAGACCTTGTTAATGTAAAACTCGAGCACTTGGTCCTTGGAATAGTCCCGGGTCACCTTGAACGCCAACCAGGCTTCTTGGGCCTTGCGCCGCAGCGTCTGGTCGCTGGCTTTTGTCGAAAAGACCGTCAGCTTGACCAGCTGCTGGGTGATCGTACTGCCGCCCTGGAGGGAATCCGTGGTGACATTGTTGACGAAAGCGGAGACGATGCGGATCGGGTCCACACCAAGAAATTCCTGGTAGAAACGGCGGTCCTCAATCGACACCACAGCGTCTTTGAGCTGTTGGGGAATCTTGTCGCCTGTGACGTAGGTCCGGTTCTCACTGCCCAGCCGGGTCAGCTGTTTGCCGTTGGCGCCATAAATAATGGACGATCCGCCGCTTTGCAGATCCGCCTGGGTGATCGTCGGGGCGTCCTTGGCATAGTAAGCAAACAACGCCACGCCGGCGATGAACACCGTGAGCAGGATCAGCAGCAGCCACTTGAAGAAGCGGCGGATCGGATGGCGCTTCTTCGGGTGGTGCTGACGGATGAGTTCGGGTTCTGAATTCGGGGTATTGGCCATTAATTGATCGTTCCTTTACGTTGCGGCGCTGTCCGAGCAATCAGGGCATCCACCGCGTCAAGATAGGGAATCACCGGGGCAAAACCGACACTGAGGGTGTATCCCGCCGCCACCACTTCCCGCCGGGGAATGGAATGCCGGCCCTGGTATTGATCCCAGTAATCCAGCAACGTGCTGGCGGGGAACAAATACACGGTATCCGGGTCGGCAAACTGCATCAGTGTGAAACAGATGCCATCCTGGGCCAAACAGCGGCGGAAGTGATCGATTTGGTGCTGGTGATAGTTTTTTAAGGGAAACGACTGCTTGTTCTTGGTCTGCTTGGCTTCAAAGTCCAAGTAGTAGCCGCGGTAAACGCCGTTGTAATCCGTTGTGGACGGGGTCCGGAAATACGCTTCCTTGATCACCGCCTGGGAGCGGGCGGGGTAGTCCACGTGGACGATCTGGACGGGGGTCGGTTTCTTATACACCACCGCCCGGCCATGGGACCGATAGTAATCGTTGCTGTCATTGATGGCGTCTTCGAGGCGCATGCCCCGTTTGCCGAAGATCACGTGGTCGTTCTCAGTCTTTGTCTCGGCCGGCGCTTCTTGCGCCGGCGCGTGATATTTCTTACCATTAGGGTACGAGAAAGTCATCGTTAACACCTGCCTGTGTGCTCATTATACCAAGACGGAGGCTTATTTTGTACAAGAAAGCGAACGAAGGTTTGGAACGGGTGTGGATTACCGGTTACCGCAGCTATGAACTCGGGGTTTACGGTACCCAGGACCCTAAACTGCAAGTCATTCAATACTTGCTGGATAAGACCCTGCGCCGCTATGTTGATGACGGCTTGCGCTGGGTAATCAGCGGCGGCCAGCTGGGCATCGAACAGTGGGCACTGAGCAGTGCCTTAGCGATCAAGGCCGATTTGGGGGTGCCCAAGACGGCGATGATGCTGCCGTTCACCGATTTCGGTCAGAAATGGAACGAAGATAATCAGGGGCGCTTGGCTGCGTTGAAGGGTCAGGTGGACTTTTCTGCCAGCGTCAGTGCTTCGGCGTACCAAAGCTGGCGCCAGCTCCGGGCGTACCAAACCTTCATGCTGACCCACACGGACGGGGCGATCCTCGTCTATGACCCGGAACAAGAGGGGAAACCAAAGTACGACTACGACATTATTACGAAATACCAAGAGACAACGACGTATCCCATGGAATTAATTGATTTTTACACACTGCAGGATGCGGCGAATGAGTATGAAGAAAGCCAGCGGCCGGACACCTGGGACGAATAGTTGGCCCAGGCCGCCGGAAGCGCCTTTCTCTCTGCGGACCACTTTGCTATACTAAAAGGGACAACACTTGCTGTGTCACGAATTACGAGGTGGATAAGAAATGGATAATCAACAAAATCAAGCACAACCCGGTCAAAAAGCGGCCAATGCACCGCAAAACCGGCGTTTAAATCTCACCCCCACCGACATCGTCAACCAAGACTTTGGTCACAAGATGCGTGGGTATGATGTGGAAGAAGTCGATAATTACCTCGACCTCATCATCAAAGATTACGAAACTTATATTGAACAGATCAAGGGCTTGCAACAGGAAAACAACCGGCTGAAGTCCCGTATCGACGAGCTGACCAAGCAGCTCAACGCCCAGGGGGGACCAGCGGCACCTGGGGCGGCGCCGGTGGCTGGGAGCAGCGTGTCCAACTACGATATTTTGAAGCGTATTTCTAACTTGGAACGGCACGTCTTCGGTGCCAGCAAAGCGGCCCCGACTCCTGCCAGCCCGCGGCCCTACACGGCACCTCGTTTCAACCCGGCCGCACCGACAGGCAATCCAGTGCAGCCAACCGGTTACGGCACAAGCGCCAGTCCGGTGAAACCAGAGGAACCGCACTTCGCAAGCGCACCGCAGTTCCAAGAACCGCGGCAGCCCCAACAACCGAATCCGCAGCAGTCGAACCGGCCGCAACAACCGGCACCAAGTGCGCCCACTGGTGAAGGCAATCCATATCAAGGCGGCGGCACGCAATACCGCAACTACGGTCCGGCCGCACCGACTAGTCCGCAGTCTGCACCGCAGCAGCCCAACCCGGCCCCGTACGGCAATCCGCACCCGGCCACTCCCAATCCGGCCTCAGGTAATTCGGACCAACCCAGCGGCGACAACCATTATCGGCCGCAACAGTAAGCGTTAAACCGGGACTGTGATTAGACACGTCTCGGCAGAAGGTGTATGCTTATACATCGTGGTCTTGAGTAATCGCGGTCGGTGCATGCCGGCTGAGGAAAGTCCATGCTCGCACAGGCTGTGATGCCTGTAGTGTTCGTGCGTCGCCCAATAAGCGGCGGTACGCTTCGGCGTAACGGCAGGACCTAAGCTAAGGGCGTAAGCCTATCAGCGCAAGCTAAAGGTGTAAGCCTATGCGGCGGGCCTTGAAAGTGCCACAGTGACGATCCTGCTTGGAAACAGGCAGGTTGGAACGGGTAAACCCCGCGAGCGAGTAACCCAAACTTTTATGGTAGGGGCGTCCCATGAGGGAACTGAACTGGACATGGGAGTACACTTCGGTGTACAGATAGATGATTACTGAAGGATCGGCGGCGACGTGCCGGTCTGGAACGGAACATGGCTTATAGAGACCACGCGTCAGCGACCGGTTCAGAGCAATCTGCCGGCCGCTTTTTGTAATGTAATGGTCAAAGTGCGACCATTACGGAACCAACATCGTCTACATTCGTTGCTTTCGGCAGTACGGCGAGCATTCGTGAGGAGTTTAAGTAATGGCAAAGAAGTTTAAGTTGATGGCTGCTATGGCCGGCGGGTTTGAAGCGGTGACCGCCAAAGAACTGCAGGAAATGGGGTATACGACGCACGGTGAGACTGGCCGCGTAGCCTTCGAAGGAACGATGCAGGATGTGTACCGGACTAACTTGTGGCTGCGCAGCGCCGACCGCATTTTGATTGTCTTGAAGGAATTCAAGGCATACTCTTTTGATGAGCTGTTTGAAAACGTCAAGGCTTTCCCGTGGGAAGAATGGCTGCCCATGACCGCTCATTTCCCAGTCACTGCGAAGGCCGTGCGGTCAAAGCTGCACAGTGAACCGGACGTCCAGAGTATTGCCAAGAAGGCCATCGTGGAACGCCTCAGCACGTATTACCACCGGCGCACCCGTCTGCCGGAAAGCGGCGCGACGTACCACATTGACGTGCGCATCACGAAAGACGCGGTTCGCTTGACACTGGACACCACCGGTGAAAGTTTGTTTAAGCGAGGGTACCGGGCAGAATCCGCCGGGGCGCCCTTAAAGGAAAACTTTGCAGCGGCCCTGGTCCTGCTCACCAACTGGCACCCGGAAGACATGCCGTTCTTGGACCCGACCTGCGGGAGCGGTACGATTCCCATCGAAGCAGCCTTGCTGGCGCGGAACATCGCGCCCGGTATTCAACGGCACTTCGACTTTGAAGGCTTCCAAGGATTTGACGCAGCGGCGTTTGCGGAAATGAAAGAACACGCCCAAGCCGCCCAAAATAATGATCCCGTGATGATTTTCGGCCAAGACATCGACCAGAATATGGTGGAACTTTCCCGGGTCAATGCGGATAAAGCCGGTGTTTTGCATGACGTGCGCTTCAAGCAGCTGGCTGTCCGGGATTTCAAGACGACCGTACCCAATGGCGTGATCGTGGCCAACCCCCCTTATGGGAAACGGCTTTCTGACACCGCCAGTGTGCGCGAGCTGTACAAGCAAATGGGCGATGTCTTCCGCCCGCTGACTACGTGGAGCCAATACTATCTGACCAGCGATCTGGAGTTTGAAAACTTCTTCGGCAAGCGGGCCACGAAACGCCGCAAGTTGTATAACGGCGCCATGCGGGTTGACTTCTTCCAGTACTGGGGCCGGCCGAATTGGCAGCTGCCGAAGCATCTGGTCACGAGCTTGAGCGACCCGGTAAAGGAAGATTAAAGCTGGCCGAGAATGGCCATCTCCCTTCGTCACCGTGTTATACTAGAGACGTGGTGAAATCGGTTACACAAGATTTCCCACGAGCGTGACGAAAGGATGGATGAATATGGCAAAGAGTCAAGATCTGCAAGAAATTTCTGCACTGCTCGACCGGTCGTTGGCAAATGAGGCACCGGTCAAGATCAAGACCATTGACCACCGTACCCTGGGTGGCATCGTGACCGGGTTTGAGAACGGGACCGTTAAACCTTACTTTGAACGGCGGACCGTCTTCCTCAACACCCAAAAGGGTATGAAGCGCATTAAGCAATATTCAATCCAGCAAGTTCTGGCGCAGTAACGGCCCACTAAAAGAAAACTGACAAGTCCCTGGGACCCGATGCCAGCCGCGTACAGCGGCGGTTGATTGGATCCCAGGTTTTTTCACCCGTGAATTTTGTTCTGCAAAAAAACGTTCGCGAAGCCCGGCGATTTGGGCCCTCCGGCTGGCTGGGGCTGGAACGTGGCGGGCACAGCATGGGCGTTGACTAGGCGGTGAAAGTCCGCTGTAGACCGTAGTAGTCGGAACTACTAGCCGACGGCAAGGGTGTCTACCGCGAGGTGGAATCTGAAGGAAGCCCGAAGCAAAGTGCTGAACTGATGAACAAGAAGCGGCTATAAGGCCGTGGACCCGTGGGCAAGGCTGCCGAACAAGCTGAAACCCCATACTACTCGAAACGGGCCGCGGTAGAGCCGACAGTTACATGGCATGAAAGTCAACGTTCTTACCCGGGGAGATCTGTACCGCGCGTCCGGGCAGGGAAGCGAAATGCATTCCACAGGACAAGCTGAGCAGCGATGCCCAGCCAGCTGTACAGAAGTCAGCCGAGGTCATAGTAGCTGTCCTCAGGGGCAGTGAAGGACCGAACTTTAGCAATTCCCATTAATATTGGAGGTGGAAGCAGTGCCGCAATCGCAGAAAACAGAACAACAATCTGGCCACTGGGGGAGCATAGACCTGGAAGGTCGAAGACAACCCAGGGTGCGTAGCACCGCTTCTGGTGAAGACAAGATGCGGAATGGCGCCAACTTTCAAGATATGGTGTTGTCCCCAAGTAACCTCAACATGGCTTACTTACGGGTCAAGCGCAATAAGGGTGCGGCAGGTGTCGATGGGATGTCCATCGAAGAAGCATTGCCATACCTGCAGAAACACCGTAAGGAATTCGTGACGGCACTACGCCAGGGTACGTATAAGCCTGCGCCGGTGCGGCGGGTAGAAATCCCCAAACCGGACGGCTCAATGCGCAAGCTGGGCATTCCCACCGTACTGGACCGTATCGTTCAGCAGGCGGTAGCGCAAGTATTGTCCCCGAAGTTCGAAAAGGTGTTCTCTGACAACAGTTTCGGTTTTCGCCCGGGAAGAAGTCCCCACCAAGCAATCCGGCGGGTAGAAGCTTTCTACGACCAGGGATACCACTATGTGGTAGACCTAGACCTGAAGGCATACTTCGACACGGTGAACCACGACCTGCTCATGAAGTTTCTGGAACAGTATGTCCCAGACCCGTGGGTATTGCATCTCGTCAGACAGTTTCTTACCAGTGGGGTCATGAACGGCAAGCTCTTCGAGCCTGCCACAGAAGGAACACCACAGGGAGGAAACCTGTCCCCATTGCTGGCCAATATCTACCTCAATGAGTTGGATAAGCTGCTCACTGCCAGAGGGCATAAATTCGTCCGCTACGCCGATGACTGCAACATCTATGTCAAAAGCAAGCGGGCGGGCATGCGCGTCCTGGCCAGTGTGACCAAGTTTCTTGAGGGGACCCTCAAGGTCACGGTCAATCAGCAGAAGACCAGCGTGGGTTCTCCGACCCGCCTAACCTTCCTGGGATTTTCCTTGGGAGCTAGTCGGGGAAAAGCGTCGGTACGCGTTAGCCAAAAGGCAAAGAGACGCGTCAAAGACTCGCTGCGGACAGTGACGAAGCGTAACCGGGGGCGGTCACTCGACGTTCTTCTGACGGAGATTCGGAAGAAGATGGTCGGCTGGCTCCACTACTACGGCATAGGCTCCATGAAAACCTTTATCCATCAACTGGATGAATGGCTTCACTCCAGAATCAGGCAGTATATCTGGAAGGCGTGGAAGAAGACCGGAAAGCGTATCAGGAGTTTACAACGACTGGGCATGTCATTTGACGAAGCTTACATTTTCGCCAACACCCGCAAGGGTGCATGGCGGATTGCACACAGCCAGACACTCACGAGAACCATAACCAACGAAAGGCTGGAGCGTCGCGGCCTGCTTAACCTGTCCGCGACATACCAAGACATCCATGCGCGCTTAAGCTATTGAACCGCCGTATACGGATCCGTACGTACGGTGGTGTGAGAGGTCGGCAGCGTGAGCTGCCTCCTACTCGATCCACTGAGCCCCGCCAGCCTCCGGGCCCAAATCACCTACTTCCCACCTGATCGTAGTATCTTGGTGCCAAGATACATTCGCCGAGGTGGTGCCCTTTCGGGTAACTGCTGTAACGGCTGTAGAGGTGGCTGCCCAGGGTTTCGTGTCGTGCGAGACTATTCCAATCTCCAAGAATGTAGGGTGACGGAGGGCGGAGCGGGCGGGGGCTCGGTGGTGGGATTGGCCTTAGCGGTCGGTTTTTGACCGCTTAGGCCAACGGCGAGCTTGGGGACTGGGACAAAATTCATATTCCGG
>NZ_KI271582.1:303110-340687 GCF_000469325.1 Schleiferilactobacillus shenzhenensis LY-73 | reverse complement strand
CTTCGCACTAGCTTCGCGTCGCCGCCCCCGCCCGCGGAGCCCGGAGTCACCCGGGCCCAATACCAGACACCCACGTTCCACCACCTGTTTCACGTTTTCCGCCCCGTCACTTCCCCCAGTGCGCTATAATCAAACCATAGGAGTTGATTGATTTGGCAAAGAAGAAACAACGCGAGGCACGGCACCAGGCCATTGTGGATATGAACGACTTTCTGTTCAGTTATGCCCACAAGACACTGCCGGATGTGCCACTGGACCAGTTGGCGGGCAAGCTGATCAGTGCGGCAGAACCGGACCTGCATGGCCTGGACAGCCTGTTTCATGATAACGGCATCGGCCGTGAGGATAATTTCTACGCGATTGGCTTGGGCTTCGTGAAAGATTACTACGATATTGGCGGAGAACAAGCAACCCAGGAAACGGACAAGCTGGCTCAGGAAGCACTGGCTTACCTTAAGGGGCACAGCGCCGATTTCGTCAGCTGGGAACATTGAGTCAACGCAAAAAGCACCGTCGGCTTCAGTACGAAGCGGCGATGCTTTTTTCTTGCTAAAGATTACTGGGCGTAGTGCTTGGCCAGGTCGTTGTAATCCTGGGTCCAGATGATGGCCATGGCGCCGCGCCCGGTGTGGACGCCGATGACGGGTCCAATAATGCTCTGGTCCACCGTCACTTGCGGAAATGACGACTGTAATTCTTGCACCCATTCGGCCTTCATCTTCGGCTCGTCGGCGTCAAAAACCGTGACCCGCACCGGGTAGGGGACGTCTTGGATGGCTGCGCCGAAGTCCTTCTTGATGTGCTCGAACGCCTTCTTGGCCTGGCGCTCCTTAGCGATGGCGGTAATCTTGCCTTCGCCCTGAATATCGATGGTCAGGATCGGCTTGACCTTGAGCAGCCCGCCGATGGTCGCCGAGACACCGCTGAGCCGGCCGGTGCGGCGCAGGTGCCCCAGGTCGTCCACCATGAAGCGGACACCCATGCGGCTGCGCATGACTTCCAGGCCCTGCACGACGGTGTCCAAGTCATTGCCTTGTTCCAGCATCGTCGCGGCCAGCAGGTCCATGTAACGCAGACCGGCGCAAGTGATGTGGGAATCATAGGTGACGATTTTGATCGTCTGGAAGTGCGCCGCGAAGCCCCGCAGATTTTCCACGAAGGAAGAAATCCCGGAAGAAAGAACGATGCACAGCACATTGTCGTAGCCTTCGTCCGCGAGTTTCTTAAAAGTGGCTTCCATTTCTCCCAAAGCGGGGAAGGAGGAGGTCGGTTGGACGGGGTCCTTGACCAAGCGGTCGTAGAAGTCGTGGAACGAAATGTCGATCAAATCCCGGTACGTGTTTTCTCCCCAGTGAATCGTGACGGGCACCACGGTGATGTGGTGGGCGGCCGCTTCCGCTGGTGTGAGGTAGGCGGTCGAATCGGTAACGATAGCTGTTTTCATGAATTAAGCCCCTTACAAATTGTGAATGATAGCGTCTTATCCTCTTGATTCTACCATGCCGACAGATGAAAGAAATGGCAAAAGGTCCTTGACTTACTTAAAGTAAGCATGATAAGGTAAATTCAACGCTAAAAACAAGGTGGTAAACAATTTGAATGATCAAGTCGTAACAGCATTGCAGCAACGCCGCTCCATCTACCAACTGGGTAAGAATGTCCGCCAAGACCCGGCTGACATCGTTAAGCTGGCCGAGGACATCATCATGGAATCGCCCACGGCCTTCAACGGCCAGACTGTCCGGGCCATCTTCCTGTTCGGCGCCCACCATGCCAAGCTGTGGGACATGACCGGCGCTCGCCTGAAGAGCGAAGTCCCGACGGAAGAGGCCTATCAGCGCACCCTGGCCAAGATCAACGGCTTCAAGGCGGCTTTTGGGACGATTTTGTTCTTCCGGGATCAGGCCATCGTCACCCAGATGGAGAACGACTTTGCCCTCTACGCCGACAATTTCCACGACTGGGCCGAGCAGGGCTTGGGCGGGGCCCAGCAGGCCATTTGGACCGCCTTTGCCCAAAATGGCATCGGCGCCAACCTGCAACACTATAATCCCTTGATCGACGAACTCGTACAGCAAGAATTCAAGACGCCGGTGAACTGGATCCTGCGCGCCCAGATGCCCTTCGGTTCCATTGAAGGGGACGCGGGCGAGAAAGACTATCTGCCCCGGGAAGACCGGTTCAAGACGTTCAATTAACTCAGAATCGCTCCAGTATCCAAAATGTCCCTGCGGGGGCATTTTTTTATTGGTCGGGGATCAGCGCCGCTGCCGAGCCAGGGCTTGCTGGGCCAAGGCATGGGCCTGATGCGTTTCCTTCTCCGGTACCCACTGGGGCAGGACCAGCTTGAAGCGGTCGGTGAGGGCGAGCAGGGCCGCCAGATCTTCCGCGTAGCCATGGCTGTACCGTTTGGTCAGCGCGGCCACCACCGCCTTGGAATCCGTGGTAAACTGAATGATGTCGTCTGTTTGGCCGTTATCGTTCAGGATTTGGAAGCCGACCCGGGCCGCCGCAAACTCTGCGGCATGGTTGTCCGGTGCGCTGATGACCCGGCTGAGCTGCTTGGTATCTCGGCCTTTCTGCCAGATGATGCCGGCCCCGGCCAGGCCATCAGGGGCGAAGGCCCCGTCGGTTTGTAACCGAATCATTACTGAAAATCACCTGCCTTACGGTATACTGTACTATGTATCTTATCACGGAAGGCGGGAGCCATTGTGGCGACGACGCAAAAACGGAATAAGCTGTACTACCAGCCCGGCATCCCGGGAGCGCTGATCTACTGGTCTTTGACGATCGGTATCATCCTGCTGGGCTGCATCTGGGAGATGGAGTCGGCCACCTTTCACTGGTGGGCACTCATCCTCTGGGTACCGGGGGCAGCCCTGGCCGTCTATGGCCTGCTGGGAAACACGGTCACGCTCACTCCTGATGGTCAAGGGGTGCGGTTAAATCGGGTTTTCTGGCTGAGGCCGAAGGAAATCCGCTTCGCGAACACGGCCCGAGTGGAGACCACGCGGGTGACCCGGACGATTCAGTACAAGCACCCGCGGTACATGCGCCACGAATTGGTTTTCTTCAAGAAAGACCGGGTGCGCTTCGACACGTGGACGGCGGCGGTACCGCATATCGCGCGGTTGACGGACCCCGCTGAAAAACAATCAGAACATTAGAAGGGAACGATGTTGTGTGACAACTGACTTGGCGATTGCACAAGAAAACGAGCAGCACGAGATCAAACCAATCACGGAAATTGCCCAGCAAGTGGGCCTCTCCGCAGATGATATTGAAGTCT
The DNA here is from genome assembly GCF_000469325.1 of Schleiferilactobacillus shenzhenensis LY-73. Classification (GTDB taxonomy): domain Bacteria; phylum Bacillota; class Bacilli; order Lactobacillales; family Lactobacillaceae; genus Schleiferilactobacillus; species Schleiferilactobacillus shenzhenensis. The sequence goes on along the minus strand of NZ_KI271582.1, from coordinate 337,395 downwards.
ACGGGAAATATAAGGCTAAATTGTCCTATGCGGCGATGAACCGTCTGCAACAGCAAAAGCAGGGCAAGCTGGTCCTGGTCACCTCGATCAACCCCACGCCGGCTGGGGAGGGCAAGTCCACGGTGACCATCGGTTTGGGCGATGCCTTGAACATGATCGGTAAGAAAGCCACGATTGCTCTGCGCGAACCGAGTCTCGGCCCGGTCATGGGCATCAAGGGCGGCGCCACCGGCGGCGGTTACGCGCAAGCGGTCCCGATGGAGGACATCAACCTGCACTTCACCGGCGACATGCACGCCCTGACCACCGCCAATGACACACTGGCGGCGCTGATCGACAACCACTTGCAGCAGGGGAACGAACTGAATATCGACCCCCGCCGTATTCAGTGGAAACGGGCCCTGGACATTAACGACCGGGCTTTGCGCAACGTTGTCATCGGCCTGGGCGGCCACGCCAATGGTATTCCCCGGGAGGACGGGTTTGATATTACCGTGGCTTCCGAATTGATGGCAATTTTGTGTTTGGCAGATTCACTGGCCGACATGAAGGAGCGCATCGGCCGCATCGTCATCGGCTACACCTATGACCGCAAGCCTGTCACGGTCGCTGACCTGGGCGTCGCCGGGGCGATCACCATGCTGCTTAAGGACGCCATTAAGCCCAACTTGGTGCAGAGTCTGGCCCACACGCCAACCTTCATCCACGGCGGTCCGTTCGCCAATATTGCCCACGGGGCCAACAGTATCCTGGCCACGCGTGCGGCCTTAGGCACTGGCAAAATTGCCGTCACCGAAGCCGGCTTCGGCGCCGACCTGGGCGGGGAGAAATTCATGGACATCACGGCCCCAGCCATCGGTCACCTGCCGGATGCGGTGGTCATCGTCGCCACGATTCGCGCGTTGAAGTACAACGGCGGGGTCAAGCTGGCCGATTTAAAGACGCCGGATGTTGCTGCGTTAAAGTTAGGTTATGTTAACCTGCAGAAGCATATCCAGAATATGCAGCGTTACGGCCGGCCGGTTACCGTCGCCATCAATGTGTTCACCCAAGACAGTCAGGACGAGATTCAAACGCTGCAAGACCTGTGTGCCGCGGACGGGGTCAAGGCGTATCCGACCACGGTCTGGGCCGACGGCGGGGCCGGGGCCAAGGCCTTGGCGGAACATGTCGCCCAAATCGTGAACGCACCGACGGACTTCAAGCCGCTGTATACCAACAGCGACACGGTGGAAGAGAAGCTGGCAACGATTGCCCGGACGATTTATGGAGCCAAAGACGTCGCTTATACCGGCGAAGCCAAGCGCGACCTGCGCCAGATCAAGCGTAACGGCTGGACCGGCCTGCCCATCTGCGTCGCCAAGACCCAGTACTCGCTATCGGACAACGCCAAAGTCCTGGGGGCGCCCAGCGGCTTTACGCTGCACGTCCGCAATTTGGTCCCGAAGACCGGGGCCGGCTTCATCGTCGCCATGACCGGCGATATTTTGACAATGCCGGGCTTACCCAAGCATCCGGCCGCAATGGATATGGATGTGGATGAGAATGGCAAAATCACAGGTCTTTTCTAAACTCTGGTGGCTGTACAGCGCGGTCATTGTGGTGATCATACTGGCGGCCGATCAGCTGTTGAAGAAATGGATCGTCGCCAATGTGCCCTTGAACACCAGCCGCAAGCTGATCCCCGGGGTATTATCACTGGCCCATGTGCGCAACGATGGGGCGGCGTGGAGTATTCTGTCCGGCCGCCAGCCGTTCCTCATTGGTATCACTGTGGTGGCGCTGGCCATCCTCGCTTGGCTGCTGTTCCATTACCGTTACTCGGCCTTTCTGACCATCGGCATCAGTCTGATGATCGCCGGGGCCTTGGGCAACTTCATCGACCGGCTGCGGCAAGGGTACGTGGTGGATATGTTCCAACTGGACTTCATCGACTTTCCCATCGCCAACGTGGCGGATGTGGCCATGACGGTGGGCGTCGCCTTGCTGTTCATCTATTTGCTCTTCCTGGATAAGGGGAAAACGGCATGAGCGCCGAACTAACGTGGACCGTCACCGCCGCCGGCAGCCGGCAGCGTATCGACAAGGCGCTGGCAGTAGCCTTCGCCGATCAAGACGTGACCCGCTCCCAGATTCAAAAATGGATCAAAGAGGGCCGGGTGACGGCCGCCGGGCAGCCGGTGAACGGGAAAGAAAAGCTGCCAGCGGGCACGCCCATCGTCCTGACGCCGCCGGACCCGGAACCGATCGCTGCCCAGCCGGAAGACATTCCCTTGGACATCGTGTACGAGGACGATGACGTTATCGTCGTTAACAAGCCCCAGGGCATGGTCGTCCACCCAGCCCCTGGGCACCACCACGGCACGCTGGTCAACGCCTTGCTCGCCCACGGGCAGCTGGCCACCATCAACGGGGCCATTCGCCCCGGCATCGTCCACCGTATCGACAAGGACACGTCCGGCCTCTTAATGGTCGCCAAGAACGACCGCGCCCAACAGAGCCTTACCGCCCAACTGAAGGCGCATAAGAACGACCGCAAGTACCTGGCCATCGTCCACGGGGTGATCAAGGAAGACGCGGGGACCGTTGACGCCCCCATCGCCCGGAACCCGAAGGACAGAAAGAAAATGGCCGTCGTGATCGACGGCCGCCGGGCGGTGACACACTTCAAGGTGCTGCGCCGCTTCAAGCATTACACGTATATTCAAGCCATCTTGGAGACGGGCCGAACCCACCAGATCCGGGTGCACATGGCCTACATCGGCCACCCCGTCGCCGGCGACCCGCTCTATGGCCCGCCGAAGACATTACCTGGGAACGGACAGTTTCTCCACGCGGCCACGCTGAGTTTGACCCAGCCGACGACGGGGAAAGAGCTGACCTTCTCAGTGGCACCGCCGGAAAACTTCCGGAAGATGCTGACATGGCTGACAGAAAATGACTAAACCAAACCGGGCCGCCATTCACTCTGCACGACGTACAGTGAATGACGATCCGGTTTTTTTTAATGTCGAAATTTGCCGCTGACGCGAAAACAGGAATGTATTACTGGTGTTTTTCCCCGCGCCGTTTTTTGGCGAGCCCAGCAATTGCTTCCTGGACGGCTACGATGGCGCCGATGGCCAAAAACAGTTCCAGCAACCACATCATGGTCTAGGGGAGCAGCAGGACCGTGAACAGCATTGACAACCCCGCCCCCTTTCCGTATGCTGTACCTAGCATTCCTTTAACCTGGCCCTGTGAGACTAGGAAGGTAACTCGGCATTGGCCCTCTATTCTCACGGAATAGGGGGCCTTTCTCTCTGCTTAAGGAAAGCCAAACGAAGCGAAGGAAGGAACAACAGCATGTCAGAAAATAAAGAAATCGTCGACGCCCAAGCCATGACCCGGGCCTTGACACGAATCACGTACGAAATTATTGAGCAAAACCACGGGGTCGATGACCTGGTCCTGGTGGGTATCAAAACCCGCGGCATCTACCTGGCCCAGCGGATCGCTTCCCGGCTGAAACAGCTGGAGCACGTGGATGTGCCGGTGGGGGACTTGGATATTACCAACTACCGGGACGACCGCGGCCGGCGCACGGGTCAAGATCCGGATGTCACGGCCACCGAAGTGGGCTTCCCCATCAACGGCCAGAACGTCATTCTGGTCGACGATGTGCTCTACACCGGCCGGACGATTCGGGCGGCGTTGGACGCCTTAATGGACTTGGGCCGGCCGAAGAAGATCGGCTTGGCCGTACTGGTGGACCGCGGACACCGCGAACTGCCGATTCGCGCGGACTTCGTGGGCAAGAACATCCCCACAGCCTTGGATGAACACATCCAGGTGCGGGTAAAAGAAATCGACGGCAGCGATGGCGTGGCCATCGTCCAAGATTAGCGAAGGGGCAGGGGAGACCATGGCAGAAAAAGAGACCTACCATAACGATGACGTTGTCTTAGACATCCACGATAAACCGCCCTTCGGCCACTGGGTCGGGTTGTCCATCCAGCACCTGTTCGCGATGTTCGGCTCCACCGTCCTGGTACCCATCCTGGTCGGTTTGGATCCGGGAATTGCCCTGTTTTCTTCCGGTGTCGGGACACTGCTGCACATCATGATCACAAAGCGGCGCATCCCGGCCTACATGGGGTCGTCCTTCGCCTTCATCGTACCGATGGTGGCCTTGATGAAGACCGCTGGTTATCCCGCCATTGCCCAAGGGACCGTGGCCGTGGGTCTGGTATACTTGGTGGTGGCCGCCATCGTCTATTTCATGGGCTCCGGCTGGATCGATAAGGCGTTGCCGCCAATCGTCGTCGGCCCCATCGTGATGGCCATCGGCTTGTCATTGGCCGCCACCGCCGCTTCCGACGCCACGATGAACGGCAAAGCCTACGATTGGCGCTTCTTCGTTGTGGGTATGCTGACGGCGCTGATTACGGTCGCCTTCAACATGTACCTGAAGGGCTTTGCCAACCAGATCGCCATCCTACTGGGCATCATCGCTGGCTACGTGATTGCCGTGCTGTTCGGCATCGTCGATTTCTCCGGCGTGCTCAGTGCGCCTTGGTTCAAGCTGCCGAACTTCGAGATCCCCTTCGTTCAGTACCAGCCCAGCTGGCACCTGGATGCCGTCTTGAGCATGGCGCCCATTGCCTTCGTCACCATGACCGAGCACATGGGCCACATCATGGTCTTGAACGGCTTGACCCACCGGAACTTCTTCAAGAATCCCGGTCTGCACCGGACCCTCAGCGGTGACGGGGTGGCCTCTATCGCCGCCGGCTTGCTCGGCGGCCCGCCCGTGACCAGTTACGGCGAGAACATCGGGGTGATGGCCATCACTAAGGTCCATTCGGTGTATGTCCTGATTGGGGCCGGCATCTTTGCTATCCTCTTCAGTTTCATCGGCAAGCTGGCCGCCTTGATTGAGAGCATTCCCAGTCCGGTCATCGGCGGGATCTCATTCCTGCTGTTCGGGGTCATCGCGTCCAGCGGTCTGCGGGTGCTGATCGACAACCACGTGGACTTCGACAAGAAGCGCAACCTGATGATTGCCTCGCTGGTGCTGGTCATCGGTATCGGCAACGCCCACCTGCAGCTGACCACCAGCAACGGCGTCCTGGACTTCTCCGGGATTGCCATCGCCACGGTCCTCGGTATCCTATTGAACCTCATTCTGCCCGACCAGGCCCGCAGCGAACGGGCCCTGGCGGAGGAGAAGGCGCAGAAGAAAGAAAGGTAACGCACTATGAAACGGTATCTCATCCTTGAAGACGGTTCTTACTTTCCGGGCACCGGGTTCGGCGCACCGGTGATCACCACGGGGGAGGCCGTCCTAAATTCCGGGAACGGGGATTATACGGCGACCATTACAGACGCGGCTAACTTCGGCCAAATCATTGCCTTCACCGATCCGGTGATCGGCAACGTGGGCATCAACCAAGAAGATATTCAAAGCCTGCTGCCGAAGATTCGCGGCGTCGTCGCCCGCAACATCACGGCGGCACCGCATTCCCGCTACGCCCAGTTCAACTTGGATGACTACCTGAAGCGGCACAAGATCCCCGGGATCACCGGGGTGGACACGGCGGCGCTGAGCCGGACGCTGTTAGCTAAGGGGCCGCTGAAAGCCAGTTTCATGGATACGGCGGATGAACATGCCTTTGATCAGATCCGGGCCTTGGTGTTGCCTCGGGACCAAGTGAAGCAGGTCTCGACCAAGCAGCCTTACGCCAGCCCCAATATCGGCCAGGACATTCTGGTCGTCGATCTGGGCGTGCGCCACGCGCTGCTGCGGGAGTTGTCCCGGCGCGATTGCAACTTAACGATCGTCCCCTACAACACCGATGCCGACGCCATTCTGGGGTTCGCCCCGGATGCCGTCGTCTTCACCAGCGGCCCCGGGAACCCGAATGACGTGCTGCCCGTGGCCGAGACGATCAAGCAGCTGCAGGGCCACGTGCCGATTTTGGGCATTGGTTTGGGCGGCCAGCTGATTGCACTGGCCAACGGGGCCAAGACTGCCCTGACCGAAGCCAACCACCGGGGCGGGCCGTTCCCCGTGCGGGAGATTGCCACGGGCAGCATCTGGCAGACGATGCAGAACCACAGTTACGCCATCGACCGGGCGAGCGTCGCGGACACCCCGCTGATCGTCACCCACGAAGACATTCGGGACCATAGTGTGGCGGGGATTCGGCACCGCCAGTATCCGGTCAGCGGGGTGCTTTTCTACCCCGAAGCCGATCCAGAACCAACGGATGCGACCCAACTGATCGATGAATTCATGGAGATGGTGGCAGTCACCAGTCATCCCCACGGGGAAGGAGTGATCAACGATGCCTAAAGTCTTAGTCTTGGGGTCCGGCCCCAACGTGCTCGGCCAGGGGGCGGAGTTCGACAAGGCCGGGGCAGCGGCGCTGGCGGCGCTGCACGCCGCCGGTTACGAGACCATCGTGGTCAACTCCAACCCGGCGACGGTGATGACCGACACCGCCAGTGCGGACCGGGTCTACATTGAACCGGTCACGCGCCAGTTCGTCAGCCAAATCATCCGCCAAGAGATGCCTGACGCCATTCTGGCGACGTTCGGCGGCCAGACGGCGCTGAACCTGGTCATGGAGCTGGCCAACGACGGCTTGCTGGCGGAACTGCACGTGCAAATGCTGGGGACGCCGTTGAACGCCATCGAGCAGACGGAGGACCGGGAGCTGTTCTACAACCTCCTGCGCAACCTCAACGAACCGGTGCCCCAAGCCACGGTGGTCGAGGCCCCGGCCGCCGCCGCCACCTTCGTTCAGCGGGTGGGCTGGCCGGTGATCGTGCGGCCGGCGTACACCCTGGGCGGCACCGGCGGCGGCATTGCCCACAACGACAAGGCCCTGGCCGCCTTCGTTCAGAACGGCATCACCTTGTCGCCCACCGGCCAAGTCGCCGTGGAACGCTCCATTGATGGTTTCCGAGAAATCGAAATCGAACTGGTCCGCGACCACGCCGATAACACCGCTGTGGTGGCGACGCTGGAGAACGTTGACCCCGTCGGCATCCATACCGGTGACTCCATGGTCGTGACCCCCGCCCAGACCCTCAGCCACACCGAGGCGACCCGTCTGCGGGAAGCGGCCATCAAGATCATCCGGGCGCTGGCCATCGAGGGTATCTGCGATGTTCAATTTGCCGTAGACCCGAACAGCGACGCGTATTACGTTATCGAAGTGAACCCGCGGCTGGGCCGCAGCGCGGTCTTAGCCGAAACGGCCACCGGCTACCCAGTTGCGCGCGTAGCGGCCCTGCTGGCGATCGGCCGCTCGTTGGCCGAGATTCCGCTCAGTCCGGAAGGGGCGGCCGCGCCGACGACCGCTGCCAGCGAACCGGTCTTGGATTACCTGGTGACCAAACTGCCCCGCTGGTCCTACCAAAGCATTGGGGCGGACCGGCGCATCGGCACCCAGATGAAGGCCAGCGGCGAAGTCGTCGCCTTCGGCCGCAGTTTGGAAGAAAGCATCCTCAAGGCCATGCGCAGTCTGACCTGGGACACCGACGACGAGTACTTGACCCGGGTCGCCCAATTTGACGATGACACGCTGGCCAGTCATCTGATCCATCCTGAAGACGACCGCTTATTTGCCATGCTGGAAGCGATGCACCGGGGGTACAGTGTGAGCGAAATCGCCGAATTGACGAAGATCCACCCTTACTTTTTGGAACGGCTGGCCAACATCGTTGCCATGATCAAGGCTGTGGCGGAGCATCCCGGCGATACGGAGACTCTGCTGGCGGCGAAACGGCTGGGCCTTTCTGACCGGCGCATCGGCGAATTGTGGTCCTTGCCGACCCGGCAGATTCGGGCGGTGCGTCTGGCCGCCGGCATCGTGCCGCATTACACGGTGTCCGGGACCAACGACGGCAACCGGTTCGGGCCGCCGAAGCTGTACTTCAGTACCTACGGTGAAGCGGGTCAGCAGACACCGATGAAGAAAGACGCCGTCCTGGTCATCGGCTCCGGGGCGTACCAGACCCGCCAAGGGCAGGAGTTCGATTACGGCACGGTGCACGCCTTGAACGCAATCCACCGCAGCGGCTATGCCGCGATCCTGATCAACTGCAACGCCCAGGCGGTCTCCACTGACCGGGACCATAGCGACCGGCTGTACTTTGAACCGCTGACGCTGGAGGACATCCTGAATGTTGTCGACGCCGAGCAGCCGGTGGGGGTCTTGACCCAGTTCGGCGGCAGCACCGCCGTCCGCTTCCAGGAAGCCCTCAGCGCGGCAGGCGTGCCGCTGTTCGACAGTCCGCTGACGGAGCTGCCGAAGCAGTCTCTCAAGGAACCATTGAAGCTGCGCGGCCGTATCCCCACGGACCCGGCCCACGTCGCGGCGGCGGCCGACCAGATCGGCTACCCGTTATGGATCAGTCCGTCGAAACGCCACTTTGCGGCCCACGCCCACTTCATTACCAGTGCGGAGGTCCTTCAGAACTTTCTCACCGGCGCCCACTTGCCGGCGGACCAGGTGATTCGCCTGCAGCCGTATACGGACGGGGCGACCTACGAGGTATTCGGCTTGAAGGACAGCACGGATGTGTACGTCGCCGGCATCGTGGAGCACTTGTGGGCCCAGAACGCTAACGTGGACCACATGCTGTCGGTGTTCCCGACCAATCATCTGTCCGCCAAGCAGCGCACCGCCCTCGGCCGGGTAGCAGAGACGGACATCGACCAGATGAACGTCCGCGGGGTCGTTCAAGTCACCTACATTTGGCAGCGGGATCACTTCCGCCGGCTCTATGTCCAGACCATTGGCGGCGGCTCGCTGCCATTCTTCGCCAAGGCCAGCGGCATTCCGCTGGTGGAACTGGCCACCCGTATCTTCCTGGGCAACACGCTGAAGGAGCTGCCGCTGCCAGAAATGACCCAGACCAAACGCCAAACCGTCTACGTTTGGGCACCGGTCTACTCCGTGGCGAAGCTCACGCAGCAAGCCGATGACTTGAACGTCACCACCTATCACACTGGAGAAGTGATGGGGAAGGCCGGCACCTTCGCCAAGGCCTACTACAAGACCCTGGCCGCCGGCAACAACCCGTTCCCCGACCACGGCAACATCCTCTTCACCGTAGCCGACAGCGACAAGGCCCAGGCACTTAAGCTGGCCCGCCGTTTCCGGGCCATCGGCTACCAGATCCAAGCGACGCCGCACACGGCTAACTACTTCCAGAAGCATCATCTGCCGATCCAGCGGATTCAAAATAAGCATGCGGTGGCTTTAAGCATGGCACCGGCCCACAACACGGACGGCCCGCAGGCCATCGTGTACACCAATGACCCCATGGACGCTGCGTCGATCCGGGACACCGTGCTCATCCGCAACGTCACCTTGGTGCAGGGCATTCCCCTATTCACGGAGCTGGATACGTTGGGCGCTTTGCTCAACGTGCTGGAGTCGCAACGGTTTGCGACGATTCCCCAGGGGGCGGAGCCGGAAGAGGACGAAGAAGAATAGGACAAAAAAAATAGCAAGTGACCGTCTCGACTAATCGAGGCAATCACTCGCTTTTTTGACGTTGTTAAACTTTCTCAGGCTTCCGGCGCCGGGCCAAAACGTCGCTTTCTTTCGGCGTGACGTACAGTGTCTGCTGGCCTTCATAGATGACGAATCCCGGCTTGGCCCCATTAGGCTTGTGGACTTTCTTCACCTCGACGGTGTCCACCGGCACGTTGCCAGACCCGCGCGCCTTGGAGTAATAGGCGGCAATCTCGGCCGCCTCCGTCAGGGTCTGGTCGCTGGGATCCGGACTGCGGACAATGACGTGGGAGCCAGGAATATTCTTCACGTGCAGCCAGTGGTCGGTCTTGGCCGCCTTATGCAGGGTCAGCTGGTCGTTTTGCAGGTTGTTCTTGCCGACCAGGATCTCGGTGCCGTCACTGGCGTAGAATTTGTCCGGTTTGCCCAGCGGGGTGTGCCGGTTCTTTTTCTTGCCCTTGGCCTGCTTCTCCCGCAAGTAGCCTTGCTGGGTCAGCTCGGTCTTGATGTCGCCCAAGTCGCCAGGGTCAGCGATTTGGATCTCGCTGAGGATATTCTCCAGGTAATCCACCTCGTCCTGGGCTTCTTTGATCTGGGTGTTTAAGTACTTGACGGCATTCTTGAGCTTTTGGTACTTGGTGAAGTACTTTTGAGCATTGCCGGCGGGAGAGAGCTGGTTAGAAAGGCTGATCTTCAGCGGCTTCCCGTCTTCATAGAAATTAGGCAGGGTGACGCTGGTCATGCCGCGCTTCACCTCGTGGAGGTAGCTGGTCAGCACCTCGCCCTTGATGCGGTAGGTGTCGGCCTTTTCCGTCGCGGCCAATTCCTGTTCCTGCTTCTTAAGCTTGTTTTTTTCCTTGTTCAGGTTGTTGTTCACTACCCGCAGCAAGTCGCTGGCCATCTGGTGCACGCGGTCGCGCTGGGCCTTGTCTCGATAATAATCATCGAGCAGGGCGGAGAGGCTGGCGGCGGTGTGCACAGGCTTGGTCGTCAGACTATACGGGAAGGGGGTGAACAGCGTTTTGCCCTGGTCGTTCTCGGCAATCGTCGGCTGCAGCTGATCGTCAGCCACGGGGCTGAAGAAATTGTTCCAGATAAAGCCCCACTGGTCGGTGGGCTTCCCCTGCAGCCGCGCGACCAGCTCGTTGGCGGTGTCGGCGCCCAGACCCTGGAAGGTGCTTTGCAGCAGCTTGCGGTCCAAAGAAGACGGGGTCACACCGCTCAGATCCGGTGTATTGGCCAACGGGTCGCGCCGGTCTTCGTGGGGCGGGGCCACGTACGTCGCACCGGGCATAAGCAGCCGGTAACGGTTCTGTTCGGGCGGCACGTGGCGGATCAGATCCAGGATCTTGCCGCCGTCTTTCTCCACTAACATGATATTCGAGTGGCGGCCCATCAGTTCCACTATGAGCAGCAATTCTTGGGTATCGCCCAGTTCGTTCCGGGACCGGAAGTGGATGTGTACCTGGCGGTCGCTTTCTACCTGACTGAGACCGGTGACCACACCGCCATCCAGGTACTTGCGCAGCGTCATGGCGAACTTCGTGGGCACGTCGGGATTGACGTAAGGAATATCGGTCACCTGGATGCGGGCGTATGTGGGGTGAGCAGACAGCAGGAGCGGATAGTTCTTGCGGTTAGCCCGGATCGTCAAGACGATCTCGTTTTCATAGGGTTGTTGAATTTTGGTAATTTTGCCAGGGACAATGGTCCGATTCAGCTCGTTGACCATTCCCCGGGTGAAGATGCCATCGAAGGACATGGTTCACCTGCTTTCTTAACGTACGATCATGGTAGTCGTCAAGTATCCATTATAGAGGAGGGGGCGGGACGCGACAACAGCCGCCTCTTCACGCCATCTTGCGGTACTGTTGCCAAACGTAAGCCAATGCCGCGAGGGCCACAGTATAGGCGAGTTGAATCAGGATGCTCAAAACGGCTTGGCCGTTCATCAGGGCCGCAAAATGGTTCAAAATGTTGAGACTGTCGCCAAAGGGCGGCAGCAGCCAGCTGACGGTCCGCCACCAGGCGTGGTCGGCCGCCACCGTGGGTGTGATGTAGCCGCACACCAGGACCAGGATCGTCAGGAGCACCGCCAAGTAGCGGTTGGCGACGGCGTGGCGGTTAAACACATTGGCCACCGCCATGCCGGGCAGGGCGCTGACCCAGAGGAAGAGAAAGCCGATAACAAAGTGCCCCGCGGTCAGCCGTTCGAAGAAGAACGGGGTGCCCGGCAGCAGCCAGCGGGCCAGCGGAAAAAGCATCCCCAGGAGGCTGAAGCACCAGCGACCAAGACATAAAACAGCCACTTGACCCAGTACGGCGGCCACCAGGAATGGGCATGAACGATGGCGATGCTCAGGGCGGTGTCACTGATAATACTGTTGACGGCGAAAGCGACCCAGGCCATGAGCAGGGTCAGGACCAGCGCATTGGCGCCGATAGCCGTCGCAAAATACTGGGGACCAATCGCGAAGTTGGTGGTGAGAAAGACGACCCACAGCAGCAGCGGCAAGATGAGGTAGATACTGTGGGTGTAACGGTGGTAGAAAAACAGCAGGAGCCCTTTAGTTTTCACGGCGGACCTCCGTAATCGTGTACCCCCGGGCAAGCAATGCCGCCAGGGCGTGGTCGTGATCCGCGGCGGGGACGTTGATGACCGGGACGGACCAGCCATGGGGCAGCGGTTGCGCAGCAGCTGTCGGGGCAAACCGGATCCGGTACCGCGGGGCGGCGGCCGCTTGTTTGCTCAACACCCCGTCATGCAGGCGATAGACCGTGGTGCCCAGCTGCTGAATGACGGCAGGTTCTTGGGCGATGACGACCAAAGCGCCGCCTGCTGCCCGGTAGTTCTGCAGGTATTGGATGATCCGCGGCCGCGCGTCCTTGTCGATGCCGGACAGCGGCTCGTCCAGCAAAAGCAGCTGAGGCTGGCCTAACAGGGCTTGGATCAAGGCCGCCTTCTGCCGGTTACCCTTGGAGAGGTGGCGCAGCGGCGTTTCTAAGTAAGGCGTCAATTGGAATGTGTCCGCCAGTGTCCTGATCTGCTGACGCAGTACCTGGGCGGGCAGGGTGCTGATCATGCCGCATTCGGTGAGAAAGGTGCGGGTACTGACGGCTTCCAGCGGGAGACTATCAGGGCACCACTGCCAAACTAAACGGGGCGCAAACGTCACCTCGCCCCGCTGCGGCCGCAGCAGACCAGCGATGATCCGCACCAGGGTGGATTTGCCTGCCCCGTTCGCCCCGGTCAGAACGGCGGCTTCGCCCGCGGTGACCGTCAGCGACACGTCTTGCAATAAGGGCGTCCGGCCAAAGCGGTGGGTAACGTGGGAGACTGTCAAAATAGAAGCCAAAGCCTTGCCTTCTTTCATCTGCTTCCAGCATACCGCATGGCGATACCCAGCGGAGAACTTTCTCGTGCACCCGCCGCCAGAATGCGGTAGGATAATGCGCGTGAGGAGGAGTACACACATGAAGAAGTCGATTCGCTTAATCTCGTTATCGTTACTCGCCTTGTTAACTGCAGCCCCAATCATCACCCCCGCCGGTACCGTGATGGCAGTCACGGCGGCCACCACTGCCGCCACCGTAACCGCGCTGCCGGCCAACACCGTCATCGGTCTGAACCAGCCGGCCGTCTTGTATCAGGGATACGGTGCGGCCAAGAAAGCCACCGGCCGCACCTTGGCCGTGGGCACCGCTTGGAAGACCTGGGCGAAAGCCACGGCCGCCGGCACCAGCTGGTACGAAGTGGCCACCAACCAGTGGGTGGACGCCGCAGCCGTCGGCGCACTGCCCGCAACCAGCAGCCAATCCCTGCGCGGGGTAATCCAGATGAAAAATGATGAGCCGCTGTGGACCGGTCTCCAGGGCAGCTACGCTGGGCGCTGGCTGAGCAAAGGCAGCCGCTGGCAGATCTTTGCCCTGACCACCACCAGTGACGGCCAGAAGTGGTACTTGGTCGGCGGCAACCAGTGGGTCAACGCCAATGCGGCGACGGCCACGATCGACAATTCGGCGGCTCAGCAGAATGGCACGGCGTCTGTGGACAAGCTGAATAAGGCCGCCAACGACCAACTGTATGCCCGGCTGATGAGCGAGCAATTCAACGGCACCTTGCTGCTGGTGCGTAACGGTCAGGTCATCTTCCACGGGGCTTACGGCATGGCGGACGCGGCGGCAGCGCGGGCGAACACCGTCCAGTCGCTGTACCAAATCGCTTCTGTGGAGAAGTCCCTGACCGGCGTCCTCATTGCCCAAGCCGTGACCAACGGCCAGGTCAGTTACACCGACAATATTCATCAATACTTCGACAGTGTGCCGGCGGAGGATAACATTACCATCCGGGATCTGCTGGATATGCGGTCGGGTCTCTCCATGAATGACGACGCGCCTTCCGAGGTCCTCAGCGATGACGCGCTGATTCAGCGGGCCCTTTCTCAAATGTCCTATGACCCGAGCATGCACGGGGTATCGGATTACCAGGGCGTCAACTACAACTTGCTGGCGGGCATCCTGGAGCAGGTCACCGGCCAGAGTTACGAGAACTTGGTCCAAACGCGGCTGTTCGCGCCCCTGGGCCTCGGTGCTGACCAGGCCGGCTTCGTCTGGAACCTAGCCAGTCAGCCAAACCACACCGTCAGTTACGTCACCGAGACCGGGTACGACCAGACCGACGACGAGACGCTCGCCGACATGCGCCGCGAATTGGGCACCGGCAACATCTACATGACGTCGTTCGCCCTGTACAAGCTGGAGCAGGCCATCATGCAGGGCAAGATCATTAGCCAGAGTGCCCTGAACGACCTGTGGAACGCCACGGACGGCACGTATCGCGGCGGCATGTACAACGACAGTGACCACGTCTATTCCCACGGTGTGAAGGCCTCCAACGAGACCATCTTCTTGATGAGCCGGGACGGGAATACCGGCGTCGTGTACATCGATAACCGGGACTTCGACATTGACGATGCGGCCAGCCGCGGTGAGTGGTATTGGCAGTTTGTGAATAATGCCGGATTGAATTGAAGAAATGTGTTGAACAGAAAGGGGCCCCAGCCGTATGTCTCAGAAGAAAAAGAAACAACCCAACCCTTGGTTTACTGGCGCATTCGATGACGTCGATTTTGCCGCGATGATTGCGAAGGACGGCACCTTTGATGACTGGGGGACGTATCCGGGTGAGTCAGTTGATTGGTAGTTTTTGATCAGCGCGATCTGTGACGTTTGTCAAAATGACACGAGCGGTTAAAAATTACAAAAAAAGAGCAGAGCCCAAATCTAGGCTCATGCTCTTTTTTTGTCGTCAGACGTTAGTGAATTATTCTATTGTCGTCGGCAGTGAGCGGGGTGATTGTCCTGGTGACCAGTTAGTATAAAGGTTAGCCAAATTTAACGGTCAATGGCAAATTCAGCGCTGCTGCAATTTTGGATAATGTGTCGATACTTGTATTTCGTCCGCGCTCGATGCGGGCAATCGTTGACTGGGGGACTTCCGCCCGGTCCGCCAACTCTTGCTGGGTCAGTCCAGCCTTTTCCCGTGCTTCCACCACCGCGGCTGCACTCACCAGACGGTTGTACTCTTCAGTAAAGCCCTTTCGAAATTCAGGATCTTTCAAATCATCCGCAAACAAATCGTCAACAGGAACGGTATGTTCTGCCAACGCACGTTTTAAATATTCGGCTTCCTCTGCGTTATTTTCTGCTGATCGTTTCATAGAATTCATCTCGCAATTCCTCCGCATGTCTGATTTCTAATAACGGCGTTTTATTCTTTTTCTTACTGAATCCGTGAGTAATGACGAAATCATTACCCACGACATGGAAGTAGAGGGCACGCTGCCAGTTTTTTCCTAAACGTGAGCGCAGTTCGTAAATATCTGGCGTCAACTTACTGATCACCAGCATTTGGGCTGCGATAAGTAAGCCTTTGTCTTCAGTGAACTTAATGGCCCCCATCAGTTTCTCACGTTCCTTACGTGGGAGGCTGTCCCGGTATTCGCGAAATTCGTTGTGGCCGCTGGGGCGTGTAGAGACCGAAATTTTGGTATTTCCATAAATCAATTATGGCATATGTGCATGGACTGCTCAATAACATGTCAGGGCATAGGGCCGAGCCAGTGTAAAACATAGGTGCGAGTTTTCTCTTCTTGGCGTAGACTCCGGAAACGGGCGAAGCAGACCAGAAGCTAGGGGATAAGGCCGAGGAAGGGTAAGACCTAAGTGCGGGTTTTTCTGGTCCTGGCTGCACTCCCGAAACGGGCGAAAACGACCAGAAGCTAGGGCATAAGGCCAAGCCGGCCAAAAACCTAAGTGCGGGTTTTCGGCCGACTCGTCCTTATGCCTACGCTTCTCCCGGTCGTTTTCGCCCTCTGTGCTATAATATCTCCCGAGGTGATTTTCTTGGGGAATCGTAAGCAAAAACTTGTCGTGGTGTCTTTGGACGCCATGGGGGCGGACGACCTGGCGCCGGCGGCTTTGCGGGATCTGCCTAATTTGCGGGCACTGATTGCCAGCGGGACCCACGTGCAGAACGTACGGGGGATTTATCCGACACTCACTTATCCGTCCCACACCAGCATCATTACTGGGATGTATCCGCGGACCCACGGGATCGTGAATAATACGAAGATTCAGCCTGACCGTTTGTCACCGGATTGGTACTGGTACCGCAAAGATGTCCACGCTAAGCCGTTGTATCAAATTGCCCACGAAGCGGGGATGACGACGGCAGCTTTTTTATGGCCCGTGACCGCCCGCAGCGGCATCGACTACAACATTGCCGAGATCTTCCCCAACCGTATCTGGACGAACCAAGTGCTCATTTC
Organism: Schleiferilactobacillus shenzhenensis LY-73; assembly: GCF_000469325.1. GTDB lineage: Bacteria > Bacillota > Bacilli > Lactobacillales > Lactobacillaceae > Schleiferilactobacillus > Schleiferilactobacillus shenzhenensis. The sequence goes on along the minus strand of NZ_KI271582.1, from coordinate 321,050 downwards.
TCTCTGGGCCAGTTCCCCGCTCTTCATCCTGCGCCTGAACGCTAAGTACGGCAAGCTGCGCAACGGGATCCATCAGCCCCAGCTGGACGACTTCGTCACGGCATCAGCGGTGGACACCATTGTACGCAAGCAGCCGGATATGACGCTCATCCACCTGGTGGACATGGATTCCCAACGGCACGCCCACGGGGTCTTATCCCCTGAGGCGCTCGCCGCTCGCAAACGCTTGGACACCCGGCTGGGCCGGATCATTCAAGCAACGAAGGATGCCCACATGTACGCCAATACCACCTTCGCCGTCCTGGGCGACCACTACCAAATCGATGTGCACACCATGATTCGGCTCAACGCGCTGTTCCGGGCCAAGGGTTGGCAGCACACCACCGCCGATGGCTTGATCGATAAGGACTGGCGAGTGCTGGCCAAGTCGGCGGACGGCTCGACTTACATCTATGTTCGCGACCGCAACGCCCGCTTGGATGAAGAGATCAAGCAGCTGGTCGGCCCTGTTCCCGGAATCGAGCACATCTACTCCTCCGGCGCCGCCGCCGACTTCGGGGCGGATCCCGGCTGTGCTTTCTTAGTTGAAGCGCATCGGGGCTATTACTTCATCGACGACGCCAACGGGGCAATCACCGAGAAGGTGGACCCCGCCGACATCGGCCAGCCGGAGCGGTATCGGGCCGTGCACGGCTATTCGCCGTTCAAGGATGATTACGCCACGACACTGATTCTGAACGGGCCGGGCATCAAGCAAGGCGCGACGATTGGTCACGCCCGGCTGGTCGACGAAGGCCCCACCTTCGCCCATATTCTCGGGCTGCAATACCCATATCCCACGGACGGGGAGGCATTGCTCGACGCATTCGAGCAGGAGTAAGGAAGAAAGGCAGGGAACGCATGCGCATCGCCATCGTCACTGACAGCACCGCTTATTTGACCGCCGCCGAGGTGGCCCAGTACCATATCTCCGTGATTCCCATCCCGGTGATTCTCGACGGTCACGTCTACGATGAAGGGCGGACCATTGACAGCCCCACCTTCTATGAGAAAATGCGGACCAGTCAGTCCTTCCCGAGCACATCGCAACCGCCGCTGGGCGAAGTCACCCGGCTGTATGAAAACCTGGCCAATGAAGGCTACGACACGATCCTCTCGATCCACCTGGCCAGCACCATCTCCGGGTTCTACAACACCTTGGTAGGGCTGGCACCGACTCTGAAGAACGTTCGGCTGGTCCCTTACGATTCCCATATTACGGTCAAGCTGATGGGGTATCTGGTGATTGCAGCTGCCCGCTTGGCCGCGGCCGGCAAGACGGTGGACGAGATCATCAGCGCGCTGGATAAGCTGCGGGCCACCATGGACGAAGTCTTCATCGTCAACGACCTGCAAAATCTCGTTCGCGGCGGCCGGCTGTCCAACGCTTCCGCCGTGATTGGCGGCCTGCTCAAGATCAAACCGCTACTCACCTTCAATGATGAAGATAAAATCGTGGCCTTCGAGAAGGTCCGTTCCATCAAGAAGGCGTATCACCGGGCCGAGGAACTCTTCAGCGAGCGCATTGCCAACGTGGACTACCCAGTCCGCTGCTTAGTGATCCACGCCAACGACCCGGAAGAAGGGCAGCGCTGGCTGGCGGATTTGGCACCGCGTTTTCCCAACGTCGCGTTCGAGCTGAACGAATTCGGCCCTGTGGTGGGCACCCATTTGGGAGAAAAAGCCATCGCCATCGCGTGGATGGCCGACGTTTTGAAGCTAATCAACTAACAATTTTGTAAGGTGCCCCGCTCAACAGACTGCCTAGACCGCTAACACGCGGTTTGGGCAGTCTGTTCTTTTTGCCCAAACCGAAATACCGCGTCATTTTCCTTTCATTGTCCCACCCGGTATGCTATCCTGCCGATAGAAAGCGGGTGCAATCATGGCAGCAATCATAGAATTATCCGATGTGTACAAAACCTACGATGTGACACCGGTCCTCACCGGGGTCACCTTCTCGGTGGACCCGGGGACCATTGTCGGTTATATCGGACCCAACGGCGCCGGTAAAAGCACGACGGTGAAAATGATCCTAGGGCTGACGAAAGTAGACCGGGGCACCATTTCCATCTTTGGTCAGACCCTGCAGCCGGGAGATACCGAGTACAAGAAACGCATCGGCTACGTCCCCGAGTCGGCGGACGTTTTCGACGTGCTCACGGCGAAGGAATATCTAGGCTTCATCGGTCAGCTGTACGGCATGACGCAAGCGGACGCGGAGGCGAAAGCCAGCGAACTCTTGACCATCGTCGGCATGCAGAACGCCATCGATGTCCGGATCAGCGGGTTTTCTAAAGGGATGCGGCAGATGGTCTTGATCATTGCCAGCCTGCTGCACAACCCGGATCTGCTGTTCTGGGACGAACCGCTCAACGGCCTCGACGCCAACTCTGTCTTGATCATCGAAGAGGTGCTCCAGCGGCTGCGGGACAGCGGCAAGACGATTTTCTATTCTTCTCACATCCTGGATGTCGTGCAGAAAGTCTCCGACCGCATCCTTCTCCTAAACGACGGCAAGGTGATCGCTAACGGCACCTTTGCTGAGCTGAACGCCGAGAAGGACCAGTCGCTCCAGGAACTGTTCAACGAACTGACCGGCTTCTCCGAACACGGGCAGAAGGCCGCCGACTTCGTGAACGTCATTGAAGCGGGGTGAACGATGATGAAGTTCTTGAGAAAAAAAGATCCCCTCGATACCGGGGATGAGTCGCCGGATACCCAGAGCGAAACGGTCCCGACCAGCGTCATGGCCGACTCCCGCTGGCTGAAGTTTTTTGACCTGTTCAAAGGATTGCTGACGCGGAGCGGGGTGGATTATGCCCAGTTTCGGCTGATCGTCGGCTATAAGCTGTACATGGACGCTGTGGATCCCAGCTTTATGAGCAATCTGAATAATGGCCGGCGGCGGGCAGGGCGCAATGCCTTCTTCAGCGGCTTGTGGGCCTATGGCCTGGTGAGTTTGCTGATGACGGCATTCATTTTTGCCTACAAAAGTAATGTTTTCTTAGGGCTCGGCAGCATGCTGCTGTTTTACTCGCTGATGTATATGACCGTTCTGGTGCAGGCATTTTCCGGCAGTTTGCTGGATGTGCGTGATGTGGGCATCTTAGAAACCCGCGGGGTGAGCGAAAAGACCCGTTCGGCAGCCCAAACGGCCCACATCATGGTGTATGTCCTCTCGCTTTTTCTAGCCATGATGGCCCTGCCGATCATCGCATCGTTTATTATCAACGGTCCGCTTGCCGGCGTCCTCTATTTGGCCAGTGCTCTGCTGATTATGCTGGTCAATTACGTCGTATCCGTGGGGATTTATGCACTGGTACTCCACTTCTTCCATGGTGAACGGTTAAAAAACGTGCTGAGCATGATTCAAATCGGCATCATGTTGTTCTCCGTCGTCCTCTACCAGCTGCCGAACATCATGACCTCTGTGGGCAGTCGAACACTTGATGCACCGTTGCAGTCATTTCAATGGTGGATGGTCCTTGTCTATCCCTTCTGGTTTGCCGGGCCCAACGCATGGCTGCAAACTGGCGGCTTCAATCCAGGCGGTATCCTCAGTCTGATGCTGGCAGCAGCCGTTATTGTGAGCGGCCTCGTTTACGCTCCGGCCATGCGCCGCTTGACCAATAACTTGGGCAAACTGAGTGAAAGCGGAGAGGAACCGGCACGCACCGGGTGGTTCTTCAAACTGGCGCGCTGCTGTGTCCCCGCGAGCAAAAATCAGCGGACATTTTTCACGCTGAGCTGGCGCATGATGCAATCGGATTCCGACTACAAGATGCGGGTCTATCCCAATATGGCGTTCGGCTTTATTTTCATTATTCCCGCCGTTAGTATGGCGGTGACCAACGCGCGTTTCGAGAAGTTGACCGTGTGGCAAGCATTACAGGGCAGCGGCTGGTGGAATTTCCTGCCGGCATTCTCGACCATTGGGATCCCAATGGCGGTTTTCTTTCTTCGTTTCAGTAAAAATCCCAACGCATTAAAGACCTTTGCCACGATTCCCGACTTTGATAAAAGTATTTTCTATCGTGAAGCGGTGCGGACGGTCTTCATGCGCTTAGCAATACCAATCATCATTGCCACCGGCATCATCACCATGGTTTTCATCGGTCCCTTGCGCGGACTCGGTAACACTGTCCTGGCTTTGGGCGCCGGCTTGCTGGTGACAGACATGAATGGTGCGTTCATGGCGGGCGTCGCCCCTTACGGTACAGTCTTTCAAACTGGCCAAGTCAACACCGGCGTGACGATTGCCGGGTATCTCCTAGCGACAGTGGTCGCCGGCATCGCCGGCGGGATCGGTATATTTGCTCCTTGGTGGGCGACACTGCTGCTCGGTGCGGCGTTGTTGGGTGGCGGCTGGCTCATCTTAAACCACAGTTATCGCAACGTCAGCTTCGTCCTCCCAGGAGAGGCAGACACCGCACAATAATAATGGCTTTCAACCGCCAGCAATGGGCTGACGGTTTTTTCATGCCGCGGAGCAGGGCGTATAATGACGGTGACAACTCTTTTCAGAAAGCGTGATCCTGTATGTCCCAAACTGCTCCCCAACCCGCTCGCCGCGGTCTTGTCATGGCCGCCGTGTTCATCGCCACGTTCATGACCAGTGTCGAGGTGACCATCGTGACCACGGCCTTGCCGTCCATTATCAGTGCGCTGAACGGCTTAGCCATGCAAAGCTGGATCATGAGCGCCTACCTGCTGACGACGGCCATTACCACGCCGATCTACGGTAAGCTGGCCGACGCCTGGGGGCGGCGGCGCATCTTCCAGTGGGGCGTGCTGGTCTTCACCTTGGGCTCCTTTCTCTCCGGTTTGGCCCCGACCATGCCGCTGCTGATCGCCGCCCGGGCAGTGCAGGGCATTGGCGCCGGGGCAGTGATGCCCTTGACGTTCACAATCATCGCGGATTACTATAGCTTCCGTGAACGAGCGCAGGTGCTGGCGCTGAACAACACCGCCTGGGGGCTGTCTGCGTTGGTGGGACCGCTCATCGGCGGCTTCCTGGTGGACACGCTCTCCTGGCATTGGGTGTTCTTCGTCAACGTGCCCCTGGGCCTGCTGGTGGCCGTACTGATCCAGGTCGGTTACCGGGAGAAAGCCCGGCCGGCGGCCACGCTGCAAGTCGACTGGCCGGGCATCCTGTGGCTGGCGGTCAGCCTAGTCAGTCTGCTGCTGGGCATCCAGATGCTGGCCCGCACGCCGCTGGCCGCCGCGGTGCTCCTTGTGGTCGCCGGTATCGGCCTGGTCCTCTTCATTCGGACAGAAAAGAAGCGGGCCGACCCGCTGATTGCCCCGACGATGTTTGCCAACAAGACATTCTCGATTCAAATTGCCACCGCCATGATCCTCAGCGGCGTCCTGATCGGCTATCAAGTCTATTTTCCCATCTGGCTGCAGTCGCTCTACCGTATCGGGGCGACGGAGGCCGGCTTCGTCGTCACCTCCAGCTCGGTGATGTGGCTGGCCGCCTCGTTCTTCGTCGGGCCGCTCATTGCCCGCTTTGTGCCGAAGCGTATCAGCCTGCTGATCATCACAGTGCTGCTGCTGGCGTATGCCAGCCTTACCGTGGCCGGCCTGCACTTTCCCATGTGGACGTTCTACGTGATTGCCATGATCAACGGCACTGGCATGGGCATCGTCATCTCCATGAACACAATCTTGAGCCAGCACCTTGTCCCAGACACAATGGTCGGGTCGGCCACCAGCGTGCTGACCCTGGGGCGTTCACTGGGCCAGACCGTCATGACCGGGGTCTACGGCGCGGTCCTCAACATGGTGATCAAGGCGACGCGGGGGCCGATTCCTTTTGCCCGCATCAACGGTGTCATCAGCGCCAAGGGCAGCCGGGTGGCGCCGACCGCCGCCATGGACCGGGTCATCCTCACCGGTTTGCACGGGGTCTTCATCGTCGTCACCGTGATGCTTGTCGCCTGTTGGTGGATCAACTGGCGCGATCCGCAGCGGACGATTATCAAGCAGTAAGAGAAAAGGGGCTGACCGGCTGGTCAGTCCCTTTTCTGACTTATCAATTGGCTTCCTGCTCGTGTTCTGAGGCTTCCAAACCAGCCACCACGTCTTCGTTCACGTATACGGAGACCTGCCCGTCATTGACAGGGAAAACACCGGCGCCGTTGTCGTCCAGCTGCACGCGGGCGTCGTTGTTGCCCAGCATGTCGACGAAGGTCTGGCCGGCGTGGACGGCGGAGACGGTCATCGCCTTCTCGCCGCCGTGCTGGTTGGTCATGATCACCGCGTAACCGGAGAGGTCGTGGTCGAAGTCTCCGGTGCGGGTCCAGCCGACGACGTTGGGGTCGTCGAAGTAATCAACCATCGACCCGAAGGCCAGATATTCCCGAATCTTCAGCATTCGCAGCAACCCGCGGCCCACGGGGGCAGTATCTTTCTCGGGAATGCCGTAGAGATCACCCCAGAAGACGGTGGGCGTCCCGGCTTTGCGCAGCAGAATGAGGGCGTAAGCCTGCAGCTTGAACCAGCCGTCGATCCACGATTCCAGGCTCTGACCCACCTGGGTATCGTGGTTGTCCACGAAGGTGACAGCGAAGTCCGGCCGCTGGGCCACCAGGGTATTGTCGAAGATCCGGCGCATGTCGTATTTGCCCATGGAATTCGCAGCTTCATAGAGATTGAAGTGGAAGGGCACATCGAAGAGAGAAATGAGATTGCCCGAGTTGTCCAGGTAGGTGGTGAGCGAATCCAAGTCATCGGACCAGTACTCGCCGACAACGAAGAGCTTGTCGTCATGTTCCGCCCGACGGTGCAGGAGCCAGTCGACGAAGGCATCAAACTTGATGTGTTTGACGGCATCCAAGCGGTAGCCGTCAGCCTGGGTCAAGTTCTGGAACCATTGCCCCCATTTATCTAACTGGGCCTTAGTATCCGGGTTGCTCATGTCCAGGTCGCAGCCCATCAAGTAGTCGTAATTGCCGTTTTCGGCATCGACTTTGGGCTCCCACTCTTTGGTGTGGAACTTGTAAATGGCGTGGTTCTTGCTGCGGGCGTCGTAGTCGACCCCGGTGAAGTTCTTCCAGGTCCACACGTAATCGTTATATTTGCCGTGCCGGCCAGGGAAGGTGAATTTCGTCCAGGCTTTGATCTCCTGCATGTCGCCGGTGGGCTTCAGGCGGTCGTCGAAGGAATAACTCTTGGCTTTGACGATCTCCGGTTCGTCGGCGCCCATGAAGTGGTCGACAACGATGTCCGGATAGACTTTCAAGCCCTGGTCGTGGAATGCCTTAATGGCCGCCAGGTACTCATCCTTGGTGCCATATTTCGTGCGGGTCGTGCCTTTCTGGTCAAATTCACCTAGGTCGTACAGGTCGTACGTCCCGTAACCCACATCGTTGATGCCGGCGGCGGACTTGGCCGCCGGGGGCAGCCAGACGGCCGTGAAGCCCATGTCTTTGATCTGTTTTGCCCGGTGGGCGAGGCGGGTCCAGTGCTTGCCATCGTTGGGCAAGTACCACTCGAACGCCTGTAAGATTGTTTCTGCCATGACAAAACTTCCTCTCTCGTGATCCTGGCCGGGACAAGCCGGCCAAAGTGTTATCTTTATTGTACCCGTTTGACCCGGCGGCGGGCGACATTTTGCGGTAAACTAAGCATAGTTTACGAAATGAGAGGACTTGATGCTGTGTTAGCGCCATTGACCAATCGAGGCAAGATAATCAGTGAAAAAGAGGTCTTCCAGGGCCGTATCTTTTCTGTCAGTCAACGCCAGATCCACACCCCGGACGGACTCACCGTGGAGCGGGACGTGGTCACCCACATCCCCGCCGTCGTCGTTCTGGCCCTGACCCCGGACCGTCAGCAAGCGTTATTGAATGTGGAATACCGGGCGGGCATCAACGCCGAAAGTTATTCCTTGCCGGCGGGACTGCTTGATCCCGGTGAGACAGCCTTGGAGGCTGCCGTGCGGGAAGTCAAGGAGGAGACTGGTTACGTTCTGACGCAGCCGCAGGCCATGACCCAAGTAAGCACCAGCGAAGGCTTCAGCAGCGAGACCAACACACTGGCCTGGGGCATCGTGGACCCCAACGACCGCGGTCATCAGCACTTTGACCGGGATGAATTCGTTAATTCCAAACTGGTGCCTTTCACCGACATCGTCGCCGCCGTCAAAGATGGCACGATCCACGCCGGCCAGGCCGTGGCGGCCGTGACCTACTACTTAAGTTTTCTGCAAAAGTAAGCTGGATTGGCCGTGGGGGCGTCTTGCAGGTTAGCCCGCCGGCCGGTATACTGGTACAAGTTCGCGCGGGTCTGACCGCGCAATTGCGGAACGAAGCAGAGAGGGGAAATCAGTGACAGTGTTAGTTATGGCTGGTGTGATCGGCAGCGGGAAGAGTTCGTTGACCCAGATCGTCGCCGATCGGTTGGGTACCCAACCCTTTTATGAAAGCGTGGATAATAATCCCGTCCTGCCGTTGTTTTACAAGGGCAACAAGATGGCCGAAGAGAAACGGGCAGCCGGGGAGAAAGACGCGCGCAATCCGTATGCCTTCCTCCTGCAGATATACTTTCTCAACACCCGCTTCCACTCCATCAAGGCGGCATTGACCGACGACAACAACGTGCTCGACCGGTCCATCTACGAAGATGCCATCTTCATGAAGATGAATACAGACAACGGCAACGCCACGGAAGAGGAATACTTGATCTACAAGGATTTGCTGAACAATATGATGGAAGAGCTCAAGGGCTTGCCGAAGAAGGCTCCCGACCTGCTCATTGACATCCACGTCAGCTACGAGACGATGGTGGACCGGATTACCAAGCGTGGACGGCCTTACGAGCAAATCAGTACCGACCCGTCGCTGAAGGACTACTACCAGACCTTGATTCAGTATTACGAGCGCTGGTATGCCCGCTACGACAAGAGTCCGAAGATGCAGATCGACGGCGACCGCTATGATTTCGTCAGCAATCCCGCAGACCGGGCAGCGGTGCTGGACCAGATCACGCGCAAGCTGCATGAGGTGCGCGGGGATATGAACGCGACCGCTTAACAGCCGCATTGATGATGATGATCCAAAAAAAGAGCAGAGGCTGCGTGGCCCCCGCTCTTTTTTTGACCTATTTACTTATTTGGTGTTGTCCGCCTCACCCGCATCCGGATGCCGCACAACGTAGGCATCCAGCAAGATCCGAGTCATGATCTGCAGCGGCAGGCGGGAATGCACTTCGTATTCCGAAAAGTAGGTCGTCCCTGATTGATAGCCCAAAAACAGGGTATCCGTCTGCTGGATGATGGGGGCCTCACCATTGGTGGTAAAAGTGATGATGGGGACGTTATGTTTAGCCAAGATTTTGGCCGCCGCCAGCAGTTCCGGGGTTTCGCCGTTGAGCGTGATGATCTACACTCTCACATTGAATCCAGCCATCGATTTATTCATTGATACGAATGATCTGCAACCGAACCAAGTGAACCGGACCAACGGTTTCCAAGCCCAAGCTAACGGCAAGGGCGTGAACGTCTCTTTCATTTTACACCGGCAGGACATTCCGAACACCGCTTGGGGTATCGGCGGCGGCTTCACCCTCGATTACATCACCCAAGTGCTGACCGCCAGCGGCATTCCCAATGCGTTCGTCCGCTGTCAGGGGACGACCCGGATCAACGTGTTCACCCACGTCCGCCGCACCGGCCAGGAGTTCAAACAAGTCAATCCCGGTCCCGCAGTGACGGCGGAAGAGCTGGCGCAACTCTGGCAGCAGCTGGAACAGCTCACGGCAGCGGATTGTTTGATCATTTCCGGCAGCTTTTCTCAGGGTATTGACCCGAGCATCCTGGTCCGCATTGGCCAACTGGCCGCCGAGAAGAAATTCAAACTGGTCATCGACAGCAGTTATCCCGAAGTGAAAGCGGCGCTGCCGTATCATCCCTTCCTGATCAAGCCGAATGACGAGGAGCTGAAGAGCTGGTACGGCGTGACCGGCGAGGTGGATCTCGGCGAGCTGCTGCAGCTGGCCCGCCGTGCCATTAGCGAAGGTGCGCAGAACGTGCTCTTATCCCTTGGCGGGGCTGGCGCCGCCTTCATCACGCCCACCCACACCTATGTCGGTAACGCACCGAAAATCGATGTTTTGAACACCGCCGGGGCAGGGGACACGATGCTGGTCACCTTCATCGCCGGGACCGTCCAGGGCATGGCCCCCGCCGCCAACCTGCGCTACGCCATCGCCGCCGGCAGCGACACCGCCCGGTCATCCTGGATCACCGACTTCACACACGTTGACGAATTATTACCGCAAATCACGATTCAAACCGAGGAGGTTGACGCATAATGGCAGAAAAGTACGACTTGATTGGGGCCACGGGCTGTGCCACCGGTATTGTCCACACCTACATGGCCCAGGAGGCGTTGGAGAACGCTGCGAAGAAGATGGGTTACACGATGAAGGTCGAGACCCACGGACAAACCGGGGTCGATGACCCGCTGACCCCAGAGGAGATCAGTAATGCCAAGGCCGGCGTCGTCGCTTCCGATGTGGATGTGGACGCGGACCGCTTTGCCGGTAAGAAAGTCGTCCAAGTCCCTGTGGCCGACGGTATCAAAGAACCGGAGAACCTGATCAACCGGGCCTTAGCCGACAGCACCCCGGTCTTCAAGGCGAACTTAGCCGGCCGCGCCCAGAGTGCCGGCACCGCAGCCGCCGCCAGCAGCGGCACCAGTTTCTGGCACTTGATCTACACCTCACTGATGAATGGTATCTCCCACATGCTGCCGTTCGTTGTGGCCGGCGGGGTCTTAATGGCCATCTCCATGTTCTGGGGCATCGACAGTGCCAACGTCAAGAGCAGCCAGTACAACGCCTTTGCGGCGATGTTGAACACCATCGGCAGCACGTCCATGAACCTGAGGTGCCCGTCCTGGGCGGCTACATTGCCGAGGCGATTGCGAAGCGCAGCGGGCTGATCATTGGTTTCATCGTCGGCATGATTGCCTTCGTGAACGGGACCGGTTTCCTCGGCGGTATTGCCCGCGGCTACATCGCCGGCGGGGTCATTCTCCTCTTACAGAAAGCCTTCAAACCGCTGCCGGACAAAGAATTCCGAGGCCTGAAAGCCATCTTCCTGTACCCCGTGGTCGGGGCACTGATCGCCGGGACTATTATGTGGTACATTTCTACCCCAATGGCCGACTTGAACCGGGGCATGATGACCTTCTTGAAGGGCATGCAGACCGCTGATCCGATTCTGCTGGGCTTGATCATCGGCGTAATGTGTGCCGCTGATATGGGCGGCCCCATCAACAAAGCCGCGTATATCACCGGCACGGCGCTGCTGGCCCAAGGCAACTTCTACTTCATGGCCGGGATATCGGCCGCCTGCATCGCGCCGCCGCTGGCCACCGGCTTCGCCGTATTGATGAATAAGAAAGCTTACACCCGCGACGAACGCAGTGCCGGTTACGTGAACTTCCTGCTGGGCAGTACCCACATCACGGAAGGCGCGATTCCCTTCGCGGCGAAGAACCCGTTGCTGAATATCCCGTCGTTCATGGTCGGGTCGGCCATCGCCGCCATCCTGACCTACGTGACTCGCATCACGGTCCACGCACCCCACGGCGGTTTCCTGGTCCTGGGCCTGGTCAACAAGCCCTTCCTGTGGGTCCTCTGGATCGTTCTGGGCGCCTTGGTATCGGGTGTCTTGCTCGCTCTAATTGCCGGTCACTCGGCGAAGAAACATGGCGGTGTCGTCGAAGCCGCCGGCGTCGATATCTTCGGTACGGGTGCCGACACACCGGCTGCCCCTGAAGAAAAGCCCGCTGCCGCAGCGGCTGATCCCGCCACGGTCAATCCGGCGGATATCCTCAACACCGAGCAAGTAGAATTCGACGTGACCGCGACAAGCCGCGACGATGCTCTGCACCAGTTGGCCCAAATGGCCGTAGCCAAGGGCATTGCCACAGATGCTGAGGCCGTGTACCAGAAGTATCTGAAGCGGGAGCAAGAGAATTCCACCGGGATGGAGCAAGGCATTGCCATTCCCCACGCCCAGGATGCCAGCATCCAGCGCAGTGCCATGCTGGTTGTCCGCTTAAGCCAACCGGTGACCGATTGGCCGTCGTTCGACAAGCAGCCCATCGACACGCTGATCTCCTTCCTGATTCCGGCCGAAGATAACGGTGCCCACCTGCACTTCCTGTCCAACACGGCGAAGCTGCTCACGCACCAGTCGTTCATCCGCGACTTGAAGGCGGCGAAGACGCCCCTGGATGTGGTGCAGCTCTTCCGCCACCCGCACCTTGATGATTAGTATCTGAACTCTGTTCCAGAAGGACAATGCGGCCTCTGCCGTGTTGTCCTTTTTCTGTCCGAGACGGTTGCATCTCCGTACAGAAATTTTCTGAAAATACACTGGCTATTTCCGAGGCTTCCCGGTAACATAACAGGGGATCACTCAAGGAGGTCGTCATGGAAAACGTTCAATTGATTGCTACGGATATGGACCACACACTGCTGACAGAGAAGGGGGAGCTGCCGCCGCAGATTGGCGACTACATCGACGCCTTGGCGACGGTGGGCGTCCAGTTCACGATTGCGAGCGGCCGGCCGATTTATACGCTGCAGACGCTTTTTGCCGAGCACAAGGATCAACTCGCCTTCATTTGCGATAACGGCGGTGCGGTTTACCTGCGGGGCAAAAACGTCTACAAGTCGCTGATTCCCACGACGGATTACCGGCGGATGCTGCGCTTCACCGAACGGGCGGACGGCGGCCATCCGTTGATCTGCGGGCTGGATGCGGCCTATATCCCCAAGGCCGACCACCGCTTTGTGCCGGTTTACAAGACGTTTTACACCAACGTCAAAGAAGTCGACGACCTGAGCACGGTCAGCGCAGAAGCCGACAAATTCACCATTTACTTCCCGGAAAACAACAGTGAGGACCAATACAACCAAGTCTATGCGCCCCAATTCGGCAACGCGTATTCCGTCGTGGTCAGCGGTCCGGATTGGGTGGACATCATGAACTCCGGCGTGAATAAAGGGCAGGGCATGCGCCGCTTGGGCGCGGTGCTGGGCGTCACCACCGACCAGATGATGGCCTTCGGCGACACGTTCAACGACGCCGAGATGCTGCAGACGGTCAAGTATGGCTATCGGGTCGCGAATGCCAACCCCGGCATCTATCCCTATGCCAAATACGTGACCGGGAGCAATGACGATTACGGCGTCTTGCAAGTTTTAGACAAGGTCCTCGCCGCCAAGCGCCAGTAATTCCCGAGCACCCAGCGTAGGCCCGCCATCTTGAATGTGCTATCATTTTGGTAAGTGAAACAATTGACTGGCACACGTGAGAAGGGGAGCTGAACGCATGAGGAAGAAAACCATCGCCTGGATTATTGGTATCGTAGTCGTGGTCTTGGCGGCTGCCGGCATCGCCGGGTATGCCGCCAACGGCAGCCGGGACCGTCAGTTACGCGCGGCCATCACGGCGCTCCGGAACAATGATGCCGCCAAGGCCCTGCCGTATTTGGCCGTCGACGATAACGCGATGACCCTGACCAAGAGCAATATCAAGCCCTTGCTGGCGTATTTTCAAACGCACCCCGAGCAGCTCAACAAAATCTCTCAGGCCGCCCGGCGCAATCGTGACCGGGACGTGCTGGATCTGGTCGAATTCGACCGCATCGGCCGCCAGTGGCTCATTTATCCCCGCTACGGTTTCAAATTGGAAGCCGTCTATCCCCGAGTCACCACCAGCGGGACAACGACCGCGGTCCTCGTGGACGGCAAACGCGTGACAACGATCCATGGCGCCGTCCGCGGCCAGCGCATCGGGCCGCTGGTTCCAGGCCGCTATACCTTCACCGCCAAAGAAACTGGTGAAAATGCCCAAGCCGGTCGGACTGTGGTGGCCGATTACGTCCGGGAAGACGATCCGGAGCTGGACTTAACGTTCCAAAGTGCCGCGATCACCGCCAATAACGGCTCAGCCGCACTGGCCATGCCTTCGGCCAAAGTGGCGGACGAGCTCATCGAAGACATTTTCGATGATATCGAAGACGTCGCTAACGGCGATCTCAGTGAGAACCCGCAGCAGCTGAACGTCATGTTCACTGACGGCGAGAAAAATCCAGCCTACCAAACCTTACTGAAGCAAGCCAAGGAATACATGAGTCAGCAGCATGTCGGCGAGTTGAACCTGGACACCCAGACCAACGGTGCCCAGATGAACACCCAGAACGAGGTCAAACTGTCTTTTACGGCCGCTTTTGGCCCCGACGAAGACGACGACACGGATGCGCGGGTGCGGACGTACACTTACACCGCCACTCTGGTGCATCAGAACGACCGCTGGCTGGTTCAGCAAGTCAGTGCCCCCAAGCAAGTCGCCAACGCGGCGGACGACGATTAAGATTTCACAGCATCGGGCGCAAGCCTGTTGCTGACCACGCAGCCTTTCCTGTAGACTCGAAAGTGACCCTTCAAGAATCGAGCAGAAAGAAAGGCTGGGTGGTTTTGTTATGACCGCAACATTGAGTTTAGCGGCCCCTCTGATCGCCAAAGAACATTCCGTCGGCGGAGCCGTCGCCATTGGCGCACTCGTGGGCATTGTTCTGATTATTTGGCTGATTATCAAGTTATTCGGCGCCATTCTCCGCCATCCCTTCATCAGCATCATCTTGTTTGCCATCGGCGGTTTTGCCATTTTCAAGTTTGCCTTGGGCGGAATCATTGCTCTCGGTGCGGTGGCCGCCGTGGGGGTGGGGGCGCTCTGGCTGAAAACAGGGGACCAGTAGCCAGGAATTTTCTGAAAAGGACTGAGACATTATTGCTGCACCGATGATTATTGGGCTGCATGTCCAGGTGACCGTGAATCGGCCGCTGGGCAGCACCCATCCGGAACATCATACGATTCAATACCCGCTCAATTATGGTTACGTGGCCGGTGTGATCGGCGGCGATGGCGAACCGCAGGACGCTTACGTCCTGGATGTGGCCACACCCGTCCGGCAGCAAACTGGCTACGTGGTGGCAATCATTCACCGCCGAGACGATAACGAGACCAAGTGGGTCGTTGCCCCGAAGTTCCGGTTCGTCACTGAAGCCGAAGTACGGAAAGCAACCAATTTTCAAGAAAAGTATTTTCAAGACGATATCTGGCTGCTGTAATGCGTAATGTAATCGTGGAGCAAACTTTCGCTTAAGGAGTGCGATTTACGATGACCGATACGCTGTTCAAAGCCAAACCGTATACGGGACAACAAGGCGACACCCGGTGGCGCGTTGTTGATATGACCACCGGCGAGATTCTGGATGATGCCCAAGGGTACGGGTACAAAACGGCACCCAAAGCCGATGCGGCATTTGGGTACAAGCAGAAACACAAGAATTTGAAGAAAGCCAACCGAGCACAAAAGCGGCTGCGGGCAGCCATCAGTCAGTGGGAAGATCAGCATCGGGAATTTGCCCATGACCTGACCGCCGATATTTTTTTTGCCAGCAAGGACGGTAGTTTCAGCCGTCACGAAATTGACCAGGACATCGAAGCGGCGTTCACCACGTATGTGAATCAGCTACCGGCGACAGACCGGCCAAATTTTTCTGCAGCAGACTACAGAAAATATCGGTAATGCGGACTAGCGGACCGGCGCTCAACAGAAAAGTGCACCAAGACCAGGACAGGGGAGTGGCTGCCGGTCTGGATTCTGCCGATTAAGTTAACATAATGTATATTATACGAAGTTATGCTGAAGCGTAAAGCCTGGGCGTGTTCGCTGCAAACCGTCACGCTTCGTGGTGATTTCGGCATGCTGAGACGTCGTTTCTAAGGTATTATTGGCCACGCAGACCCATCACTGACCACTGATCAGCCGCAAATCTGGCTGCTGATGATCACCGCAAGAATCAAAATACTGGCTGAGATAAAACCGGCCAATCCGCATACGTGATTTCCGTCGGATCAAAGCGACCATGCTGACGAATCGTTTCCGCGGCTTTGACAACCAGCGGCGAACACGTCGCTAAGCTGATATCAGTCACCGGCAGCCACACAGCGCCCAAGGCATCCTGACCAACAAATTGGGCCGCCTGACCAGCCAGCTGACCATCCCACGCATCGATCCAATAAAACACGCAGCGATGCTGATTATAATGCCAGCGGGCATAAGTCCATGGATAGCGGAACCCGGTAATGCCCAGCTGATGGCTCTGAGTCACCGCCAAGCCGGTCTCTTCATGGGTTTCTCGGATCAGTGTATGGGCGATTTCTTCACCATCTTCCGGCGTGCCGCCAGGCAGGTCGTAGCGGTTGATATACGGGCCGCCGGTCTTTTTGATGACAGCCAGCGCCCCATTTTCTGAAAATATTCCGTAGACACCAAACGCCTGGTGAAATTTAGTTGACATAATAATTTACCACCCTCGATTTTAGACTAACTTAATGGCCAAAACCGCGATTTCGCGGTATTCTGGAGAATGAAAGCATTTTTGTAAACAGACATGAGGTGAACCATTCCATGGATAAACGCACACCCCCGCTGGTCCGCCCAGCGGCGATCGTAGCCTTGATCTTGCTTGTCGCCGGGACGAACGTGGTGGCGGACAAAGTGGCGCCGGCCCATAATACGGACCGCCAGGAACAAAAGAGTTCGGTCAGTTCGTCATCGTCTCAAAGCAGCAGTGTCAGCAGCAGCCGCCCTGCCCCGGCCAGCAGCAGTTCGTCGGCGCCGGCGAGCAGCAGCGAAAGCAGCAATAGCGCCAGCAGCGATGACGAGAATAGCAGCAGCGCCAGCAGCAGCACCTCGTCCGCGTCTTCCTCGTCCTCTTCCTCTGCAAACGACACGAACGGCACCGATACCAACGGCGGCACGACGGATAACAACGATAATAGCACAAATACCAATGGCACGACCGGCGGTAAGACAGACACGAACACCAATACAAACACCAACAAAACGACCGGTAAAACCACGCAAAACAATAACAACGGCCAAACGACCAACTAGAAAGGACGTGTGATCCATGCTGACGCTGCTTGATACGATCTCCCACATCTTGGGCTACTTCAACATCAACAACAAGCCGCTGAACATGGCCTGGACCATCGCCGCTTTCCTGGGTGACGGGTACATGGCCTACATTGCTTACTTAGCGCTGCGCAACGGGCAATACGCCCGGGGCGCCATCTACAGTGCCCTCTTCATCGTTTTCCTGTACTTCGTGTATCTGAACTTCATGTACTACTTTACGAAGAAAGCCGCGAAGTTCGACATCTCCCCGAAGGTTGAGAAACTGCTCGGCGGAACCCAGGCTGAGGAACAGCGGCACTCCGGGACGGCCAGCGTGCTGGGTAACGGGTTGTTTGACCCGAACGAAACGCTCCCGGCCCACATTTCAACCACCCCGGAACAGCAGTCTTTCTTCAAGGAACTGATGACCAGCCTGGCCCAAAATAAGCGTTTTCAAGAACTGCCGGTGAATGCCGCAGGACACCGTTCCCTGCCCTACTTCACCCTGGGGCACACCCCCACGGGTCAGTTGCAGGTCATTGCCGGCACGAATCAGCTCACCGCCCACCCCATCGGCACCATCGACCGCATCGGCTTCGGTGACGTGAGCGACTTGGCCAACGACTACGACTTTGCCTTGGCAGAGATTGCGATTCCGGAAGAAAAGAAAGATCATCCAGACCAAGTCGACCTCACCGAGCTGATCGTGTCCGTAGCGTACCGGAAGAAGCCAGACAGCATGCGCCGAGAAGACCGGCTGCGGTAGCGCCCGTCGCCGGGTGACTACGGGCTCCGCAGATTAGGAGGCAGGGGTTAGTGTCCGGCGTTGGCCCGGGTGACTCCGGGCTCCGCAGATTGGGGGCTGGAACGCTGTGGGCACGACTTTAAGCCAAAATGCAAAGTG
>NZ_KI271582.1:293214-303100 GCF_000469325.1 Schleiferilactobacillus shenzhenensis LY-73 | reverse complement strand
TATTCTAGGCGGCAAAGCCGCCAAGAATAATTTCACAGCTGAGCCCCCATCCGCTCCTCCCTCCGTCACCCTACATTCCCGGAGTCTGGAACAGTCTCTCTCGACATGGAACCCTGGCAGCCTCCTGCGCGGACGTTACAGCAGGTGCCAGTAAGTATGAGGCTCGGGCGGCCCTCCCCGTGAATGTGTCCTGGCCCCGGAAACTTTGCATTCCAATAGGATGTAGGCGATTTGGGCCCGGAGGCTGGCGGGGCTCAGAGCCCGGTACTAGCTCCGCAGGACCGGCTTCGCACTAGCTTCGCGTCGCCGCCCCAGCCAGCCGGAGGGCCCAAATTGCCGGGTCTCGCGAATCGTTTCCCTGCCCCACGAGGCGGCAACGCGAAGCGCAACGCCGTACCGGCCTAAATCGCCGGGCCTTCGCGAATCCCTATAACCACATCAAAAAGTGCGGTCCAACCAGATACCTTGGTTGGACCGCACTTTTCATCACAGTGGATGCGAGCTAATTACTGCCGCCGCTTTCTTGCGGATAGAACGTATACGAGAACTGATCCAGTTGCGAGTTCCAGTCGAAGGTGGTCTGCAGGCTGTTCTGCCGGGTCTCCTCGTTGTTCAAGGTCTCGGTGTCCAACCCTAACGCCGTCCGCGCCTTGTCGGACACCCGCTGCAGCTCACTGGTCTTAGTCACCACATAAGCCACTTCCTGGCCGTTATCGTTGACCGTTGTGCCGATACCCTTCAACCCGTCTTGCTTGATGTTCTTCAATGCGCCCTGGTAATTCTGGTACATCGTCATCAACTGACCCAGCTTGATGTTGGTTTGAATCGATGAACTGACCGCGTCCAGGATGCTTTGCACCCGGGTCAGGCTATTGAGTGAGATGACCTTGCCGGCAATCGCGGTGATGACTTGCTGCTGCCGCTTTTGCCTGCCGAAGTCGCCTTCGTTGTCTTCCTTGCGCATCCGGGCGTAGGCCAACGCCATGTCACCGTTCAGGTGCATCTTACCCTTGGTGAACTTCTGGTTGCCCGTCTCGGTACTGACGAAGGAGAACGGCACATCGACATCGATACCGTCGACGGCGTCCACCATTTTCTTCATGCCCGCCATGTCGATCAAGGCATAATAGTTGATGGGCACGTTCAGGAGCTTCTCCACGGTATCCATCGCCATCGACGGACCGCCGATGTTGAATGCCGAATTGATTTTCTGATAGGTAAAGGTCTTGGCACCGATAATCTGAGCCGCCGTATCCCGGGGAATGGAGAACAGGGTCGTCTCCTTCTTCTGGGGATCGACCGTGACCAGAATCATCGTATCCGAGTTGCCGCGGTAGCCGTCACGGCCTTCTGTACCGGTATCAGCGCCCAGCAGCAGGATAGAAAACGGCTTCTGATCCGCCAAATTAACAGTCGGTGTCTTTTTCTTGGTCGGAACGTAAGTCTTATCCGCCGAATCCTTGACCTGTGTGGCCAAGCGGACACCATAAGCTGCCCCGGCAGTCACGATGAGGACGAGGACGAGCAGAATCACCTTCCAAACCTTACCCGCCCGGCCGTGGTGGTGAAGATTATCCTCTCGCCGGGGCGGTAGTGGCTGTTCGTTCTCGTTTTGGTCGTGGTCGTTATGTTGGTCCATTGTGTTTGTTCACCTTCATTACTCGAATAAATAACGTTGCGTTGAGATAATCTTACCATACCTTGATAATGGCGCCGACATTCCCGCTTAATTGAAATAGAAATGCAAAGATTCTCTTAGCACAGTGCCTTTAGAAATGAACCAGCACGCCCAGTGCAGTGGCCACGGTCACCGCGAGTGAAATCAGGGCTAGGTTCTGCACGGCGAAGTGAAAGCTGGGCTTTTTCTCGGGCCGAGCGGTGAAGGCTCGGCAATTTTTCACGACCTTGGGCGTGCAGACCAGGGCGAGGAGCGCCAGTACTGGCAGGACCCGAGCAGCCACGGCCGCAATCAACCCCAAGCCGGCGGCAGCGTAAAGCACGTACCAGAAAATCAGCCCGTTGCGCTGGCCGAGATAACGCACGATGGTGTGCCGGTGCAGGGTCAGATCTTCTTGCCAATCGGCGATATTGTTTGCCAGGAGCAGCGCAGCGATGGCAAAGGCCAACGGGCTGCTGGCCAGCAATATGCCCCGAATTGTCGCGCCGGTCAACGCGGCTTGTTCTCCGACCCCCACGTACACAGTGATGGCCAAGATCATCGTGCCCATGGTGAAGCCGCTGAAGAACTCCCCCACCGGCAGGCCGGCAATGGGCCAGGGTCCAGCAGCGTAGAGGATGCCGACCAGGAAGCAGAACACGCCCATCACCAGCAGCGGCCACCCGGTGCGGGCCACCAGCCAGAGGCCCAGCAGCCCGCCGCCGGTCACCAGCCCCACCGTTAGCCAGCCTACTTGGCTGAGAGAAAGGTGTCGGGTCCCGATGACGTTGGTCTCCAGCCGAAACTCTTCTGCAGCCCCATTGTGCAGGGCGCGGCGGTAATCTTGATAATTGTCATTGGCGTCTACCGCCATGTTGAAAAGGAGCGCTGCGATGATGAAAATCAGCCAATTGCCCCACTCCTTGGCCGTGGCCGGCATGTTCCAGAGGCAATACAAGATTCCCAACAAGAAAGGAAAAATCGACGCCGTTTTGGCCTTGATCTCCACCAGTTCAAAAAAGGCATCTAACGTCACGGATGAATCCCCGCTTTCTATTCAATCAGCGAGCCGCGATGAGCACCATCCCTCGACAGCGCTCTCGCCGTTCGCTATAGTGGAAGTACGACATTAATTGGAACCGAGGAAAAAAGTCATGAAGAGCAAGCAAACCACCGGGCCAGTGGACTTCAGTCTAATTGCGGCGGACCTCACGGCGGTACAAGAGATCCTCAGTGCCCAGCGGCTGGCCGTTCCCCACTATGCAGCCGATTACCAAACCGCCCTGGCCACCAGCGGTAAAATGTGGCGGGCGGCGTTGACGATTCTATTTGCCCGGCTAGCCCAGCCGGCTGCCAGAGAGGTGCCGCCTTCAGTCACGACCGGCGCCGCAGCAATTGAAATGCTGCATTTGGCCACGCTGATGCACGATGACGTGCTGGACAACGCACCCGTCCGCCGGCATCAGCCGACACTGCAGATGAAGCACGGCAACCATGCGGCAATCTATCTGGGGGACGAGCTGCTGGCCCGGTATTTCCGCTTCATCACGGATATTGCGCCGGATCTGGCGTTCACGAACTACCACGCCCGGGTCATGCAGCAGATCCTCACGGGCGAGCTGCAGCAAGCAGCTGAAGCTTATGATACCACGGCCACTGTCCCGGCCTATATTGAGACGGTCCGGGGGAAGACCGGGGCGTTGTTTGGTCTGGCCGCAAAAACTGGCGCCTGGCTCGCGGACGGATTTGCCGCCAGCCGCGATACCGCCACGGTTTTTGGTGAGAACCTGGGCATCACTTTTCAAATTTTGGATGATTTGAATGACTTTCGGCTGCAACAGGACAGCGGCAAACCGAAGTTGAGCGATCTGGCCTCGGGTATCTACACCCTGCCCCTGCGACTCGGGATGGCTCAGTACCCGGCATTGGCCGTGCTGCTCCAAGCCGGTGCACCAGCCAGTGAGATCCTGACTTTTCTGCACACTCGGCCGAACATTCTCGCCGCCACGGCTGCCATGGGCCGAGAATACTTGGTCAAGGCCCGGACAGCGCTCGACCAATGGCCGGTCAGTGCTGCGCGCCAGCCGCTGAGCCAAATGCTGGATTATCTGGCAGCGGCCTTACAAACGGCCGACATCTAGGGCGTACAACGCGCGGAAACGGGCGTTGTCGCGGTACAGTGTCCGCGGCGCCCCGGCCATGGTGATGCGCCCATCGGTGAGAAAGATCGCTTGGTCCGCGTGTTCCAGCCCTTGCAAGTGGTGGGTCACCCAAATCAAGGTCCGGCCCGCACTGGCCTTCATGATCATGGCCATCAGCGCCTGTTCGGTTATTGGATCCAGCCCAATCGTGGGCTCATCCAATAACAGAACGGGCGTTTTTTTCAACAGGATCCGGGCCAGTACCAGCCGCTGCTGCTGCCCGCCGGAGAAGCGCTGGCCAGACTCTGTGACTGGGGTAGCCAACTGGTCAGGCAGGGACCGAATTAGACTGGCCAAGCCCACTGCCTTCAGGGCAGCCCAAATTTCCTCATCAGTCGCGGCCGGCGACCCCAGCCGGATATTATCCCGAATCGTCGTGTTGAAGAGGAACGGCGCCTGATTCAGGTAACCGTACAGCGCTGGGCGGGCGTCTTGCAGCGCGGCCACAGGGGTGCCATTGACCGTGATCGTCCCCTGCTGCGGCGTCAAGTCACCCAGCAAGAGCTGCAGGATCGTCGTTTTTCCTTCCCCGCTGGGACCGAGAATGGCGACTTTCTCGCCGCCATGGATCGTCAGGCTGAAGTCGTCCAACAGCTTCGGCTGATCGGGACCGTAAGCAAAGGTGACATGATCGAAGCGAATCTCGTGAATGGCGGTCGGCGTGGGTGCTTGCGTCACCGGCGCCGGCGTATCGGCCGCCACACTGGCGGTCAGTTCATTCAAGTGGCCCAGGGAATCCGAATACAACGGCACTTCCCCCATGGCTTGGGCCACGGGCAGAAAGCAGTCGATCAGCGGAAAGAGGGACAGCACCACAGCGGCTGCATAGTTGGCCTGGGCTTGACTCGTTCCCAGCATACGCTGGCTGGCAAAGATCAAGGCTACGCCCAGCAACCCGAAGATGACCTGAATAAGGAAGTTGCGCCAGCGCTGGAAGCGCTCTTGATGCGTGACGCTGGCTTGGTTGACTTGGGCATCATCGGCGCCGGCGGCACTGAAGCCTTGCTGCCGGTGAGTAATCACCCAGTCCCCGAGACCGAGGTAATGTTCCGTCACGGCTGTGTATTCATGAGCCTTACGCGCTTTTTGGACACCGTAGACGCTGCCGGCTTGACGCAGGGAGAAAAGCGGCACGACCAGCAGGATCAACGCGAGCACGGCCGCGACAAACAACGCCCCCGGCCAGGTGAAGACACCGACGGCAATGACCACCAGCAGCCACACTAAGTAAGCGACCACGGTGGGGAAAATCATCCGCAGATAGAAGTTCTCCAAATGGTCCAAGTCATCCGCCAGTAATCCAAAAATTTTCCCGGTTTGCTGGTGTTCTTGCAGAAATGTGGCGTCCTTCGCCAGCGTCTTATACAGCTGAACGCGGAGCTTGGACACCACGTTCAGGACCCAGTTGTGACTGTTGATCCGTTCCAAATATTTGAACACCGGCCGGCCGATCCCAAAGGCCCGGGTGAGCACGATGGGGACATAGACCGCGAAGATGTTGAACGGATGCGTGGCCGATTTACTGATCAGGTAACCGGAGGTAAACATCAGCGCCGCGGCACAGATGAACGTCAGCAGGCCGACGAAAAAGATTAGGCTTAGCCGCCACTTGTTTTGTTTCAGAAACGGCCAGAACCAGTGGTCGTCGTGCCAGGCCCGGAGATAATCACGCAGGCGGCCCTTATTATTTGAAGACTGCATTTTGTTTACCCCCCATTTCTTCAATCAACCGGTCTAACGCTCCGCCTCGACCGCGCAGGTCACTGAGCCGGCCCTGTTCGCTGATGCGGCCGTTTTCCAGCACAATGATCTGGTCCATCGCCGGCAGCCAATGCAGCCGGTGGGTGGCAAAGATTACCAAATGGTCCGCAAAGAGCGGCACCAGGGTCTGCTTCAGGGCATACTCGGTCTCGATGTCCAAGTGGGCGGTGGGCTCGTCGAAGAGCAGAATCTTCCGGCGGCTGTCCAGCAGGACCCGGGCCAGCGCGATACGCTGACCCTGGCCGCCGCTGATGCCCCGCTGGCCTTCCCCAATCATCGTGGCTAAACCATCTGGCAGCTGGCCCAGCCAATCGGTCAGCCCCGCTTGGTCGGCAGCAGCGGCTACGGCAGCGTCGCTGGCGTCCGGAACGTAGAACCGAATGTTATCCGCAATGGAGGCGGAAAAAATATACGGCTCCTGGGGAATGTAACTCATACTGTCCTGCCATTGCGGCTGGTTGAAGCTGGTCAAATCATGCCCGTCTAAGCTAATGTGGGCGCCGCTGGCAGGTTGGTTGAAGCCGGCCAGGAGATTCATCATGGTCGACTTACCTGAGCCAGAACGGCCAACGATGGCGATTTTTTCCATGCCCTGCGCTGTGAAGCCAATATCTTGGAGCGCAAAGGTATCCTTCGCCGCATCCGGATAACGGAAACTGACGCCGCTCAAAGACAGCGTACTGTCCGTCCCCCAACCTGGCCAGTCGATCGGCGGCACCACGGCGGGTGCCGGCGTCGCCAGCAAGTCATTGACCTGCTGCAGCGCGTTCTTCCCATTCAAAGTGGCATGATAATCGTCCCCGAATTGCCGAATCGGCAGGAAGAACTCTGGCGCCAGAATCAAGCTGACCAGCGCCGGATAGAGCGTCACAGTCCCATTGATCAGGCGAAAGCCGAGGAATACGGCAATGATGGCGATGGCTAACGTGGTGAAGAAATCCAGCGCGAACGTGGAGGTCAAGGCGACCCGGATCACACTCATCGTTTTCTTGCGAAACCGCTCGCTGACGGTGTAGATTTGGTCCTCATACTGGTCGGCGATGCCCAACACCTTCAGCGTGGGTAAACCCAGGATGGTATCCACAAAGGAATTGTTTAACGTCGTGAAATCAGCGTATTGCTGATCCGACTTGGCCCGGGCCGCCAGCCCTAAGATGGCCATGAAAAAGAAGATCAGCGGCAGCATCAAAAACAGCACTAATCCGCTCAGCCAATTCTCGTACCACACGTAGATGAGCGTCAGCGTGGGAATAAATATCATGTCCGTCATCTTCGGCAGCACGGTCTGAATGTACGTTTTGACTTGGTCGAGGCCGTCAATCAAGACAGTCACGGCCGAACCGGTCCCGGTCCGGTGCAAATACGCCGGCCCGAGACGAAAATATTGAGCTTGGATCTGCGGCCGCAGCCGCGTGATGTTCTCATCCGCATAGTGTGTGGCGACGGCATTCTTCGCGACATCCATCAATTGGCGTACGATGAATGCACTAAAAAATACCAGCACCGGCACCGCCAGTGCTGATATTTTTCGTAATTGCCAAATGGCCACAAGCGCCTGGGTCAACCCCATCGCCTGCACGACGATGGCTGCCGCCTGGATGAACGATAACAGGCTGAGCAGCATCATCTGCTGGCGCATGCGGGGAAACTGAAATAGGCTCTTGTCGATCACGTTTGTATAACTCCTTTAAAGGACGAGGTTAATACCCATTTTCTCCCTGAATGTCACTGCTGCTGATGCGCTTGCGCTGAATCCAGTAACTCCAGATGAAGTAGATCAGGACGATGGGCAGCAGGCAAACCAGCACGATCGTCATGATCGTTAATGTCTTCGGCGACGCGGAGGCATTCTGAATCAGCAGACTGTTCTTCGCCGGCACGCCGATGAGCACCCGGGGGAAGAGGCCGTTGAAGATGAACGCAATCACGCCGGCCAAGGTGACACCGGTACTAATGAAGGCAATGCCGCCCCGGACGTGGGCCGCAGCCCAGTGACCGCAGATCGTGGCCGCCAGAATAATGACGGTAATGAGCCAGGTCGAAAGCGGCCGCGCCGTATAGAAGTCCGTCTGGAAAATCGCCAGCAGAACAAAGACGATTAAAGCCGGATAAGCAATCCAGTAGACCTTACTGGAAACGTGGAGCATCTTGCGGGCGTCCACCGCCGGCAGCTTCAGGCTTAAGAAGTGCAAGCCGTGCAGGAAGCTGAAGTACACCGTGGCGACCCCGCCGACGATGGACAACCAGTTGCAGACCTGCCAGAAGCCGGCCCAGATGTTACCCTGGGCATCCATCGGCACCCCTTGGATCATGCTGGTGAGCATCATACCCAGGAAGAAAGGGGCCAGCAGGCTGCCGCAGAAGTTGGCCCACTGCCACACGGCCAACTCCCGCGGTGTCTCGGCATGTGCCGAAAACTCGAAGGACACACCGCGTAAAATCAACGCGACCAGGGTCAGGAACAACAGGATGTAATACCCGGAAAACAGACTGGCATACCACAGCGGGAAGGAAGCAAACATTGCCCCGCCGGCGGTAATCAGCCACACTTCGTTGCCATCCCAATGCGGACCGATCGCCCGCATGTACAGTTGCCGCTCAGCCGGGGTCTGCGCCACCAACCGAGTGGCCATACCGACGCCGAAGTCGAAGCCGTCCAGGAACAGGAAGATCGCGAACAGCAGCGCAATGACGCCGTACCACAATAATTGCAAGATCGTCATGCTTGATACGCCTCCCTTGCGTTACCGTGTACTTGCTTCGTATCGTTTACCTCGGAAGCGTCGTAGTCCGGCCCATGGTGCAATGTGCGCCGAGAGTAGAAGACCATCACGCCGCCCAGCACGCAGAACAGGACGAAGTACACGATGTTCGTGAACCACAACTGCCCTGCGGTCGTCGTCGGGCTGACCGCATCAGCAATCGTCTGCAAGCCATAGACAACCCACGGATAGCGGCCCAGTTCGGTAATCAGCCAGCCGCCGGTCGTGCCGACAAACGGCAGGTACGTGCAGATGCCGAGGATCCACAGGAACCAGCGTTTATCAGCGAGCGTGTCTTTCTTCGCCCGACTCCAGAGCAGGGCCAGGAACGTCAGCAACGCGCTGAGTACTCCCACACCGGCCATGAACCGGAAGCTCCAGAACAGGGTCTTCACCGGCACGTAGTAATTCATATTGGCACCGAATTTCTTATCGTACTTTGCGTGCAGTTCCTTGTTGATGGTATTCATACCCTTCACGGAACCGCTCGTAGAGTGATAAGAAAGGATGGACAGTAAGTACGGAATGTCCACACTGGACTTCACCGTCTTGGTCTTCGTATCGATCAAGGCGACGGCTTGCCACGGTGCCGGATCGGTCGTGTCCTTATAAATCCCTTCAGTGGCCGCAAACTTCATCGGCTGATCGTTGATAATGTAGCGGGTCTGCATATCGCCGGCGGCAATCGTCAGCAATGACCCGACGAGCGCCAGCCAAGCACCGACCTTGGCCGACTTGGTGAAGAATTCGCGCTTCTGTTTGCTGCGCAGCAAACCGAAGGCGCTCATCCCCAGGACGACCATGCCGCCGGTGAGAATCGCCGCGAAAATCACGTGCGGGAACTCGACCCATAATTGCGGGTTAGCCACAACGGCCATGAAACTGGTCAAGCGCACGTGACCGGTTTGGGCATTGATCTCAAAGCCAGTCGGGTGCTGCATGAAGCTGTTGGCGGCCAAAATCCAAATGGCAGACAATGTGGAGCCTAACCAAGTCAGCCAAATGAATATCACGTGGACGCCCGGCTTGAACCGGTCCCACGTGAACATCCAGACACCGATGAAGGTCGATTCCATGAAGAACGCCAACAGCGCTTCAATGGCCAAAGGCGCACCAAAGATGTCCCCCATGAACCGTGAGTAGTTGGACCAGTTCATCCCGAACTGGAACTCCTGAATGATCCCGGTGACGACCCCAACGGCAAAACTTAACAGAAAAATCTTACCCCAGAACTGAGCCATTGACTTGTACAATGGCTTCTTGGTCCTGACGTAAATGGTCTCCATGATGGCTACGGCGAGGGCTGTCCCGATGGACAACGGCACGTAGAAGAAGTGGAAAATGGTGGTCATCGCGAACTGAAACCGCGATAAGTCCAGCACACTTGCTAAACCGATCATGAATATCCCCCCCTTATATGTTGGGGCTGTGACAGAACTCTTCCAAGCACCGTGCCAAAGCTCCGCAAGCTCCGGCAAAATGGACTGGAACGTGGTGGGCACGGT
>NZ_KI271582.1:284309-293155 GCF_000469325.1 Schleiferilactobacillus shenzhenensis LY-73 | reverse complement strand
AATGATTTCACCACTGAGCCCGTTTTGCCTCCGCTTGCTACGCGTTGGCACTCAATCTCGGGTAAAGGTGAGTTTTGTCACGCCCCTTGTGATGATGAAAATAATGGCATCGGACTGGGCTGACTTCTAATCGGTCCCAATCCATGAATAATATACCTCTGCACGCCGAATGACTTAATCGCTGGCCAGCATCGTGCGCACGTTGGCCAGTTCAAGAACGGAGCGGTCGTTGACGATCTTCTTTAACGGACCGACGATCTTGCCCTTGAGCTTCCAGTGACCCATGAAGTTGATTTCGGCGACGCCGTTGGTGGGGCCTAAGGAGCAGACGGTACCCAGACTTTGGAAGCTGAATGGACTGGGTGTCCGGCCATTGATCAGAGCCCGGATGTTATGGGCGGCGGTGTCGGCTTGGGCCACAGCGATTTGGGCTGTGGTCGGATACATGCGGCCGCTCGCCGGATCCGGGACGGCGGAAACATCCCCGATGACAAATTCGTGGGGGTGATCCTTAACGCTCAAGTCATTCGTCACCACGACCCGGTTACGTTTCTGATCGTAACCGGAATCAGTGATGACATGGCTCCCTTGAACGCCCGTTGTCCAGATAATCGTGTGGGCGGTGTAGCTGGTGTCTTTACTGTGTACGACGCCCGGATCGATCTTGGTAATCGGTGTGCTGGTGTGGAACGTCACCCCGTGGCTCTCCAGATAATGAACGGCATAGTCTGCCAAATCTTGCGAGAACATCGGCAGAACCTTGGGCATGGCTTCGATACAGTCGATCTTAATCTGGTCCGCCGGCAGATGGTACGCCGCAATTAATTGCGGCATCCGGTGCACTAAATCGCCTAAGTATTCGATACTGGTGAAGCCGGCGCCGCAGACGATAATATGCAAGTCGTCCGGATCATGACTGGTACTGTAATGCGCCAGGGTGTCTTCCAAATGCTTGCGGGCAGCGACGGCGGTGTCGATGTCAATCATCGGCAACCCGTTCTCCTCGGCCCCGGGAATGCCAAAGGTCTCTGACTCAAAGCCGAGACTGTTGACCAAGTAGTCATAAGACAACGGGTCATGGTGGGCCAATTCAACGCGCTGGTCATCCCGATCGATCTTGGTGACGGTATCGACGACCAAAGCCACATTGGCCGGCAGGACGTCCCGCAGACTGAATGTAATGTCTGCTGGTTCCCGAGTACCGACGGCGACCTCGTGGAGCTGGGTCGACTCATAATGATACGGATGATCGTTGACGATGGTGATCGTCATTTGCTGCGGGTGCTTGGCTAATAACTTGGCCACCCGCAAACCGGCGTAGCCAGCCCCCAAAATCAATACATTGGCCATAGAAAATAACTCCTTTCAGCAATAACGCAACTCCCATCACTTATGGTAGCACGCAAACGGTTTTTTTTCAGTGAAAACGACCTCATTCCGCTATTTTCATGTCCTTTTGCAGTATTTGCCGCCACGCAAAAGCCCCCGTACCACTGGGGCAGCGGGGGCTTGTGAAATAACAGGTCAGGCAGTCGGAACGGCGTGGATCGTGAAAAAGACAACCCCGTGAGCGGCTTCCTGCTGCGGCGTATAGATCTGGTACATCGCCCGGACCATATCAGCGACGCTGGTCCCCGCTGGCGATCCCACGGCGGTGGGCGGAAAATGACGCAGTCCCTGCTCGAAGGTGTCAAATTGGTTGATGTCAATAACCACGGCGGTCAATTCTTCGCCGCCGCGAGCGGGCACAGGGAGAAAGTGGAAGACGTCAGACGGTTGGACCTTATCGATCTCAGGCGTCCGCAGCCGAATCTCCACGGTCTTCGTCCCGGCTTTGACCAAGTCGTATTGATCAGCGTATAAGTGCAGCTGATAGGCCTGCATGACGATTCCCCCTACTCTATTTGCCGAATGCCTCGGTCAGCGGCGGCACGACTTGCTTCTTCCGGGAGACAACACCCGGCAGCTGAGCCGTCCCATTCCGTAAGGTGGTCTTGAACGCCTTGGCGAAGGTGTCCTTGGCGCCGGTCGCCCCGACAACGATGCCTTCGGTATTGGAATCCAAGATATTGGTCACCAGCGTCACGAACAGATCGTAATGTGCTTTTTTGGCTTCCTGCTTCATGGCATCCTTGAACTCATCAATACGGTCCTTCACGTCGCCGAGATCGACGACGTTCACTTGGGCGATCCGGACGCTTTGCCCGTTCATCTCGAAGCTCTTCGCGTCTTCGTCCACCAGCTCGGCCGCGGGTTTGCCGGCGATATTGGTGCCGGCCTTGAGCATGGTCAGACCATACTTCTTCGGGTCGATCCCTGCTTCTTGGGCCAGCGCCGCCAGTGCGGTGCGATCCTTCGCAGTGGTCGTCGGCGACTTCAAGAGCAGCGTGTCAGAAATGATGGCGGAAGCCATCAAACCAGCGATATTCTTCGGAATCTCCACGCCGGCCATTTGGTATTCCTCATAAATGATGGTGCTGACGCAGCCCACCGGTTCCGCGTGATAATACAACGGCTGGGCGGTATTGAAGTTCTGGATCCGGTGATGATCAATCACGTGCGTCACCGTCACTTTGTCAATGTCCGGAGCCGATTGCTGGGGTTCGTTGTGATCGACCAGCATGACCTTATCGACCTCATTGGAAACAGTCTTGACGACCCGGGGTGCGTCTGTGCGGAAATACTTTAGCGCATACTGGGTTTCGTCATTTGGTTCGCCCAAGGCTACAGCCTCGGTATCGTACCCTTTCTGCTTTTCCAAATAGGCGTAAGCGATTGCCGCTGCAATCGCGTCAGTGTCCGGATTTTGATGTCCAAAAACAAGTTGTTTAGCCATTTTACAACCTCCACATAATCGTACTTACGTTCTTCAGTATACCACAGAAGGCCGTCAGACCGGCCCGTCCAGCAATCGGTCAGCGTAGCTTTCGGTCTGTAAAAAAGCTTCCCACTCATCCGCAAAGGTGCGTACCCGGGGAATGGCGATTTTTTCCCGCCGGTACACGAAAGAGAGGTCCAATGCCACCTTCGGCGCAAAGCTGGCCGACGCCAAGCGCTTATCCGGATGGGCAATGAGAAAGCTTTCCGGCAATGCGCTGTACAAGCCGATACGGGCCGCCAGCAGCGCAATCTGTTCCGGCACGACCATGGTCGCGACGATATCGGGGGTGTCCGTGAGCGCGTCCCGAAAGACTTCCTGCATCCGGGAAGCAATGTAGAAGCCGGGCGGATACCCCACCCACCGATTGACCGGCACATCTTTGATAGCAATCGCCTTGCCAATCTTCTGATCCGCCGGATAAATAAAGCGGAGTTCATCCGTGACGATCTTTTGGGCATTGTACAACTGCCAGTTGCGGATATTCTCGTCAGGCAGGTACATGACCGCCAGATCGATGACGTTATTCTCTAAGCCTTCCCACAGTTCACGGCGGCTAAGCAGCCGCAGTTCCACCGTCACATCTCGGTGGCGCTGCAGATAAGCCGCCACGAACTGCTCAAAAACGGTCGTTTCGACGGACGATAAGATGCCCAAAGCGATGTGCCCCCGCTGAGGATTGCTGAACTGCTGGATCTGATCCGCGGTGGTATTGATAATATCATCGATCTGGTTGGCGGAAGCTAGCAGAACGTTGCCGGCTTCCGATAAGTAAAGTTTCTTTCCCACGGAATAGAACAGCGGGGCATGGATCTGTTTCTCCAGCTTCTTGATCTGCTGGGTCAAGGCGGGTTGAGAAATGCCCAAATTCTGGGCGGTCTGGGTATAATTCAGCGTCTGCGCCAGCTGCATGAAATAACGCAGCGCCTTTGGGGTCAAATGGGATTCAGTGGCCATTGTCTTCTCCTTTTGCTTGGGCAGCCAGTAAAGCTGCCCGTAACTGCGGGTCGACCGCGTATAAGTACAGCCCGTGCCGGCCGCGTTTGCACAGTACATTGATCGCATTGCGCATGATCTGG
This sequence comes from Schleiferilactobacillus shenzhenensis LY-73, assembly GCF_000469325.1. Classification (GTDB taxonomy): domain Bacteria; phylum Bacillota; class Bacilli; order Lactobacillales; family Lactobacillaceae; genus Schleiferilactobacillus; species Schleiferilactobacillus shenzhenensis. The sequence goes on along the minus strand of NZ_KI271582.1, from coordinate 289,198 downwards.
GCGCGGGCAGCGGTCAAATCAGGCAAGTCTGACCGCTTCTTGAAAGCTTCGTTATCTTGATACCGGGTAACGTCCACGGTCACCTGACGGGTGGCCGGATCATACCCGACGGACGGACCGAGAATAATGCCGGCATAGTTCAGGTCAAATCCTTGAATCGTATAAATCGAACCGACCTCGTGCAAGGTTTCTGGCCGCTGGGCCCAAGGGGTGGCGGTCATGCTGATCTTGTCCCAGGGCAGGCGGAGTGTGCCCGCGGTCACGTACCATTTGGTGGGACCAAATACCGTAAAGGGGAAGTCAGCTGTCGCCAATACGCGCGCCAACCCGTAACGGGCGTCCTGCTGTTCGATGCGCTGATATAACGGTGTGCCGTCGGCGAACACCCGCAAGTCATACCCAGGGTGCACCGGCCAGGGGGCGATGGTGCCCGCGGTAAACGCGTTGATCCAAGACTGGACGGCTGCCTGACTGTGTACCCGAAACTGGGTGTCCAAATCAAACAGCGTATGCGGATACGGGGCCAGCACCGTCCGCAACCGCGGCCAGTCCCAGTAGCTCTTGAGTTTCAACACCTGGTGCGGATCAAAAACCAGGACCGTGACTCGGCTGGCGCGAATGATCTCAGCCAGCTGGTTCGTCTGGTCGAACCGGTTATACCGGTCCGGTTCAGTCAGCAGCAGGTGGCCTTCATCCACGAAGGTGACGTCGGTGAGCGACCCCGACCGGTGCGCAGCGTTGATGAACGGGGTGGGCTTCATGAAATCTTTTTTCCGCAGCACGGGATTGGCCCCAGCGACTTCCTGGTAAATCTTCAGCATTTCCTGATGGTTCACCAGCAGCGTGTTCTGCGTTCCGGCCAGGGCGCCGCTGCCGCTCCGGGCCTGGGTCTGCAGGCTGGCAAACAGGTGGGCCAGGACAGCACTCTTGCCCGTGCCGGCATCCCCAGTAATCACAAACACCGCGTGGTCTGCCAGGGGCAAATGCTGCCTGACAAAGCTCATTACTGCCTGGGCCAGCTTCTCCTGGTCCGGACTGAACGTCTGCTCCGGACCCAGTAAAAACGTTGCCGCACTCAAATCAATATCTGCCACCACCGCATCACCTCTCCATCAACCGACGTCTATTACCATTCTACACGAGCGCCCGCCATCTGCCAGTCAAAAACACTCCGCTTCCCGCATGACGAATAGACTGCCGAACTCCGCGTAGAATGCCGCTCCCAAAATGACAAAAAGCCGATGCGCACTTTGCATCGGCTTTTTGTCATTTTATATCAACACACACACGTCAGACTAGCTGGCGTAACCACGGTAACTCGCTGTATCCAGTAGCTTCTCAGCATTTACGACCCGTTCCTGAGACGGCGGCTCAATCCCTTCCAAGGGGTAACTGATCCCTAACTCAGCATATTTCTTCACGCCCATGGTGTGGTACGGCAGCACTTCGACTTTATCAATGGCGTTCAGGGTGTGGATGTACTTACCCAGGTCGCGCAGATAGTTGTCGTAATCGGTCCGTTCCGGCACCAGGACGTGGCGGATCCACATGTGGTAACCATGTTCAGACATGTACTGGATCATTGCCAAGACCGTCTCGTTATTGAAGCCGGTAAGCTTCTTGTGCTGGGCAGAATCAATGTGCTTGATATCCACCAGCGAAACGTCCGTGACCTTCATCAGCTCTTCGAACTTGCTGAAGAAAGGCTCCTTGTAAGTGAACGGCTGGCCGCAGGTGTCCAAGCAGGTGTTGATGCCCATCGTTTTGGCTTTCTTGAACAGGGCCAGAATGAAGTCCAGCTGGACGAGCGCTTCGCCGCCAGAAACGGTAATGCCGCCCTTCTTGCCCCAGAATGCCTTGTAACGGATGGCATCATTCAAGATCTCATCCACAGTCATTTCGTCACCGACCCCGATATTCCACGTATCCGGGTTGTGACAAAACTCGCAGCGCATCCGGCAGCCCTGCAGGAACACGACGTAACGGATCCCTGGCCCGTCCACTGAACCAAATGTTTCAATCGAATGGACATACCCCACTAAGGGTTTCTCTACTTTTGCTTTTTGCAGTGTGGCAATACTCGTCGCCATGGTCCCTCACTCCTTTGCGTGTTCTCGGCATGGTGCTGACCGGCACAAACGGCGTCACCGGGACGCCGTCTCTGCCGGCGGGGGCAAGCTGCCCTGCCCCCGCCATGTTTCCTAAAGGGTCATCAGATTACATTGTTTCGAAGAACGTCCGAGCAATAACGTCGTCCTGCTGTTCCTTGGTCAGGTCAGCGAAGTAGACGCAGTAGCCGGATACCCGGACAGTCAATGTCGGGTATTCTTCCGGATGCTTCTGGGCATCGATCAAGGTGGCTTTGTTGAAGACGTTGATGTTCAAGTGCATCCCGTTGTTCTCCATGTAGCCGTCGATCATGTTCACCAGCGTATCCTTACGGGCATCGTCGTCGTGGCCCAATGTGTTGGGCGTTACGCCGAAGGTGTTAGAAATGCCGTCCCGAGCGTAGTGATAAGGAATCTTGGCGGTGGAGAGCAGAGAGGCCAGAGCGCCGTTCTTTTCTGCACCGTAAGCCGGGTTAGCACCAGGGGAGAAGGGTTCGCCAGCCTTGCGGCCGTTCGGCGTGGTCCCCGTGTTCTTGCCGTAAACCACGTTGGATGTGATGGTCAATACGGACGTGGAGAGCTTCGCACCGCGATACAGATGGTGGGTGTTCATCTTAGTGAAGAAGGTCTTCACCAGCCACTTGGCAATGTCATCGGCGCGGTCATCATTGTTACCGTAACGAGGGAAGTCCGGGTTGTCGACGGCGTAGTCCACAGCCAAGCCGTCTTCGTTGCGGATCACCTTGACGTGACCGTACTTGATGGCAGAAATGGAATCAACGGCGTGGGACAAGCCAGAAATCCCAGTGGCGAAGGTCCGATCCAAATGGGTGTCCTTCAACGCCAGTTGCGCTGCTTCGTAGTAATACTTGTCGTGCATGTAGTGGATGGTGTTCAGAGCGTTGACATAGACATCAGCCAGCCAGTCCATCATCTTGTCGAATTTCTGCATAAATTCATCGTAGTCGATGTATTCAGAAGTGATCGGCTCGTAGTTCGGGCCCACTTGCGCACCGGCCAGTTCGTCCTTGCCGCCGTTGATGGCGTAAAGAACGGTCTTAGCCAGGTTCGCCCGGGCACCGAAGTACTGCATCCCATCGGCAATCGGCTGAGCGGATACACAGCAAGCAATGCCATAATAATCCGTGCCCCACTCGTTGCGCATCAGTTCGTCGTTCTCGTACTGGATCGTGGAAGACTTGATGGAAACTTCTGTCGCATAACGCTTGAAGCCGTCAGGCAGCTTGTCATCCCAGAGCAAAGTGATGTTCGGTTCAGGGGCAGCACCCATGTTGTCCAACGTCTTCAGGAAGCGGAAGGCAGTCTTGGTGACATGGTGGCGGCCATCAGTACCGACGCCAGCCAAGGACAGTGTGGCCCAGATCGGGTCGCCAGAGAAGAGGCTGTTGTACTCAGTCGTGCGGATGAAGCGCACCATCCGCAGCTTCATGACCAAGTGGTCGATGAATTCTTGCGCCTGCTCTTCAGTGATCAGGCCGCGGTCCAAGTCACGCTGGATGTAGGCATCGATCACGGTGTCGATCCGGCCAACAGACATCGCTGCCCCGTTTTGCGTCTTGACAGCAGCCAAGTAGCCGAAGTAGATCCATTGAATGGCTTCCTGAGCGTTTTCTGCCGGCCGGCCAATATCGTAACCATAGCTGGCCGCCATCTTCTTCATGGCCTTGAGCGCCTTCCACTGGTCATTGACTTCTTCACGCAGTTGGATAACGTCATCGGTCATCTCGCCGTCGCCAATGTTGTTCCAGTCGTTCAGCTTCTCTTGCATCAAGCGGTCGATACCATAGATGGCGATCCGCGGGAAGTCAGAAACCAGACGGCCGCGGCCGTATGCATCCGGCAAACCAGTGACGATCTTGTAGTGGCGTGCCGCCCGCATATCGGGTGTGTATGCATCGAAGACCCCTTGGTTGTGGGTCTTGCGGTAGTCGGTGAAGATCTTGTGCATTTCGGGATCGATTTCAAACCCGTAAGCCTTCAAGGCATCTTCAGCCATCCGAATCCCGCCTTCAGGCATGAAGGCACGCTTCAACGGCTTGTCGGTTTGCAGCCCAACGATGGTTTCCAGGTCCTTGTTCAGATACCCAGGGCCGTGGGAGGTGATGGAAGAAACAACATTGTTATCAGCTTCCAAAACCCCGCCAACTTCCCGCTCCTTCTTCTTGAGCGCCAGCAGTTGGTCATTCAAAGTGGTAGTTGCAGCGGTGGGACCAGCCAAGAAAGCCTCGTCACCATCATATTGGTTCAAGTTCTTGTTGATGAAATCCCGGACATTGATCTCGTTCATCCAGTCGCCGGGTTGGAAGCCTTCCCAGCAGGTGGGCGTTGTTGCTTTTTCCATTTGTTTCATTACTGTCTACCTCCATACGGTAAAGTGCCATTGTGTGTGTTGCACTGCTACAGTTCTTACATATTTAGTATAACACGTCACAACCCCGGTGCAAGCCCTTTCTTGCCCGTCAATGCTGGCGTTGGGTATGTTTTTTAGAAGAAACCGCATCGTACCGCGGTTTGCCTAATGGTCTGGTAAAGAATTGCTTCAGGAAAAATTAATATCTGTATTTCTTTGCCGAAAAATCTGTGTCATAACAGCGTTTTATTCTAAAACTGTACTACCACAGCGGTCTAGGCAGACAGCTGTAAAATCTTAGGGACCCCCAAGATTATTGTTCACCAATGAACGGTTGGGGTTTCACCTACTGTATCAGATTGGGCCAGTGGAGTGCAACAGGTTGCCACCAGAAGTAGAAAATCCGCGAT
>NZ_KI271582.1:272913-284238 GCF_000469325.1 Schleiferilactobacillus shenzhenensis LY-73 | reverse complement strand
AACCGCGGTCTTCAAGCTCGGCCTTGTTGTAAATGGTCAAAGTGCGACCATTAACAATAATTTCATGGCTGACGCCCGCCAGCCTCCGGGCCCAAATCGCCTACATCTTGCTCGACCGTGAGATCCTGGTGGCACGACATATTCGCCGGAGAGCTGCTCGCGAATCTGCGGAACCCGGAGTCACCCAGGTCAGCACCAGACAGTAGCCTTTCCCCCATACCAAAAAGGCCGAGACAGTGTTGTCTCGGCCCATGAGTCGTGTTCTAGTCTGTACTTGAATCCTTCGGCGCGGCCGGTGTCCGGTCGATGCCCTGGAAGGAGACCGGCAGACCGTCGGTGTCTACATCCAGGATGAAGGAACCGTTGGAATACCGGTCGGCCAGCGGGTGGTCCATCGGTGCGACGACGATATGCTTGCCCGCATTGGTGAGCACATCCCAGTCGGTCTTGGCCGTGACTGGGGCGACGAGCACAATCTGGTGCGGCTGGGTCTTCAAGACCCGCAGCACCAGCACACCCACGCCGCCGCGATGAGCATCGGGGATCTGGTCTGCCGCCATGCGTTTGAACGCCCCACGGCTGGTAATGACGCCCACTTGCAGACTGTCCGCCGGCTTGGTCAGCAAGAAATCAACCACAACATCGTCCTTCTTCAAATTCTGGGAGCGGACCCCGCTGGCGCGGCCGCCCATGGTGGATACTTCATTGAGCGGATAGCGGGTCGCATAGCCGTGGCGGGAGAAGCTGACGACTTGCCAATCGGCATCGCTGGTCACGAAGAAGACGTCGGTGACCCGGTCGTCCGGGCCCTTCAGCTTCATCGCCACCTGCGCCCGGGACTTGTATGTCCGGCTCGGTTGGAAGTCGGCCAAAGCAAGCTGCTTGAGCTGGCCGGAGGCGGTCCCTAGGACGAAGCGGCCTGGACCGTCCAGCGCGGTCATGACCCGCACGTAAATGATCTTCTCGTCGCTGGCCAACCCCGTCGTCTGGGACACGTGCTCGCCCGTGTCCTTCCACTTGCCGTCCTGGATCTCGAAGACCTGGCGGTAGATCATGTTGCCGGCACTGGTGAACATGTAAACGTGGTCGAGCGTGTGCACACTGCCCTGGAAGACAAACTGGTCGTTTTCTTTCAACCCGTTATCCCCTTCGTCGGAAGCGTTGAAGGAACGCAAGCTGGCCCGTTTCAGATAGCCGTCGCGACTGACACCCATCATCACTTCTTCGTCCGTGACCAAGACACTCGTGTCGATGTCCAGCGTTTCCACGTGCTTCTCAATTTGAGTCAGCCGCGGTGTCGCGTATTCCTTCTTGACGGCCAGCAGTTCGCTCTTGATAACCTTGGCCAGTTCCTTGGGATCGCCAAGAATCTTTTCGTAGCCGGCGATTTTTTCACTTAACTCCGCATGCTCAGCCTGCAGCTCGGTCACGTCGGTGTTCGTCAACCGATACAGCTGCAAAGATACAATGGCCTCCGCTTGGACCGGTGTGAACTGGTATGACTGAACCAAGTTGTTCTTGGCGTCGCCCTTGTCCTTGCTGGCCCGGATGGTCTTGATCACCTTGTCCAGGATGGACAGGGCGTGGATCAAGCCTTCCACGATGTGCTGACGGTCCTGGGCTTTCTTTAAGTCGTACTGGGTACGCTTAGTGACGACGTCCTTGCGGAAGTCCAGGTAGGCCGTCAAGATCGGCCCCAAGCCTAACTGCTCGGGCCGAGCGTCGCGGATAGCAACCATGTTGAAGTTATAGCTGATCTGCAGGTCGGTGTTCTTGAACAGGTAGTTCAAGATCCCCTGGGCATCGGCGTCTTTCTTCAACTCAATGACGACGGACAAGCCGAAGCGGTCGCTCTCGTCCCGGACTTCGTAGATGCCGTCGACCTTCTTCAGGACGCGCATCTCGTCGATCCGCTTGACCATCATGGCCTTATTGACCTCGTAAGGGATCTCGGTAACCACGATCTGCTGGCGGCCGCCACGCAGGTCCTCGATCTTGGTCTTGGCCCGCACGACGATGCGCCCGCGGCCCTTCGTGTAGGCTTCCTTGATACCAGAAAGGCCCTGGACGATGCCCCCGGTGGGAAAATCAGGACCTTTAACGAACTGCATCAGCTCGTCCAGCGTCGCCTGGGGATGAGCCAGCAGGTACACCGTGGCATCAATCACTTCACCCAGGTTATGGGGCGGGATCTCAGTGGCATAACCGGCCGAAATACCAGTGGCGCCATTGACCAGCAGATTCGGGAAGCGGGCCGGCAGCACGGTGGGTTCTTCTTCGGTATCGTCGAAGTTGAGCACCATCGGGACAGTCTCTTTGTCGATATCGGCTAATAGTTCGCCGGAAGCCTTCGACAACCGGGCTTCGGTGTACCGCATGGCCGCCGGCGGGTCGCCATCCATCGAGCCGTTGTTCCCGTGCATCTGGATCAGCGGCAGACGCAGCTTCCAATCCTGGCTCATCCGCACCATCGCTTCATAAATGGAGGAATCGCCGTGGGGGTGGAAATTACCCATGACGTTCCCAACCGACTTAGCGGCCTTGCGGAAGGGTTTGTCGAAGGTATTGTGGTCCTCGTTCATGGCGTACAGGATACGCCGCTGAACGGGTTTCAGCCCATCCCGAATGTCAGGCAGGGCCCGTTCTTGAATGATGTACTTGGAGTAACGCCCGAAGCGTTCCCCCATCACGTCTTCTAAGGAGAGTTCCTTGATGTGTTGTGATTCAGCCAAGGCGTTCGTTTCCTTTCTTCATCATGATCATGCGTGGTGTTCCTTCAACGCCGTTAAGATTTTGGCGTCTTCCTTCTCGTGGGCGACGGCGTCGCTGCCGTCCATTACGGTATTGTCCAGCAGGCTGCCTTCGTCGGCCATATTGAAGCTGACGTTGCGTTCGATCCACTGGCGCCGTGGCTCGACCCGGTCGCCCATGAGGGTCGTGACTCGCCGTTCGGCCAGGGCCGCATCAGCAATCTTCACCCGGATCAGCGTGCGGGTATCCGGATTCATCGTGGTTTCCCACAACTGGTCCGCGTTCATCTCGCCCAGTCCTTTGAACCGCTGCAAGCTGTACCCCTTGCCCATCTTTTTGATGTCTTCGGTCAGCTCGTGCTCGGTCCAAGCATACTCGATGCGCGTCTTGGCGCCGGCCCCCTTCTGCAGCTTATACAGCGGCGGTAAGGCAATGTACACCTTGCCAGCGTCGATCAGCGGCCGCATGTAACGGTAGAAGAAAGTCAGCAGCAGGATTTGAATATGCGCGCCATCGGTATCGGCATCGGTCATGATGATGATCTTGTCGTAGTTGCTGTCCTTGATGTTGAACTCGGCCCCGACCCCGGCGCCGATGGTGTAGATCATGGTATTGATCTCTTCGTTCTTGAAGATATCGGCCAGTTTGGCCTTCTGCGTGTTCAAGACTTTGCCCCGCAACGGCAGGATCGCTTGGAAACGCCGGTCCCGGCCCTGTTTAGCCGAGCCGCCGGCGGAGTCCCCTTCGACCAGGTACAATTCGTTCTTCTTGGCATTTTTGGACTGCGCCGGCGTCAACTTGCCCGACAGCAGGCCGTCCGTCTTCTTCCGCTTCTTCCCGGTGCGCATGTCGCTGCGGGCTTTGCGCGCCGCTTCCCGGGCATCCCGGGCTTTGAGTGCTTTGCGTACCAGCTCCTGGGCGAACTCGCCGTTTTCTAACAAGTAGAAAGACAGCTGCTCGTAGATGACGTTCTCCACCACGGGGCGGGCTTCCGGTGTGCCCAGCTTGCCCTTGGTCTGCCCCTCGAACTGCAAGAGCTCCTCAGGGATGCGGACAGACAGGACGCCGCTCAAACCTTCGCGGACATCGGAGCCTTCCAGATTCTTGTCCCGTTCCTTGAGCAGGTTGACCTTGTGGGCATAATCGTTGAACGCTTTGGTGTAGCCCGCCTTCAAGCCAACCTCGTGGGAACCGCCGTCGCCGGTGCGGACGTTGTTGACGAAGGAGATGATGTTCTCGCTGTAACCGTCGTTGTACTGCGCAGCGAACTCCACCTCAATACCCTTGTCCTTGCCGGTGAAGTCCATGATGTCGCCCATCGTGTCCTTGTCCTCGTTCAGGTACTTGACGAAGGATTTGATGCCGTCATCGTACTTGAAGACATCCTGCTGTTCCTTACCCGGCCGCTCGTCGGTCAGGGAGATGCTGATGCCCTTCAGTAAGAAAGCCGACTCCCGCAGGCGTTCTGCCAGCGTATCGTAGTTGAAGTTGGTCGTAGTAAACACGGACTCGTCCGGCCAGAACTGGATGGTCGTGCCGTTGGGTTCCTTGACCTTACCAATCATCTTCAGCGTACCCACGGGAACGCCGCCATTTCTGAATTCTTCAAAATACGCCTTGCCGTCCCGGACGACCCGGACAGTCAGTTTCTTGCTAAGCGCGTTGACGACCGACGCCCCGACACCATGCAGGCCGCCGGAGGTCTTGTACGTGTTCTGGGTGAACTTCCCGCCGGCATGGAGCACCGTCAAGATGACCTCGATCGTCGGCTTGCCGGACGGATGCATTCCGGTGGGCATGCCGCGGCCATGGTCCTGAACAGAAATCCCCCCATCGGCCAGGATCTTCACGGTAATATCCTTGCCAAACCCAGCCAGGGCTTCATCCACGGCATTGTCCACGATCTCGTAGACCAAGTGGTGCAAGCCGTGACTGTCGGTGGACCCGATATACATCCCCGGGCGCTTACGCACGGCTTCGAGCCCATGCAGCACCTGGATGGACGAATCATTGTAATCTGACGCAGATTGCGGCATATCGACAAACTCCTTTACTCATCTCGGCCCGGTCACCCGGTCCGAATGTATGTTCCGAATTAACTCACATTTTCAATATTAAGCTACTGAGGGCGGTTATGGCAAGTGCAGATGGCGGAGGCCGACGGTTAGCCCACCTGATTTAAGTGGTCCTAGGACGGAAGTCCCTGGTCTTGGGATTTTTGTCCTAGGACCCTTAAATCATGGTGGGCTGTCGGCCGAAGCCCGTTTGTAGAGAGGGTGGAGGCTGGCGGTTAGCACCACCAGGCTAAGTGGCCCTAACGGTTAAAGCCCCATTTTTGGGCTTTGACCGTTAGGGTCCTTAGACTGTATGGTGCTGCCAGCCGGAACCCGTTTAGAGGGCGGGGCGGCCCGAAGTCCCCTTGCTTCTGCTCGGCGGAGCCCGTTTACGACACCCCGGCCAGGAAGCCCCGCACGCAGGCTGTAACGACGAGGCGCGCAACCCACGAAGGTTCATTCAGCCGCAGCCCGGATAAACAAGACCGCCTGACTAAAGAAACGCTCTTTCTCAGTCTCCCGCCCGGCGCAGACCCCCTATCCATCTGTGGTAAAATTACCTTAAAGCTCGCCACGGAAGGATACTGACACGCATGGTCTATGCAGAACTGCTCCTGCTCTTTGTTATCGCCTACCTGATCGGTTCGATCCCCACTGCCCTGATCGTTGGGCAATATTTCTACCATAAAGATGTCCGCAAGTTCGGCAGCGGCAATATCGGGACCACGAATGCTTACCGCGTCCTGGGGCCGAAAGCCGGCACGGTGGTCCTGATCCTGGATGTGCTGAAAGGCACGCTGGGTGCCTCATTACCCCTGATGGCCGGCTTCAGCGACCGCCACTTGGTCCTCCTCATCGGCCTGGGTGCAGTCCTGGGCCACTCGTTTTCCATCTACATCCACTTCCACGGCGGCAAGTCCGTCGCCGCCAGTGCCGGCTTGCTGCTGGCATACAACCCGCAGTTCTTCCTGCTAGCGGCTCTGATTTTCGGCACCATCGTTTTCCTCTCCAGTATGGTCAGCATGGCCAGCACCCTGGGGGCTTTCTTGATCCTGCTGCTGTCCCTGATCTACCACGACTGGATCCTCACCACCATCATCGCCGCCGTCGCTGCATTCCTCATCTTCCGCCACCGCAGCAACTTTAAGCGGATTTTCAGCGGCACAGAAAATCTGGTACCGTTTGGGCTTGTTTACTGGTACAAACGCAACAAGGGCCAGTAAACTGTTGTTGAGTAACTGAAACCAGGTAAAATGGAAAACTGGTAATCCTGCCTCAGAAAATCCTCAACCTTACAAATTTGTTAGCGCACACCCCCCATCTTCGTGGGACAATTACTATCGTCAAGTAAGCGATTACTTTCCACCCAAACTATCACGTAATGTCACTCAGTAGAGTTATATCATGTCCCGCTTCATCGACTTGTGAGCAATTGCAGCGCAATTAGCTCAAGGAGGATATCATGATTAAAATGCGGATGGGTTTTATACTGAAGATTGTTGTTCCTGCAGCTGCCCTCTTCACCTTTGCGTTTTCTGCTAGTAAGCCGGTAAATGCTGCAACGACTTCGCAGGAAATCCAAGAAGCAGTAAAACAAAAGCTCGACAGCGTAACGACTCCAAATCTGAAAATCTCAGGTGCCACCGTTGATTTGAACGCAAACTATGACTTTTCAGATCTAACGGTTCAGCAAGAATTAAATTCTGAAGTCTCCGCTTTGGTTGAAAAGCTGGAGACAATGAATTCGCAAAAAGTGTTTTCGGATAACGTCAATCAAGGTACTCTACCCCAGCCTCAAAAGAACCCTGTGATTGGGAACTCTGCATCCACGATGAGCTTTAGCTATAATGGATCAAATAATTACACGGCCTATGTGTGGAGCGGAGTACCTGGTATCGGTTGGGGTCATATCAACCAGGATTTTACGGCTACTGTAAGTGGTGGTAAGATTTCTTCACTGACTAAGCGCGGTAGTAGTTACCCGTCCGGTATCACCTGGGCACAGTGGACAGCAAATTACACCGATGTTTCATTCAATTCAAGTAAAACAACTGTGAATATTTCAATGCACGGGACGTTAAATTACACTCTCAAACTTCTCGGTGGAAATCTTCCTGCAACTTTCCTCGCGCAAGGAAAAGTAAAGAGTGGTCGGATTGTGGATATCACTGACTAGGTTCCGCGTTGGAAGGGTGATGGGCAGATGGATAAAAAGAAATCCGGGTTCGGTAGTCTCTCTCTTGTCTTTCTGATTCTTCTCCTAATTCTCAATACGGTCAATGTCAACGGAACCACTCTCGGTATGCTTGCTTTCAAAAGCCAGCCTTTAACTAATGCCGTTTCAGTGGTGTTGATTGCCGGGGCCGTCGGTTTGTCATTACATTTTCGCAACGACCTGTTTGCTGGCACGACCCGCTGGATGCTCAAAGCAATCCTCTTCATGCTGACTGTCGTTCTTATCCTTATTGTTGTGGGTGAGTTCATGCGTTAAATCGGGTTGTGGCGGATCACACGCGTTCAATCAATTGCATCTCTAGACACCAACAGCGGTCGCTGCTCTTCGGAGCAACGGCCGCTGTTGATGTCTAGAGGACTTTCTAAAAAATACCGATCCGGTACTTGGCAGAGAATTGCTCACCGGGCGCCAACTGGTGCATGCCCACCTTGTGGGTCAGGTCGCCGTCCGTGCCGACGGAATCGGCGATCCCCCACCAGGGTTCCAGGGCGACGAAGGGCCCGGTCTTCGGATACTGGGACCATACGCCGATGTACGGCGCGTCCTTAACCGTCAGTTCCACCCGGTGCTCAGAATTGTCCTGGCGCAGGCTGACCGTGTTCTCACCGGCCAGTTCATAGATCAACGCGTCCTTGGCGAACAGCTCCGGGGTAATGGCCAGATCCACATCAGTGGGCGCCAGCGTACGGTGCTCGAAGTCGGTCTCGCCGTCTGCCGATAGCGGAATGGCGATCCGGCTCTTCTTCGGCGCAAAGCGCAGGTAGTTCTGGCCGCCAGAGGGGTCGATACCCGTATTAAAGGCCGGGTGCCCGCCGACGGAGAACCACAGCGGCAGGGTCTTACTGGGATTCGTCACGTAGTACCGGACCTTCAGCAAGTTGCCCAGCAGGGCGTAGCGGATCCGCAGGACAAAAGCGAAGGGATAAATCTTGCGCGACTCGGCATCGTCTTGCAGTTCAAAAACGATTTCTTCATCGGAATGACGGACAATCGTGAAATCCCGGTCCCGGGCAAAGCCGTGCCGCCCCATCGCGTACTGTTTTCCTTGATAGGTGTATGTGTCATTGTGCAGCATCCCGACGATGGGAAAGAGCACCGGTGCCCGCCGGCCCCAGATCCGGGGGTCGCCTTGCCAGAGATATTCTCGATTGGTGTTGTGATCGCGGATCGACTGGAGCTCCGCCCCGTGTTCGCTGATCTGCACCGTTAGAAATTCGTTTTGGATCTGTTGCATACCGAATCGTTCCCTTCCAACTTTTCTAAAATGATGCCCTGATCACAGAATGAACTGGGTCAGATCCTTGTCGGCCGTGATCTTGCCGATGCGGTCGTTAACGTATTGTGCGGTGACGGTGATGTCGCCCATGGCCATGTCCGGTGCAGAGAAGGAGACTTCTTCCAGCAGCTTCTCGAGAATGGTGGCCAGACGTCGGGCACCAATATTCTCCACTGTGTGATTCACATTATACGCAATCTCGGCGATGCGGTCGATGGCTTCCTTGGTGAACGTCAGGTGCACGTCGTCGACCCCAATCAAGGCAATGTACTGCTTAATCAGGGAGTTGTTCGGTTCCGTTAAAATGCGGACGAAGTCGTCCTTGGTCAAATCGTCCAGCTCCACCCGAATGGGGAAGCGGCCCTGCAGCTCGGCGATGAGGTCGCTGGGCTTGGTGTCGGCGAAAGCACCGGAGGCAATGAACAGGATGTGGTCCGTGCTGATCATGCCGTACTTAGTGTTCACCTGGGACCCTTCAACGATGGGCAGAATATCGCGCTGGACGCCCTCTCGGGAAACTTCCCCGGAGGTCCGCTTGTTACCGGCGGCGATCTTGTCGAACTCGTCGATGAAGATGATGCCCGTGTTTTCAGCCCGCTTGATGGCGTCGGAATAGATGTCGTCATGGTTGACCAGCTTGCTCGACTCCTGGCGGATCAGAACTTCCCGGGCTTCCTTGACGGACATCGTGCGAGTGACCTGCTTCTTGGGCAAAAGATTGCCCAGCATGTCGCCCATGTCGATGCCCATTTGACCCATCATGTCGCCGGCGCCGCTCATGGGCTTGGCTTCATCCATTTGGATCGTGACTTCCCGGTCTTCCAGCAAGCCCTTGCTCAGCTGTTCCTTGACGCTCAGGCGCTGGTCGCGGATAGCGTCGGTCACCCCGTCGTCATCATTATCGTCGTCCTGATTTTGATTGCCATTACCAGAAATCATCGCCATCATGTCCTGCAGCGTGGCTTGGCGCTTCTCGTGCTTGATGCCGGGCACCAGCAGTTTGACCAGCTTCTTGTCAGCCTCTTCAGACGCGCGGCCGCGGACCCGGCTGTAGTATTCCTCTTCAACCATGTGGACAGAAACGTCCACCAAGTCCCGGACCATCTGCTCCACGTCCCGGCCGACGTAGCCGACCTCGGTGAACTTGGTCGCCTCGACTTTAACGAACGGGGCGGCGACGATTTTGGCTAGACGGCGGGCAATTTCAGTCTTGCCGACCCCGGTGGGGCCAATCATCATCAGGTTTTTCGGGGTGATATCCGCTTGCATATTCTCAGGCAGACGCAAACGGCGGTAACGATTATACAGAGCGACGGCCACGGCCCGCTTGGCTTCCTGCTGGCCGATAACGTATTCGTCGAGTTCGGAGACAATCTGTTGCGGTGTTTTGGTCATTTCTAACATAGGCACGCCTGCTTCCTAAAACGACTTTGCGATTACGTTGTGGTTGGTGTAGACATCGATGCCGGCGGCGATGTTCACCGCCGCCTTGGCGATCTCTTCCGCGCTCATGCTGGGCGCGTGCTGGTTCATGGCGATGGCCGCGGCCTGCGCAAAGTTGCCGCCGCTGCCAATCGCCACCACGTCATCGTCGGGGTCGATCACCTCGCCGCTGCCGCTGATCACCAGGAGGTTGTCCTTATCCATGGCGATGAGCATCGCCTCCAGCTTCTGCAGGGTCGGGTCCTTGCGCCAGTCTTGGGCGAGTTCCACAGCCGCCCGGCGCAGGTCGCCGGAATAGCTCTCCAGTTTCTTTTCTAACCAGTCTTGCAGCGTGAACGCATCGGCTACGCCACCGGCGAACCCGATCACGACGGAATCATGGAAAATGGACCGGACTTTTTTGGCCGAGCCCTTCATAATGTACTTTTCACCCAGGGTCACTTGACCATCCCCGGCAATAGCGGTGTGGCCGTCATGTTTCACTGCGACGATTGTTGTCATATCGATTAAACTCCTTTATGGTCGTCAGCCTCTGGCCCGGTTGCCCGGGGGAAGAACTGACGGTATTGGTCCTGTAAATGGGCCATCGTAACATGGGTATAAATTTGGGTGGTAGAGAGGGATGCGTGGCCCAGCAATTCTTGGACGCTGCGCAGGTCCGCCCCGTTGTTCAGCATCTCGGTGGCGAAGGTGTGGCGCAGCATGTGGGGGTGGATCTTGGCCGTCAGGCTGGTCTTTTTGATCACCTGATCCAAGATATATTCCACGCCCCGGGGAGTCACCGGCAGCCCCCGATCGTTGAGAAAGACGCGGTCGGTGGTCTGTTCAGCCGCTGTCTTGGCTTTGCCCAACAGGTGCGGCCGGGCCTTCAGCAGATACGTCTGCAGCCGTTTCTTCGTCTCGGCATCGAAGGGCACGTAGCGGTCCTTCTGCCCTTTCCCGTGGATCAGAACGACCCCCAGGGAGAAATCCAGCTGCCCGACCGTCAAGCCGGTCAACTCGCTGACCCGCATCCCTGTTGCATATAATAACGCAAGCAAAGCAACGTTGCGTTGGTCTAAAGGCGTATTTCCGTCTGCACCTTGAAACAGAGCGGCCACTTCTTTGGGGTAGAAAAACTGGGGCAGCGCATGGTGGCGGTTCGTCAAACGGACATCGGCAAACGGATTATCCGCCACGTAGTGTTCCCGGATAAGAAAACGGTAGAACCCGCGCAGAGACGAAATCGACCGCTCAATGGTCCGGGGCCGGTAGTGATCACCGAGGTAACTTAAATACACATCCACGTCGATCTGTTCGATCTTGTCGTAGCCCTTGAAACCGCCGTTGGCGGCCAGGTACTGACTAAAGCTGTGGAGGTCCCGGTCGTAGGCTGCGACTGTATTTTCAGAGTAGCGGCGGACACCGCGCAAATAATCGAGGTATTGCTGGACCCAATCATTGTCTTGACTCATTTTGGGACCCCTTTTCCTTCCGTAAAACTTCACTCTTAATGGTAACAAAAACGCTGCCAATACGCTAATTGTGACTGGCTGCTGAGGGAAGACCATGCGGTTCTGATCGCG
>NZ_KI271582.1:261101-272739 GCF_000469325.1 Schleiferilactobacillus shenzhenensis LY-73 | reverse complement strand
CGTTTTGCCTCCGCTTGCTGCGCGTTGGCACTCAGTACGTCGCGGAATACGAATTTTATCCCAGTCCCTTGTTCAGGTTGGCAGTGACGACTTTATATGCAATCTTTACTGTCACCTGTCGACCGATAGAATTAGAATGCGTGTTTTAGCGATTCGCACCGCCAAAAATCACACCAGCTGCTCCGCATGCGCCTGCTGGAACGCTGCCAGGGCGGCCAACGCCCGGTCCGCCATCTCCAGGTTGCGGGTCTTCTTATCCCGCACCTTGTGGTCCAGTTTCGGCATGATGCCGTAGTTGGCGTTCATCGGCTGGAAGTGGTGCGGGTCCGCGTGGGTAATGTAATGCGCCATGGCGCCGACTTCGGTGTCTTCTGGAAAGACCACTGGGGCCAATCCTTGGGCAGCGCGGGCGGCGTTAATGCCGGCGACCATACCAGAGGCGGCGCTTTCCACGTACCCTTCCACCCCGGTCATTTGGCCGGCAAAGAAGAGATGCGGCTTTTTCAGTGATTCGTAAGTCGGGGCCAGCACCAACGGCGCGTTCATGAACGTGTTGCGGTGCATCACGCCGTAACGGACGATGGCCACGTTCTCCAACCCCGGGATCATGCGGAAGACGCGCTTCTGCTCGCCCCACTTGAGATGGGTCTGGAAGCCGACGATGTTGTACAGGGAACCCACGGCATTGTCCTGGCGCAATTGAACGACGGCATACGGCCGCTTGCCGGTGCGGGGATCCTCCAGGCCAACAGGCTTGAGGGGACCAAAGAGCATAGTCTTCTCGCCCCGCTTGGCCATCACTTCGATGGGCATACAGCCGTCGAAGAACTTTTCTTTCTCAAAGTCGTGGCTCTTGGCGACATCGGCGTGGATCAAGGCTTCGTAGAAGGCATGGAACTGGTCTTCGTCCATGGGACAATTGAGATAATCGGCCGTGCCTTTGTCGTACCGGGACTTGCGGTAGACCTTGTCCATGTCGATGCTGGCCTCGTCGAGGATCGGCGCGGCCGCATCGTAGAAGTAGAAGCCGTCATCGCCGTTGAGCTGCTTGATGGCGTCCGCCAGGGCCGGCGAAGTCAGCGGCCCCGTCGCCACCACCGTGATGCCGTCAGGGAAACCGGTCAGCTCTTCCCGGTGGATGGTCACGTTGGGCAGGCTGCTCAGCTTGTCCGTGATGGCCTGGGAGAAAGGTTCCCGGTCCACGGCCAGTGCTCCGCCGGCGGGGACGGCATGGGCGTCGGCCGACTGCATGATGAGCGAGTCGGTCCGCCGCATTTCTTCCTTCAACAAGCCCACGGCGTTGCTTAAGCCGTTGGCCCGCAAGGAGTTCGTGCACACCAGCTCGGCAAACTGGCTGGTGTGGTGGGCCGGCGTGTTTTTCACCGGCCGCATTTCGTACAGATTCACGGGTACGCCGCGCTTGGCAATCTGCCAAGCGGCCTCGGACCCGGCTAAGCCGGCCCCGATCACATTCACAGACATGGTCATCACCAACATCTCCTCTGATTCATTCAGTGCATGGTTACTTCTGGATCGGTTCTTCGTAATCGCCGTTGGGGCAGATCACTTGGCGGCCGCCCTTGACCTTTTTCTCGACTAAGAAATGGCCGTCGACGGGGCAGTTGCGGCCCATTGGCTTGTCCCAGGAGACGAAGTCGCAGTCCGGATAGCGGGAGCAGCCGTAGAAGAGGCGGTTGCGCTTAGACTTGCGTTCGACCACTTGGCCGATGCCGCACTTGGGGCAGATGACGCCAATCTCTTTGACGATGGGCTTGGTGTTACGGCAGTTGGGGAAGCGGGAACAAGCGTAGAACTTGCCGTAGCGGCCCAGCTTGACGACCATCGGCGCACCGCAGATATCACAGTTAAAGCCGGCCGGTTCGTCCTTGATCTGGATCTTCTGAATCTTTTCCTCGGCAGAGTCGATTTCCTTGGCAAAGGGCTGGTAATACTGGTCCACGACCTGGACCCAGTTCTCGTCCCCGGCCTCGACCTCGTCCAGCTCGTCTTCCAGCTTAGCCGTGAAGTCCACGTTGACGATATCGGGGAAGAACTCGCTGATGAGGGTATTGACGATCTCACCCAGTTCGGTGGGTTCGAAGCTCTTCCCGTTCAGCTTCACGTAGAATCGTTTCTGGATCGTATCGATGGTCGGTGAATACGTGGACGGGCGGCCTACCCCGTTTTCTTCCAACGCCTTGACCAGACTGGCTTCGGTGTAACGCGCCGGCGGTTGGGTGAAGTGCTGGGCAGGATCGGTCTTCTTGAGCAGGACATCGTCGCCTTCGTTGAGTTCCGGCAGCAGCTTGTCCTTAGTCTCGTCGCCGCTCTGGGTGTACAGTTTCGTGAACCCGGGGAACTTGGTCCGGGAGCCGGTGGCCCGGAACTGGACACCGTTTTGGACCATGTCGGCGGTAATCGTATCATAGACGGCCGGCGTCATCTCACTGGCCACGAAGCGGGCCCAGATCAGACTGTACAAACGCATCTGGTCTCGGTTAAGGACACTTTCCAAGCTCTTCGGGGTACGCAGCACGCTGGTGGGCCGGATCGCTTCGTGGGCATCCTGGGCAAATTCCTGGTTCTTTTTCTTTTGAATCTTAACGGCCGCATAATCAGCCCCGTATTCCTTATGGATGAACTCGGAGGCTTCATGCTTGGCCACACTGGCGATCCGGGTAGAGTCCGTCCGCATGTAAGTGATCAGACCGACCGTCCCCTGCTTGCCGCCGAGGTTGATGCCTTCGTACAGCTGCTGGGCGATCATCATGGTCTTGCGGGTCTTGTAATTCAAGCGGCGGTTGGCCTCTTGCTGCAGAGAACTGGTCGTGAACGGGGCGGCCGGGAACCGTTTGCGTTCCCGCTTGACGACTTTGGTTACGGCGAAGGGCTTTTTCTTATCGATCTTGTCCAAGACCTTCTGCACGTCGTCGTTGTTATTGAGGGCTTTCTTCCGGCCGTTCTCCCCGTAGAAACTGGCCGTGAAGGTTTCCTTGCCCTTGGCCATCGTCCCGTCGATAGTCCAATATTCCTCGGGGACGAAGGCCTTAATGGCATTTTCCCGATCAATGACCAGCTTCAAGGCGATGGATTGCACCCGGCCGGCACTGAGGCCTTTCTTCACTTTCTTCCAGAGAATGGGAGAAATGGAATACCCCACCAGCCGGTCCAACACCCGCCGGGCCTGTTGGGCATCGACCAGCTTCATGTCGATGCTGCGGGGTTCCTTGAACGCATTCTTGACGGTGTCCTTGGTGATCTCGTTGAAGACCACCCGGTTCTTGTCCTTGGGATCCAGGTCGAGGATGTGGGACACATGCCAAGCAATGGCTTCTCCTTCGCGGTCCGGGTCGGCTGCGAGATAGATGTGGTCCGCCTTCTTGGCTTCTTTCTTAAGGTCCTTGATGACGTCGCCTTTGCCTCGAATCGAAATGTACTTGGGTTGGTAGTTGTTCTCAATGTCGACGCCCATTTGGCTGCGAGGCAAGTCGCGGATATGGCCCAGACTGGCCACGACCCGATAATTACGCCCCAAATACTTTTCAATCGTCTTGGCCTTAGAGGGCGACTCCACGATCACGAGGTTCTTAGCCAATCACAAAACTTCCTTCCGTTATTCCGTACTTAAATAAAACGTATTCCCTGTAACGAATCGTAACTCACTATAGTGGAAGGAATGTGAGAATGTCAAATGGCAGAGGGCGGAGGCTGGCGGTTAGCACCACCAGGCTAAGTGGCCCTAACGGTTAAAGCCCCGCTCTTGGGCTTTGACCGTTAGGGTCCTTAGACTGTGTGGTGCTGCCAGCCGGAGCCCGTTTATGGCAACCCGGCCGGGGGAACCCCGCACTGGGCTTTTGGTGTTAGGGTCCTTAGACTGTGGTGGCCTGCTCGGCGCAGCCCGTTTATAGCGTATGGAGAAAACCCTGCACATGGGCTTTTGGTGTTCGTGTCCGCAGACCGCATACCGCGGCTGTCGCCCGCACCCTGCCAGCATTTCAGTAACCGCACTCAATAAAGCTCTGGCGGCAGTGTAAGCAGCACATCCCCCGCTCCGTGCACTGGCACCGCACCATCGGCAATCAGCGCGTTGCACCCCGCCGACTGCGGGTCGCAGATCCGACCAGGGACGGCGGCAACAATCCGGTTATCATCGGCAGCCAAAGCGGCCGTAATCAAGCTGCCGCTGCGTTCGCGGGCTTCAATCACGAGAAGCGTGTGGCACAGCCCGGCGATGACCCGGTTGCGCTGGGGAAAGTGGTACGGCTTGGCGGCAGTGCCCGGGGGAAACGGGCTCAGGAGCAAGTCCCGGTGCATAATTTCTTGCTGCAGCGCCGTGTGTTCCCGCGGGTAGCATAAATCCAGCCCGGTGCCGATCACGGCAATCGTGTGCCCGCCGGCACCGATGGCCAAACGGTGCGCCAAGCCGTCGACGCCCCGGGCCAACCCCGAGATAATAGCTGCCCCAGCCGCCGCCACTTCCGGCACGATGGCGGCTGTGGCAGCTCGGCCGTAATCGGAACAGGTCCGGGTCCCCACGACGCCCACCGCCGGTCCGCGTAATAAGTCGAGGTACCCCGTATAGGCCAACACAGCCGGCGGGTCGTAAATAGCCAGCAGCCGCTCCGGGTAGTCGGCATCCAGTACCGTCAAGAGCGGCGGCAGTGCCGGGGTCGCCGGGGTCCAGGGCTCATGAATGATTTGC
Source organism: Schleiferilactobacillus shenzhenensis LY-73 (assembly GCF_000469325.1). Classification (GTDB taxonomy): domain Bacteria; phylum Bacillota; class Bacilli; order Lactobacillales; family Lactobacillaceae; genus Schleiferilactobacillus; species Schleiferilactobacillus shenzhenensis. Next base: position 268,037 of record NZ_KI271582.1, on the reverse strand, counting down.
CGCAGCAAAGCGCGCTGCCGCGCGAGCTTTTCCGGCCGGACTGTTTTCTTCCCGGCGGCCAGCCAGGGGGCCCAGTCTGGGAATTCAGCGGCGTGGTGCGCCAATACCAACAGTTGATAGTTCGTGAAAGCACCGGTCAAAAAGAGCCGGCACAAGCAGGTCCGCGCGTCCATATAAAAATTCCTCCGTTGTGTAGGGTGTCTTACCCATTACATTACGCAGGAATTCGCCGAAACTTAAAAATTATTTGTCAGCGTGGAGTGCCGCTTGGACCGGGGCGAAGGAACGGCGGTGGATCGGTGTGACGCCGTAAGCCTGGAGCCCGGCCAGATGCTCAGCCGTGCCGTAGCCGGCGTTATGCCGGAACCCATAACCGGGATAGACGCTGTCATACGTATCCATCAAGCGGTCCCGGCAGACCTTTGCAATGATGCTGGCCGCGCCAATGCTCACAGAGCGGGCGTCACCCTTGATCAGCTTGCACTGGGGCACCGCCACGGGCACGTGCATGGCATCGACCAGCAGATAGTCGGGCTGGTGCCATAACGCCGCCACCGCCCGGGCCATAGCGATTTCGGTGGCATGATAAATATTGTGCTGATCGATCTCTGCGGCCGTAGCCAGGCCTAAGGCGACGTCGCTGGCTTCAGCCATGATCAGGTTGAACAGGGCCAGGCGCTTGGCGGGAGTCAACTGTTTCGAATCGTTGACGGCCACCAGGTCCTGGTCTAGGGCGACGTCCCGGGGAAAAACCACCGCACAGGTGATGACCGGTCCGGCCAACGGTCCCCGCCCCACTTCGTCAATACCGGCGATTTGGGGATACTGGGGCCACAAGTCTTGTTCAAACTGCAAGCGCTGGGCAAAAGACGCGGCGGCCGCCGCCTGGTGGGCCTGGTGCCGCTGATAGCGCGCGTAAAGCTGCTGCGCCCCGGCCCGCGGGTCCTCGGCCAGCGCTGCAATATCGGCCGCCGCCAATGTCCCCGCCGCCAGGGCTTGGCGCAGAGCGGTCAAAGAGTGCTTAGCGGGCGGCGTCATCAACCGGCACCTCGTCCCACGTGAAGCGCCCCAGCTTGCCCTTGCGCACATCGTTGATCAGGGTCCAGCTGGCGCGTTCGTAGTCGTCCTTGAAACCAAGGCGAGCGGTGATCGTCATCAAGAGATCCGGCAGCGGTTGGGTCAAATCAGTTGCGTTCACCCGGTACAGATGCTGTAATTCTTGGGGCACCCGGGCGATCAATTTCTCCAACGCAAACAGCGCCACGTCATCGGCGTGGAACAAACTGTCCTTGATGCCGCCGGTGAGGGCCAGTTTGGTCCCCACCGCCGGATCATCGAACTTGGGCCAGAGGATCCCGGGGGTGTCCAAGAGATTGATGTCGCTGCTGGTCTTGATCCACTGCTGAGACTTCGTGACCCCGGGGGTATTGCCTGTCTGGGCGATGTTGCGCCCCGCCAGCCGGTTCAGAATCGTGGACTTGCCCACATTCGGCACGCCCACGCACATCGCCCGCAGGAGCACGTTACGCAGGCCCTTGGCCTTCTGCCGTTCGATGTACTCCGCCAAAACCCGGTGGGTGGCGCTCATGATCTGCTGGATACCTTGGCTATGCTGGGCATCGATGGCCACCGCGGGCAGGTCGTGGGCGGCGTAATAGTCGATGAAGGCCCGGGTGGCGGCTGGGTCCGCCAGGTCCGCCTTGTTCAAGACCAGCAGCCGCTTTTTCCCTTGACCGATCTCGTCCAGCAGCGGGTTGCGCGACGACTCCGGGACCCGGGCGTCGACGATTTCATACAGAATATCGACGTTCTTCAGTGCCTCGGTGACTTGCCGCCGGGCTTTGGCCATGTGGCCGGGAAACCATTGAATTGTTGCCACTATTTTACCTCCTCTCTCTGAACATTACTTCGTCTCCGCCGCCACCGTGGCGACGGCCTTGGTCATCATCGGATCGTTCTTCGCAGCCAAGTCATAGACCGTGTTGTTCAGTGCCGTCTTGGTGGCGGCGTCCAGCTTACCCGATACCGTCAGCTTATGGACCGTCTGGAAGTTCTTCACGGCTGTCTCGGTGGCGTCATCAAAGTAGCCGGCCGTCTGGGTCAGCTTGGCGCCTTGCAGGTTAAGGATCTTCTGGGCCGTGCCGATGTCGGTGGCGACAGTGCCCGCGGTATTGGTCTTCTTGGTGTTCAAGAGCGGCCAGGAGGCGTAAGCCGGGTAACTGACCTTGACATCCGGGGTCAAGCCCTTGTGCTGGATCCAGCCGCCGGACGGCGTGAGCCACTTGGCAGTGGTGATCTTCACTTCGCTATCCTTGGTCAGCGGTGTTACCGTTTGGACGACGCCCTTGCCGAAGGACTTTTCGCCCACCAGCTTGGTCTGACGCGACTCCTGCAGGGCGGCGGAGAAGATCTCCGACGCGGAGGCACTGCCGGAATCGACCAGCACCGTGACCGGCTCCGTGACCTTGAAGCCCTGGTCGTACTGCTTGCCGGCGGTGAAGATCTCTGGCTTGCCGGTGCGCTGCTGGACCTGCATGATGCGCTGGCCGTTCTTCAGGAACATACTGGCCGTTTCCAGCGCCTGGGGCAGCAAGCCGCCCGGATTCTGCCGCAGATCGATCACGAAGCGCTTGGCCCCTTTCTTGCGCAGGCTGGTGATCGTCTTCTTCAGCTCCGTATTCGTCTTGTCGGCGAATTGCGTAATCGTGATCACCCCGACCTGCTTGTTTTGGTCAGAAAGGTCCCCGGTGACTGTCGTAATCGGCACGACGCCGCGCTTAATGGTGATGTTGAACGTATCACTGCCGCGCTTGATGGCCAGGGTCACACTGGTGCCTTTCTTCCCCCGAATCGTACTGGAGGCCTTGGTGGTGGACCAGCCCTGGGTGCTCTTGCCGTTGATACTCATGATCACGTCCTTGGCCTTGAGCCCGGCCTTATCGGCGGGAGACCCCTTGATCGGTGAGACGACCTGAATATGGCCGTCCCCTTGGCTGATCTCGGCCCCGATGCCCTCGAAGGACCCCGACACGGTCGTATTCAAGCTGGTGAAGTCGTCCCCGGCCAGATACTGGGAGAAAGGATCGTTCAGCGTCTTGAGCATGCCGTTAATGGCGCCGGTGACCAGTTTCTTGTCACTAGTAGCCGTGTAATAGTTGGCCTTGACGTCACTGTAGACCTTCAGCAGATCCTTAAAGGAATTGGGGACATAGGTCACGTCCGCATTCGCCGCGGCCGTCTGGTTGTGCAAGTATAACGCGCCGGCGCCCAGGGTGCCGCCGATCCCAATGATCAGCGCGGCGGCGCTGCTCAGCAGGACCGTGCGCAGCCGGAAGCGCCGCTTGGGTTTGCTTTCCTGATTTGGCGGTACTTGTTGCGGTGCTTTGTCTGTCGGCACCGCTTGCGGTGCGTCTGTCTTGTTATCCTCTGCCATTTGTTTGTCTCCTCTGCTGAGTCTGGCTCAAATCGTGTCTTGGTCTAAGTATTCGCGGAACGCATCGTCAAAGATCGACATCTCCGGCAGGTAGCCGGCGTTTAATTCCAAATAGTTGCTGAGTTCCTCGTAGTTATGGCTTTGTTTGGGAAAGGCCTGATCGAAGAACGCATTATTGGCAAACTGGGCGATCTCATCCGCCCCCGTTTCGTTTCTTTGGGTCATGAGCCAGAAATAAAAGCTCCGTTTTTGGCGCGCCATGAGCAGCCCTCTCTTTTCTCTCTTAATCCGGCAAATACACGTTAAAGACGAACTGGTCGTCCGCAAAGTCCAGCCGCTTGGCCGTGACTTGGAAGCCGGCGGCGGTCTTGAACTTGGTCAGATGGAGCATGATCGCCGAATGCTTGCTGTCCACCGACACCCACTGGGGCAGCTTATAACTGGACTGAATGAAGCCCAGGACGAAACTGACCGGCACGTTCAGACTGCCGATGGCCAGCTGCTTGGCCCGCAGCTGCACGTCCCCATTGTCCTGGACGTAGGGCATCAGCACCAGGTTGAACTGGATCGGGGAGCCGAGGAACTGGACCGTTCCCACCAGCAAGACGCTGGTCTCCTCCACCCGGAACTGGTACTTGATCTTGCTGTCCTTCAAGTAATCATCCAGGTAATGCTGGGTGAGCTGATTGACCTGTTTGCGGTCCAAGGCCACCGTCAGCGACGGTGCCCCGGCCACGGTGGTGACCTTCGGCGCATTGGTCGGCGGTGTGAAGACCCGCACACCGAGGAAGATGGCGCTGCCCAGAACGATCCCCGCGAGGATCAGGAAGGCCCAGCGCCAGGGATTGTGCAGTTTCTTGGGTGCGGCCGCAGGGTTCGTCGGCTGTTTTTGATTTCTCCGCTTCGGTTGGGTCTGAGCCCGGTCAACGGGTGTCTTCACTTCTGCCACTGTCCCTTCGTTTTGTTCAGTACTTTGAGTAATTGGTCCGTCATCCGGCCGTACCCGATGTGGTTCGGGTGGAAGTGGTCATCGGTGGACAGGTACGGATTGGTCGAATCGTTATTGGCCAGTTCCGCCTGCAGCGACTGCGCGTCCGTCACCTTGCCGCTCTTGGCCACGGTCCCGTCGCCCTTCGTCAGGACGCTGTCCACATCGACGTAATAAACGTTGGCCATTTTCTTCACCAGCGCCTTGGTCCGGTTATTGAACCCATGCATGATGGTCTGGAGCTGCTTCACTTGAGAAAAGTAAACATAAAACGGGTTGTATACCCCGAGAATATAAATAGGGGCCGTGGGGTTCATCTGCCGCAGCGTGGTGATGAGCGTGTCCACGCTCTGACCGAACGCCACTTCAGCTTTGGTCACGTCCTGGTCCTTGAGGTTCGCCCCGTTTTTCATAAGGGTGTGCATCAAATCGTTACCGCCGGCGGTCAGGGTGATAATGTCCGCCCGCTTGACGTTCTTGGCAATGGCCGGCTGTTTTTGGACCCGGGTCAAGATCTGTTTGGCAGTATCCCCGGGATGACCAAAGTTGACACTGTTCACCCGCAGATCATCGTCAGTTTGCAGGCGCTGGACCGTTTGGCCGACAAATCCGCCCTGCCCGGCTTCGTCTCCTGTCCCGTAAGTCAGTGAATCACCAATCGCCACCAGCGTGTACGTTTTGCCGGTGGGTGCGGTTTGACCCTTAGGCGTCATGTTAGCGAAATCCGCCGCCGGCACGACCGTCAGCAGCAATGTTGCCACGGCGGCCGTGACGATTGCCAGCAAACCGATATCCACCAGCCAATGGCGCAGTTTCTTCATTAAGCAACGCGTTCCTTTCACACGATAATAAGAAAAAACGACCGCAGACGACACTTCCCCCGCGATCGTTAAACTCTGACTGATTATTCAGGTTCCGTATAATAGATAATCGCGAATGCACCAGGACCGGTATGGGTGGCCACGATGGGGCTGGTCGGGGTGACCACGATCGGCACCTCCGGCAAGACCGCCCGCAAGTCGCGGCCGACCTGCTGAGCGACCGCTTCGTCACCGGCATAGGGAATGCCGATACTGGCCACATTCGGCAGCTGGCTTAAGGCCGTGACCTGCTCGTCGACGAACTTCGTCAGCGTCTTTTGGCCTCGCCCTTTCGCTACCACGTGCAAGCCGTCAAGGGTTAATTCTAACACGACTTTGATGTTGAGAAAACTCGATACTAACCCCGTCACACGACCGACCCGGCCGCCCTTGACCAAATTGGCCAGGGTGGAGACCGCCAAATACACCTTCGTCCGGTCGCGGATCGCGGCCAGCTGCTTCAAAATGGCGGGTATTTCTGCCCCATCCTGCGCCATCTTCGCCGCCGCCAGCACCTGGAAGGCCAGCCCGCGGTCAATGGAGCCGCTGTCCACCACGGTCACGTCGCTGGTGCTGATGACCCCCGCCTGACGAGCTGCATTGACTGTCCCCGACAGGTTCTCGGTCATGTGGATCGACAGGATTTGGTTGCCGGCTTGGCCCAACTCATCATAAACGGTAAGAAAATCGCCGATCGCCGGTTGGGACGTTGTGGGCAATGCCTTGGCGGCGGCCATTTTACCCATGAACCCGGCTTTCGTGATGTCCCGCCCGTCGACGTAATTTTGCCCGTCAATAATAATGTTCAACGGTACGATTCGAATATCGTACTGCTTGATCTCTGCAGGTGTCAGCTCCACCGAGGAATCTGTCACAATTTTAATTGTCATCGTCTCGCTGCCCTTCGCAATTGACATTTGCCTCCATTATAACAAACACCCAGCACCAGCGCTGATTGCTTAGGACCGGCGTGCATAGATCATGAAGCGGTGCGGCCACGGCGCTTTTTCTGATACTTGGCCCGGCGTGTCCTGAATGACGGTGAACGCTGCTTCATCCCACGGGACCATGTAGGCATCGCCGGCGGGGAAAGCATGGTCGATCCGGGTCACGTAGAGCCGGTCGACGACGTTCATGAAGGCTTCAAACAAAGAGCGGCCGCCGATAATGAAGACAGTCTCGTCCGGGTGCTCCGTGATATACTTCTGCACCGCCATGACGCTGCCCAGGGTTTGGACACCGGGAGTGGTCAGGGGGCGGTGGGTGAGCACGATATTCGTGCGCTCCGGCAAGGGCTTCGTGGGCAGCGAGTCCCAGGTCCGCCGGCCCATGAGGATGGTGTGGTGGAGCGTGGTGGCCTTGAAGTAGCGCAGATCGTCGGGCAAATGCCACGGCAGGCGGCCGTGGGTGCCAATCAGGTGGTTCCGGTCTTCTGCCCAAATGAATGCCAACATGGTGAAAAGACTCCTTTCATTGTGGATCATGTGCGGTGGCAGGTTAGTGTCTGGCGTTGGCCCGGGTGGCTGGCTGCACAAGTTGGGAGACAGGTTAGTGTCTGGCGTTGGCCCGGGTGACGCAGGGCTCCGCAGATTGGGGCGGTGACGCGAAGCTAGTGCGAAGCCCGTCCTGCGGAGCTAGCCGTGGGCACCTTGCCC
>NZ_KI271582.1:260688-260979 GCF_000469325.1 Schleiferilactobacillus shenzhenensis LY-73 | reverse complement strand
ATGATTTCACCACTGAGCCCGTTTTGCCTCCGCTTGCTACGCGTTGGCACTCGGTCACGCCGGAATACGAGTTCCGTCACTCACCCAGTCTCACGTCTGAGCCCCAATCTGCTCCGCCCTTCGTCACCCTACATTCGCGGAGGATAAAGCAGTCGCCTCGAAAGTAGGGTAGCACTTCCGGCGAATACGTCCTGGCCCCGAATACTTTACGGTCGGGTAGGAAGTAGGCGATTTGGGCCCGGAGGCTGGCGGGCGTCAGCCATGAGATTGTTCTTAGCGGTCGGTCTTTGA
>NZ_KI271582.1:246084-260636 GCF_000469325.1 Schleiferilactobacillus shenzhenensis LY-73 | reverse complement strand
TTCAAGTCGTGCCCATGGCGTTCCACGCCCAGCCAGCCGGAGGGCCCAAATCGCCGGTCCCGCCAATCCATCTCTATACCGCCACCGGTGCCTTAATCGGTCCCGCCGGCGTGTAGTTGCGGACGTGGATGTCGCGCATTTGATAGGAAAAGATGTCGCTCACGCCCGGGCTGATTTCGAGGGTAGGCGCGGCTTGGGGGGTGCGCGTCAGCTGCTCTTCGACGGCGGCCAAGTGGTTGGTGTAAATGTGGGCGTCGCCCAAGGTGTGGACGAATTCCCCCACTTGCAGCCCCGTTTGTGCCGCCACCAGGTGGGTCAAGAGCGCGTAGCTGGCGATGTTGAACGGCACGCCCAGGAACATGTCGCCGCTGCGCTGGTATAGCTGACAGGACAGCTTGCCGTCCGCCACGTAGAACTGGAACATCGTGTGGCACGGCGGCAAAGCCATGTTGGGGATGTCCTCCGGGTTCCAGGCAGTCACCAGCAGCCGCCGAGAATCGGGGTGGGCCTTGATTTGGGCGATCACATCGCTGATCTGGTCGATGGTCTCTCCCTGGCTGGTCTGCCAATGCCGCCACTGGTACCCATAAATGTGGCCCAAATCGCCAAAGCGGGCCGCAAAGGCGTCGTCATTCAAGATGCGGTCGCAGAACGCTTGGTGGGCGGCGGTGTACTGTTCAGCAAACGCGGGGTCCGTCAAACGGCGGTGGCCAAAGTCGGTCATATCCGGGCCGTGGTAAGCGTCGCTGGCGACGTAGCGAGTGAAGGCCCACTCGTCCCAGATGTGGTTCTTGTGCTGCAGCAGGTAGCGAATATTGGTGTCCCCGTGCAGGAACCAGAGTAATTCGCTCTTGATCAGCCCAAACGGCACTTTCTTCGTTGTCAGCAAGGGAAATCCTTGGCTGAGATCAAAACGCATCTGCGGACCGAACAGGCTGTATGTGCCCGTGTTGGTCCGATCGGTCTTGCGGTGCCCTTCTGCAAAGATCCGCTTCAGCAGATCCAGGTACGGCTGTTCCACGATTTCTGTCATCGTTCGGGCTCCCTCCGTTAGTCTTCGGCAAAATCTGCCAGATATTCCCACCGTTTCATCGCCGGCTGCAGCTTGGCTTGCAACGCCGTATACTGCTGCTGCAAATCGGCGACCTTATTATAATCCGCGGCGTCGGTGACCATGGCCTTTTCCAGCTCGGCTTGTTTTTGTTCCCAGGCGTCGATCTGGTCGGTGAGCTTATCATACTCGATTTGTTCAGCGTATGTCAGCTTTTTCTTCTCAGTCGTGGCTGCCGGCGCGGGAGTTGCCGGCTGGGCAGCGGCGTGACTAGCCGCCGCATCATCATGGGATTCTTGGACTAGCCGGTGGAGAAAATCGTCCACGCTGCTGGTAAAGGACGTGATGCGGCCATTCCCGGCGAACCACAGCATGCTGTCGCACACTTTGTCCAGGAAGTAGCGGTCATGGGAGACCGTCACCACCGCGCCGGGGAAGTTGTCCAGATAGTCCTCCAAGATGGTCAGGGTCTCAATGTCCAAGTCGTTGGTCGGTTCGTCCAGCAGCAGCACGTTGGGGCCGCCCATCAACAGCTTCAATAGATACAACCGCCGTTTCTCTCCGCCGGACAGCCGAGAGATGCGCAAGCCGTGCATAGCCGGCGGGAAGAGGAAGCGTTCCAGCATCTGACTGGCGGACACCGTCTCGCCGTTGATCGTCTGGCTGCTGGCGGTATCGGTAATGTACTCGATGACCCGCTTGTCCTCCGGAATTGGCGGCATCAGCTGCGTGTAATAAGCCAAGCGAACCGTCTCGCCCACTTGGACAACGCCGCCGTCTAATTTCTGACGGCCGGCCAGCACGTTGAGAAAAGTAGTCTTCCCTGCCCCGTTGATCCCCGTCACCCCAATACGGCCGGTGTTGCCCACCCGCCACGAGAAGTCGCGCAGAATCGGGTGGCCGCCCACGGTCAGGGAAGCGTGGTCCAGGTGGAACACTTCTTTCCCTAAGCGGTGGGCGTTGCTGGCCATCGTGACTTGACCGGTGGCGCCAGGGGTGCTGTCGATCGTTTGACTGAGGGATTTGAACCGTTCGATCCGGGCCTTCTGCTTGGTCGTACGGGCCTGCGCGCCGGCCTGCATCCAAGCGAGCTCCTGCTTATACAGCTGGTGCTGTTTGTGGGTGGCCGCGGCTTCCCTTTCTTCCTGAACCGAGCGTTGGGCCACGTAATCGCGGTAATTACCCTTGTACATCTGGAGGGTCCCATTGCGCAGCGCAGCAATGTCCGTCGCCACGTGATCCAAGAAATAACGGTCGTGGGTAACGAAGAGGATGCCGCCGGGATAAGCCAGCAGCCGTTTCTCTAGCCAATCCACGGTCTGGTAATCCAGGTGGTTGGTGGGCTCGTCTAGGAGCAGCAAGTCGGCTGGAGAAATCAGTGCCTGGGCAAGGGCCACCCGCTTCTGCTGACCGCCGGACAGCGAAGCCACCGGCACGGTCATATCTGGAATCGCCAGCTGGGTCAAAATACTCTTCACGTCTGCTTCGATGGTCCACAAATTGTGGCGGTCCATCAGGTCGTTGGCGGCATAGTAGGCCTTAGCGGCTTCCTTGTCAGCCGGCGCCTTTTCGTAAGCGCGCAGTGCCTTTTCGTAATCCCGCACCATTTGGAAGTCATCGGCGGCACCGGCAAACGCAGCCGTAAGCACGTCTGCCCCCGCCGGAAAGGTGGGCGTTTGGGGCAGGTAGTTGATTCGGTAGCCCTTGGCGGTGGTGATCGTCCCGTCCTCTGGTGTTATCCGACCAGCCAGGATCTTGAGCAAGGTGGATTTGCCCACCCCGTTGAGCCCGATGAGCCCGATCCGCTGGTTTGGCGTGATCGTCAGCGCCAGATTGGTGAACAGCGTCTTATCGCCGTAAGCGTAATGCAGTCCTGTGGCTTGTAATACTTTCAATGTTGACCATCCTTTATCTCTGGCAATTCAGCCATATACTCCAGCAGTGCCGGTTCTGTGTTGGCCACTCGCCCGGCGACCACTGCCCGCAAGGCCGCCTGCAAGACCGCGCCGATGTGCGGCCCCTGCAGCTGCGGGAAGCGGGCCATGACCGTTCCGCCATGTACTGCCAATTCGCCGACTGTGTGGACCGGCAAAGCGGCGTAACGGGCCTGCCAGGGGGCGCTGGCGATGCCCAGCTGCTGGGCGACCGGCAGGAGGACGGTGAGGAAGTCTGGGCCGGCATTGTACAAATCCCATGCGTCGGCCGTACCTGCGGCCACCTTTTGCAGCGTCGGCAGCAAGCCCTTGACCTGGCGCCTTTCTTCATTGGTCGTCTTCCACGCCCGCATGAAAGGCCCCACAGCCGCCTGGTCCAATTGCAGTGCGGCGGCCAGTCGCAGCCAAACGCTGGCGCTGGCGGTCAGCGGCATGGGCACGTCGCTCAGCATGGTGCGCAGCTGATCTGCGGTACCGGCCAACCCCGGGCAGGCTTCGTTCAGTCTGGTCGCAATGAACGTCGCCAGACCGCTGGCCCGGTCCCGGGCTGCCAGCATCTTCACAAATTCCATATTGATGCGTTCCACGGCGATTTTCTTCAATAGATCATGGTGGTGGGCAATGGCGGTTTCGGTGGCGGGGTCAATCGTGAACGAAAGCTGGCTCTGGAAGCGGACCGCCCGCATCATGCGCAGCGCATCTTCGTGGAAGCGCTCCTCCGGCTGGCCGACCGCCCGCAAGACGTGGCGCTGCAAATCGCCCAAGCCGTCGAAAAGGTCGGTAATCTGGCCGGTGTGGTCCATGGCCAGCGCATTCACCGTGAAGTCCCGCCGCTGCAAGTCCTCCCGCAGCGAGCGGACGAAAGTCACGTGGTCCGGCCGGCGGTAGTCTTGGTAAGTCGACTCCGTGCGGAAAGTCGTCACTTCGTACTGGCCGTTCTCCGTTAGGACGGTCACCGTGCCGTGCTGGATACCGGTGTCCACCGTCCGGTGAAAGAGGGCCTTGACCTCGGCGGGGTATGCGCTGGTCGCAATATCCACGTCATGGATATGGTCGTGGAGCAGCGCGTCGCGGACTGCGCCGCCGACAAAGTACGCCTGGTACCCGGCTTCGCTCAACCGCCGCAATACCGGGGCTGCTTGTTCAAACTCGTGCGGTAATGGCGCTAACCGCATGGAACCACCTGCTTTCTGGATATTCGTGCACTGCCTTTTCATGGTACCATACAAGAAAGAGGACGACAGGACCCGCGGGACCGCGTTCCTCAGAGTATGCTGGTGCAGTGAGGAGAGGATATTGTCATGTGGCGCAAACAATTGCTGAGAACGTTGCGGGATTTGGCAGCGATCGGCTTCGGGTGTTTCTTCTATGCCTTTGGGCTGGTCGCCGTCAACATTAAGAATAACCTGGCGGAGGGCGGTATCACCGGGATCACCTTGATCCTGCGGTACTGGTTCCATATCGACCCAGCCTATTCCACGATCTTGCTGAACATTCCCTTAATCATTCTCGGCTACAAGTTCCTGGGGAAACGGGCACTGGCGTACACGATTTACGGTACCGGGATGTTGTCCGCCGGGCTGTGGGTATGGCAGCGCCTAGCCTTCGTCCAGAACCTGAACCTGCACCACGACCTTTTCATCGCGGGTATTTTGGCCGGCTTGTTCGGCGGTATCGGCTCGGGCATCATTTACCGCTTCGGCGGCACCACCGGCGGCAGCGACGTGCTGGCCCGGATTTTTGAGCAGGAACGGGGCATTCCGATGGGCCGCACGCTGCTGATCTTCGACGTCGTCGTCTTGACCAGTTCCCTCACTTATCTGGACGTCGAACACATGATGTACACCTTGCTGGCGTCGTTCGTTTTCTCCCGCATCATCGACCAGGTCATGGAGGGCGCGTACTCTGCCCGGGGCGTCTTCGTCATCTCGCCCAAACATCAGGAAATTGCCCAGCGCATCATGGACGAGATGGAACGGGGCGTCACTTACATCGATTCAGCGGGCGGTTACCATCAGACCCCGCAGAAGATGCTTTATTGCGTCGTCTCGCCCAGTGAGATCGCCGATCTGCGGCGGCTCATTGAGGACGAAGACCCCCACGCCTTTGTGACCATTGTGGACGTCCATGAGGCCCTGGGCGAAGGCTTTACTTATCAGCGGCCCCGGCGCAGTTTGTTCACTCGCCGTTAAGGTTCGTCCAGCAAGTCGTCGTACAAGTCTTGCATCGCCATGTCGGTGGGTACTAAGCGCAGGTACTGCTTGAGCGCGGCCAGTAATTCCTGACGGGCGGCAATACTTTGGAAGAAACGGATCAGATCAAGGAGAAAGTCGGTGTTTTCCCGGAAGTGGGGATACGCCAGCAAGTAATTCTCCTTGGCCTGGTCCATTTTTTCTTCCCGCTCGTAAGACTTGGCGATATTCCAGTACATCTGGGGATCCAGCTCGTGGGCGGCGGCGGCCTGGGTGAGCAGGGCAATGTTGGCGTCGTCTTGGCCATCTTTGACATAGAGGTTGCTGAGAGAAATGATCATGTCTTGGTCGTCGGGATCCTGATCCAGTTCTTTTTTCGCAAAATCCACCGCTCGGTCCTCGTCACCGACTCGGGTGGCGTAGTTAAAGCCGAGCTTGAGCAGATCACTGTTGAACTCATCAAACCCCAAACCGATATGGACGGTGGCCAGCGCGTCGGTGAGCTGATTCAGACCGGCTTGGGCCCGGGCCAGGGCCGGATACAGCGGTGCGTAGTCCGGCGTGGACTGCTGCAGTTCTGTCAGGGTCTTGATCGCCTGCTGGTACTGCTTCGTCTCCAGATACAGCATCCCCAGCTGGTAGGTGGTGTCGGCGTCTAAGGCTTCCCGGGGAAGATCCTCGTAGGCCGTAATGGCCTCTTCGTAGTCCCCCATCCCGGCCAGTGTCGCCCCCAGCCGCTGACCGATCACAACCTCGGCCATGGTGTCAACACCTTGGTCTTGGAGCCGCTGGTAGTAAGGTAAGGCTTCTTCGTACCGGCCCAAGGTGAAATACAGCTCGGCCAACGCAAAATCAATGACCGGCTCGTCTGGAGCCAGCCGCTTGGCTTCCTTCAATTTCTGTTCGCTCACCTCGGGGATGCCCATCGTCTGGTAGACGTCGGCCGTGGCCAGCAAGCCTTGGACGTAAGCGGGAGAATCCGGCTGAATGGCGGCCAGCAGATCGATGGCCGCATCGTTGTCCCCGGCACTGACGGCGATGTCCGCCAGATAGGTGCGCAGCTCATCTTCCTCTGGATGGTCCCGCAGTAGCTTTTCGAATATACGTTTGGCCTGGGGTGTGAAACCGAGCCCATAGAGTTGCTGTCCTAAATCATACAACGTGTCATCATCGTCATGCCGAAGGGCCAGCGCAAACAGTTTCTTCGCATTGGTCCAATCGTGGTCCTCTTGAAGTTTCGTCAGCATTTGTTCTGAATATGACATAGGCCACCTCATTAATCTTTCGTTGTCATGTTTCATATGTTCTACCGTATGTTTTCCTGAAAATGTCGGGAAAATTGCCGCTCTGCCAGGCACAGAGCGTGTTATTTTAAAACTATCGGCATACACAAATCGCCAATGCTCTACTGACGCAGAACATTGGCGATTCGGCGGAACGGTACTCAAATCTCCGTTTACTTGACGGAATCCTTGAGGGCCTTGCCCGGCTTGAAAGCCGGTACCTTGCTTGCTGGAATGTTGATTTCAGCACCAGTTTGCGGATTGCGGCCCTTACGAGCGGCACGTTCGCGCACTTCAAAGTTACCAAAGCCGATCAGTTGGACCTTATCACCCTTAGCCAAGGATGCTTGGATCGAGCTGAATACGGCGTCAACAGCAGCGGTTGCGTCCTTCTTGGTCAAGCCAGTCTTGGCTGCAACGTTGTCGATCAATTCTGCTTTATTTGCCATGTTGGGATTCACCTCCTACGCATTGACGATCCCTCGCCAGACGTATCACTTTTGTCAAACAAAAGTGTGAAATAATGTCGAACAGGAATCATTACTTCATTTCTAAAAATAGCATACCAGCGCCGCAGTAGCAAGGATTTTCGCCGAAAAAATGGGTAAAAGCGGCATTTCATTTATTTTCATAGCCCATATGGGCCAGTGAATGTTCGGTATACCTTAAATTTATTTTCGCTGCCGGGGAATAATGATGATGGGCGTCCCCGAAAAGTCGAACGCTTCCCGCAGTTGATTGACCAAGAACCGTTGATACGAGAAGTGCATCAGATCGGGGTTGTTGACGAAGGCCACGAACGTGGGCGGCGCGCTGCGCACCTGGGTCATGTAGTACACCCGCAGCCGTTTGCCGTTCATCGTCGGTGTCGGCGTCGTGGCTACGGCCCTAAGCAGCACATCGTTGAGTACGCTGGACGCAATGCGCCGATCGTGGTTCGCGGCGACCTTCTTGATCAGCGCCGGCAATGTGTTCACCCGCTGGTGGGTCTTGGCGGAGATGAACACGATGGGGGCGTAATCCAAATACTGGAACTCTGCCCGGACCGCATTGGTGAAATCCTGCATGGACTTCGTATCCTTATGGATGGCATCCCACTTGTTGACGACGATGATCACGCCCCGGCCGGCTTCGTGGGCCAGCCCAGCAACGTGCTTGTCCTGGTCGCGAATGCCCTGTTCCGCATCCAGCACGACCAGGACGACGGCACTGCGTTCAATGGCACTTTGCGCCCGCAGAACGGAGTATTTCTCCGTATTTTCCCAGATTTTGCCCCGCTTGCGGATCCCGGCGGTATCAATGATCGTAAACTTGGTGCCGTCGTCGGTGAAAGCCGTATCGATGGCATCCCGGGTCGTGCCTTCAATATTCGACACGATGACCCGCTCTTCGCCCAAGATAGCGTTCACCAGTGACGACTTGCCCACGTTGGGCCGGCCGATCACGCTGAAGGCGATGGTATCCGCCGCCGCATCTGGTGTGCTGGCCGGGAACTTGGCCACGACAGCGTCCAGTAAATCGCCCAGGCCGGTGCCCTGCACCCCTGAAACGGGATAAGGGTCGCCGAGGCCCAGCGAATAGAAATCGTACACTTCCTGGCGCTGCTCCGGGTTGTCCGCCTTATTGACGGCCAAGAGGATCGGCTTATCGCTCTTGTACAGCATCCGGGCGATGTGTTCATCGGCTTCCGTTACCCCTTCTTGGTTAGAGACGAGAAAGACGATGACATCGGCCTCCTCCATCGCAATCTGGGCTTGGGCAACGATTTGAGTCATCAGCGGGGTATCCGCGATCTCGATACCGCCCGTATCGATCAGGGAAAATTCATGTCCCAGCCACTCCGCCGGGGCGTAAAGGCGGTCCCGGGTCACCCCGGGCTGGTCTTCGACGATCGCGATGCGTTTCTTGGCGATCCGGTTGAAGATCGTCGACTTGCCCACATTGGGCCGCCCGACAATCGCCACGACAGGTTTGGTCATTACAAAACATCCTTTCTGAATGACGTCATAACGCGAAGTAACGGCTACATCCTCGCCGGACATAGCCGTTACTCTGCTTTCTTCACACGACAGCCGCCGAATTACTTGTTATCGTCTTGGCTGTCGTCGTCTTGCTTGTCAGACTTGAACTGATCCAGCGCGCCGCCGATCAGGTCGCCTAAGCTGAAGCCAGTATCTTCTTCCTCTTCACCAGGGGCAGAGACCTTGGCGTTGCTGCTGCCGCCACGGTTGGCTGCCGGCCGGCTCTGGAAGGAACTGCCGCCCCGGTTACCGCCGCGATCGTTCCGCCGCGGTTGACGTTCGGACCGGCCGCCGCTGCGCTCGCTGCTGCGACGATAGCTGCGGTTGCCGCCTTCAGAACGGCCTTCCTCTTCTTCTTCGCCAGCGTGCGGATTCTCCGTCAAGGCCTTGATGGACAGGGCCAGACGATGCTGCTGCGGATCAACACTCAAGACCTTGACCTTGATGTCTTGACCCTCTTGCAGAACTTCACCCGGTGAAGCGATGTGCTCGTGGCTGATTTGAGAAATGTGGACCAGGCCTTCAACGCCAGGGAACACTTCAACGAATGCGCCGAAGGTCACCAGACGCTTAACCTTGCCTTCGAGAATGGCACCAACCGGCGCCTTCTCTTCAATGTTGTCCCACGGTTGGGGCAAAGTGGCCTTGATGGACAGGGAGATCCGGTCCCGGTCAGGATCGACGTTCAGCACCTTGACCTTGACCTCTTGGCCAGTCTTCAGTACGTCAGATGGCTTGTCAACGTGGTCGTAAGAAATTTCTGACACATGGACCAACCCGTCAGTACCACCGAGGTCAACGAAGGCCCCGAAGTTGGTCAAGCGAGCGACCTTGCCTTCGACGATGTCGCCAGGCTGCAGCTTCTCGTACAAGGCCTTCTTCTCGGCTTCCTTCTCCTTCGCCACAACGGCCCGGTGAGACAGGATGAGACGGTTCTCGCTGGGTTCGATCTCGACGACAGCGAGTTCCAGTTCTTGGCCCTTGTACTGGGATAAGTCTTCTACATAGCGATCTTCGACCATGGAAGCCGGAATAAAGCCGCGGACACCGTCAACATCGACGACCAAGCCGCCCTTGACGTTGTTGGTGACCTTGCCCTTAACGGTATGGCCAGCCTTGTATTCCTCTTCGATCTGATCCCAGATCTTACGTTCTTCTAAGCGACGCTTGGACAATAAGTAACTACCGTTCTCTTTGTCTTTGCCAATCGTTGAGAGGACGACGAGCTGCAGCTTGTCACCAACCTTAGCCAAATCGTTGATGTCTGCATTGCGGTCGGCAGTCAACTCCTTGAAAGGTACAACACCTTCGACACCGGTGTTTTCAATCCCAACAACGAGTTGCTTTTCCTCGTCGATGGCCAATACCTCGCCTGTTACGACGTCCCCGACTTTTACCTCGTGGACACTCTTCAAGGCATTCTCCATCAGCTTTCTGCCTTCTGCTTCGTTGTTCTTTTTTTCTTCGTCCATGAAAAAATCCTCCTTAACGACTTACAATCAAAGTCTATTTTACTTGAAAACGTAAATAAATGCTACACCCGTGCTCCTATTTCGCACGGGTGGGCCTTTTTTTCTCGATTTCGGTCACGATGGCGGCCACCACTTGGGGAATCGTCAGGTGGGTCGTATCGATCGTCACGGCATCGGCGGCCTTCTTTAACGGAGACTCCGCCCGGTGGGAATCCTTGTAATCCCGGGCGGCAATCTCCTTCGCCAAGGTCTCTTCCGGCACGTGGATGCCCTTCTCGGCATTGTCCTTGAAGCGGCGCTTGGCCCGTTCAGCCACGCTGGCGACCATGAAAATTTTCACGTCCGCATGGGGCAGTACGGTGGTGCCGATGTCCCGACCATCCATGACGATATCTTGACCCGCAGCGATCTCTCGCTGCCGTTTCGTCATCTCAGCCCGCACTCCGGGTAAGGCGGAGACTTGCGATACGTTGTTCGTCACGTCTTCACTGCGAATCGCCGTCGTGATGTCCGTATCGAACAGCCGCACGTGCTGACCGTCAGCGGCCGGGACGAAGACGATCGGTTCATGACCAAGACTCTGCAAAATCGCTTTTTCGTCGTTAAGGGGCAGATGATTCTTGAGTGCCCACCAGGTCACGGCCCGGTACATGGCACCCGTATCCAAGTAGACATAACGCAGCTGCTTGGCGAGTAATTTAGCAATGGTACTCTTCCCTGCCGAAGCAGGGCCATCAATGGCAATTTGCACGAACTTTTTGCTCCAATCGTAATCAATCAATAGGTTGGCGGGGCCGCGTCGGCTGCCCCGCCGCAGTGCGGGTATGGCTTAAAACCAGTACACAGCACAAATTCCCTCCGTCGTGAGGGAAAAGCGCCACTCACAGCCGAGGAAGAAATATCTTCATGGGCCGGCGGACAAAATCATCCACCGCCTAAGCAGCAGCCATTACTTCAGCTTCAGCACTTGCCCCGGGATGATGCCCTTCGTTTGGACTGTGGGGTTCAGCGCGTAAAGTTCCGCCAGGGTCATGCCGTGGTTGACGGCGATCCGGTACGGATTTTCACCCGCTTTAACGGTGTATGTGCCGCCGCTGGCCGCTGGTGTACTGCTGCTGGCGGCCTGCTGGCTGCTGCTCTGCGCCGCCGGCGTCGATGAACTGCTGGCCGCGTTTTGGTTGTTCTGGGTTTGGGCGGGTGCAGCAGAAGAGGACGAGGCCGCTGCTGATTCGCTCGATGCCTCAGACGATACCTTTTCTGCTTTGTTGGCCTCTTCAGATGACTTCTTGGCCGCCGCCTTCTCACTCTTGGCCCGTGCTTCGGACGCTGCCTTGGCTTTGGAAGACGATGCGGCTTGTTCGCTGCTCTTTTGGCTATCGGTCATCGTAATTTTATTGGCATCGGTGTTGCCGTTGCCATTTTTCATCGTGACGGCCCAGTAGGTCATCGGGGCCAGCATCATCAATGCCAAAATGATCGCCAGGACGACCGCAAAACTGGTCATGTTCTTTTCCCGGTGGCGGGACGCGCTGCGGGACAGGTTCCCCGTGTCGTCACGGCTGTCCATGAACTTCTTTTGCCACGGTTGATCGCCGCCGGCCGACTGATCGTCCTTTTTCAACTTGTCATCATCGTGATCTTGTTTCATGGAACGAAACCCCCTGTGTCAGTCTTTTATTTAATAATACCATAGCGGCCAAGGGAAAAGCGGCGCGTCATCGACCGGTTTTGCACATTTCTAAAACAATTGGGCCAATCGGGCAGAGACGGATTGGACGGGATCGGCACTGCCGGCAAGCGGTGCCGCACTGGGCCAGGCCATCCCGGCCAAGTGGTGCAGCAGCGGACTGGGGGCGATGAAGGCGCAGCAGGCAGCGTCGTGGGTGACGGTCGCCGGATGCGCGTCAAACGTATTCAGCAGCAGCTGCCGGCGGCAAACCGTGGCTGGGGCTGTACAAAATCGAATCATTTGATTGGCAGCGCCTTGCCGGGTTTGCTGGGTGGCGGCCAATAATTGGGTGACCGCGGGGCCGCTGGCAAATGTCCGGTACCGCTTGAGCAGTTGAATCTCGGGCGTCTCGTCCTTGACGAAACGGTCAGGGTGGTCAAAATACGCCCGAATCAGGCTGGCCGGCGGGAAGCCGCGGACGGCGTCTTGGGCCAGTTGGCCAGTATCACCGGGCGCTAATAAGGTGATCGCAGCCGCGGGCTGGCCGTCGCGCCCCGCCCGGCCGATGGCTTGCAAGTAATCCTCCAGGCTGGTGGGCGGCGCCATATGGATCACCGCCCGCACGTCCGGCTGGTCGATGCCCATCCCGAAGGCGTTTGTCGCGCATACCACCCGGATCTGGCCATTCCGAAACTGATGCTGCAGGCTGCGCCGGCTGAGCGGATCCAGGTCACCGTGGTACACCCCGGCGCTCACGCCCCGGGCGACCAGCGCAGCAGCGGCCTCGTTAGCCAGCCGCTTCCGGTTGAAGTAAACGATCACGTTGCCGGGGACCGCCTGGATCAGCTGCGGCAGCAAGGTGGCTTTCTCCGCCTCGCTGGTCACCGGACAAATCGCCAGCCAGATATTTGGTCGGTCCACCGACCGGCTGACCACCGTGGTGTCCGCCGGCGTCAAGTGCAGCCGCCGGGCAATGTCCTGGCGAACGCGGGGCGAAGCGGTCGCCGTCAACGCTAGGATGCGCCCCGGCCGTAAGGTTTGCACGACTGTCCCGAGTTGGAGAAAGGCCGGCCGGAAGTCTGGGCCCCATTCCGAGATGCAATGGGCTTCATCCACCACCAGCAAGCCGATCCCCCGCTGGCGCAGGGCCGCCACCACGTCCGGCCGGGTCAAGGTTTCCGGTGCCGCAAAAAGGAACCGCCAGCGGTCCAAGTGGGCCAGGATCAGATTCTGCTCTTGCCGGTCCAACAGGCTGTTCAAGGCGATTGCCCCGCCGATACCGGCTTCCTGCAGATGCTGGACTTGATCGCTCATTAACGCCAGCAGCGGCGAAACCACCACCGTCAACCGCCGGCTCAGCAGCGTCGGCAGCTGGTAGGTCAGCGACTTGCCTTGCCCAGTGGGCAAAATACCCAACACGTTGCGGCCGGCCATCAACGCCTGAATGATGTCCTCTTGGCCTGGCCGAAACTCACTGAAGCCAAAGTAGTGCTGCAATGCAGCGTGTAAATCAGTCACGACCACGCCTTCCTTTCTGCCGCTGCGCGGCAATAGCTGTCAAGCGGTCCCGAAAAAAGTCCACCACGTGGTCGCTGCCAGGCTCGGGCAGCTGCCAGCCCGGACGCACGGTGACCAGGTCTGAGCCCAGCATGGCGGCTTCCAAGACGTGCTCCCGGATCGTGCTTTCTGCTAAGCGGCGCTGCGCAGCCGTGGCCGCAACCGACTGGTGCTGCAACAGGCGCATGGTCTCTTGGGCACTCGCAGTCACAGCGGTCGGCGCCGGCGGCCAGAGACTGGCCCAAGGCGACTCTGGGTCAGCCATTGCGTATTGATAAACAGCGGCCACGGCATCCGCCCAGGCCAGCTGGACCTGGAACGGTGTCCAGCCAAAATGGGCCGCCAGTGTATCCCAGCTGGCGGCATCCACGTCGGCCCCAACCAGCCGGTTAGTCAATACGGTGGCTGCAGACGGGGACAAGCGGCTCACCAGGGCCGTTAAGGCGGCAATCGCCGGCGCATCATCAGCGGCCGCTGCCTGGCGATACCACGCCTTCACTCTAACCTGGATCAGCAAATGCGGTGTGACCGGGGCAAAGTGCGGTGCCCCGTGGTGCAGCTGGCTCAGGAGCTGGACCGCCAATGTCAAATCGTCGCCCAATTCGCGGTAACTGGGCATGACCAGCCCGGCGACATGAGTCGGCCACCAGGCCGGCAGCGCCTGCCCTGCTCGGCTGGGAGCGGTCAGCATACCGTCTGCGGTGAAGGTCAGTGCACTGGCCCGCACCAGCCGGTCGACGACCCGTTCATACGCCGGCCGCGCCAGGTGCGGCAATAACCCCCAAAACGGCAGCAAATCATTACTGAAAGCCGCGTACAGATTGGAAAAGGTCCGTTTACCGCGTAAAATGTGATATAGCGTGACCGGACGCACGTGGCGGCCGGCCAACAGCCACTGTAAAAAGGTCGGCACCGCGGCGCCCTCCTCTATTTGAATTGTGAATACGCATGAGATTGGATGAACTTAGATGGAAAGAAGTAGTGGTAATGACGGATTCAGAGAAGAAACCAGCACCGGCACCGGCCTGGTTCACCAAGATCGATCGGGAACGCTGTATCGCCTGCGGACTCTGCGCCCTGCATGCGCCGGCGCTCTACGATTACGACGACCTGGGGGTGGCGTACGGCAAGCAGGACAACAACACCGGCACCGCGCCGATTCCCGCTGATCAGTTGGCGGCATTCAAAACGGCCTACCGCGACTGCCCCGTCCAAGCCATCCTCCGCCGCCAGCAGCCCTTCCCGCCAACGGCTAAGCAGCCGGTGCGTCCTCCTCATTATACGGACTAGCCTGGGGTGGTGCAAAATGAGTGGGCGATCCGTGGCAATTAATTCTGGTCTGCGTACCCGGGTGACTACAGGCTCCGCAGATT
>NZ_KI271582.1:245805-246028 GCF_000469325.1 Schleiferilactobacillus shenzhenensis LY-73 | reverse complement strand
TCGAAATCTTTCGCAAAAAACGCGAAAGATTTCGTGCAGTTTCCACCACTGAGCCCCAATCTGCTCCGCCCTTCGTCACCCTACATTCTCGGAGACTGGAAGTGTCACACTCGCCACGAAACCCTGGCAGCCTCCGCCACCGTCGTAAAAGCAGTCGCCAGGAAGTAGGGAGTTTGGCTGGCACTCCGGGCGAATATGCCCTGGCACCGAAGACTTTACGGTC
>NZ_KI271582.1:212687-245445 GCF_000469325.1 Schleiferilactobacillus shenzhenensis LY-73 | reverse complement strand
GTGCCCATGGCGTTCCACGCCCAGCCAGCCGGAGGGCCCAAATCGCCGGGTCTCGCGAAGTACATTTCATACACGGATGCAAAAACAAAAAGTTCCGCAGCCAAGGGATTGCCCTCCGCCGCGGAACTTTCTTCAATTTCTCCGTTAAAAAATCACCGGCTGTGCGCCACGGTCCGGTGCCGCATCACCCATGGCACCAGCTTGAAGTACAACGGCAGGAACACCGCTGCGAGGACCACACCCTTCAGCAAATTGAACGGCACGACCATGGTCAGGATGTACTTCGACAACGCCATCCCGATACCGAAGTGCATGACGGCGGCGTATAACGGGATCAAGACCAGCCAGTTAAGCACTGCCATGACCACCGTCAAGGATAACGTCGCAACGGTGATCGCCAGGATGCGTTGCGGCCAGTTGCCGTTCCGCCGGGAAAGCATGAAGTACAGCGGTACGGTGAAGGCAATGGCGGCAATGAACGCGGCGGAATCGCCAATCAGCGAACCGACCCCCGCCCCAGTCAGGACGAAGTGCACGCCCACCTTCACGGCGGCCACCCCGATACCGGCGCCGAGCCCATACAGACTCATGGCCAGCAGCACGACGACGTCGCTGACGTCCAGTTTGAGAAAGCCCATGATGGGAATCTCAATGTACATGACCAACGTGGCCAGGGCGCCAAAGATGGCGACCCCGATCCACTTTTCTAACCCACGGTTTGCTTGCATTTCTGAAAAACCTCCAACGAGGCTGCTCCAGGAAAAAAAGCGGAGACAAACAGAATTCGTTTGTCTCCGCTTTCGCATCTTCTTCCATCTAGACTATACTATCGGTCTCGGAGTTGCACCGAGTCCACCGCATCAACGAATGCGGGTCGCGGACTTTACCGCCGGTCGGGAATTGCACCCTGCCCTGAAGACAAACCACTTATTTTTTATAACCAAATGGTAGCTTACGCAAAAAGCGCTTAATTGTCAACAGATTCGCCTCGGGTTTCGAGCAAATCGTACAACCCGCGCACCTCATGGGTGCGTAATGATCGGTACTCGCCGGCAGACAGCCCGCTGAGATCGAGAAACGCGTACTTTTCCCGAGACAATTTATCCACGGGCAGGCCCACGGCGGCAAACATGCGCTTAACTTGGTGGTGCCAGCCTTCATGAATGGTGATCTGAATGATGCTGTAGTTCTTGGCCTGTTCCGTACGAATCACCTTGACCTTGGCCGGACGGGTCTTTTTACCGTCGAGGACGATGCCTTTCTCCAGCCGCTTGAGCTGTTCACCCACGGGAATGCCCTTGACCCGGGCCACGTAAGTCTTGTCGATCTGAAACGAGGGGTGCATCAAGCCGTTGGCCAGTTCGCCATCGTTGGTCAGCAGCAGCAGCCCGCTGGCATCGTAATCCAGCCGGCCGACGGGATAGACCCGTTCCGTCACCCCGGTGAGCAGATCAACGACCGTCTTGCGGCCTTTGTCGTCGTGAGCGGTCGTGACCACACCGCGGGGCTTATAGAGCAGGTAATAGACTTTCTGCTCCGTGGTCAGCGGCACGCCGTCCACTTCCACTGCGTCTTGGGGTGTGACTTGGACGCCCATTGCCGTGACGGTTTCTCCGTTCACAGTCACGTGGCCGGCGGCAATCAGCTTCTCCGCTTTTCTCCGCGAGGCCACCCCCGCATTGGCAATGGCTTTCTGTAATCGTTCACTCATCAGTATCGTGCTCCTCTTCTGTGTCATCGTTGGGCTCGGCTGCATCCGGGTCATCGTCAGTGTCCGCATTCAATTGTTCGTTGAAAGACGCAAACAGGTCCGTGGCCGGGGCGCTGCGTTCCGTTGTGCGCGTCAAGGCTGGCAAGTCGTCTAAAGTCTGCAGGCCAAAATAATCCAGGAAAGCCGGTGTCGTCTCGTACAGGATCGGCCGGCCAGGGGCATCCTTGCGCCCGGCCTCACTGATCAAGTCGTGGGCCAGCAAGGTCTGCAGCGCCCCGGCACTGTGGATGCCGCGAATGTCATCGATCTCAATGCGGGTGATCGGCTGCTGGTAGGCGACGATGCTCAACACTTCAATCGCCGGCTGGGAGAGATGCCGGCTGCCGGCATCCTGCAGATAGCTCTGGATCAGGTCCGCATAATCCGGCTTGGTCAAGAGCTTGTAGCGGTCCCCGAACTCCGCTAAGTACACGCCGCGTTCCCGGTCCGCCGCCAGGGCGGTGGACCACTGATCGATCTGCTCCCGGACGGCCGGCACGGCGATGCCTAGCGTACTGGCCAGATCATTCAGGGTCATCCCCTCTTCGCCCGCCGCGAACAGCAGAGCTTCCAGAGCCGCACTGAAGTGTTTGGCACTCATGAGATCATTCCTTTCGCCGTTTCCGTCGGCCGCCACTCCACGTACAGCGGAGCGGCGAAGCTTTCTTGGGTACAGGCCACCGTGGCGTCTTTCAACAGTTCCAAGACAGCGAGAAAGGTGGTGACCACTTCGTCCACCGTCGGCGCATCGCTCAACAGACGGCCGAACGACACGGGCCGGTGCGGTCCCAGGTTTTGTAAGAAGCTGCTGATTCGTTTCATCTGGGTCGCCAAAACGTGCTTTTCTAACGGAATCGTCCGTCGCGGCATCCGCGGTGCCCGCTGGCGCTGCCAGATGCGCTCCATGGTCAGCCGCAGGGCATCGATGGTCAACAGGCCCGGCGCCAAGGGCTGCGCGGTGGCCGCCGGCGGCGTCTGGGGTTCGCGGTCGTAGCACTTGGCCCGGTCTGCCGCCATGTCCCGGAGAATACCGGCGACTTTCTGATAACTCTCGTACACCAGCAGCTGGTTGACCAGGTTCTCCCGGGGATCATCCGGTTCTTCGTCGTCCGCCGCCGTCAGCGGATTGTCCGGCAGGAGCATCTTGGACTTGATCGCCATCAGGGTCGACGCCAGCACCAAATAATCCCCGGCTGAATCCAGCACGAGGACTTCCTGGTGATGAATAAAGTCCAGATACTGACTGGTGATCTGGGCAATGGGAATATCGTAGATATCGATCTTCTGCTGCCGAATCAGGTGCAGCAGCAAGTCCAGCGGCCCCGTGTAGTCCTGGACGGAAAAGGTCAAGGGCAGCGCCGTCATCGGGGATCATCCTCCGGCGGTGTCGGTTCCTCGCCTCGCTGTTTCTCCCACTTAACGAGCAGCGGGGTCGTCTCGAACGTGCCCATCAGTTTCTGATGCGGATAGAGCTTGGCCAGTTCATCAAAGACCATGAACGTCTGGTGAGTGCCCCGTTCCGACGGCATCAGCGAGATATGGCGGACCAGGATGATATCTTGGCTGACCTGAACACCGACAACGCCGGCAAAGTCCCGGGAATCGGCAGGCCGCCACAAATACAGCAAATACTCCGGATCATTTTGGTAAAGGGCCATTTCCGTTTGCAAATGGTCCAGTGGTTTGAGATCCGGGACAAACGAAAGCAAGCCCATGGCTATTTTTTCGTAGTCATTTTTGTACTTTACAAGCATGGTGTCCCTCCATTTTCACAACACCCATACGGTAGCACAGCCGTCCAGACCAAACAAGTCAGGGGCCTCAGTGATAGCGCGGGTGATACTGGGCATAGACGTCCAGCAGCCGTTTCTTCGAGATGTGGGTATAAATCTGGGTGGTCGCAATATCGGCGTGGCCCAGCAGTTCTTGGACTACCCGCAGGTCAGCGCCGTTTTCCAGCAAGTGGGTGGCAAAGGAGTGGCGCAGCGTGTGGGGCGTGACGTCTTTCTTAATGCCCGCGGCGGCCACATACTTTTTGATCATCTTCCACACACTTTGGCGAGACAGCCCGCCGCCGCGGAAGTTAAGGAAGACCGTGTCGTCCCGCCCCTTCGCGTACTGTCCCCGCACATCCCGCAGGTACCGGGTGACCCAGTCGATGGCCGTGTCACCGATGGGCACCAGCCGCTCCCGGTCGCCCTTCCCGATGACCTGCACGAGGGCAATATCCAGATGCAGCTGGCTGCGCTGCAGACTGGTCAGTTCGGAGACCCGCATCCCCGTCGCATAGAGCGTTTCAAGAATTGCCCGGTCGCGGATGCCCAGTTTCTTACTGGTATCCGGCTGAGCCAGAACCCGCTGGACCTCATCCACCGACAAGACGTCCGGCAGGTGCTGGGTGGCCTTGGGCGCGTCCACGAAGGACATCGGATCGTGGCTGATCAAGTGCTGGTGAGCCGCGAAACGGTAGAACTTGCGCAGTGACGCCACCATCCGTATCTGGGACTGGACCGCCTTCCCCGCCGCCGCTTGGTCTTGGAGAAAGGCCTCGAGCACACTGGGGGTCTCCGGCAAAGCCTCATGCTTCTCTTTCAGCCAGGCCAAGAGCGTCTCCACATCCCGCGTGTACCCCAGCCGGGTATTCTTGGCTAACCCCTGGTCCAACTGCAGGTACCGGCCGAAGTCCGCCAGGGCATCCTGCTCATTTTCCATCCGGCGGCACCAGGGTGATGTGCCCATCGGCTTGGGTGATGCGGCGATTTTTCAACAGATTGCCCAAGGCCCGCTTGAAGGCCCCCTTCGAGATGGCGAAGGTGTCTTGAATCTCCTCTGGCGTGCTCTTGTCAGAAAACGGCATCGTGCCGTCCGGGGCCACTTCCAGCATGGCCAGAATCATCTGGGCATCGTCAGAGATCTCTTCATAAGCCATGGGTTTCAAGGATAAGTTCAAGCCATGGTCCTGGGTTGTGCCAATCACCCGGGCAGTCACTTGCTGGCCCAGCCGCGGGGTGGCGAACCATTCAGAACGGTGGATGAAGCCCTCCTGGTAGTCATCGGTCAACACGTGGGCGCCGATTTCCCGGACCTTATACACAGTCCCCTTGACCTGGGCGTTGCGCTGACCGCTCTTGGCGGGCGCCGCAATCGCCTGGAAGATCTCAGGGGTGGCTAACTCGCCCCACAGGCGGCCTTTCTTATCAACGCTCAGAGCCACCAACAGGCGGTCGCCAATCTGGGGCCAAACCGCGTCGTCAAAGGGCAAAACATCCTTCGACACCACGATGTCCTTGTCCGGTAGGCCAATGTCCACGAACACACCCAGCGAATGCATCCGCTGGGTCACGGTGGCGAAGGCGTAATGGTCTTGGCGCACCTTGGGCAGCTGGGTCGTGCCCCGCAGGTGGTCATGCTTATCCGAGTAGACCAGCACTTGGACTGCGGCGCCCAACTCCGGCACTGGGTCGAACTCGCTGCGCAGAATGCCGAGGGTCTGGCCCTCGACCTGGGCGAAGACTTCCTTGTCGTTCCGATCGGTTACTTGGGCGCTCACGACATGCCCCAGCAGCGGAATCATGGTGCTTTGCATTTCTGCCATGAATTGATTACTCCTTACTTAATACCCGCCGGCAGCTGGTGCAGCACGGTGAGGATCGTATACGTGATCCCCGCCGCAATGACCGGTCCGGCAGCAATACCTTTGAGAAAAACGACCCCGAGGATGGTGCCGAAGACCAGGGCCACCGTCATCTCCGGGCTGGCGGCGAGCAGCCCGACGCCTTTGGCGGACAGGATCGCCACCAGAATGCCGCAGCCCACCGCAATATAGCCGGCGGGGGATTTGAATGCGTTGAGCAGCTCGGCAAAGCCAATCTTGCCGGTGGCAATCGGCACCAGGATAGCCACCGAAATGACGGTGACCCCCCAGTTGATCCCCTGCGCGCCGACTGTGGCGAAGATCTTGTCCGAAAACGGCAGCAGCTTAACCGCCGCCACAACGAGGACCGCAATGATCAGCGAGCGATTCTTGCCGAACAGCGCCACGGCCAAAATCGCCGCCAAAAACAACCAGCTTTCCCACTGTGCGGACATCATCCAGCCCCTTTTCTTGATATTCCCTACCATTCTACAGGAATTACCGGGCGCGGGGAAGAGGTGCGCGCCGTGCGTTGGCCCGCACCGGGTGACTACGGGCTCCGCGGGAGGGGGCTGGAACGCAGTGGGCACGACTTTGAGCCAATGCAAAAACCGCATTGTCTCAAAGCTCGGCCTTGTTGTAGGCGGCAAAGCCGCCAACAACAATTTCACTGCTGAGCCCCCTCCCGCTCCGCCCTTCGTCACCCTCCCACCGACAAGCGTGTGAGTGGTCAACATGCATCGGCAAACGTACTCCCCGCAAACAAAAACCGCCAAGTCACCCCGGCGTCCCGGGATGGCTTGGCGGAAGGTGCGGTCAGAAACGGCCGCTGGTTAAAGATTAAAGCGCGTTGCTCGCACCACGGTAGATCATGCCGCGACGGGAATCAACAGTAATGACTTCACCGTCTTGGATGAGCTTGGTCGCGTCCTTGGCGCCGACAACCACGGGGATACCCATGGCGATGCCGACAACTGCAGCGTGGGAAGTCAGGCCGCCAGTCTCAACGACGATGGCACTGGACTTCTCGATGGCCGGCAGGTAATCCTTGTCGGTCGTCTTAACGACCAGAATGCCGCCGTCAACAGCCTTCTCGTTAGCTTCGTCAGCAGAACCGGCAACGACTGCCTTGCCGACAACAGTCTCGTCGCCGACCCCTTGGCCGTTGGTCAGCTTAGAGCCGATCAGCTGGATCCGCATCAAGTTGGTTGTGCCGCTCTCACCGACCGGTACACCGGCAACGACGATGATCAGGTCGCCTTCCTTAGCGAAGCCTTCCTTTTGGGCCAACTCAGCAGCCGCACTGAACATTTCATCAGTGGTGCTCGGACGCTTGGTCAGAACAGGGTGAACACCCCAGCTGACGGTCAATGAACGTTGGGTCCGTTCGTCGAAGGTCATGGCCAGAATGTCAGCCGCCGGACGATACTTGGCAATCATGCGGGCCGTGTAGCCAGAATTGGTGGCAGCCACAATGGTCTTGATGTGCAGATCGTTGGCGGTATTCACAACGGCTTCACCAATGGACTCAGTGGCGTTAGCGCCAGTGAATTCACGGATCCGCTGATAGGACAGCGTACCAGAAGCGTCGACTTCCTGCTCGGTGCGTTCGTCGATCCGGGCCATGGCAGCAACGGCTTCAACGGGGTACTTACCATTAGCAGACTCGCCGGAAAGCATCGTCGCATCCGTACCATCCAGAATGGAGTTGGCCACATCGGTCACTTCGGCACGGGTCGGACGCGGGTTCTCCTGCATGGAGTCCAGCATCTGAGTGGCCGTGATGACCGGCTTGCCCAGCTGGTTGCACTTCTTGATCAGGCGCTTTTGAACGAAGGGCACGTTTTCGAACGGAATCTCGACACCCATGTCGCCCCGGGCAACCATCAAACCTTCGGAGACCTTCAGAATCTCGTCAATGTTATCGATACCCTCTTGGGATTCAATCTTCGGGAAGATCATGACGTCTTCCATGTGCTTCTCTTCCAAGATCTCGCGAATGTCCAAGACATCTTGGGCCTTACGAACGAAGGAGGCAGAAATGAAGTTGATGCCGTTGTCGCAGCCGAAGCGAATATCGTCGGCATCCTTCTTCGTGATCCCAGGGAGACGAATCTCAACGCCGGGGGCGTTGACGCCTTTACGGGAACCGATGTAGCCGTCGTTTTGTACTTGGGTAACCAATTCGCGGTGGGCTTCATCCTTCTCAGTGATCTTCAGATCAACCAAGCCGTCATCGATCAGCACGTGGCCGCCGACATGCGTATCGTCGTACAAACCAGGGTAAGTCACAGCAATCTTTTCCGGAGTACCTTCCAGGGAGTCATCCATGGACACGCGGATAACGTCACCGGTGTGGGCTTCGAAGCCCTTGTTCTTTTGAACAGTGGTCCGAATTTCGGCACCCTTGGTATCCAGCATGATACCAATGAGCTTGCCGGTCTTCTTCTCGGCTTCGCGAGCCATCTCCATCCGGGCTTTGTGCTCGGGGTGGTCACCGTGTGAGAAGTTAAAGCGGAAAACGTTGGCGCCAGCCTCGATCAGCTTGGTGATAGTCTCGACGTCGTTGCTCGCCGGCCCTAACGTGCTAACAATTTTGGTCTTTTTCATAATCTATAAAAACCTCCAATGTGAATTAGTTACCTTGTACACCATACCCATGGTACCAAAAATTAGTGGGATAAGTCACGGTTCAGATCATACAATGACATATCCGCCTTGTGCTTGGAATCGAAGAGATCCTCCATGGCGTGGTACGTAATCTGGTTGTTTTCGATGCCGACGGCCAGGCCGCCTTTGCCTTGCATCAAAAGCTCCACCGCATACGCCCCCATCTTCGACGCCAGGACCCGGTCCCGCGCAGTCGGCGCACCGCCGCGCTGAACGTGACCAAGAACGGTCGAACGCACATGGAAATCGCCATACTTGCTGAGTTCTTCGGCAAACTCGGGGGCATGCATGACCCCTTCGGCCAAAACGACCACAGAGTGCTTCCGGCCGGCTTGGCGATCACTGTTAATGTGCTCAGCGACTGCCGCCATGTCGAATTTCTTCTCCGGAATAATGATCTCCTCAGCACCGCCGGCGACACCGGCCCAGAGGGCAATGTCGCCTGCGTTGCGGCCCATCACCTCGACAATGAATGTCCGCTCGTGACTGACCGCGGTGTCGCGAATCTTGTCGATCGCGTCCAGGGCAGTGCTCACGGCCGTATCAAAGCCGATCGTGAAGTCCGTGTAAGGAATATCGTTATCGATGGTGCCCGGCAGACCCACCGCGTTGTACCCGTGCTCCGTCAAGCGCAGGCCGCCGTGGTAAGAACCGTCGCCGCCGATAACAACCAGGGCATCAATGCCGAATTTCTTCAGCTGCTTGATACCGGCCAATTGGGCGGGTTCCTGAGCAAATTCAGGATAACGGGCAGAATAAAGGAACGTTCCGCCGCGCTGGATCATGTCCAGCACGTCATCCTTGCTCAGTGGGAATATGTCCCCTGCCACCAGACCTGCGTAGCCATAGTTGATCCCATAGACTTCGAGGCCTTCGTGCAGAGCTTTGAGCGTGACGGCGCGAACAGCTGCGTTCATGCCGGGCGCGTCGCCGCCGCTCGTCAAAATACCAATGCGTTTCATTTCTTCACCTCAGGGAATAAAATACTGGAACTCGCGGGTTCCATAACACCTATCAATATATCACGTTACCCCAATAAAATCTTGCTTTCTTTTCAACTTACAACGGTTTTTGCACCGGCTGATTTTCACCGCTGGGCCCGTAAGACAACGTTCTTGGCCCCCAGTAAAGACTTCAGTTGTGTCAGCACAGGCGTGTTGCCAGAAAAATCCAGCGGAGTTTGCAGCAGTCGTTTTTCGCCGCTCTTGGGTCGATAAACGACCACGGGGGTCGCTCCCCGACCCAGCGTCAGTAACTGGGCGATCTGCTGATGCACTGCCGGCTGATCTAACGCGGGCGGAACTTGCAGGTACAGCGTGTACGGCACCGTCTGGGCCAGCAGTGGCGCAGCCGCATCGAGCGTGTTGGCGATCACTTGCAGCTCCCCGTTGCGTTCCTGGGTCTTGCCTTGCACCAGGTAGACGGTATCGTTGGCCAGACTCTGACTGACCCGCCGGTAGAGGTTCGGGAAGACCGTCACGTCCACCCCGCCGCTGCCGTCTTCAGCAGCGAGAAAGGCCATCTCGTCGCCTTTCTTCGTTCGAATCGTCTTCACGTGGCGCACATACAGCAGCAGCGTCGCCTGCGCGTCGGCAGTCAGGTCACTGACGTTGATGATCGGATAGCGGCCTTTGAGCAGGACATAGCGATCGGTGGGATGGCCGGTGATGTAGGCACCGAGGTACTGCGCGGCCAAGTCGGCCCGTTCGCCGGGGTCATAATCCGCCACCGCCTCTTCCTTAGGCGCCAGCAAACTGAACAGCGAGGTGTTGTCCCCG
Source organism: Schleiferilactobacillus shenzhenensis LY-73 (assembly GCF_000469325.1). Taxonomy (GTDB): domain Bacteria; phylum Bacillota; class Bacilli; order Lactobacillales; family Lactobacillaceae; genus Schleiferilactobacillus; species Schleiferilactobacillus shenzhenensis. The sequence continues at coordinate 235,613 of NZ_KI271582.1, read as the reverse complement.
GCAAATTCGGCACTCTGAACGCGGCTATGAAGATTAGCAACCAGCTGGCGGCGATTGCTTTCGAGGCTGTCAAACGCCCCGCTCAGCGCTAAAGCCGTCAGGGCATCATCCTTCAAGAACTTGGCCGGAAGGCGGCGGAGGAATTCATCCACGGAGTGATACGCCCCGTTGTTCTGCCGTTCATCGATGATGGCCTGGGCAAAGTCCGTCCGGATGCCTTTGATCAAGGTCAGACCAAAACGAATGGTGCCTTTCTGCACGGAAAAATACGCCCAGGAGGCATTAATATCCGGGTACGCCAACCGCACCCCGTGCTGCCGGGCTTCCTGCACGTAGGTCTTGATCTTCGTATCGTTGCCCCGCACCGAATTGAGCAGCGCGGTGAAGAAAGGCGCCGGGTAATGGACCTTCAGGTAAGCCAGCCAGAAGGCAATCATACTGTAAGCAACGGCGTGGGACCGGTTGAAGCCGTAGTTGGCGAAGCTCTCGATATAGGCATAGACCTTCTGGGCGTCCGCCAAGGGATAGCCCTGCTTCTGAGCCCCGGTGAGAAAGTCGTTGCGCAGACTGTCGAGCACGCCTTTCTTCTTCTTGCTCATCGCTCGCCGCAGGGAATCGGCCTTGGCCAGGGAGAAGCCGCCCATCACGTTGGCCACTTGCATGACCTGTTCCTGGTAGACCAGCACGCCGTAGGTCGGTGCCAAAATCGGCTGGAGTGCCGCCGCGGGATATTCAATGGGCGCTTGGCCGTGCTTGCGGGCGATGAACGTGGGAATGTTATCCATTGGCCCCGGCCGGTACAGCGCGTTGGTCGCCACGATGTCCTCAAAACTCGTGGGCGCCAGCTGGCGCAGCACGTTTTTGATGCCGCTGGATTCAAATTGAAAGACGCCATTGGTGTCCCCGGCGCGGAACAAAGCCAGCGTATCCTCGTCGTCTAGCGGAATATGCCGGGGATCGAAGGGCTGGTTGGTTTCCCGCTCAACGGAATGGACCGTCGCCGCCAGAATGGACAGGTTGCGCAGGCCCAGGAAGTCCATCTTGAGCAGCCCCAGGGCTTCCGCGTTACCCATCGGCTGCTGGATCAGTTTGACGCCGTTGCTGCCTTCTTGCACCGCGACGACATCGGTCAGGTCGTGGTCGCTGAGGACGATCCCAGCAGCGTGGGTCGAGGTGTTTCGGGGCAAACCCTCCAGCCGGTGGGCTGTCTCAAAGAGCAGCCGGTTAGCGGCGCTGTCCTTGATGCGGTTTTGCAGCGGCAGGGAATCATGCAGGGCCTGGTCCAGCGACACGTGGATGACATTGGGAATCGTCTTGGTCCAGCCGTTCAGCTCGGCCATGCTCAGACCGAAGACCCGGCCCACGTCCCGCAAGGCGGCTTTCGCCGCCAGTGTGCCAAAGGTAATGATCTGGGCCATGTGGTTATCGCCGTATTTCTCGTGAACGTACTGGATCAATTCCTCCCGCCGGTTGTCGGGAATATCCAAGTCGATATCCGGCATTTGCTGGCGCTCAGGATTGAGGAACCGTTCAAACAGCAGGTGATACTTGATCGGGTCCACCTCGGTGATCGCCAGCGCATAGCTGACCAATGACCCGGCGGCAGAGCCCCGCCCCGGTCCGGTCATCACGTTGGTCTGGTGCATGTCGTTCATGACGTCCCAGACGATGAGAAAATAATCGGGGAACCCCATTTGGTCGATCACCCCCAGCTCGTACTGCAGCCGCTGGGTATAGGCCGGCGGAACAGGCTGGCCGGCGAAGCGCTTTTGCAGCCCTTGCTGTGCGAGCGTCGTTAAATAGGTCAGCGCCGACTCGCCGTTGGGTGTGGGAAAGTGCGGCAGTTCGGCCCGCTTGAAAGTCATGGTCACGTTGGCCTGGTCCGCGATGGCTGCCGTCCGGGCCACGGCGTCTGCCAGTCCAGCCGCCGTGTACGCGGCCAGGGCGTCCGCTTGGCGGGGCAGATAGAATTGTCCCCGGGTCGCAGCCAGGACCTCCGGGTGGTCAATCGTGTCCCCCCGGTCCACCGCCTGCAGGACTTGGGCCGAGAAGGCGTCGTTGGGCGTCAAGTAACGCACATCATCCACCGCCGCCAGGGGTAACTGCACGGCCGCCGCGAGTTTTTTAAGAAAGGCCTGCTCCGGATCCGATTGATGGCGGCTGATCCCCAGAGAAACCATGGCGCCCTGGGTCGCTGCCCGCAACTGGGCGATGACCGCTTGCGCTGCTGCGGCATTCTGGCGATGGGCCCAATACGCCACCAGACTGTTGAACGGCGGCACGATGACCGCTAATCCGTCATGGTGTGCGGTCAGCGCCGCCCAGCTGCACTGGCGGCTCTCACTGGTCATCGCCGCTGACGACAGCAGCATCAAATTATGGTAGCCCGCCTGATCCAGCGCGATCAGCAGCAAGCGGCCGGCGGGGACCGCCGTCCCCTTGTCGTCATTGGTGGGCACAGCAGGATCCGTGAACGGGGCCATGTCCAGGAGCAGCCCCTGAATCGCTTTGATACCAGCGGCTTCCGCCTGCCGATAGAAATCGACGCTGCCGTAAAGCACATTGTGGTCACTGAGGGTAATGGCATCATAGCCGCCGCTCACCGCTGTGGTAATCAAATCATCCAGTTTTGTTGGGCTTTCCAACAGGCTGTAAGCCGAAAACACTTGTAATTGGGTAAACGCCATGGGACCGGCTCCTTTCTTCGTATCTTCCTCCTTCCAGTATACCAAAAATCTGTTCGGGTGCTGGGCGGGAGACTGCCGCTGTGCTACAATAATGCCAGCGTATGTGAAGGGAAAGTGACGTATCGTGAAACACATCGTTCCGATTATTTGGGCCATGATCCTCGGCCTGGTCATCGGTTTTATCGGCTCGTCGTTGACCCAAACCAAGTTTGAAGTCACCACGACCCTGATCGTTTCCGCCATTGCCGGTGCGTTTTTAAACGTCATCGCGATGTACATGGAAGCACAAGTCAAACACGCCAAAGCAGAGTAACAGAGATTCATCAGACCGTCGGGCAACCGGCGGTCTTTTTTTGCAGAGGGCGGAGCCGAGCGGTTAGGCCACCCAGGCTAAATGGCCGTAACGCTAAAAGCCCCGCACTTGGGCTTTTAGCGTTACGGTCCTTAGACTGCGGTGGCCTGCTCGGCGGAGCCCGTTTATGGTGAAAGGGCAAAGGCCGACGGTCAGCGGCACTAAGCTGAGCGGCCTTAAGCAGGAAATCCCCGCACCCCGCACTTGGAATTTTTGGCTTAGGGTCCGCAGACTACGTACCGCTGTCTACCGGAGCCCGTTTAGTGGTCAGAGGCCAACGATCACGAGACACCAACCGCTCATGCTGTCCATGGCTGGCCATTCAAACACGATGCCATATACCGATGCCATACGTAGAAGAGCCCGTCCTGAAAGGCAGTAATTTCGCTCAAAATATAGTATACTTAATCCAGCGATTAAATATATGTTTTAAGAAGGTGACTCCATGACCGAACCGCGTTATCGTCAAATCGAAAATGAAGTGAAGAAACGTATCGCTGCCGGTACGTACTCGCCAGGCAGTCAGATTCCTACCGAAAAGGCGCTGGCGGCAGAGTTCAATGTCAGTCTGATCACCAGCAAGCGGGCACTGAGTGAGCTCGCTGATGCCGGGCTGATTGTCCGCCGCCGGGGGGCAGGCAGTTTCGTTAAAAAACAAGTCCAGCCCGCTGCCCCCAGCAAGCCGGCCATCCCCCTGCGCCATTACTATTTAGATGACGCCCTGCCCTTCTTATGGTCAACATTGCACTCTGCAGTGCTCCCTGCCCACCGTTGGCACAGTCTCAAAGAGACGCTGCCCCCAACGTCAGGCAAGGCGCCGGTCGTGCTCATCAGTCCAACGTTGCCCACCGAAAAGATATACTCTTTATCCAACAAAGATATACCTTTTATGGTCGGTACAACCAGTCGTCAGCCGCTGCCGTTTCCCCAAGTCAGCTTCGCCAATGATCAAGCGGCCGCCTTGATCCAGGAAGTCGTTCAGGTGGCGCCTGCCGCGGGGCCGCTCCCTTTGTTTTATGACGATACCGGTGATACGCCGCTGGCGGACCAGGCCAGTGCCCAGGCCCGGTTCATCAGTATGACCCAAGCTTTTGGGGCTGCGCATGATGTCCCCAGTACCGAACCGACCGCAGGCGTCTACGTCTTCAACCAGGCCCGCCGCGCCGTGGCTTTTGCGGCCAAACAAAAACGCGCTGACACGCAGCGCGTTTATCTGTTCCTCATCAGTTATCTGCCGGCAACGAGTGCCAGCCAGTTACAGCAAGACTTGCTGCCCTGGGGTATCCAAATCCTGAATTTCGACTGGACGGCACTGCTCATGGCCACGGCACAGTGGCCGGGGACGGCCCAGCCCTGGCACCGTGAGATCAGCCCCCGGTTCGTCACCGGGGGCTGACGGGGTCTTACTTCGTGATGTAAATATACAGTTTATCCGGCGAATAACCGACATCGAAATGCACCTTGTTGGAGGTGATCGTCTTCATGGTCGTCTGCCCGTTTTGGGAATCCTTGGCTTGCTTCTGGAAGTCCTTCATCACAGCCTTGGCATCTGCCCCGAGCGTTGATGCCAACAGGGCAAATTGCTGGGCAAACGCAGCAGCCTTGGTCTTACTCTTCAGCGTGGCTGTCGGCGTGATAAACGTCGCCCCAATGAGCTGGCCGTTTTGTACGTTCGTCCGGACTGTTGAATCCTTCACAGTCAAGATATTGTGGATCCCTTCTTGACCGGTAACCGGCAATGCCCCGGGCTGCTTCGCCGCTTGCGCCAGCAATTGGGCCTGCATAGTCGCTTGGGCCTTCTTCGCGGCCGCCGCGCCGGCGGCCGTCGTGGTCGCGCCGCTTTGTTGGCCTTGACTGCCACTGGCTGCACCTTGCTTTTGCTGGCTGCTGGCTGTTGTACCGCTCTTAGCCGTCGTCTTGCCCTTGCTGTTCATCTGCAGCAAGATCATGTTGTATTTCGCTGCAAATGCCTGGTACGTACCAAACCCCTTGCTGGCGGCCACGGTGACGTCGCGTTTAGCGCTGCCGCTCTTTAACGCCACAGTCTGCACTTTCGTCGTGGGTGCCACGGTATACACAAAGTTGCCGTCATGGTTGGTAATCTTCTTGGTCTTGCCGTCAATCTCTGCGGTCAATTGGGCGTCGTGCGGGGCCTTGCCCTTGATCACGGCGACCATGCCGTCCGCTGTGTAATTCTTTTTGGTGGTGGTAATCTTTTGCTGGCCGCAGCCGGCGAGCAAAGCCAGGCTGGCCGCCAAAGCCGCGGCGACTCCTAATAAACGTTGTTGCATTGCGCATTCCTCTTTCTAAGTGGCACTGCTGTTGATGACGTGGAAATTATGGTCCGCTGTCGCCGTAATCACGGGATGGGCCTTTAAGTAATCAGCAATCAGTTCGGTCATGTCTTTTTGGTTCTCACGGACAATGCTGTCCGCACTGAACATCGTATAGTTGCCGCCGCCCCCGGCCCGATATTGGTTCACCGTAATCTCCAACACTTGGTCGGGCCGCACGGGCGCCCCGTGGTAATCCAGCTGCGTGATTCGTTCTCCCATGGGCTGGGCCACGTCGATCGTGTACGTGATGCCGTGGTACATGTCATAATTGTACCGTTGCGGTTTCGGCGTTAAGAAACGCGGATTGACCGCAATCGTTCCGTGAGGGCCCGGCTGGAAGTACCGGGCACTCTTCTCTAAAGCGGCCTTCAGCACGCTGCCGGTCACCCGCAGCACGGCCAGCGTATTGGGATAAATATAATTGGTCATCACATCCCGCAGCGACACCGTGCTGCCGAAGCCGGTGCCTTCGTTGTTGAACAGCGCCGTCCCGGAAATATCGGTCCCGGTGGCTGCCATCTGGACCTTCTGAATGAACTCGATATACGGACTCTCCGTGATTCTCGCCGCGTCCGGGTCAGTGATCCGCATGTCGCCTTGGACCCGTCCCAGCGGCGAATCCAGCCAATCCTCGACCGTTGCTTGGACCGGTGCCATCAGGGTCGTCATCTGCGGGTCCGGCGCTGCCTCACCGGTCGGCAGCAAGCGGGCAGAACTCGCTTGCACCTGCCACTGATTGCCGCTGTGCGCGACTGTCAGAGTAATCTGGCCCACCGCTTCGCCGCGGTACCCTGGCTGGGTAATCGGCACGCCATGGACGTGACCGGCTAACTGGCGGTGCTGATGCCCAGTAACCAAGGCATCGATACCGGGAATAGCAGACAGGGCGTAACCAACGTTCTCGCCCGTCAACCGTTCGGTCGGTGCGCCGCTCGCCAAATCGCGTTCAAACCCGCCGTGGTAAATCACCACGACGACGTCGGCCAGCTTTCTCAACCGCGGCACCCAGGTCTTGGCCGTGGCCAGTACGTCCGCAAACTGCAGACCGGCGATGTGGTCCGGGCCCTCCCAATGGGGAATGAAACTCGTCGTCAGACCGAGGACAGCCACCGTCAGTTCACCCTTCTTGATCAGCTGATACGGGGGCGCAAAAGCGGGCTGCCCGTCAGCAGCCAAGATATTGGCCTGCGCCAACGGATACGTCAAAGTGGCCAACACTTGTCGGAGATAAGCGGACCCATAATTGAATTCATGGTTCCCCAGCGTGCCCACGTCGTAGCCCAACGCATTATACGCCTGCGTCAGCAGCGTGGGGTCCGGCTGAGCCGTCCCCCGGACCGCGTAATAGGCCAGAGGCGAACCTTGCAGAAAGTCGCCATTCTCCACCACCAGTGTGTGCTCAGGGTCTTCCTGCCGCACAGTGTTGATGACCGTCGCTGCCCGGGTCAGGCCGAATGGCTGAACGCCCGCGCGGATCACGTAATTCGTCGGCAGTACGTAGCCGTGGGTGTCACTGGTGGACAAAATAGTCAGCTTGGTCGTGGCCGTCATACTTGACCCTGGCTTTCCGGATTGCTGCGCAAATCATCTAGGGCGTGGTGCACGATCGCCTTCTGGACGACACTGTTGATCGCCAACTGCGCGGTCGGCACGGCCATCGCACTCACCGCTGCTGCTGTCTGTCCGGGAATCACGACATCCTGTTGAAAGTTAGTCGCATAGCGGTGGACCATATTCAGGGTGGTGAGCACGAAGAAGTCGTACGCCTGGGGCAGATGATCAGCAGAAACCAGCCCAATACCCGTTTTCACATCGGCCAAAGGATACACCTCTGAGAAAAAGGCAGTCACAATAATGTGGCCGATCCCGTTGCGGTCGAACTTCTTTTTCCCTGCCTCGGGGACGATTTTTTGCTTTACCCAGTACATAATGTCCGAAGTCGTCACGGGGGCGAACGCGAACGGTGCGAAGGCCTGGTTCACGACATCGGCCGCCTGCTCTGCGTAAAGCGGAAACGCGGGCAGATCCGCCCACCGCGGAAGCGCCAGCTGCTGCAAAGCGGTGACGTAACCAGTGACTTTATTTTGGGCCATGAAAAACGCCTACCTTCCGAATATTGATAACACCATCCATTGTAGCATGACGCGGGATGTGCACCGGAGGACGATGCCCTGTGCTTGAGGCTCCGGCCGCCAGCGAACACACAGTATAAGACAAAATCAGCGTGCGGGCTTGATGTCTTGTGGCAACGGGCCGCAGGCGGCAGAAGCGATGCGTCGGGCCAAGTCGCCTGTTGCGCCGAAACGGGCTCCGCCCTCTGTAAAAAAAGAGCCCCCTTCAGCCGGTTGCACGGCCAAAGCTTGGACTCTTTCCTCATGCTAATGCATCATTATGCACTGGCGCTGGTATCAGAACCAGAAGTGTCGCTGCCAGCTTCGCTGGCTGCTTCCGCCTTCTTGACCACTTGTTCACCCTTGTAAAAACCTTTAGGGGAAACGTGGTGGCTCAGACGGTATTCACCGGTGGCGGCATCAAAATGCATGTTCGGCACAGTCAATTTGATGTGACCGCGACGCATGCGCTTCTTCGTTTTCGAAGTTCTCCGTGCAGGAACTGCCATTTTCAAAACTCCTTTACCGTGGATTAAGTGATTCAACGTATTAAAGCACCGGTCCGCAAGCGGCCCGATCTGCTGTCAAGGAAAAGACATTGACAGCTCACTCAAAACATAATACTATCTTTCACCCGCAGAAACAAGGGGGCACTGTAATGTTGTTCTTTCCTGATACCAGGGACTCGGGACATCGCGTCCATCTTTTGATTTGGAATCGGCAGTCATCGTGTAAAGGTGACGATGCGGTATTTACTCGGGTGGTAATGAACGACCACGGCCAAACGATAAACGTGTTTGGTGGGATCAGCTACCGCGCGGACAATGACCTGATTGTCACCGGCATTCACCACTTTTCCTTTTTTGCCGTTGATTTCAGCCTCCAGGAATTGATTGGGCTGACGATTACTCCCCTCGTCCAAGTACCACTGAGAAATCGATAACGCACCCCGTCTCTTAGCATGAATCAGCACAACTGCCGTATATTGATTCCGGTGCTGAACCCCTTGCCGAATCAGCGTCATGGAAAGATTACTGGAAATCGGAATTGACTCATCCTTGGCAGTGACCAACACCTGTTGAATTTCAAAGTCCTGATATAGGCGTTCCACGGTGGCTTTGTGCCAGCCCAGCAAGACTATGAGGACCGAAGCAAGCAATATGATACCAATCGCCAATTTATGTTTCATTGCTTTTCCTCACGAACTAGCCGGCCTTCACTAAAGTAGAAAATGTGATCGCTGACCTGCTTCAAAAAAGAAGCATCATGGCTGGAAACCAGGATCGTTTTCCCCCTTGCCTTGAGATCATTGATAAGTTTAACCATGAACAACTGCCCTGCTTCGTCCAAAGCGTTCGTGGGCTCGTCAAAAATCAAGATGGGGTTGTCGCCTACTAAAGCCGCTGCAATTAACAGTCGCTGTCTCATGCCCAAAGAGTAATCTTTAATTTTTTGGGGATCCGTTGGGTTCAAGCCCACATAGGTCAGCAGATTGAAGACTTCAGATTCACTGCTTTGCGAGAGAATGGCCAACAGTTTAAGGTTCTCTTGGCCGCTTTTACTTGGTAAAAGCCCGTACTCCGGGATTGCAAAACCGATCTGCCGAGCAAACAGGTCATCTTGACGAACCACCGTACCATTGACAATGACCTTCCCCTGCGATGCTTTGGCAAAACCCAGAATGGTCTTGAAAGTGAGCGTCTTGCCCGATCCATTGGGTCCGCTAAAACCGTAAACGTGATTTTCAAAGATGTGCAGTGTAATGTCCGTCAATGCAGCCTTCCGGCGAAAACGTTTAGACACGTTTTCCAGAGAAATAACTTCTTTTGCCATGTCTTCCCTCCATTCCTACGTCAAAAGTCCAAGCGATACGTCTGTCTGGCCAATACAAGCAATCCAGCGCAAGTGATGACAAGTTGTCCGACTGTTGTCACCCATTCCCTTGCTGCAAAACGGCTGAACATCAACTGAGACAAGAATGGAAAGTCGTTAAATGCAATACATGCGAGTAACAGGGCCAGGAAGATCAGTTGTGCCAAAATGGGGCTGACGAATATCTGAACGATGCCGTACCCCCAATTCAGTACACACAGAATCACTAGTATCGTCAAGCTGAATTGTACGGAATGCCAATTGCCAATCAGCAGTACCCAGACAGTCCACATCACGAAAGTAGTCAAACCAGCCAACACCATAATCGATCCTAAGTATATTGAGAATGGTGTCGTACTGACTGGCGGATAGTCGTGGTGGACCAGAGAATGCACACTGCCTCCCACCACCAATAGCGGTGAAAAAACCATAAACAACCAAGTCATGGGCAAATCAAAAGAACCAGGTCGCTGCACGACGCCGAAAAATACGGTGGATATCTGATATTGACGTAAACGATACATGGTAAGCAAGACGACCGTTGCTGCCGAAATCAAAATCCAGCGCACACGCACATATTGCCAGTAAAGGATTGTATTGCGGTAAAGGAGTGCCCGAAATCTCTTCATAGGATTGACCGCCACTTTAACAACGCAGGTTGCCAAAAATACAGAATGCAACCGTACGCAATATACAAGCAAAAATCAAAGAAAATACCAGGACCGTAATTGTTGCTCGTCAGCACTAATCCATTAGCCAAGAAAAATGACCATGAAAAAGCTTGCAGGACCTTGCAGGACAAGGTAATCTCCAAGAATAGCCGTAAACACCAAACCTGCCGCCGCTACTTTATTAAAAATAATCGTTAAGACGGCAAGTACATCCAAGTACAGCGCAACACCCGCAAAATGCAAGGTCAGTAACGTGGCCTCAAGCGGCAAATTAATTGAACCAATCACGATAAGGTTACCCCTGGTCATGAGCGCCAACCCACAACTGATGACGGTCCCCATGAGTATAATTCCCAGCATCTGCAACACATTGATTGCGAGAAATCTTGACAGGTGGTGACTATTGACCAGGAGGAAAAGTTCATGGTGAGTGGGTCGTTGGAAAACAAGCAGCCACGCAATACCCAGGGTCGGTAATAGGAAATACAACTGGTTATGCACGCTTTGCAAGGTGAGTGTCAAAACCTGAATGAGTCCAGTTTCTTGGTGCCGAGAAACCACCATCTCGGCCATGACGGCGTACACAATCATTGCCCATGCCAGGATCACCATTGGTGTCAGCCATCGCCTCCACCCGGCTCTGCGCATTTTGATTACCTTACATACTTGCACGCCGAATGCCTCCTCCGATACCCAACACGACCAGGCCGACAAGAACCGCAACATAACCAATCACCGTATCGACCAGTGGCGGAATATACAGCGGGCTGAGGCCAATACTGATTAGTACGGGTGAAAACACGGACCGCGGTGCAATGGTGGCAAACACGTTTAATATCATCGTGACCATGAAGGCGGTACCGAGCGAAACAAACCGGTTGTCAAAAAATAGTGCAAGAACTGCAGAAAAGAGCGCGTACAACCCCGCTATTGCACCCGCTAATACCACGTAGAATGCCACCAGCCAAAACGGATGGGTGTAATACCAGCCATGAAAGTAGGTGAAATCAGGTAACAGCGGCATGTTGGCATTAAGAATCCGGTCTGGTGTGATACTGGGGAAAAAGCTCCAAACCCCCAAAAAATCAAGTGCCAATGGCACCACAACAGTAACCGCGCCGCCCGTAAAACTACCCAACAGATTGATCGTCAAATATTTCTTCAGGCTTTCCCGCTTCAAAATGTGCATCAAGAAGCCGCTTTGGACATCTTCACCGAGGATCTGGCTGGTGGATAACACACTTAGTATTGGCATAGCGAGGAAAAAGCCGATGGTCCACGAATCGGTGTTGAAGCTGATCCATTGGGTGTATGGCGTAAACCAATAAGTGATGCCATCGATCTGAGGGGCTCGATTCAAGATAACTGACGTCAGATGGGCAGTAATGATCATCATGCCAATAAACATACCTAAGAAATAATGGGGCTGTTTGATCCTGCGACACCAATATTTCATTCGCTCTTTCGAGACCCTTGGCTTTTGACCAGGCCGCCCGTGCCATCGTCTTTCAAGACAATGTGCCGACTTTGCCCAAGTCTCTCCTCCTATTTCATGCAATCTAGCTGGTACAAGTCTGTGCGGTCCTGCATTCATTCTCCCAAATAGCCTTTCTGCCCGGCGTTCAAAGAAAGGTTGCTGTCATTATAGCGCTTACACTGCCATCGTGAAAGAGGCAAAAAAAGTCCCGGATCACAGATCCAGGACTCCAATCGCCCGACGCGACGCCACTTGTCAAAAATGATAGCAAACGTTGACGTCCAAGCGCGGTTTCCAGTTCTTCGCACAGAACAGACTAGAAGAAGGTCTCCGTGCGGATGATGATTTACTTGTTTTCTCCGGCACTCACCGGTGTTTTCAACCGAAACGACAACCCGTCATGACCATTCGTATCGACCAACACCGTGTTATCCGGCCCAAAATGACCAGCGATGATCTCCTTGGCCAGGGGGGTCTCCACGGCTGTGGTAATCAACCGGCGCAGCGGCCGAGCGCCGAACGCGGGCTCGTAGCCGTTAGCGGCCAGCCAGTCGACGGCTGCCGGAGTGGCTTCCAAGTGCAGATCCTGATCAGCCAAGCGCTGGTTCAGCTCACCCAGCAGCTTGGTAACGATGGTATGAATGGCCGCCTGACTCAGTGGCGCAAACATGATAATATCGTCGATCCGATTGAGAAATTCCGGCTTGAAATGGGCTTGGACGACTTGGTTCACGGCCTGCCGGGTCGCCGGCGTGATTTGACCGCCGTTGTCCAGTGCCTGGAGCAAGGCTTCTGAACCCAAGTTGCTGGTCATGATGATCAGCGTGTTCTTGAAATCCACCGTCCGCCCTTGGCTGTCGGTCAGGCGGCCGTCATCCAAGACTTGCAGGAGGATGTTGAACACGTCCGGGTGGGCTTTCTCGATTTCGTCCAGCAGCACGATGGTGTACGGGTTGCGCCGGACGGCCTCGGTGAGCTGACCGCCTTCTTCGTACCCGACGTAGCCTGGCGCAGCACCGACGAGGCGCGACACGGAAGCTTTCTCCATATACTCGCTCATATCGATACGCACCATGTGCTTCTCGGAATCGAACAAGTCCTCAGCTAAGGCCTTGGCCAGTTCGGTCTTGCCGACGCCGGTGGGACCAAGGAAGAGAAACGAGCCCAGCGGCCGGTTCGGGTCTTGCAATCCGGCCCGGGACCGCAAAACAGCGTCGGCCACGGCAGTGACGGCCTCGTCTTGTCCCACCACCCGCTCGTGCAGGTGGTCCGCCAAGTGGAGCAGCTTCTCCCGGTCGCTTTGCACCAGTTTGGCCACGGGAATACCAGTCATATTCGCCACCACGGCAGCAATCTCGCTGGCGGTCACGGATTCTTGGACCAGCCAGTGGCCGCTGTGTTCCTGGGCTTCCAGATCGGCTAACTCCTTCTGCAGCTTGGGGATGTCCCCGTGCTGCAAGCGGGCAGCTGTTTCCAGATCATACCGCGATTGGGCCGCCGCCAGGTCATGCTGGGCTTTCTCAATGGCGCTCTTCTTATCGTTGACCGCCTTGATGGCCTGCTTCTCGGCATCCCACTGGGCGGACAACGTGTGGTTCGTCTCCCGCAAGTCGGACAGCTGGCTGTTCACCGCGGCCAAGCGCTTCTCCGACGCCTTATCGGTCTCGCTCTTGAGCGCCTGCTGCTCGATTTCCAGCTGCATGATGGTCCGTTCATTCTCATCCAGCGCTGTGGGCCGTGAATTCATTTCCACGTTGATCGTGGCGGACGCCTCGTCCACCAAGTCGATGGCTTTATCCGGCAGAAAACGGTCGGTAATGTAGCGGTCGGATAATCGGGCCGCAGCGACTAAGGCGTCATCGTGAATCCGCACGCCGTGGAAAATTTCAAACCGTTCTTTGAGTCCGCGCAGGATAGTGATGGTCTCAGCCACACTGGGTTCCTGCACCAAGACCCGCTGGAAGCGGCGCTCCAGGGCCTTGTCCTTCTCGATCCGCTGGCGGTACTCATCCAGGGTCGTCGCGCCGATCAGGTGCAGCTCGCCCCGGGCCAGCATGGGCTTGAGCAAGTTGCCGGCGTCCATGCTGCCCTCAGCTTGACCGGCACCAACGATCGTGTGGATCTCGTCGATGAACAGGATGATCTGGCCGGCACTTTTCTTCACTTCATTCAAGACGCTCTTAAGGCGTTCTTCGAATTCGCCGCGGTACTTGGCGCCGGCGATGAGAGCCCCCATATCCAGGGAAACGATGGTCTTATCCTTCAGGTTCGCTGGTACGTCGCCGCGGACGATGCGCTGGGCCAGGCCCTCGACAATGGCCGTCTTCCCTACCCCGGGGGCGCCGATGAGGACCGGATTATTCTTCGTCTTGCGGGAGAGGATACGGATCACGTCGCGGATCTCGTCGTCCCGGCCGATCACGGGGTCCGGATTGCCGGTCCGGGCCGCCTTGACCAAGTCGGTCCCATATTTCTCCAATGACTTGTAATTGGCTTCTGCGTTGGCTGAGCGCACATGCTGCCCGCCGCGCAGGTCATCGATGATTTTCTTCAGCTTGGCCTCGTCGGCTCCCTGGGCGGTCAGAAATTGGGTCAGTGGGTGATACTGTAAAGAATACAACGCCAAAAAGACCAGCTCGCTGGACAGGAAATCATCCTGGTACTGTTGGCGCAGCTGATCCGCTTGGGTCAATAAATTATTGAGGTTGCTGCTGAGGACGCTGCCGTAATCACTGACGCCGCCCACCACAGGCTCTGCGTCCAGTTCCTTGTTCAACTCGGCCGTCCAAGCGGCCGCGTTGACGCCGGCTTTTTGGAGCAGCGTGGCCCCAAGGGTCTCAGGCAGCGTCAAAGCCAGGAACAGGTGGGGCACATCCACTTCCTGGTGGTGCCGCACGACGGCGGTTTGGCGGGCTTGGGTCAACGCATCCCGCACCGCCTGGGTTAATTTTTCTGGATCCATACGGGTCATGTCAGTCCTTTCAATACAATTTCAATTATTCATTATAGTGAAAGAACCGCCGCCTGGTCATCCTTCTTCAGTCGGAGTCGGCTTGGGCATTTGGCCCTGCTGCTGGGTGAGTTCGTTCGTGCGCCGCTGCAGGGCCTTGATCTGGTCGTCCTTTTCGGCCAGGGCGGCGTTCATCTCGGCCGTCATCCGGTCGGTCTCAGCGGCGACGGCGGTTTTAACAGCGACCTCTTGGGCTTTGTCAGCCTCAGCGACCCGCTTGTCGGCTTCTTTGACCTGCTTTTTCAGGTCGTTTTGCTGACCAATAGACACCAGCGCCGTGATGACGATGCCCAAAAAGGCCGCCCCGATGATGATCAGGACCAGCGGCAGCTGGATTTGGGCAAAGCCAAAATTAATCGCCGCGTTATCCACATTCAGCACGGCAAAGATGACGATCACCAGCGTTAAAGCAACGGAGACGATCAATCGGACTTGTTTCTGCATGGTTTCCTCCCCTTCCCCTGAATCACTTACTTCTGGTTTCCGAACAGCATCACAATGCGGTCACCGATGGTCGGAGCCAGCGGATACAGCTTGCTGGCAATGGCCATGATCGTGGGCGCGTTGATCTCCCGCACCGGCCGGCCGAAGGCATGCACGATCGTCTTGGCCAGGTCCCCCGGGTCAATGGTAAAGGCTGCCACGTTGTCCAGGTAATGCCCCGTCTTATCGGCGATGTTGAAGAAATTGGTGGCGACGGGACCGGGATTAATACTGGTCACGTTGATACCGAAGGGCTTGAGTTCCAGCCGCAGGACGTTGGAGAATTGAATCACCGCTGCCTTGGCTGCAGAATAATAAGCCGACTTGGGCGTCGGCAGTTTACCGGCCATCGAGCCCACGTTCAAGATGTGGCCGTAATGGGCATCGATCATCATACTGGCGATGCGCCGGGAGAAATACATCGTCCCCAGCACATCAACGGAAAAGAGCCGCCGCACGGTCTCCCAATCAGTGTCCAGCACGGTCTCGAAATCGCCGAAGCCGGCGGCATTGAGGAGAATGTCGACCCGGTCCACCTTCTCTTGGATCGTCGCAACGGCCGTATCGATCGCCTCACGGCTGCCGACGTCCACCGGGACCACATAGGCTGGCGCCCCTGAGAGAAGCGTGACATCTTGGCTTAAAGCCGTCAGCTTGTCGGTGGACCGGGCCATCAGGACCAGCGTCGCGCCTTGGCGGGCGGCCTCGTAGGCCACCGCCTGACCGATCCCTGAACTAGCGCCGGTAATGGCCACCACTTGGCCGGTCAGTGTTTGTGCTTCATTGGCTAACATGACTCATGACTACCCCTTTCTTGAATGGAATGTCTACAGTCTCCAGATCATGCACCAGCTTGGTGTGCGGGAACACACTGCGGGCCTCAACTTCGAGCTGATGCGCCGCCGGCCCCAGGTAGCGGGCAGAAATGTGCGTGAGCAGCAGCAGCCCCACATGGGCCTGACGGGCGGTCTCCGCCGCCGTTTGGCTGGTGGAATGGTAGTAGCGCTTGGCGAGTTTTGCCTCGTGTGCGCCAAAAGTACTCTCGTGAACCAAAACATCCGCATCCATGGCTAATTTTACCGCATTCGGGGTCTTCCGGGTATCGCCAAGAATCGTGACGATCCGGCCGGGTTGAGGAGCCGCCACATAGTCAGCGGCATGAATGAGGCGGCCATCGGCGAGGGTCACATCATGACCGGCCTTCAGCTGGCCATACAGGGGCCCTGACGGCACTTGGGCGGCCCGCAGGGCATCGACCAGCAATTCCCCGGGATGGGGCTTCTCGGTCACGCGGTAGCCGAAACTCTGGATACGGTGATCCAGGGTCGCCGCGTTCACAGTGAACGTGGCATCGTCGAAGATTTTGCCGCCGCGGGTCAGTTCCACGAAATGGAGCGGGTAGCTCAGATGGGTATCCGAGACCCGCAGCGCGGTTTCCAGGAAGTCCTTCACCCCCACCGGGCCATAAATCGTCAGCGGCGTGTCGCCGCCCTGAAACGACCGGCTGGCCACCAAGCCAGGCAGACCGTAAAGATGATCGCCGTGCAAGTGGGTAATAAAAATCTTCGTAATCTTCCGGGGACGGATGTTGGTTCGTAAAATTTGATGCTGGGTCGCTTCACCCACATCAAACAACCAGATCTCGTTGCGCTCCGCCAACAGTTTCAACGCAATACTGGTGACATTGCGCGACTTCGCGGGCACGCCCGCGCCGGTACCTAAAAAAACCAACTCCATGTAGTTTCCGTCTCCATCCTTAATACGAGTGTGATTACTAGAAAAAGGGAGGCGCCGCACGGCACACTCCCCGAGTGTTGCTTACTGTTGAGCTGCTTGTTCTTGGGCTTTTTGTTCGCCATCGAGAATGGCTTTGGCGACAAAGGTGGCATAGTGGGGGCTGCCCACGTTGTTCGGGTGCGTCTGATCGTCCCAAAACCAGTCATTGTGCGCATTGGAATAAGAATACCAATCAATCAGATGCAGGTTCTTATACCGCTTGGCCGCGTCACCCAGGGTACTGTTGACTTGTCCTTGCCATTGGCGTGTGGGTACACGGGCAGTGATCCAATAAACCCGGCGTTGGGGACCAATCGCCTTCATGAATTGATCCAGCTGGTCCATAGTGAATGGTCCGTTAGTGCCCAGACCCACGAGTACAACGTCCGCCATCGCCCCCTGCTGGGCTAACTTTTCAACGGTGCTGATCGTGGTGATCATTTGCTGACCAACACTGGCATCCATATAGATCTTCGGGAAGATACGGGTCAGCAGCTTCTGGCCGTCAATCATGACCGAATCGCCAAATGCCGTGATCGGCATCTGTTGCGCCCGTTGCAGCTGGACCTGCGTCAGCCCGTAAGCTTCTAAGTCCTTATTCACCGGATGGGCTTTAGCGCGGGATTCTTCTGCGGCACTTGACGATTTCGACAAGGATTCAGACAACGATTTGTCTTTCGCTGCCTTTTTCTTGGCCGCGTTAGAGGCTTTGATCGCAGCCAATTGCGCCTTGCTGCGCTTGTTGTTCTCAGCTTCGTTCTTCTTGATCTTTTCAGCCAAGGCAGATTTATCGGCACCGCCTGGTTTGGTCTGGCTCCCCTGCACCACGCCGACGGACCCGCCGACCATGATAAGGGCCACCAGGACTGCGGCAATCCGCTTGCTCCAGCCCTGCAGACCCCCCTGCTGTACCAGATCGTGGAACCAAGTGCCAATTTGGCTGAAATCAAACTGGCCGATCGGTTTCTCAATCCAGCGGTACGACAGTTCACTAATGGCGACGATGATGATCACCTCAATCACGGGATACAGAATGGGGTGATTGGCGATGTCCGGGAACTTGGACTCGAAGAAGATCATCACTGGGAACTGATAGACGTACAAACCGTATGACCGGGAGCCGACCCAATTAAAGACCGGGTTGGACAAAATCCGGTTCCAGTCCGCCCCGGGATGGGCAATGGCCGCAATCGCCAGCACGGTGAAGACCGTGAACAGCAACATGCCGCCGCGATAGGTCCAAGCCGACTGGGAATCCAAGGTAAAAATCAGCCACAGCATGCCGCCCACGCCGACCAGGCCGATGGCGTCTAAGAGCCAGCGGTCGGTCCGGGCAATGGCATCCTTGAGCCGGTCCGTCGGCCAGACAAACGCCAGCGCTCCGCCCAGCAGGATGCCGTACAACCGCGTATCTGTGCCGTAATAGATGCGGCTGGGATCGACCTGGGGATTATACAGGAACGCCATGAGGGCTGCAGAAATCAGCGAAATGCCCAGAAAAACATTGGCCAGCCAACCGCTGCGGTCCTTCAAGAGCTTGTACAACAGGATGATGATCAGCGGGCCAAAGATATACCACTGGTTTTCAATGGACAGCGTCCACATGTGGGTGAATGGTGATTCATTATTGGCAAACCGGTCGAAGTACGATTGACCGTTGCTAATCTGCCAAAAGTTGTAGTAATTGAGCAGGTTAGCCGCAATGATCTTGTGCAGATTGGCTAACAAGTTCCGCTGGAATAGCACAATATAGGTACTGGTCGCAAACAGCATGACGATCAGTGTGGGGTAGATTTTTTTCAGCCGCCGACCATAGAATCGACGGAGGCGGAAATGACCGGTACGGCGCAGTTCACGCATGACCTGATCCGTGATCAAGTATCCAGCGAGTGCGAGAAAAATCGGGACCCCGAGATAGCCGCCCCGAAACACATTCGGGTTGAGGTGGTACAGAATGACCCCCAGTACCCCAATGGTCCGCAACCCGCTGAAGCCGGTGATAAACCGCCGCTTTTTAGTTTGCTCTGCCCGTTGCATTAACTTCCCTATCACCTTTCAGCACAAATTATTCAACAAAATCAAAGGTCAAATCACCGATCATCACGGTATCGCCGTCCCGCGCGCCCGCTTCCCGCAGGGCATCATTGACGCCCATACCGTGCAGCTGACGGTCGAAGCGAATAAGAGAATCCTGGTGGTCCAAATTCGTCATCTTGGCCAGCCGCTCGATCCGGTCGCCGGTCACAATGTAGACACCATCCTCGTCGCGGGTCACGTTGAACGCCGGTTCAGCGCTCGGACCGGTATACGTCTTGGTCTTCTCTGCGGATTCTTCTTCCGCGGCTTGCTCGGCATCTGCCGCCACAACAGCTTGCAGCAGCTCAGCAGTCTTGTGCAGCAACGGCTGGACCCCGGCGTGGGTCACGTTAGACACTGGCATCACCGGCAGTGCGGCCCACTCAGAATCCGCCAGGGCTTTCTTGAACGCGGCTAAGCGCTCGTCGGCACCGGGAATCTCAATCTTCGTGGGCACGACGATCTGCGGGCGATGCAGCAGCTTTTCGTCATACGTGCCTAATTCGTGGAGGATCTGCTGGAAGTCTTTCATCGGCTCCCGCCCGTTATCCGGATCCATATCGACCATGTGCAGGATCACCCGGGTACGTTCGACGTGGCGCAGGAACTGGAAGCCCAGCCCTGCCCCGTCAGCCGCACCGGCAATCAAGCCGGGCAAGTCCGCCAAAACGAAGTCGTGCCCGTCATCCAACCGCACCATCCCCAAGTTGGGGGTCAGCGTCGTGAACTGATAAGCGGCAATCTTCGGCTTGGCTTTCGTCACCACAGAGAGAAAGGTGGACTTGCCCACTGAGGGATAACCAACCAGGCCAACATCGGCCAGCAACCGCAACTCCAGCCGGATCCGCCGTTCTTCACCGGGTTCGCCGTTTTCTGCAATCTCCGGCGCCGTATTCTTGGGCGTCTTAAAGTGAATATTACCGCGCCCGCCGCGGCCGCCTTTAGCCACCACGAGGGTCTGTTTATCCTGCGTGAGGTCGCCCAGCTCAGCCCCGGTTTCAGCGTCGTATACCACGGTGCCGGCGGGTACTTTGACGTACACCGGCTCCGACCCGCGGCCGTACATGCCCTTGATCATGCCGTTTTGGCCCGGCTTGGCCTTGAAATGGTTCTGGTAGCGGAAATCCATCAAGGTCCGCTGCCCTTCGTCCGCAATGAGGACGACGTCGCCGCCGCGACCGCCATCCCCGCCTG
This sequence comes from Schleiferilactobacillus shenzhenensis LY-73, assembly GCF_000469325.1. GTDB lineage: Bacteria > Bacillota > Bacilli > Lactobacillales > Lactobacillaceae > Schleiferilactobacillus > Schleiferilactobacillus shenzhenensis. Next base: position 215,568 of record NZ_KI271582.1, on the reverse strand, counting down.
CCGGACCGCCAAAGGGAACGAACTTTTCGTGGCGGAATGCTACCGCACCGTCGCCGCCCTTACCAGCCTTGACGTTGATCGTGACCGTGTCAACAAACATCGAAAATCCTCCTTAAACATACCTTTTTTCATTCTAAAGAAAAGAACCGCCATTGTAAACTTCCCGGCACCGCAGAAAGCGCTCACGGGAAAATAAGGCGGCCAACTACTTCGCAAAATTATTATTATGTTACTTTGCCTTCGCCTGCACCTGAGCAAAAGTCTTTTTCAGCGCCCCATAGATCCGTTGCACATCGGCCGGGGTTCCCCGCAACTCGTAATCCGCAATGAACGGGGCATTGAACGCTTGGGCATAGCGCTTAGCGGTCAAACAGTACTGCCGGTTAAAGTTCTTATTGCCGCTGCCGATAACCCCGATGCACAAATCTTCGTTACCGCCATCGGCCACATACTCACCCAATGCGTTGGTCATCAATTCCTTGACCCCGTTGTCCACGCCGTTACCGCCGTCCAGATAGGTGGGGACCATGACCACGAACGGGGTCTTCTCCGGTGCCGGGTTAGTCGCCTCAGACACTTCGGTCAGCTCGACCAGCGGCTGCTGTGGATCTTGCGTGTGCTGTTCCTGAGCATAGCGCCCCAGCTTTTCTGCAAACGACCGGGTATTACCGGAAATGGAAATGAAAAGGACTCTGATATTGGTCATGGAATGAAACCCCTGCTTTCTGTCTAACCGTTATAAACTGAGTAAAATCGTCTGGGCGACCGTCTTGGCGATGCCCAGGGACTCGATGTCGTCCACCGATGCTTCCTTGATCTTGGTCACGGAGCCGAAGTGCTTAAGCAGCTTGATCCGCGTCTTCGGACCGACGCCGTGGATGGTCTCCAGCTTGGAGGCCAGAGAATTCTTGTTGTGAGACTGCCGGTGGAAGGTGATGGCGAAGCGGTGCACCTCGTCTTGGACCCGCGTCAACAGGAAAAAGCCTTGCGACTGGCGGTCCAAGTCGATCAGTTGGGGCGGGTCGCCATACATCAGCGCGGCCGTCCGGTGCTTATCGTTCTTGACCATGCCGGCCACCGGAATATTCAAATTCAGCTCGTTGCGTAGAACGTCCTTGACGGCGTCCAGTTCAATCTCGCCGCCGTCCATCAGGATCAAGTCCGGCAGCGACTTCTTCTCCTTCAGCAGACGGGTATACCGCCGGCGGATGACCTCCCGGGTGTTGGCGGCTTCGTCTGCCCCGTTTTGGTGTTCCACCTCACCCTTCAGCTTGTACTTGCGGTACATGCTTTTGACGGGCTTGCCATCTTCATAGTACACCATCGCCGACACGGGGTCGGTCCCCTGGATGTGGGAATGGTCAAAGGCCTCCATGACGTGCCCGAACGGCAGGCCCAGGGCCGTGAAGATTTCCTCTTGAGCACCGACGGTCTGCCGATTGTCCAACTCCAGCAGCCGGAACTTTTCTTCCAGTGCCAACTTGGCATTCTCGTTGGCCATATCCAACAGCGCCCGCTTCTGCCCGCGCTGCGGCGTGCGGAAGGGAATGCCGAGAATGTCACTGAGGACGTTCTTCTCGACGCCCGCCGGCACCAGCACTTCTTTCGGCAGGACCGCGTTCTTGCGGTTGTAGAACTGCAGGATGAACGTGGCCAGCTCCTCGTCCGGCGTGTTGATACTGGGGAAGATCCGTTTCTCGCGCTTGATCAGCCGGGCCTGGCGGATGAAGAAGATCTGCACTGACAGATAGCCCTTGTCCATGTAGTAAGTGAACAGATCTCGAGGCGTGGTGTCGTTAGAAATGATCCGCTGCTTCTCGACGGTCTGCTCAATGTACCGAATCTGATCGCGCAGGTCGGCGGCCAGCTCGAATTGCAGCTTGCTGGCGGCGTCGTTCATCCGCTGCTTCAAGTCCCGCTTGGCGTCGCCGACGTTGCCGTCCAAGAACCGCTTGATCTTCTTGATCTGCGCGGCATATTCTTCCTCGGGGACCTCCCGGAAGCAGGCACCGAGGCACTGCCCCATATGGTAGTACAGGCACGGCCGACCCAGATGACCGGCACAGCGCCGCAAGGGATAGACCTTCTGCAAGAACTGCAAGGTCCCCTGGGCGGCGTATACGTTGGGATACGGCCCGAAGTAATAGGCCCCGTCCTTCTTAATTTCACTGGTCAGGACCAATTGCGGATTGCGTTCGTTGGTGATCTTGATATACGGGTACCCTGTCCCCCGCTTCAGCTTAATGTTGTAATACGGCTGGTACTTCTGGATCAGAGTGATTTCGAGTAAGAAAGCTTCCTTCTCGGTGGTGGTGATGATCGTGTCAAAATCGGCAATCTCATCATCCGCGATCTGCTCGATCAGCCGCGCCTGGCCGTTGTTCTTGTCGCCCTTAAAGTATGACCGCACGCGGTGTTTCAAATTCTTCGCCTTGCCGACGTAAATGATTTTGGCGTTGATGTCCTTCATCAAATAACACCCCGGCAAATCCGGCAGCAGGGCGAGTTTATGTTCAATATGTGCCGACGCCATGCTTGTTCCCACGCTCCTTAAAACAAATGTTCGTATATTTAGTATACCAATTTTCTGTCGTGATTGCTAGTGCAAGCATTGTACGCTCTTTTGGGGACAAAAGAAAGAGACAGCCCCCGCGCTCCGATGAGCGCTGGCTGTCTCTGGATGAAATCTCGTTACGGATAGAACGCTGCTGTCTGGCGCTGGCCCGGGTGACTACGGGCTCCGCAGATTGGAATAGTCTCGCTCGACAAGAAAGCCTGGCAGCCTCCTTCACCGTCGTAACAGCAGTTACCAAGAAGTAGGAAGTTCGAGCGGCACTCCGGGCGAATATGTCCTGGCACCGAAGACTTTACGATCGGGCAT
>NZ_KI271582.1:184948-212542 GCF_000469325.1 Schleiferilactobacillus shenzhenensis LY-73 | reverse complement strand
CCGGCCACGTTCCACGCCCAGCCAGCCGGAGGGCCCAAATCGCCGGGTCTCGCGAATTATATCCTGGTTCACGAGGCGGCAGTGCGAAGCACAACGCCGTACCGGCCCAAATCGCCGGGTCTAGCGTATTTTTCTTACTGTTCCAGCACCTTCGCCAAAAAGCTCTGGGTCCGTTCGTTCTGCGGATGGTCAAAGATCTGCTCGGGCGTGCCCTTCTCGGCCAGGACACCGCCGTCCATGAACCAGACCTCATCGGCCACCTTGCGGGCGAAGCCCATCTCGTGCGTCACGACGACCATCGTCATCCCCTCTTTGGCCAGACCTTGCATGACCTTCAGGACTTCCCCGACCATTTCCGGGTCTAAGGCGGAGGTGGGCTCGTCGAAGAGCATCACGTCCGGCCCCATCGCCAAGGCCCGGGCAATAGCCACCCGCTGCTGTTGACCGCCGGAGAGAGAGGCTGGATAGGCGTGGGCCTTGTCGGCCAGGCCGACTTGGTCGAGCAGTGTCATGGCCTGCTCACTGGCCGCCTTCTGGCTGCTGCCTTTGACCCGCTGGGGTGCCAGGGCAACATTGGCCAGTACGTCCATGTTGGGAAACAGGTTGAAGCTTTGGAAAACCATCCCCATCTTTTCCCGCACCGTATCCAGCTTGTTGGCCGGCAGGTCAGTGATATTTTGGCCTTCGAAGGTGACCGTGCCGGCCGTGGGCTGTTCCAGCATGTTCAGCATACGCAGGAAGGTGGACTTGCCGCCGCCGGAAGGCCCGATAATGACAATGACCTGGCCCTGCTGCACTTGGGCGTCGATGCCCTTGATCACCTCGGTGTGGTCGAAGCTTTTCTTCAATCCCTTGGTCTCGATCATCATACTAGGCATGCTGCATCTTCCTTTCTGCAAAGTTCAGTAACCGGGTCAGGCCGAAGACGAGGATGAAGTAAATGACCATCGCTACGGCGTAAGGCGCAATGCCCTTGTAAGTGGCCGCCTGGACCAGCCGCAGCTGGTAGATCAGGTCAGTGACACCAATGACGGACACGATGGAACTCTCCTTGATCAGCGAGATGAACTCATTACCCAGCGACGGCCAGATGATCTTCAAGGCCTGGGGCAGGATCACGTAGCGCATCGTATCTTTGTAAGAAAGCCCCAGCGAACGGGCCGCTTCCACCTGCCCCTTGGGCACGGAATCGATCCCTCCGCGGATGTACTCAGCAACGTACGCCCCGGAGTTCATGGCCACCCCAGCGACCCCGGCGGTCAGGGCCGGGATGTTCAGACCGAAGTACAGAAACATCACTTGAATCATCAGCGGTGTGCCCCGAATGAATTCCACGTACGCCGTCGCCAGCCACTTCAGCGGTAAGAAATGACTGAGCCGCGACAGCGCCAGCAGTGTTCCCAAAACAACCCCGATGAGGACGGCAATCAAACTGATCAGCAGCGTGTAGCCGACCCCTTTGATAAAGTAGCTGCGGTAGTGCCACATGGACGTGTCCGCCACATTGACCTTCAGGCTCTTGCCGGCATCAGCCAGGTACTTTTCTGTCAGGTTGTTCTTTTTGATCTTGGCGATGGTCTTATTGGCCGCCGCTACTAGGGTCCCCGACCCTTTGTGGAAGGCGATGGCGGAGCCGGAATCGGTCTCGCTTAAGTTGAACTGGTGATTCAGTACCATCAAGTCCGGATTATTCTTCACATAGGCGGTGGCGACGGCGGATTCGGTCGCGATACCGTCGATTTTGTGGGTCTTCAGGGCAATGATCAGGTCGGTCACCTTAGTCAGCCCGGTCATCTTGACCCCTTTGATCTGTTTCTTCACCAAGTCGTATTGCAGCGAGCCGGTTTGCGCCCCCACTTTCTTATTGGCGAAGTTCTTGTAATTCTTGTAGATGTTCTTGTCCGTCTTATTGATGATGATGGATTGGCCGGAATTGTAGTAGACGTTAGAAAAGTCCACACTCTGTTTCCGCGCCGGCGTCGGCGTCATGGCCGACAGAACCATGTCGATCTTGTGGGTTTCGATACCCACCAGCAGGGCATCGAAGTCCATTTGCTTGACCACCAGCTTCACGCCGATATCCTTGGCAATCTGCTTGGCAATATCAATGTCCATCCCCACGGGCTTATTGTTGACGAGGAATTCGTAAGGCGGATAATCCGGCGACGTCCCCATCACCAGCGTCCCCTTCTTCTTGATGTCTGCCAGCGACGTATCATTCGCCGCTGCCTGGACCGGCTGAGTCTGGGCCAAGAGCGGAACTGTCAAGAACAGTGCCGCCAAGAGCGCCACGATTCTGTGCAACCACTTTTTCTGCATGCCATTCACTCCAATTGATTAATGGTTCTAATATACCGGGTGAAGGCATTATATGCAATATATTTCGACTTTTACGCATAAATATCCGTATATTTAATATATTATTCATAAGAAAGCCTTACCAGTAGTTTTTTCTCGGGGTTTTTGGTACACTGTAGCCACAAGAGGTGATTGCCATGGGCTTAACGGTCAAACGAGAAAACACCCTGACCAGTATGTTCGATTCGTTCGCGACGATTCCGGAAGATCTGAAGAAGAAGATCGACTTGAAAGATGGCGACGAAAAGAAAGACGACAAGAAACAAAAACCAAGTAAAGACGAGAAAAAGAAGTAAAAAACACCCCTGCAACAAATCAGCTGATTTGTTGCAGGGGTGTTTTGTATTGATCAGATCACCCTTGGGGCGTGCGCTCGGGGTCCTGCATACGGGCCTCGATCCACGCCCACACAGCGTCCTTCCCCATCCCGGTCTGGGCGGAGAAAAGGACCAGCGGGGTGCCCGGCGATAGGGTCATCGTCTTGCGCACACTGCTTTCCGACTTGTTGTACTGACTGGGCTTCACCTTATCCATCTTGGTGGCGATGACCAGCACCGGTAAATGGTAATACGTCAAATACTGGTACATGGCCACGTCATCCGCGGTGGGGGCATGGCGGCCATCCACGAGCTGGACAACACCGCGCAGAACGGTGCGGCCCGTCAAATAAGCCTCGATCATCTCGCCAAAAGCCGCGCGTTGGGCTTTGGATACCTTGGCATAACCGTACCCGGGGACATCCACGAAAAAGAGCTGGTGCTCCACTTCGTAAAAGTTGAGTGTCTGAGTCTTGCCCGGCGCACTGGACGTCCGGGCTAAGGCCTTGCGGTTGATCAGCTTGTTCGTCAGCGACGACTTGCCGACGTTAGAGCGTCCCACCAGGGCGATTTCTGGCCAGCCGTCAGTGGGATACTGACTCGGCGAGACAGCACTGGTGCGTATATCGACGTCGTTAACTAACAAATTTTACCTCCAACTTACGATGCTTTCTTCAATTGCAGTTCGGGCTTCTCGTCGCCATGGACCGCGGCGGCGGTGACCAATACCCGGTTCACGTTAGGTTCGCTGGGGACTTCGAACATAGTATCCATCATGACTTCTTCCATGATGGCCCGCAGACCCCGGGCGCCGGTATTCCGCTCGATGGCTTCGTGGGCAATGGCCCGCAGTGCATCCGGCGTGAACTCCAGGTCCACATGATCCAGGGAGAGCAGCTTCTTATACTGCTTCACCAAAGCGTTCTTAGGTTCTTGCAGGATCCGTACTAGATCGTTCTCGGTCAGCGGCTCCAAGGCCGCGATGATCGGCACCCGGCCGATGAATTCCGGAATAATCCCGAACTTCATCAAATCCTCGGGGATGATCTGCTGCATCACACTCTTAGACTCGTCAATATGCTTCGCCGAATCGGTACCGAAACCGATCGTCTTCTCACCCAGCCGGTTGCGAACGATGGTTTCAATACCGTCGAACGCGCCACCTACGATGAATAGGATGTTCGTGGTGTCGATCTGAATGAATTCTTGCTGCGGGTGCTTCCGGCCGCCCTGGGGCGGAACGTTGGCAATGGTGCCTTCCAAGATTTTAAGTAAGGCCTGCTGCACACCTTCACCAGAAACGTCCCGGGTAATCGAGACATTCTCGCTCTTCTTGGCGATCTTATCGATTTCGTCGATGTAGACGATCCCCTTCTGGGCCCGCTCCACGTTGTAATCAGCGTTCTGTAAAAGCTTCAAGAGGATGTTTTCCACGTCTTCCCCGACGTAGCCGGCCTCGGTCAAGGTCGTGGCATCTGCAATCGCGAACGGTACATCCAACAGCTTGGCCAGCGTCTGGGCCAGGAATGTTTTCCCAGAACCCGTCGGCCCAATCAAGGCAATATTGGATTTTTGCAATTCAGGACCATCATCATGGGGGTCAGACATCTCGTTGACCCGCTTGTAATGGTTATAAACGGCCACGGCCAGAGCGCGCTTGGCATCATCTTGACCAATGACATATTCGTTCAGTGTCTTTAAAATATCGATGGGCTTAGGAACCTTCAACAAATCGGTGTAGGAATCCTCTTTGAATTCCTCGTCGATGATCTCCTTGCACAGATCGATACATTCGTTACAGATGTATACGCCAGGGCCGGCGACGATTTTCTTTACCTGGTCCTGCGTTTTCCCACAGAAGGAACATTTGATGGGACCGGTGGTGTCAATATTATCGAACATTTAACCAACCCTTCTTTGCTGTTGCGGACATTTAGTCTCCATAAACGATACCACACGGGACGACCACCCGTAAAGTTATCCGCCTGCGGCGTTGCGCTTCGCGCTGCCGCCTTATTTGCAGGTGCATGGGCTGGGGGCAGCGTCTTGGGGGGACGGCAGTGTATCGTCCTTAGCGGAGGTGTGCTGTTTTTGTCGTCTGGGGCGAAAACTGTTGGTGGTGTGGTGGTGCGTTTCTGGAAATAAGAAAGCACGCTACCGTACGGGCCGAGAGGCGGGTGCGGTGCGTGCCGGGTGAGACCTGGAGATGCGTTTATTCTTCCTTAGAAGAAGAAACGATCAGGTCGATGGCCTTCTTGATGCCAATGTCGTGTTTGAGCATGTCAGCGGTCAGCGCCTTGCGAACGTCGTCTTCCTTCATGCCGTATTCATTGGCCAAGTTCTTGATCTCGTTGTCGATGTCTTCCTGAGAAGGCTTGATGTCTTCCGCCTTGACCACGGCTTCTAAGACCAGATCGGTCTTAACGCGCTGGGCAGCGTCCTGCTCGAACTGCTTGTGCAGGTCGGCTTCGCTGGTCCCGGTCAATTGATAGTACATCTGCGGATTGATTCCTTGGCGCTGCAAGTTGCCCAGATACTGATCCATCTGGTTGTGGACTTCGTTGTCGATCATCACGTCCGGCAGGTCGTCGATCTTGGCGTTGGCCACGGCTTGGTTGACGGCAGATTCTTGAATCGCGTCGTCGGCCTTTTGGTCCTTTTCTTGCTTCAGCTGATCACGCAGCTTCGCCTTCAGTTCGTCTAAAGTATCGACGTCTTCATCGACATCCTTAGCAAACTCGTCGTCTAAGTCGGGCAGCTGCTTCTCCTTGATCTCGTGGATCGTTACTTGGAAGACCGCATCCTTACCGGCCAGATCCTTGGCTTGGTAATCATCGGGGAACTTGACCTTCACTTCGACATGGTCGCCAGACTTGTGGCCAACCAATTGGTCTTCGAAACCAGGAATGAAGGAGTTGGAACCGATCTCCAAGGAGTAGTTGTCAGCCTTGCCGCCGTCAAACGGGGTGCCGTCAATGCTGCCTTCGTAGTCGATGACTGCGGTGTCGCCCTTCTCAATGGCGCCATCTTCTTTAAGAACCAGTTCAGCCTGCTCTTCTTGCAAAGAGTGCAGCTTGTCGTCCAGGTCCTTGTCGGTGACTTCGCGGTCCTGCTTGGGCACCGTCAGGCCCTTATAGTCGCCCAAGGTGACTTCAGGCTTCACGGTCACTTTTGCAGAAACGACCCAAGGGTTCTCAGGCTCCATCTTTTCCACGTTGAACTTAGGTTGGTCAACGGGTGCGATGGCGGCTTGCTTGACGGCAGCATCGTACGCGTCGGGCAGCACGATGTTCAAAGCGTCTTCGTATAAGGCGCCTTCCCCGAACATCCGATCAAAGACAGTCCGAGAAACATGGCCTTTACGGAAACCAGGTACGTTGATGTTCTTCTTCACACGAGCAAAAGCTTGGTCCATGCCTTTTTTGATAGTAGGCAGGTCGATCTCAAAAGTCAAAGTACCATCGTTCGTACCTTGCTTTTCCCATTTTGCAGACATATTGAATACCTCCGGTTACATTTCACAATTTTGCCGACACGCGCGCACGTGTATCGCATACCTAACAATGATATACGAAAGCGAGGCGGGTGTAAACAGAGACGAAGAAAAGAGAGGGTGGAGCCGAGCGGTCAGCCCACCTGGGCTAAGCGGCCCTAACGTGAAAAGCCCTGCACTTGGGCTTTTTGCGTTAGGGTCCTTAGACCATGGTGGGCTCCCGTTTAGAGGGTAAACTCACCTGATGCGAGCCAGGAACAATCACTGAACCGTCACAGTACACCAGGAAACGGGCTGCGGCCGACAGCGGCACGCGGTCTGAGGACCTTAAGCCAAAAATCCCAAGTGCGGGGATTTCTGGCTTAAGGCCGCTCAGCCCGGTGCCGCTAACCGTCGGCCTCCGCCCTCTCAATAAAAAAGCCCCGTATCCATGGGGATACAGGGCAAGACCATATCAGCCTAAACTAATATTAGTCCAGAATGTCGGTTACCTGGCCGGCACCAACAGTACGGCCGCCTTCACGGACGGTGAACTTCGTACCCTTTTCGATAGCGACCGGAGCAATCAGGTCAACTTCGAAGGTAACGTTATCGCCAGGCATAACCATTTCAACACCCTTGGGCAGTTCGATCACACCGGTAACATCAGTGGTGTGGAAGTAGAACTGCGGACGGTAGTTGGAGAAGAACGGTGTGTGACGGCCGCCTTCTTCTTTGCTCAAGATATAAACTTCACCCTTGAACTTGTTGTGGGTTTGGATAGAACCCGGCTTAGCCAAAACTTGGCCACGCTCTACTTGATCCCGGTTCAGACCACGGAGCAAGATACCAACGTTGTCGCCGGCTTCGCCCAGATCCAAGGTCTTACGGAACATTTCCAACCCAGTAACAACGGACTTCAGCACTTCCGGCTTCAGACCAACGACTTCAACTTCGTCGCCGACCTTGACCGTGCCCCGGTCGATACGGCCAGAAGCAACGGTCCCGCGACCAGTGATGGTGAAGACGTCTTCGACAGGCATCAAGAACGGCTTATCAACGTCACGTTCCGGAGTGGGAATGTATTCGTCGATGATGTCGAGCAATTCCATGATGACCTTTTCTTGTTCAGGGTCGCCCTGCAATGCCTTCAACGCAGAACCGCGGACAACAGGAATATCGTCGCCAGGGAAATCGTATTCGGACAGCAGTTCGCGAACTTCCATCTCGACCAAGTCAACCAATTCGTCATCGTCAACCAAGTCAACCTTGTTCAAGAAGACAACGATGTAGTTAACACCAACCTGACGGGCAAGCAGAATGTGCTCACGGGTCTGGGGCATCGGGCCATCAGTGGCGGCAACGACCAAGATCGCACCATCCATCTGAGCGGCACCGGTGATCATGTTCTTAACGTAGTCGGCATGCCCAGGGGCATCGATATGCGCATAGTGACGCTTTTCAGTCTCGTATTCTACGTGGGCAGTGTTAATGGTAATGCCACGTTCCTTTTCTTCCGGCGCCTTATCGATATCAGCGTAGTCCTCAGCTTTTGCCAAGCCCTTCGCAGCCAATACCTTGGTGATTGCTGCCGTCAGAGTTGTTTTCCCATGGTCAACGTGGCCAATTGTACCAATGTTAACATGGGGTTTAGTTCTTTGATAATGTTCTTTTTCAGCCATGAAAAGAAACCTCCTGTATTTTTCGAGGACTCAGCGCACAGCTCGGCGCAAAGTCTTTAGATAAAATTGTACTACTTTTGTTGGGAAAACAAAAGCCGCAATTCCCTTCAAAAATATCCTCTTCGCATTATACGGTGTTTGAAAATGTTTGTAAACATTTCCCAGAAGAATTATTCAGTCGTTCATCCCGTCCAACACGTCGTCCAGCTTCGTCAGCCACTGCTTGATCGCCGGTGCCGTGATCAGCGGCTTATCCGGATTGGTGATCCGCATGCGGACCGCTTCCGCCCATTCAGCCGGTGCGTCCACGACCTCCGCCAGCCGGGGGAACAAAAGCAGCTGATATAGCCGCAGTTCCTGGGTCATGATCAGTGCCGCCCCTGGGTCATCATTCTGCGCGTCGTCCGTCGCCTGGTTCCAGACGTCGGTAATGGCATTGTTGAAAGGATCAGGTACTTCGCTGGGGACGAAATGGACTGTCTCATCAAACCACAGCAGCGTGCGCGGCTGATCGTCCGCCAGCGTGACATAATGCAGGGCGACCGTGTTGCGCAGGGCTTGGTTGATGAACGGATCGGTCATCAGCCGGGGGGCAATCTGGTTAAACGTCGGCACAGTCAATTGACCGATGGTATTGATCAGGCCCGCCTGCTCACTGCTCTTGAGCCCGCCCAACCCAGCGAAACGCTTGGTGATCGCCGCAATGTCTGCGGCATGGTCCTTGATAAACGCCTTTTGGCGATCCGCAAACAACGTTGTTAGTTCGCTTAAACGCGCCTGGTCTTCTGCACTATGGGCTTGCTCCCGCAAACTGACCAGCCATTCTTGCGCGGACACGAATTCACCGCTTTCGATGAGCAGATGACTGTAAAGCAGACCGTCCGTCAAGGTGCGGGCATAGCCGTCGATGAACTCCTGGGCGACGGCCACCCCTTGAGCGGCATCACCGGCATGCAGCAGGGCTTCAGCAAGTTGCCGGTTGACAGCAAACGTGTGCTGCGTCTGGTACGCGGCCTGAAAATGGTTCACGGCCTCCGTAAACTCGCCCGCCCGCAGTGCTTGACTGCCTAACTGCAGGTGGTGCTCGTCATTGTGGGGAAACGGGATGATCTTGTGCTGGTCGTCACTCATGGTGATCCGCCTCACCCGTCGCCGGGGCGGCTGCCGGCTTGCGTTTGGCGGGTGCCCGCCGAGCCGTCCGGTGGGGTTTCACTTCCATGATGACCGGTAAGATCACGGGGTGGCGCTTAGTTTGTTCAAACAGGTAGCGGGACAATTTCTCCCGCATATTCTGCTTCAGATTCGACCAGTCCAGCTCTTTATTATCCAGATCCTTCTGGACGGCGTTCTTCACAATGTCGGCACTCTCCGCCATTAAGTCATGGTTGGCCTTCATGTACACGAACCCGCGGGCCGTGACTTTCGGCGCTGAGACAACTTTCTTCTTGCGCCGATCGATGGAGACGACGGCAATGAAGATACCGTCATCAGCGAGCATCTTGCGGTCTCGCAGAACGATGTTGCCAATGTCGCCCACGCCCAGCCCGTCAATCATGGTATTACCGGCAGTGACTGCTTGAGAAAGGTGCATCCCATGCTTGTCGTAGGCCAACACATCGCCAATCTTCGTCAAGAAGATGTGGTCCGCCGGTATCCCAGCCTGCTCGGCAATCTCGGCATGCGCGTTGAGCAAGCGGTACTCACCCTGCACGGGAATTAGATACTCCGGATGGAGCAGGTTCAGCAGCAGCTGCAAGTCGTTCTTATACGCGTGGCCCGAGGCGTGCAGATCATCAGAAATGGTCTTCACTTCGCCGCCGGCCCGGTAGATCATATCCTTGGTCTTGGCCACCGCTGTTTCCATGGCGTAGGACGGGGTGGTCGAGATAAAGACCAGATCCCCTTGATGGATATGCACGGTCCGGTGCTGATTCGTCGCCATTTTCTGCAAAGACTTCAACGGTTCACCGGAACGGCCCGTCTCCAAAATGACCAGCTGGTGATCATCGTATTTCTTAATGTCCTTGACCGGGACCAGAATGTCCGGCGTGGGCAGCTTCAATAAGTTGAGCCGCAGCGCCGTGCGGACGATCTTGGCCAAGTCCCGACCCGTCAGGATAACCTTGCGGTGCATGCGGGCCGCCGCATCAAGGACTTGCTGAATGCGGAGAATGTTCGACGCCACGGACGCCACGATGATACGGCCGGCATGATATTCGAACAGTTCCAAAATATACTTGCCGATGTCGTTCTCGCTGGTGTTGGGGTACGGTGACTCCGCGTTGGCTGAATCCGCCATCAAGGCTAAGACCGGCTCGGTGCCGATCTGGGCAAGCCGGGCAAAATCTGTCTGGTAGAGCGGCGCGGCCGCCTGGTCGAACTTAAAGTCCCCGGTGTAGACGATCTGCCCTGCCGGGGTCTTGATGACGATACCCAGAGAACCGGGGATCGAGTGGGTGGTCTTAAAGAAGCTGACAGTCGCACTATCGAAGTCAATGGCGGTATTCTCGTCAATGACGTGGAAGTCGTTGAACTTGCCGGCGCCCTTCGTGGAGCGCACCGTAATCTTGGCCAGTTCTACGGTCAGTTCCGACCCGAAGACAGGGATGTCATGCTTCGCGACCAAGTATGGCAGCGCGCCAATGGCATCGGCATGCCCGTGGGTGAGAAAAATGCCCGCGACCCGGTCAATGTTGTCTTGAATGTACGAAAAATCGGGGATGACGACATCGACCCCCAGCATTTCGTTCTCTGGATATTTGATTCCGCAATCGAGAATGAAAATATCCTGATTGACTTCGACGGCATAAATGTTCTTGCCGTTTTCCCGGACCCCGCCGAGCATGATGATTCGTATTTTATCTTGTTTCTGCTGCGTTTTTTGTACCATAAATAACCTTACACCTCAATATCGGTCCGTCAGCGCGCGCTGACCGCCCTATTTTCCTTGGTTTCTGATTCACAGTTTTTTTCTGACACAAATGTGCCGACCCGTACATCAAAAATATCTACTGCACATTCTATCATAATCAGGGCGTGAAGGCGATACACCGCCAGGCAGCAGGGAAACACGACAAACTCAGCGGGCCTGCAGGGCCCGCAGCTGATCATGCAGGGCCGCGTCATCAGCCAGCAGCTTGGGCCACCAGGCGGTGAGCGTCGCGGGGGAAACCGGCGGGGTCTGCCACTGAATACTGACGGCAGCGGCCGTGTGACGGGTCAGAATCGTGCCCGCGGCACCGACAGTATGCCAGCCCGCCCACGTGTCAGTGGCCCCCGTCACGATGGCGCGGCCATTCGCGGCCACAGCGGGCCAGGCAGCACCCGCCAGCAGCTGTTGGGATTGGCCGACCGCGTCTGCCGTCCAGAATAAACCGGCAGCGTCCCCTTGGCGAACATAAACGGTGTCCGGTGTGGGTCGGGTCATTGTGGGCCACACGGGTGTTAAGGCGGGTGATGCCCCGGCGTCTGCTGAGTCTGCGTCAGGCGGGCCACCAAGGACGCGCACCACTTGGCCAGCAAAATGGCGCCAGGCCGGTAAGGCGTCAGGCTCGGCCACCGCCCAGTCCGGTTGGTCAGGAACCACCCCGGCGAGCCCCACAATGCCCTTCTCTGCAGCCGTCACTGCCACGGCACCGCTCATGCTTGTAATGGCCAGCGGCCGGTCAGGGAGTACCCCACTGGTTGCTAAGACCGCACTCAAAGCCGTGCTGGCCAGAGGGTATAGCGTTGCTTCAGCGACCGGGCCGATGACGGACAATGTCAAGAAACCCGCAACAGGCGGAACGAATGCGGCCGCCCAGGCAGCGAAAGCCGGGCCGGTGCGGGCCGGGACCGTGACTGACGGAGGAGTCTGAGCACCAACCGCCGTGTTGGGGGAAACGACCACGGTAGTCGTCTGATCGGTCACCAGCAGGGTCTGCGGCGGCGCGTCCGGGAGTTGCACCGCGGTGACGATCAGGTCGCCAATTTTTTGCCGAATCAGCATGGAACGGGCCTTCTTTCTTAACCGATGAGGGACGATAATCCCCCATTTTCTTGCAAAAAACGCCCCGACTCGAAAGTCGGAGCGTGGTTGATTGTCGTGATTAACGACGCAGGCCCAGGGCTTGGATCAAGTCCCGATAACGGTCAACATCCTTATCCCGCAAGTAGGCCAGCAGGTTACGCCGGTGCCCGATCTTCTTCATCAGGCCGACATAAGAGTGGTGGTCCTTCTTGTGGATGCGCATGTGTTCCGTCAAGGCGTTGATGTCCGCCGTCAACAGTGCAACTTGCACCTCGGGAGAACCTGTATCGCCGTCGTGACGGGCATACTTGCTGATGATCTCATTCTTTTGCGTTTGGCTGATTGCCATGGTAACGCCACCTTTCTGCGATGTACTCGTATCACTGTGTCCTCGGCGGTGAATCGTGGAACAAAGTGACCGAAGTGATTTTTGGTACTTCACTACTCTACCGGTTCTCCGGCAGAAATGCAACCGGGCCGTCCCCCAGCGAGTGAAACTCTTATTGCAAAGGGTCCGCCCGGTCTGTATAATGGTGGACGTTGAGTTTGAATATGCTAACTTAAACATAAACTGTTCGTGGGGGTGAATTCATGCCACAGATCAAATCTGCCATCAAGCGCGTTAAGACGGCGCAAAAGGCGCAAGCCTTGAACGCTTCTCAAAAGAGCGCGATGCGCACAGCCATCAAGAAGTTCGAGGCCGCCAGTGAAGCCAACGCCGACAACAAGCAGGCCCTGTACACCGAGGCCATCAGCAAAATCGACTGGGCCCACAGCAAGGGGCTCATCCACGCCAACACAGCGGCGCGGAACAAGTCGCGGCTGACGCACTTAATGAACAAGTAAGCCCATCATAAAAAGAGCGTTGCAATCGCGGTTGCAGCGCTCTTTTTGTATTTCGGGAGAAATGGACTTACCCCCGTGTTTTCTGCAACCCGTGTACCACCCGCAGGAAAAGGGTCACGGGATCCGGCTGGCTGCTCTTATACAATTCTTCGTTATGCACCAATTCGCTGTAACTGGCGATCAAGGTCGGCAGCGGCCAGGCCTGGGCACTGCGCAGGGCCAGTTTGACCCGGAATGGATGAACACTCAGCTCCTTGGCGATGGCGTTCTGATTCAATCCTTTATGACCGAGAATCTTGACCTGGACCAGCAGCCGGAACTGGCTCAGCAGCAAAGCGTTCAGCAGCAGAGGCTGTTCGCCGTTTGCCAACAGCTCCTGAAAAGCCCGGGTCGCAGCAGCAAAATGCTGGTGGGTCAAAGCATCGGTGACAGCAAATACATTGTCTGTCAGTGTTTCCGGGACCAGATCCTGCACCAGCGGCGCGGTGATCTCCTTCCCGGGATACGCCCCCAAGTAGAGCTTGGGCAGTTGGGCAATGATCGTTGAATAATTAGCTTCTGTTTTGCGGACCAGCAGTTCTAGCGTGGCCGGCGCAATGGTGTACCCCTGCCCTTGGATCACTTTCAGTACTTGGCTGTTGACGACTTCGCTGCGAATCTGCTGGGCATCCACCAGCACGGCGTTTTTACGCAGCTGTTTGGTCGCCTTGCGCCGTTCATCCAACTTTTCATAGGGGGCGCTGAGCACCAGGGTCGTCGTCGGCGACGGCTGCGCAAAGTAGTCCGCTAGCGCCGCAATCGCCTCTTTGCTTTGGGTCTTGGCCCCGTTACCGGTAAGAAATACGGGGTCTTTGGCAATCACGACCCGCCGCTCACCATAGAACGGCATGGAGGAGACTTCGTCCAACAGTTCAGCAATGGTGGCCGTACTCATGTCCAACCGGGCGTAATCCATCGTCTTCGCGTCCGCCGTCAGAAGCTGGTCAAAGGCCGCCAAGGCACTGTCCTGCAAGGCCGTTTCGGTGCCGAGAATCAAGTACAGCGGGGCCACAGTGCCCTGGGCCAGCTGTTTTTTTAAGGTGGTGACGTCCATAACCGCGTGCTCCAATCTGTTCCAGTGTGCCAATAGGCCCGGCCCCACGGCCGGCCAACGTATTCAATATACCCCACTTCTGCGGTATTTAGCCAGGGCACCCCCGCCTGCTGCAGCGCAGCCAGTGTCTCAGCCGCCGGATGGCCGTAACGATTATTCCGGCCCGCAGAAATGATACCGAGTTGCGGCTGCAATGCCGCCAGCAGTGCCGCACTGGTGGAAGTGGCCGCGCCATGGTGGCCCAGCTTGATCACGTCCGCGGCCGCCGTCCCGCCCGCCAGTATCTTTTCTTCCCCCGCCTTAGCGAGATCCCCCAACCACAGGAAGGTCTGACCGCCGATGCGGGCTTGAAGAACGAGCGAATCTTCGTTCGTGCCGGTCCCGGGCTGGTTGGGATGGTGCACGGTGAAGGCCAGCCGCCGGATGCGAACGCGCTGGCCGGCCCGTAATTCAGTGATGAGCGGCGGCCGCCGGGCTTGGGCAATGGCAGCGTGCAGCTTCGGCAAACCGGCCATGCCCGCCCCCACAAAAATGCGGTCCACCCGCACCGCCGCCAGCAGCGGACCCAAGTCGCCCATGTGGTCCGCGTCTTGGTGGGACAAAAAGACCGCGTCCAACCGGCGGACGCCGTAATAGCGCAGTACGGGCAGCACATTGTAGGTGATCCCGGGGGCATAATCGCGAGTCTGCCACGGCGCCCGGGTGAAGTCGACCCGGCCGCCGGTGTCGATGAGAACTCGGGGCCCACCGCCCCGGCCGATGACCAGACTGCTGTCCCCCTGTCCGACGTCAATGAAGGCGACGCGATCAGTGAACGGGAACGCCCGGCTGAGACACAGGCCGATGACCAATACCGTCCCGCCGGTCAAAGCCCAACGTCGGCCAGCCGGCACGAAGCTGGCCACCAGCGCACTGATCAGCAGCCCGGCAAACACCACCGCTGGGACCGCGCCGGTCGCCACGGTCCCCCAAGCCCCGGCCGCCAGCTGCGCCAGGACATCGTCAAATTGCATCAACATTTTCTCCAGCGCGGCAAAGCCCACTGGCCAGCCGATCAAGACGACCGTCGCTACTACCAGCATGACCGGGAAGAAAACATAGTTAAAAACTGGGATCAAAAGAATATTCAAGAGCAGCGTCACCGGCTGCCATTCAAACTGAAAGGCCAAGATGAACGGCAAACTGATCACATTGATCACCAGACTTTGCTGCCAGAAACGCTGCGGGGCGAAGTACAGGCAGAACGCCAGAAAGAAACTGAGCAGGGTGCCCAGCTGGGTGAACGCCGCCGGCCGCCAAAACAGCCAGAGCAGCAAGACCACCCCCATGCGGTCCAGGGCGGGGACCGCCCACCGCCGCGGCCACAAATGGGCGGCCGCAAACATGGCCACGGAGCGGGTGATCCCCGTGGGCCAGTCCGTGATCAGGCCATACAGCAGGAGAATGCCCAGGACGAGCCAGCGCGCCCGCTCATAGGGCAGGTGCAGCCAGGTACTGACCAGCAGCAGCACGTTGGCCAGAAGCATCACCTGCATCCCCGATAGGCTCCAAAGATGGATGATACCCAATTTGGTTTGGGTCTCCCGCAGATCCCGGGCCAGCGCCCCGCTGCTGCCGCCGCCGAGGATCAAGCCGCGGACGTAGACTTGGAGATGAGCAGGCAGCGGCGCCAGCCGATGATCCAGCCACAGGCGGAGCCGTTCACCGGTGAAGTTAACATAACTTAAATTATGCGGTGTTAGTCCTGCCGTCCAGGTCCCGCCTTTCATCGTCACCTGGGTACTGATGCCGTACTGGGCGGCCGCAAACCGGCGAAAATCAAATTGACCGGGGTTGGTCGAACCAGCCACCGGCGCTACTGTGCCCTTCCCATGGAGAATCATCGGCCCGGTGAAGGCCGCAAAAGCCGCTTTCTCATCCGCACTCCGGAATTGGTAAGAAAGCCACAGCGGCAGGCCAGTATCGCTGGCGACCGCCCGGCCGCTGACCAAGTCGCCGTTCACCTTCAATCGGCTGGGATAAACTGCGATCGCCACCGCCTGGTGATCAGCCGCAACCGGAGGCTGAACCTGCTGCTGCCAGCGCCAAAAGCACCCCGCCCAAACCGCCAGCGCAACAGCCGGCACGATGAGCCAGCGCCGGCCGAGCCGGCCGCAATGGAGCGCGCCAAATACAAACAACCCGCTGGCCAGCAGCGGCTGCCCCGTCGTGGCGGCGCATACCGCGCCCACCACGGTGACCGCCGTCCACAGACCCAAAGTATCCGGCCAGCGCCAACCGGTCATAGCGTCAAAGCCGCCTTCAGGGTCGCCAATGTCTTTTCGCCAATACCGCTGATCTCGCCCAGCTCATCCAGCGACTGAAAAGGGCCGTGACTCTCGCGGTAAGCGATAATGTCCCCCGCCCGCTTCGGCCCGATCCCACTGACCTGTTCGAGGTCCGCTTGGGTGGCACTGTTGATATTGATCGCGGCCTCCCCGGTATCCGCCGCTGGCGCTGACGACCCGCTCGCAGCGGGCCCAGGCTGCACACCGCTTTCACCCGCTGGGGCATTGCTGCTGGCCGCTTGTTCTCCTGCCTTGGGAATATAAATCGCTGCCCCATCGGTCAGCGGCTGCGCCAGGTTGACCTGGCGCCGGTCTGCCTCCGGCCGCAACCCGCCAGCCGCCCGGACCGCATGATCCAGCCGGCTGTCAGCGGCGAGCTGATACACGCCGGGTTTCTGGACAGCGCCTTGAATATCGACCCACACCTGGCCGTTCTTGGCCGGGGCCGCCGGTCTACTGGTACTCGCCGACTGAGACACACCGGCTGAATGTCCCCCCGACCCGCCGCTGGCACTGCTGGTCTGCACCGCTCCAGGAACAGTCGCTGATGCTGCCGGGTCTAAAACGACGCCGGCGGATGCTTCTTGCCGGAACCACCACCAGCCGCCTAACGCCAGTACCGCTAATCCAATGACACCCCAATACCAATAACGCCCCAGCTGACTGAGCAGCCGAGGCTTTTCTGGACGTTGCCGCCGCATCGTCATCCCCTGCCTTTCTTTGCTTGTCATAGTAAATTACGCAAAGAAATCGGAAAATGAAACGAAACGAGGAAATATTTTTAATGGGTTTGGAGGTATTTAACGGCGTCGCTGAATTTTTCCACGGGTACGACCGTAATCTTCAAATGGGAATCCTTAGCCGCCTTCTTGGCCACGGCATAGTTATCCTGGAACCCCGGATCAAGTTTCTTAATGGCCTTGGTCACCTTGGTGTGGGGAGCAAAGAAGATCGTTGCCCCTTCTTGAGCGGCAATGTACACTTTCTTCTCCGGACCGCCGATCTGGCCGACTGTACCGTCCGGGGCAATCTCGCCGGTGCCGGCGATGTGCCGGCCCTTGCGCAATTTGCTGCCGGTCAGTTGATCATAAATTTGCAGGGAGAACATCAACCCGGCGGACGGCCCGCCAATTTGGCTGACGTTGGCTTTGACTGGAATCGTTGTGGTGACCTTCGTCCGGTCGGTCAGGGTGATGCCGATTCCCGGCTTCTTGGTCTGCGCCAGCCGGTAAAGTTTACCCGCCGACGTCAGCGTCTGACTGCCGCGCGTATAAGTCAGGGTGACGGTATCGCCGACTTTGCGGCTGCGAATATAGTTGATGTAGCCCGTACTCGAATTGAAATGGCGGCCATCGACTTTGGTGATCGTGTCCCCCACCCGCAGTTTGCCAGCAAACGCCGACTGCTTCTGAATATCCAGTACATAAATACCCAAATAATGGATTTGATACGCCTTGCCCGCCGCCTTGTAGGCGACGGCAATCGCGTTGTTGATCGCACTGGTCATGTAATACTGCTGCACCCGGTCGAAGGTGGCATTGTCCTCGCCGCCCATCACGTCGTTGCGGGAAACGATGTCTTCATACGGCCGCGTCTTACTTAAGAGCAGCTGTAGGGCGGTGGCTGAGGCAATCCCCACGGTGGTCAGGGAGAAACTGCCGGCAGCCTTATCCCGTTTGCCGTCGACTTTAACATACTGGGCCAGCGGTTCAGCCGACCCCGGCATTTCGATGAACCAGTTGGGCAGCGGTACGAACGTGGCGGCCAATAATACGACCACCAGCACGGGAATCAGGATCTTCCACCATAGCCCCCGGTGCCGCCGGGGAGTTTTTTGCGGCTGCTGCATCAGACGTCACTTCCTAACATACGCATTTTGGCGGTCAGGGCGGCGGCCACGTTCGCCGGCACTAAGCCGGACACATCGCCGCCGAAGCGGGCCACTTCTTTGATCATCGAAGACGAAACGAAGGCCGTTGCCGAATCAGCATAGAAAAAGACCGTCTCAATCGCGGGGTCCTGCGTTTTGTTGATCTGAGCAATACCGGCTTCATATGTAAAATCCGATTCGTTGCGCAGTCCCCGCAGCAGGAACTTGGCGCCCACGGAGGCGGCCACGCGGACCGTCAGCTGGTCTGGCGCGGCGATGACCCGGACATTGGGCATGTCCGCAACGGCGGCGGCCACCAAGGCCTTCTTCTCCTCCGGCGTAAACAGCCCTTGCTTGCTGGCGTTGGTCATCACCGCGACAACGACCTCATCGAATAAGGTGCGGGCCCGCTGGACCGTCTGCAAATGCCCGTTGGTGATCGGGTCAAAACTGCCGGGAAATAATGCAATCCGTTTCAATTGTCTTCGTCTCCTTCATACCGGAAAATGGCTAATTCCGTGATGCCATAAGTGACTTGGCGCTGTAACTGAAAGCGGGGTACAGCGGGATAAGCCACCTTCGTATCGGTCTCTGCCACGATGCGGGCACCCGGACGCAGCAAGTCGTCATCCGCCAGTGTCGTGATCGTCTTAACGATCTCCTGCTGGGCGTAAGGCGGGTCAAGAAAGACCAGGTCAAACTGAATCGTACCCACTGCCCGCTGCAGGTAAGCCGCAGCGGCGGCGTGGACGATCGTAAAGCGGTCCGGTACCTTAGTCACTGCGACGTTACGGGTAATGACTTTGATCGCGGCCCCCTGCCGATCGACGAGCACGGCCCGGTCCATCCCGCGGGAAACGGCTTCGATACCCAAGCCGCCCGTCCCCGCAAAAAGATCCAGTACCGCGCCGCCATCAAAATACGGCCCAAGAATATTGAATAAGCTCTCTTTCACTTTATCGGTGGTCGGCCGGGTCTTATTCCCGGGCACGGCAAAGAGCCGGCGGCCGCCGAATTCGCCTGAAATCACGCGCATCAGTCGTCATCCTCCTTGCGCTCACCGATCAACTGGTGGGCATATTCCGTGGCAATCGTGCCGTGGGGCGACACGCTGACACTGCGGACAAAGCGCTGCTTTTGCAGCTGCTGCACGGTGGCCTCAGCATTGGCCGAATCCACGTACAAAACGACGTATTTCATCCGTTCGGAGACATAATACACTAAGCCATAGCGGCGCAGCTTGCGGGCTTGTTTGGCCGAATACAGCCAAACCGCGATACCCGTCCGCGGCTGCGGAATCGTCTGCTCAGGCGTGGCCATGTTCTCGCTCCCTTTCTAAACTGCGTTCCTGCTCCACCTGTTCAATACAACTGACGTTCAGGGCCAGACCAATCCCGGCGGCCAGCATCAGCAGAGACGAGCCGCCGTAACTGATGAACGGCAGCGTCACCCCGGTGATGGGAATCAGACCGATCATCCCGCCGATATTGAAAAACGTCTGAATGAACAGCCAGCTGCCAATACCATAGCACAACAGCGACCGGTACGCCGAGCGGGCGCGAATACCCACCAGGATGATGCGGGCGATTAGAAAGAAAAGGACGAACAGGATGGCAATCGCGCCGATAATCCCCAGTTCCTCGGTAATCACCGCCATGATGAAGTCGGTGTAAGGTTCAGGCAGGTAACCCTTCTTCTGGATACTGTTGCCGATGCCGACGCCGAACCAGCCGCCGTTGCTGATGGCGTAATACGAATTGACCAGCTGTCGGCCGGTGCTGTTCGCCAGCTTGAAGGGGTGAAAGAACGCCAGCAGCCGCTTGATCCGATAACTATTCTTCAACCAGGGCAGGTTCAGGCTCTGCATAATATACAAGCCGCCGGCGCTGACGCCGATGACTCCGCCGATGACAGTTACCCCATAGGGCCACTTGATGCCCGACGCAGCAATCATGATGGCGGTGAGAAAGACCAGCATCGCCATCCCGCCGGTATCCGGTTCAAGAAAGACCAGCAACGCCATCGCCCCGGCGACCAGGATGGGCGCCAGCACTTGGCGGGTAGCTTCCCGCAGAACGGTCAGCTTTTCTTCCCGCCGGGACAAAATGCGGGCCAAATACAGAATCAGCACGAGCTTCGCAATTTCCACCGGCTGGACGTTGAACGAGCCGATGTTGAACCAAGCGACGGCACCGTTAACGGCAACTTGCGGGCGAAAGTAGGCCAGCACCAGCAAACCGCCGAGCATGATCATCGTCACCAGGACGGCGATGCGCACAAAAATGCCATTCTCAAATAACCGCAGCGGAAAAATAAAGGTAAAGGCTGCCGCAAACAGCCCGCCAACGGCAAAGATGGCTTGGCGCTTCAAGTAGACCGTTGCCGCCAAGTGGCGGACGGTCAAAAAGTCTGTGCTGGCGGAATAGACCATCACGATGCCCACGCCCATGAGAATCAAAAACGGAACCAGGATGAAATAGTCGATATGGGCCAATCGTGTACGCATCGCGGCCATCCTTTCTAACCAAATTGAATGGTTCCATTATACCACGGTGCCGGGCCATGCCTGACCGCAGGTTCTCCCGCCGCTGCCCTACCGGACGGGGCTGACCCGGCCCGGCCGCGGCCGCACAAAAAAAGCCCGCACCATCACGATACGGGCTAAAACTTCATTAAGTTTAAGTTTACTTGTCGTCCTTGGCTGCGACCTTGGCCCGCTTGGCGGCCTTCATCCGCGCAGACGTGTTCAAAATCTTCTTGCGCAGGCGAATGCTCTTGGGGGTAACTTCGCAGTACTCATCCTCGTTCAAAAATTCAATGGATTCTTCCAGAGAAAGGGACTTCGGGGTCCGGATCGCGGCGGCGTGGTCCTTACCAGCGGCCCGGGTGTTGGTCAGGTTCTTCCCCTTGGTGACGTTGACGCCGATATCTTGCTCCCGGCTGGACTCACCCACGATCATGCCCTCATAGACCTGGACACCGGCATCAACGAACAGCGTGCCGCGGTCTTCAACAGACTGCAGGCTGTACGTCGTGGCTGTGCCCTGGTTGATGGACACCAGCGCACCGGTGCGGCGGCCAGGCGTCCAATTCTTGATAACGGGCAGGTACTTAGCGAAGGTGTGGTTCATGATGCCGTAACCACCGGTCTGGGACATGAACTCGGTGCTGTAACCGATCAGCCCCCGGGCTGGAGCGAGGAAGGTCAAGCGGGTCTGGCCGTTGTCGGTCGTCTCCATGTTCTTCATTTCGCCCTTACGCTGGGACATTGAATCGATGACGCTGCCGACGTACTCGTTCGGGGTATCGATCTGCACGGACTCGAAGGGTTCGCAGGTAACCCCGTCAATGTCCTTGTAGATAACTTCCGGACGGGACAGCTGCAGTTCGAAGCCTTCCCGGCGCATTTCTTCAACTAAGATAGAAAGGTGCAGTTCACCACGGCCGGAAACGATCCAAGCGCTGGGCAGGTCAGTATCTTCGACCCGCAACGACACATCGGTGTGGAGCTGGCTCTTCAGCCGGTCCTCCAGCTTCCGGGCAGTGACTTCGGTCCCTTCTTGACCGGCAAACGGCGAATCGTTGGCCAGGAACGTCATCTGCAAGGTGGGCTCGTCGATCCGCAGAATGGGCAGAGCATCCGGGTGATCCACCGGCGTCACGGTCTCGCCGACGAAGATGTCTTCCATCCCGGAAACAGCGATCAAGTCCCCGGCCTTGGCGGAATCAACTTCGACCCGCTTCAAACCGAAGAAGCCGAAGATCTTGGTGACCCGGAAGTTCTTATGGGTGCCGTCCAGCTTCAAGACAGAAACGTTGTCGCCCAGATGGATCGAACCCCGGAAAATCCGGCCGATACCAATGCGGCCCACATAATCATTGTAGTCCAGCATCGCCACTTGGAACTGCAGCGGTTCATCGCTGTTGTCCAGGGGCGCCGGGATCGTCTTCACGATGGTATCAAACAGATAGTTCATCGTGTGTTCCTGCGTCGCCGGATCGGAATCCAAGCTCGACGTCCCGTTGACAGCCGATGTATAAACAACCGGGAATTCCAGCTGCTCGTCGTCGGCGCCTAATTCAATGAAGAGTTCCAATACTTCATCGACAACTTCTTCCGGACGCGCACCGGGGCGGTCGATCTTGTTGATGACCACGATGGGAGTCAAGTGCTGTTCCAAGGCCTTCTTCAGAACGAAGCGGGTCTGGGGCATGGTCCCTTCATACGCATCGACGACCAGCAGAACCCCATCGACCATTTTCATGATCCGTTCCACTTCACCACCGAAGTCCGCGTGGCCCGGGGTATCCAAGATGTTGATCTTGGTCTTGCCGTATTGGACCGCCGTATTCTTGGAAAGGATCGTGATACCCCGTTCCCGTTCAATTGCGTTAGAATCTAGCGCCCGGTCCTCCAAGTGCATATGTTCGGGCAGTGTATCGGATTGCTTAAGCAATTCGTTGACCAGGGTCGTTTTGCCGTGGTCGACGTGCGCAATGATCGCAATATTCCGGATGTCCTCACGAGTTTTCAAATTCAATTTCTTCCTTTCGTAAAACAATACAGCGTTGTAAGCGGTGTAGTAATGTCCATATGACAAGAGACTGGCCCGTTCGGTACCAGTCTCTGCCTCGTGCAAAACTCAGATTGCCGTCTCCGCTCTATCCCAGCGCAATGGCCCGGATAGCGTCAGCGGTGGGCGCTGTTGCTATTAATACATCGCCTGATGATAGCATATCCAGGGGATGGCCGTCAAGACGCGTCACAGACATGCCCAGCGTCTCTGCCATTACTCGGCCGGCCGCCACGTCCCACGGGGCTAAATGGCTCATGTAGGCAATCTGCCGACCTTCTAATAATTGTATATATTCGATGCCGGCACTGCCGATGATGCGCATCCCTGCACACGTCTTGAACAGCTGGTGACTATGATACCGGTCATAGGCCAGCATGGCCGAGTTGATGCCGAATAAACCGTCGGCCAGGGTCAGTTCTGAACCGTGCGTGATGGGTGTTTCGTTCTTGTAGACGCCCAGCTGTGGGCCGCCCCAGTATAGTTCCTGGCGCATCACGTTCAAGATCACACCGACTTGGGGCGTGCCGTCCACGTAAGCCCCAATCATGATGGCAAAGTTATACTTTTGTTTGACAAAGTTCATCGTCCCGTCAATCGGGTCAACGAAGAACACGAGCCCGCGGAGATCGGTAACGTGGTCGCCGCTGCCCTCTTCGCCCATAATTTGGGCGTCAGGGTACTCGCTGCGGATGGCAGCAATCAAGTTCCGCTCGGTTTGTTTATCCAGATTGGTAACCAGATCCGTCCGGCTGGACTTGGTCTGAATCTGCAGCGGGTCGTGAATGTGGTGGCGGATATGGGCCCCGGCTTGGGCCACCCAATCCCGCATACGCAGCGCCAACAGCGCCGTTTCTGGTTTATCCACGGTGGTCACCGCCCGTCATCCGAATCGTTGTTTGATTGTCTTGGCGGGCAGCCTGGACCGCACGGTAAAGAGAATAGCCAGAGGCCTCTGTGAATTCTGCATCGAGCTGTTTTTCGGTCATTTTATCAGGCACGACCGTCTTGAAGGCAGCATAGGCCGCCAAGAGGTCGGCCGCACTGGTGCCGCCTTCGTAAGCTTCTTCCACGGCATTATAAAATGCCATGACCGTGGTTACTTCGGCAGTGGACCATTCAGGCCGCAGGGGGTATGAGTATTCATGCGTCGCTTTCGTCACAATAGTTGCGCTCC
Organism: Schleiferilactobacillus shenzhenensis LY-73; assembly: GCF_000469325.1. Taxonomy (GTDB): domain Bacteria; phylum Bacillota; class Bacilli; order Lactobacillales; family Lactobacillaceae; genus Schleiferilactobacillus; species Schleiferilactobacillus shenzhenensis. Next base: position 188,817 of record NZ_KI271582.1, on the reverse strand, counting down.
TTCGTGTTTTGTTTCGCTGTTTTCTATTGTAACGAATGCGGGCGGCGGCCGCCATCCCCTCTCTCACAACCAAGTTCCTGTCCGCTTCACATACACGGCCTTCATCGCTTCCACTGTCAGGACATACCCGCCGATGATCAGCAGGACCCAGGGCCAAAATTGGCCGGGTAAAGTGCCGAAGTCGAAAGCCACCCGGAGAGGGGTCAGAACAAGGAGGCCGCCGATGGCCAAGGCCAAACCGGTGGCGAGGAGCACCACAGCGCTGGCCGGGGTCTTGAAACTGGGCACGTGGCGGGTGCGGAACACGTTGACGATGAGGGCTTGGGTGAAGAGCCCTTCAATGAACCAGCCGGCTTGGAACATTCCTTGCAGCGCTAAGCTGCTGGGATCGTTCCCCACCCCCAGGCCGAACCAGAGAAAGAGGAACGTCAGCACGTCAAACACCGAAGAAACCGGGCCAAACAGGACGGTGTACCGGAAAAGGCCTTCCGCCCGCCACGGGGTCGGTTGGGCTAACGTTTCGGGATCCACGTTGTCCCAAGGAATCGCCATTTGGGCGGTGTCATAAATCAGGTTTTGCACCAGCAGCTGGATCGATAGCATGGGCAGGAACGGCAGAAAGATACTGGCAATCAGCACCGACAGTGCGTTGCCGAAGTTTGACGAGACCGTCATCTTGATGTACTTCATTGCGTTGGCGTACACCCGCCGGCCCTCGAGGATGCCGTCTTCCAATACCAGCAGAGATTTCTCCAGGAGGATGATGCCGCTGACTTCCTTGGTAATATCGGCCGCATTCTCCACCGAGATGCCCACATCGGCCTGGCGCAGCGCAGGGGCATCGTTGATGCCGTCCCCCATGAAGCCGACGGTGTGGCCGTGGCCCTTCATCACGCTGATGATCCGGGCTTTCTGCAATGGGTTCAGCTTAACGAACAGGTCATGGGTGGCCACCGCCTTGGCCAGCGCTTGGTCGTCTAGGTCGTCCACATCATTACCGGCAAGCACCGCAGTGTTCGTGATGCCCACTTGGGTGGCGACGTGCTGGGTGATGATGGCGTTATCCCCCGTCAGCACTTTGACCCGGACACCGTGATCGTTTAAAAGACTGATGGCTTCCTTGGCATCGGGTTTAGCCGGGTCGAGAAAGCCCAGAAAGCCTGCCAGGATCATATTATGCTCATCGGCGATAGTGTAGACATTCTGCGTGTGCACGTCTTGGCGGTAGGCCACCGCCAGGACCCGCATCCCGGATTGGTTCAGCTGCTCGTTGGTCTGCACCAGCCGATCGTGCAACGCGCCAGTCATCGGCGTCACTTGGCCGTCGATCAAAACGTAATCCGAGACCTGGATCATTTCTTCAAAGGCACCCTTAGTGATCATCCACTGGTGATCGTCATTTTGGACGACCACCGTGAGTCGCCGCCGATCAAAATCAAACGGGATCTCGTCAACCTTAGTCAGCGTTCCTGGCAGCAGCTGGCGCTCACTCTTGTGTTTCTCCACATAATCAATGACAGCCTGGTCCATCAGGTTACGCCAGCCAGTCTGATAGTTGGAATTCATGTACGCCAAACGCAAGACTGAGTCGTCTTTTTCCCCTAACGCGTCCACGTAGCGCATGACCACAACGCGGTCTTCGGTGATGGTGCCGGTCTTGTCGGTGAACAGCGTATCAATCGCACCTAGGTTCTGAATCGCATGCAGCTGCTTGACGATGACCTTCTTTTTAGCCATCGCCAACGCCCCTTTCGCCAAGTTGCTGTTGACAATCATCGGCAGCATCTCCGGGGTCAGCCCCACGGCCACCGCAATGGCGAAGAAGAACGCCTGGGTCCAGTCCCGCTTGGTCAGGCCGTTAATCAGAAAGACGATAGGCACGAGAATCATCATCATGGTGATGAGAAAGCGGCTGATGCGGCGCATTCCGGTATCGAAGTTGCTCGGTCCCTGGACGGCGGACGCACTCTCCGCAATGTCCCCAAAGAACGTGGCGCTGCCCGTCTTCAGAATGACGGCGACACCGGAACCAGACAGGACATCAGTGCCCATGTAGACCAGGTTCGGATAATCGAAAGCGGTGGCTTCTTGCGGTAATTCAGCAGTGTCGTAATCTGCCTTTTTCTCCACTGGCATGGCTTCACCGGTGAGGGAGGATTGGTTCACAAATAAGTCCTTGGTCTTCAGCAGGTAGGCATCCGCAGGTATCATGTCGCCGGTGCTCAGGGTCACGATATCGCCGGGCACCACGGCATCCATCGGCAGTTCCCGGGTAATCCCGTCCCGAGTCACGGCCGTCGTATTTTGAATCAGCTTAGTCAGCGCCGCGCTGGCTTTCTGAGAACGATATTCTTGAGTGAAGCGGATCAGAACGGATAACAGGATCATGATGGCCATCACGATGGCCCCGTCCCGGTCATTGGTCAGGGCCGAGACGATCATGAGAAATAACAGAACATAGACAAACGGGTCGTTAAAGGCGGCCAGCAGGACCCGGTAAGCCGGTAATGCCGACTGGGACTGGACCGTGTTCTCGCCGTATTGCAGCTGGCGCTTGCCCACTTCGGCCTCGTCCAGGCCGCTCAGGCGCGTGTGCAGCTGAGCCAAGATCTGTTCTTGGCTGTAGCCGCTCAGCTGCTTCAGTTCGGTTTGTTTTGCCGCGGCCAGCGCGGTGTGATTTTTTTTGATGAACAATGTCAAGCTCCTCTCTTCAAGCGCAGGGGGAGCAGCCGGGCACTGTTCTAGACCATCAGAAAATGACCGGAAAGTGACCGGATGAAACGGGCCCTGCGCGATCTACTAGGCGGGTCTGCGGGTCCAGGCATTGATTGTTGTTTCATTCTGATCACCTTCCTTTCGAATGAGATGGACGGACATAAAAAAGGTGTGCTCCCAACGTGAGCACACCAAAAATCCGATGGCCCGACGTTGAGCTTTAGCACTGTACGACGTAGAACAACGTTCAGCTGCGTTAGAAAAAGCCTTATTAGCAATTCCGGTTGACTCGTTGGCATCTCTCGATGTTTCTGAGCAGCAGCATGTTTTCGTACAGGAGCCTCACCTAACAGGGTTATGGCGATCCATTTATTTACTTACTTAAGTATACTGATGGGACAGGGGGAAGTCAAACCAGCGGGCGAAACCCAGCTTTTGTTCGGCAGATTTCGTTTGCAGCGCTGCCCTCATTAATCTCCGCCCAGCCATATCAAGACGTCAGCGCCAGCGTTATTTCACGATGACCGCATCCGGATCGATGTTGAACGGATGCTTCTTATCGATATGGTCGTAGAACAAGTGGCCATTCAGGTGGTCGATCTCGTGCTGGCAGACAATGGCGGGATAGTCCTTCAGCCGCAGGATCTTCTTGTCCCCATTGATATCTTGGTACCGGATGGTGATGCGGTCGTGGCGGACAACATAGCCCGGGACATCCTCATCGACGGACAGGCACCCTTCCCCTTCCGCTAAAGCCGCTGGCCGCACAGATTCACGGGTGATGACCGGGTTGCAGAGAATCTCTTGTAATACAATGTTACCGTCATTGTCCGGCACCAGAACCGCAGCCATCTTGATGGAGCGGCCCACCTGGGGAGCGGCCAGACCGACCCCCGCCCGGAGCTGGTGCTTCTGGGCAATCTCCGGGTCCTGGCTATTGATCAGGTAGCCCATCATATCCTTAGCTAACTGGTGATCTTCTTTATTCAGAGGGAAGGCGACCGGAGCAGCGACTTTTCTTAATACCGGGTCGCCGTCACGGACGATGTCTTTCATTAAAATCACGATATATCCTGCTTTCCATGTCGATTTTCAGTTTATATGGTATCACAAATTGCCAGAGGGCGGAGCGGCCCGGTTAGAAGCGTAGGGAT
>NZ_KI271582.1:180296-184756 GCF_000469325.1 Schleiferilactobacillus shenzhenensis LY-73 | reverse complement strand
ACTGAGCCCGTTTTGCCTCCGCTTGCTACGCGTTGGCACTCAGTACGTCGCGGAATATGAATTTTGTCCCAGTCCCTTAGGGTCCTTAAACCATGGTGGCCTGCTCGGCTCCGCCCGTTTACACCAGAGGCCAGAACACGTTTAGACGAGCAGACGGTTCCGGCTTGCCCGGCGCCTTTCTCACGCATCCCCCGCTTCCGCCAGTTGATCCGCATCCGCAAACTGGGAATTATACAAGCGGGCGTAGAACCCATCCGCTGCCAGCAGAGCGGCATGGTTCCCCTGCTCGATGATCTGGCCATGCCGCATCACCAGAATCAAGTCGGCATCCCGAATGGTGGACAAGCGGTGGGCAATGACGAAACTGGTCCGGTGGGCCATCACCCGGTCCATCGCCCGTTGCAGCAATAATTCTAACCGGGTATCCACAGAACTGGTAGCCTCGTCCAGAATCATCATCGGGGGGTCCTTGATGACCGCCCGAGCGATGGTCAAGAGCTGCTTCTGTCCTTGGGAAATATTGTCGGCGTCCTCGCTGATGGTCATCTGGTAACCATTGGGCAAGGTGTGTACGAAGTGGTCCACGTTGGCCGTCTTGGCCGCTTGGACCACTTGGTATTCATCCGCGTCCAGCCGGCCGAAGCGGATGTTGTCGGCAATCGAACTGTGGTACAGCCAAGCATCTTGCAAGACCATGCCGAATTGTTCCCGCAAGGCACTGCGGGCAATCGTGCGAATATCGACGCCGTCCACCAAAATTTGACCGCTGTCGATGTCGTAGAAGCGCAGCAGGAGATTGATCATGGTCGTTTTGCCGGCTCCGGTGGGTCCCACGATAGCCACGGTTTGACCCGGTTCAGCGACAAAGTTCAGGTCCTCAATCAATGGGACATCCGGCCGGTACCGGAAGGAAACGTGGCGAAACTCAACCCGGCCTTGGATCTTTGCCGGCAGCTGAGCCGTCACGGTGTCCTCTTCTTCTGGTTCATTCAGAATCGTGAAGACCCGCTTGGTCGCTGCCGCCGCGGACTGGAATACCGCCGACAGCTGGGTCAGGGAGGACAGCGGCTGATTCACCTGCCAAATGTACTGGACGAAGGCTTGCAGGTTACCCAACGGGATGCGGCCGGCAAGGACATTCATGCCGCCCATGGTGGCCGCCGCAGCATAGCTGAGACTGGCCGTGAAGCCCACCAAAGGACTCATCAAACCGGAGATGAAGGCAGCGTTGAACCCCTTCGCCGCCAGCTTGTGGTTGGCCCCGGCGAACTTCTTTTCTGCGTCTTGCTCTTGCCCATACAGCTTGATCACGGTAAACCCGGTGAAGGATTCTTGGACGGTCCCATTCAGCTCGCCCAGTGCGTTCTGCTGGGCCTGGAAGTACGGCTGGCTGCGCCGGACCACCAAGCGAGAGATAAGAAAGGACGCCGGCAACATCCACAGCATCAGGGTCGCCATTACCCAATTAATCGTGTACATCATCACCACTGCCAGAACGATACCAATCACGGAGGTGACTACTTGAATCACCCCCTGCTGCAGGGCGTTGGTAATGGCGTCGACGTCGTTGGTCACGCGGGACAGCAGGTTGCCCTGGGTATGACTGTCGAAGAAGCGGACGGGCAGCCGGTTGAGTTTGCTGGTCAAGTCCTTCCGCAAGTCGCGCATCCCCTGCTGCACGGCGATTGTCATCCAGTAAGTCGAGAGGAACAGGGTCACTTGGTAAACCAGCGCGTTGGCCAGCATGCCGACCACGACTTTCGCCACGTAAGCCAGATCGATGGCCGTGCCGGCGGTCACGTTCTCGCCGATCCGGGTGATGGCTAAGCCCATGATGACCGGCCAGACAGCATTGCTAATGACAGAAATCAGTGTGGCCGCCAGCGCACCAAAGAAGGCCCAGCGATAGGGCCGCAGGTAGGTGAACAAACGGCGCAGTGCTAATAATCCACGGCTCATGCTAATTCCTCCTCGCTTAACTGGGACCGGGCAATTTCTTGGTAAATCGGATTGGTGGCCATCAGCTGCGTGTGCGTGCCATTACCCACCAGTTCGCCGTTGTCCAGCACGATGATCTGATCGGCATGGCGAATGGTCCCTACCCGCTGAGCGACGATGAACACAATGGCTTGCTGTGTCACGGCCGCCAAATTGGCCCGCAACTGGGCATCCGTTTGGTAATCCAAGGCAGAAAAGCTGTCGTCAAAAATATAAATATCCGGCCGGCGCACGATGGCCCGGGCAATCGCCAGCCGTTGCTTTTGGCCCCCGGACAGGTTGGCCCCGCCCTCAGCGAGCACGCTATTCAACCCTTCTGGCTGTTCTTTCACGAAATCCGCTGCCTGGGCAATGCGCAGGGCGTCCCACAATTCACTATCAGTGGCTTCTGCCGCCCCGTAACGGAGGTTCTCGGCAATCGTCCCGGTGAACAAGACGGCTTTTTGCGGCACAAAACCGATCTTAGCGCGTAAGCTGCGCACGGCGTAGTCCCGCACATCGGTCCCGTCCACCGTGATTTTTCCGCGGGTGACGTCGAACAACCGCGGCAGAAGCTGGATCAGGGTGGATTTGCCGCTGCCCGTACTGCCGATGAAGGCCACGGTCTGCCCCGGCTGGGCCGAGAAAGAAATGTCTTGCAGCACGGCCGCTTCACTGTTGCCCGGATACGCAAAATCGACATGGTCAAAGACGACCCCGGCTTGGCCGCGGCCGCGGGCAGCTTGCCCGTCACGGCCCTCAATCTCATTTTTGGCATCCAGTAACGCCTGAATACGCCCGGCGGACACGGCCGCACGGGGATACATCATGAACACACTGGCAAACATGATGAATGAAAAAAGCACATGGAAAATATACTCCACGAAGGCGATCAGCGACCCCACAGCCAGCTGCCCTTGGCCAATGGCAATGGCACCCTGCCAAATGATGACTCCCGTAATGATGTTCAAGACCATAGAAAAACCAGGCTGAGCGAAGGCCATCAGCGTGAAGAGTTTGATTGAACTGTGGGCGTAGGCATTATTCACTTCCGCAAAGCGGCCGCGTTCGAACTTTTCTCGGACAAACGCCCGAATCACCCGAATGCCGGATAATTGCTCCCGCATGCGGCTGTTAATACGGTCCAAGTTACTCTGCTGCTGCTCGGACAACGGTTTGGACAGCACGGCAATCAGCCATACACCGAGTAGCAGAATCGGAATCCCAATGAAAACCATCCAGGCCAGCTGGGGACTGGTCTGGACGATCAGGAACGCACTGGCAATGATCATCAGCGGGGTCATGAAGCCCATCCGCAGAATCATCTGGAAGAAGTTCATGATCTGGAAGGCATCGTTCGTCGTCCGGGTAATCAGTGAGGCCGTCCCCACGGCGTTATGTTCTTCGTGAGAAAAACGGATCGTCCGGGCAAATATATCGTCCCGCATATCCCGCACCACGTTCGTCGTAATTCGGCTGGCAAAATAGGCCAAGCCAATGAGCCCGACCAGACCCACTAAGGCCACGCCGACCATGACCATGCCGTAAAACCAGACGGTACTGGGCCGGCGCTGATTGATTCCTTCATCAATCATCCGGGCCAGCATCGTTGGCAGTCCTAGTTCCAAAATAATAAAGCCGAACACACAAATAAAATTCCCCAGCAGTAAGCGCTTATAGCGGAGGACGTACCGTAACATCAGGCGCAAACAAACACCATCCTTCTCTAGTTGTTTTTCTTCCTCTTCTTCTCTTCTTCCGCAGCCGCGTCTTCCCGTGCTGCCCGGGTAATATCTTGAACGTATTCAATGGTCGCTTGATTGATCTGGAAGGCGACAGAAAAGTGCCGTTCGCCTTGGCGCTGCCATACGTCCACAACAGCAAACGGCGGCACACCGATGACGGTCCCAACGATACCTTCGGCTTGCGCGGCCGCGTCCACCGCGTCTTGAAGCTCCCTACGGGCGGCCGGGGTGACTGTCTTCACTGGGCCTGTACCTGCGAACTCGTAGACCATGATGGCCTTATGCCCCCAGTCCCGGGTATGGGCAATCGGGGTCAAAGGCAGATGCTTCTCGGGCCATTGGCTGGTCGTCTGCTGCAAGCTCTGCAGGGCCCGGTTCACTACCCGGGCGGTGATGCGACTGGTATACACGCGCATATTTTTCATCGTCCGACGCCGCCGCCAGTAACGTACCCCGTAAAAAATAGCCAGCCCAGCAATCACTAGACCAACGATCAGCACCACGATCCACCGCATCTGCCCACACTCTTTCGACTGGATTAACCAACAGTTTCGTTGTTACCACTTTAGCAAAATTCCGGCGGAAACACCATCACGGGTGAGCCGCATGGTCATTTTGCTGACTCGAGGGGACGCGGGATGCGCAGATTGGGAGGTAGGTTAGTGTCCGGTTGCTGGCCCGGGTGACTACGGGCTGCGCGGGCGGGGGCGGCGACGCGAAGCTAGTGCGAAGCCGGGT
>NZ_KI271582.1:179982-180211 GCF_000469325.1 Schleiferilactobacillus shenzhenensis LY-73 | reverse complement strand
TAAGCTGTTTCCACCACTGAGCCCCCGCCCGCTCCGCCCTCCGTCACCCTACATTCTTGGAGACTGGAACAATCTCGCTCGACACAAGATCCTGGTAGCCTCCCCCACAGACGTTATGGCAGTTGCCCGGAAGTATGAAAGCTAGGTGGCATCTCTGGCGAATACGTCGTGGCGCGAAGATTTCACGATCCAGAAAGATGTAGGCGATTTGGGCCCGGAGGCTGGCGGA
>NZ_KI271582.1:164258-179890 GCF_000469325.1 Schleiferilactobacillus shenzhenensis LY-73 | reverse complement strand
AAAGCTGTGCCGGCCACGTTCCACGCCCAGCCAGCCGGAGGGCCCAAATCGCCGGGTATCGCGAATCATCTCCCGGGCCACGAGGCGGACGCGCGAAGCGCAACGCCGTATCGGCCCAAATCGCCGGGCCCCCGGGTCAACCCATAAAATGCCCTCCACCCCCCCATAAACGGGCTCCGCCGAGCAGGCCGCCACAGGCTAAGGACCACAACACCAAAAGCCCAAGCCCAGGGCTTTCGGTGTTGCGGCCGCTTAGCCTGGGCGGCCTAACCGCTCGGCTCCGCCCTCTGTACTTGGCGCCACCCTTGAATTATGCTACAATTTTCTTTAATCGCTGGTGCTTTGCATCAACCTCATGTGCGGAATTGAAGTTAATTGAAGGAGATTTGTTTTTATGATTTTTAAAGTACTGTACCAACCGGATATGGCTCAGACTCCCCGCCGGGAGACGACCCACACCCTGTATTTAGAGGCGGACAACGCCGTCGCAGCACGCCAGCTTGTGGAGAAAAACACCCCCTACAACATCGAACTCATCCAAGAGCTGACCGGCAACCATTTGGAATACGAGCAGAAGAGCCCGGACTTCAAATTGACGGAGTTTTAATGTATGGCCATTCATATCAAGAATAATGAAGTTGCCGTTTTTGCCATTGGGGGACTCGGCGAAATCGGTAAAAATATGTACGGCATCCAATTCCAGGACGAGATCGTCGTCATCGATGCGGGGATCAAGTTCCCGGAAGACGATCTGCTGGGCGTGGATTACGTCATTTCTGACTACCAATACCTGGTGAAGAACCGGTCGAAGATCAAAGCGCTGGTCATCACCCACGGCCATGAAGACCACATTGGCGGCATCCCGTTCCTGCTGCAGCAGCTGCCGGAGATTCCTATCTATGCCGGGCCGCTGGCCTTGGCGCTGATCAAGAGCAAGCTGGAAGAACACAATCAGCTGCGCACGACCGAGCTGCACGAGTTGAACGAGGATTCCGAGCTCAAGTTCCGCAAGTTGAGTGTCACTTTCTTCCGGACCACCCACTCCATTCCTGATACTTTAGGGGTGGCGGTGCACACGCCGCAAGGGATTATCATTCAGACCGGGGACTACAAGTTTGACTTGACCCCGGTGGGCGACCAGCCGGCGCCGAACTTGCAGCGGATGGCAAAGCTGGGCTCCGAGGGTGTCTTGCTCTTGATGTCCGACTCGACCAACGCGGAGATTCCCACGTTCACCAAGTCGGAACGCTTTGTCGGCAATTCCTTACGTCATATCTTTGAGAAAATCGAAGGCCGAATCATCTTCGCCACCTTCGCCTCAAACATCTCGCGGATTGCCCAGGCCAGCGAAACCGCCATGGCCAACGGCCGCAAAATCGCCGTCTTCGGCCGCAGCATGGAAGCGGCGATGGTCAACGGCCGGGAGCTGGGCTACCTGCACATTCCCGACGACGCCATGGTCGACGTGAACACCTTGAATCACCTGCCGGCGAATAAAGTATTGATTCTCTGCACCGGCTCGCAGGGTGAGCCAATGGCTGCCCTGTCCCGCATCGCTGCCGGCACTCACCGGCAGATCCACATTCAGCCCGGCGACACCGTCGTCTTTTCTTCCAACCCCATTCCGGGGAACACGACCAGTGTCAACCACACGATCAATCTGTTGGAAGAAGCCGGCGCCCATGTCATTCACGGCAAGGTCAACAACGTGCACACGTCTGGTCACGGCGGTCAGGAAGAGCAGAAACTGATGCTGCGGCTGATGAAGCCGGAGTACTTCATGCCGATTCACGGCGAATACCGAATGCTGCGGATTCATACCGACTTGGCAGAACTTTGCGGGGTACCCAAGGACCGTTCGTTCATTATGGAGAACGGCGATGTCTTGGCCCTGACCAAGGATTCCGCCCGTATTGCCGGACACTTCGCCGCCGATGACGTCTATGTTGACGGCAGCGGTGTTGGCGATGTCGGCAGCATGGTCTTGAAGGACCGCCGCGTCTTGTCCGAAGAAGGCTTAGTCGTGGTCGTGGCAACGATCGACTACCAGCACGGCGACATTCTCGCCGGCCCGGACATCCTGTCCCGCGGTTTCGTGTACATGCGGGAGTCCGGTGAGCTGATCAGCCAGGCCCAGCGCCGCGTCTTCCGGGCCATCCGGACCACGTTCAAGGGCGATACACCGCCTACTGAGGGCGCCATCCGTGACGCCATCACTGACACCTTGCAAGACTTCCTTTTCACCAAGACTGAGCGGCATCCGATGATTCTGCCCATGCTGGTGAACGCGAAGGCGTAACGGGCCGCACTGCCAACCGGTCGCGAGACTGGTTGGCTTTTGTTTGTCATTTTCCCCGGCGGGGGTGGAGAAAGGTTGACCGAATTGGCGCAAGCACAGTCCAGTACCGCGGTGCCCCGGCATTATGCCGTCCTGGTGAATGCCTTTGCCGGCAACGGCAACACCGGCAAGGCTTGGCCCACGATCCGCAAGCTGCTGGAAAAAGCCGCGGTGTCGTTCCAAGTTTATGAATCAGAATACCCTGGGCACACCACAATCCTGGCTCGGGCCTTGACCCGCAGCGAACAGCCCCGCCCCGACCGGCAGACCATCCTCTTGGTGATCGGCGGCGACGGCACGCTCCACCAGACCGTGAACGGCGTCCAATCCGCCGTCCGGGATGACGCATCGCTCGTGCCGCTGCCCATCGCTTACGTGCCCGCCGGTTCCGGCAACGATTTTGCCCGGGCCGTCGCCCTGCCCCAGGACCCGGAGAAGGCCCTGGAGATGGTCCTCGCAGTGACCGCGCCGCAGACCCTGGACATCGGCCACTACGTTGATCACCGTCACCAGCGGGAAGAGTATTTTACGAACAACGTGGGCGTCGGCTTCGACGGCCGCATTGTCTCCACGACTAACGACTCCCGCATTAAACGGGCCCTCAACCGGATCCACCTCGGCGGGTTGGCGTACCCAGTGCATTTTTTCGGCGCCCTCTTCAAGCAGCGGGCCTTTTCTGTCCGAGTCCACACCGACCAAGGCACCGCCCGCTTCCAGAATGCCTGCCTGGTAACCACCACGAATCATCCCTTCTTCGGCGGCGGTATCACCGTCGCCCCCCACGCTTCGATGCGGGATGGCAAGTTGGATCTGGTGGTGTTAGAAAGGACCAGCCTGCTGCAATTCTTCGGTCTCTTTGCCTTGATGGTCCTGTTTCACTCCCACCTCAAACGCAAGCGAGCCCACCACTATGTCACCGCCAAAGTTGATTTGACCTTCGGCGCCCCGGAGTTTGGTCAAGAAGACGGCGAGATTATGGGCGAACACATCTATGATTTCTCGTTTGACGTGTGCCACCAACCCTTTTGGCTCCCACTTCGTGATAACCAAATACTGTAATCAAAAAGATCCCTCGCGAGGGATCTTTTTTCGTGCTTTTTTTAGAAATAATCGGAAAAATACGGGGTCTGCTGGGGAATAATCTGCTCCAGCTGCTTCAACGCACTCTTCGAAGCGGTCAACCGTTCAATTTGGGCTAAGTAGGAGGGCCGCTTATAACTCATCAGCATCGTCGTCAGCGTTTGCACGTCGCAGGCTACCCGCTCCCCCACCGGCCGGCGGGTCACATGGACACGGCCGTCTTTCTCCCAGTAAATACCAAAGGTGCCGTTGTTCCAATCCGCTAACGGGTCGGTGATGTCGAAATGCAGCGGGGCAGCCCCTTGCTCAAACGGGAACCGTTTCAAAAACTCCGCCACATCCACGATGCGGCCCATGAAATAGGGTTTGATTGTCTCGTTAATGTCGCCGTCGTCCAGTAAGAAAGCCAACGGTTCATCCTTGTAGATATTGCCGCGGACGTGGGTGATCATCGAGAAGTGGGCACCGATGAAGTCCCACAACCCGATGCGGGCTTCCTGGTTCAGGTAGATCATTTCTTTGACGTGGAAGATCTCGTCGGCAATCCAGTACATCACGTACCCGGTGGGCTGCTCATCGTGGTCGTAATAGATCCCGACGAAGCGCTCTTCCTCGTTCTCCCAGCGCCAGTACTCGTCCCAGTTCAGCTGGTTGCGGATCATTGCGCCGTGGGTCTGGTGGGCGAAGCGGTCGTATGTCTTGAAGACGTCGGGATCGTCGATCTCACCCCGTTCCACATGGCCCGGCACTTCTTCATGCTGGGGCAGCTGGGTATCGCGGACATCGAAGGTCAGGTGGTCAGAAATAATCTCCCACCCTTTCTTCCGGTAAAACGGAATGGAATACGGGTACAGGAAGGAGATCCACTGCTTGTGGGCGCGCATGTGGTTCAATCCGACCTTAATCAAGTCGTGCATCAGGCCGTGGCCGGAATATTCCGGATAGGTGCCGACGCCGGTCAGTCCGGCCATCGCATAGAGAACGCCGTGGATATTGACGGTACAAGGGTAGATGGCCATGGAACTGACCAGCTCATCGCCCTTGAACCAGCCGATCACGTCGGATTCTTTGATTACCGGGAGCTTGGCCCGAACAATCTCGCCAGATTCATAACCGCTGTCCACCAACTCTTGATCGGTGACTTGGAAGACATAGCGCAGTAAATCGTTGTATTGATCCACCTCATGCACTGTCACGGGGCGGATCTCCAGTTGGTCGCGTATCTCGTCCATCATTATCCTTCCTCTTCTTGTGCTTGCTCAGTCGGTGTATGGCCCGGCATGAATTGCGCGGGCGTGACCCCGGTCATCCCAATCATCGGATCGATGCGGTGCTGCAGAATCATGGCGTAGGTCAAGGGCGGTGCCGGTCGTTCCGGAGCAGCCGATGTCCCCGCAACCGCTGCAGAACTGGCCGACTGGTCGGCGGGCTCAGCCGGGGACGCGCTTTGAACCGCTTGGTCGGACGCCGGTTGGGCAGCAGTTGCTTGGCCCGCCCCGTTGTGGGCCTGGGCCAGCAGCCGCTGGTCAAGCGTCGTTGCTCGCCGTGCACCAGGCCGATCGATCGCGGCCGTGACGGCCGACTCTTCACCGACCAAAATCAGCAGCTTCTCCGTCCGGGTAATCGCCGTATAGAGCAGGTTGCGTTCCAGCATCCGGCCATACTCGTGGACGACCGGCAGAATGACCAGGGGAAATTCGCTCCCCTGGGCCTTGTGGATCGTCGTACAGTACGCCCGGGTAATGTTATTGAAGTCGCTGCGGTCGTAAGTGACCTCGGTCTCATCATAGGCCACCGTCAGCTTATCTTGGTGTTTGGGGTCTTGCTTGGCCGGCGTCAACGACGTAATCTTGCCAATCTCACCATTGAAGACATTGTGTTCGGGATCGTTGACCAGCTGCAGCACCTTGTCGCCAATGCGGTAATGCGTTGTCCCGACGACGATCTCCTTAGAATTCTCTGGGGTCGCGGGGTTCAGCACGTCCTGCAAGACATCGTTCAAATGGGTGACTCCCGCCGGTCCGCGGTACATGGGCGCCAACACTTGAATGTCGAGCGGGTCGAACTTTTTCGCCGCCTTGGCGACAATCTGGCCGACGACGTTCGGTACTTGTTCAGCGGCCACCCGGAAGAAGCTGCGGTCGGCATGGTTGGTGAACAAGTCCGGGGGCACCAAGCCGTCGTTGACGTCGTGGGCCATCTGCACGATGGAGGACCCCGCCGCCTGGCGGTGGATTTTAGTAAGAAAAGCGGCCGGCAGTGTCTGACTGCTGAGCAGGTCCGCAAAGACCTGGCCTGGTCCCACCGACGGCAGCTGGTCCTTATCTCCCACCAGCACGAGCTGGGTACCTGGGGTCAACGCTTTAATCAGCTGGCGGAACAAAAACATGTCCACCATGGACATTTCGTCAATGATCACCAGCTGGGCACTGACCGGACTGGGCGGTGTAAACATCTCCCCTGGGTCGCGGCCAGTCAGCCCCAGCAGCCGGTGAATGGTGCCCGCCGGCAAACCGGTCAGCTCGCTCATCCGCTTAGCGGCCCGGCCAGTCGGCGCTGCCAGCTGAATGGGAAAAGGCGTATCCGTATAATCGGCCGGGTCCAGCGACACGTGGTGCAGCTGCGCATACGCGCCAATCAAGCCGCGGATCACCGTGGTCTTGCCTGTACCGGGACCGCCTGTCAGCAGGAAAACCGGCTGGGTCAGCGCGGTGGTCAGTGCGGCGGACTGGCTGGTATCGTATGTGACCCCAATATTTTTGGCGACCTGGGTCACGGCCGCGGCCACTTTCTTCATCCCCCAGTCGGCGTGGATGTCTGCCTGGGCCAGTTTGGTCAGCCCGCTGGCAATCTGCCATTCGGCCTCGTAGTACGGCGTCAGATACAGCCGCTGGTGTTCACTGACGATGGTCTTGTCCTGGACCATTGCTTTGAGGACGGCGGTGATGGCCGCCACGTCGGGGACCGGGAACAACACACCCTCACTGAGAACGTGCTGCGTCAAGGGCAGCAGCGTGGCGACGTCGGTATACACGGCCCCATCGGCGTTGTTCAACCGGTCGAAAGCCGCCCGAATGGCACTGCGCACACGGTGCGGATCGGCCGCCGTGAAGTCCTGGGCGGCAGCAATCTCGTCTGCCCGGCGGAACCCAATACCGGTGACGTCGCTGACCAAGCGGTACGGGTCCTCCGCCAGCTTGGTCAGGGTCTCGCCCTGGTATTTCTGATAAATGGCACTGGCCAGCCGGCTGGGAATGTGCCAGGCGTTCAGCTGGAGCATCACCCGTTCCATGCCGTAAGTCTGCTTCAGCGTACTGACCAGGTCGGTCTGCACTTGGTTGGGCAGGCCCAGGCCGGTCAACGCGGTCGGGTCTTGAATGATCTTGGTGATGGCGTTCTCCCCCAGCCGGTCCACAATGCGCTGGGCCGTCTTGGGGCCGATGCCTTTGAACTGTTTCTCGGCGAGGTAGGCGACAAGTCCGGCCTCAGTGGACGGGGCCGGCTGTTCATACCGCTCCGCCGCGAACTGGCGGCCGTACTTGGGGTGGTTGACCAGATGGCCGTAACAGATCAGCGTGTCGTCCTCCTTCACCGCCCCGAAGGTCCCCGTCACGACAATTTCACTATCGGACCAGGGCACCGAGATCTTCTCGATGTGCAGCAGAATGATCTTGTAGTAATTGGTAGGATTCTGGAAGAAAATACTCATCACCTGTCCGGTGACAGACGCCTCTTCAGTCGCTGGGCGCTGACTGGTCATCGGCTGGGCCCCCCTTCACCAGGCGGCCGATGTCCCGGAACAAGGCCGCCTGCTGCTGGTAACGGGCGGGATCCAGATGCCGGGCCCGAGCCAACGCCGCCTTAGCGCCGGCAGTATCCCCCTGGCCCAGCAGTGCGACACCAAGATCAAAATGCGGCTTGTACGCCGCCGGGGCCAGGGCAGCTGCTTGCTGCAGGGCCTGGACGGCCAGGGGCCAGTTCTCCAGGGCACTCAAAATATCCCCGTACAGCAGCTGGTACTGGGCATCGTTGGGAGCATGATCTACGGCAGTGAGGGCAAAGGCCAACGCCCGCGGATACTGCTTTTGGGCAAAATAAAGCTGAGCGGTGGTGTACGCTTTGTCAGCAGCCAGCGCTGGGTCGTGCACTTGGGCAAGCAGTTTTTGGGCTGTCTCCGCATCCCCCTGGCTGACCGCGACGGCGGCTAAGTTGTATTGCAGCAGATCGTCCCCCGGCAGCACCGCCAGGCCCTTCGTCAGCAAGGCCGCCGCCTGGTCGGGAGCACCCTGCTGCACCAGCAAGTGAGCCAAGGCAATCATCGCTTTTTTGTCCCGCGGGTTTTGGTCGATCTGTTGGACCAGTGCATGGACGCGGGCGGCCACGCGGTCCTTGTCTGTCAATGCCGGTTGGTTCTTTGTCGCCATGCCCAGGCTCCTTTCTGTCTTAAATCGTGTCGGTCTTACTCAACGAGCGGTGCAGGTAACTGGTCTCGTTCCACTTGACCAGCTGGAACGTCTGCCCGGCGTCGGCGGTGGTAATGATCGTCGTCGAGGTGTTGGTCAGTCCACCCTGCTTGCGAATATCCGCCAAGGGCGTGCCCAGCAGCGACTGGATCAACGCGGTCAGCGCCGCCCCGTGGCTCACGAAGAGGATGCGGGCGTGGCCGGTGCGGTCCCGCTTGATGGCTTTGGCCACCACGCCGCGCATCCGCTGAATGACTTGGGGGAACGTCTCGCCCTGGATCGGTCGCGGGTCATACTGGGCCGGGGCCGAGCGGAAAGCCGCAATTTGTTGCGGGAAGCGCCGCTCCACGTCGCGGAAGTGCATCCCCTCCATCTTGCCCAAGTTAAACTCGCGCAAGCCGTCATCAATATAGATGGGGAAAGTCTGGGCCAGTTGTTCCTGAAGAAAGATGGCGGTCATCTTCGCTCGAGGCAACGGGCTGGTGTAGAGCGCCTGGTAGCGGTGAGCGGCCAAGAAATGCGCCAGCTTCTCAATATCCGCATAACTCTCCGGCAGCAGCGGTGAATCACCGTGCCCGCCTTGGTAACGCCCTTCCAGGTTCCACTTCGTTTTACCGTGCCGAATAAAATACAATTCTGTCATGCACAAGAATACTCCTTCGTTTGAGCTGCTTGTCTCTCATTATAGCAGACATCGCGCGGCCCAAAAACGAACAGAGGGTGGAGGCCGACGGTTAGAGGGCGGAGCCGAGCGGAAGAAGCGTAAGCATAAGACAAAGCGGTCCGAAAACCCGCACTGGAGTTTTTGGACCGCTCTGTCTGATGCACTCGCTTCTGCTCGGCGGCGCCCGTTTAGCGCGGAACGCCACAAATGGAACTGGAACGGGGTGGGCCTATTTTGCCTCCGCACGCTGCGCGTTGGCACTCAGAGTGACGGGAAAGGGCGTATTGACCCAGCCCTAGAAAAAGAGTTTAGACGTATTGCAGCTCACGAGTCTTGGCGTAAGCGTGGTCGATCGTGGCCCCGCCCAAGCACTCGTCGCCGTCGTAAAGCACAACGGCCTGGCCGGGGGTAATGGCCCGGACCGGCTCATCGAAGTCCACGGTCATGCCGCCGTCGTCTTGCAGGTGGACGGTGACGCTGACGTCCGGCTGGCGGTAGCGAAACTTTGCTGTGCAGCGGAAGTCCGTCCCCCGGGTATTGGGCGCGATGAACGTCGTCCCGGTGGCCGTCAGCGAGGTGGCGTACAAGTGGGCGTTGTGGAAGCCTTGGTCGACGTACAGAACGTTTTTCTTCAAGTCCTTGCCGACCACGAACCAAGGCTCGTTGGACGTGCCGTTACCGCCCAGGCCGAGGCCGGAACGCTGGCCGATCGTGTAGTACATGAGGCCGGTATGCTCGCCAATGACGGTACCGTCCGGCGTCTCCATATGGCCAGGCTGAGCGGGCAGGAACTCGCTCAAGAAGTGGCGGAAGTTGCGCTCGCCGATGAAGCAGATGCCGGTGGAATCCTTCTTGTGGGCGGTCGCTAAGCCGGCCTCCTCCGCAATGCGGCGCACTTCAGGTTTCTCCAAGTGGCCAATGGGGAAGATAGCTTTAGCCAGCTGCTGCTGGCTGATCTGGGACAAGAAGTAAGTCTGGTCCTTGTTGCCATCGGCGCCCCGGAGCATGTGGGCAGTGCCATCGGCGTCCACCCGCTTTTGGGCATAATGACCCATGGCGATGTAGTCAGCGTCCAACTCGTCCGCATACTCCAAGAAGGCCTTGAACTTGATCTCCTTGTTGCACATCACGTCCGGGTTCGGCGTCCGTCCGGCCTTGTATTCTTGCAGAAAGTACTGGAACACCCGGTCCCAATACTCTTTCTCAAAGTTCACTGAATAATAGGGAATACCGATCTTCGCCGCCACCTTGGCGACGTCCTCGTAGTCCTGGGTCGCGGTACATACCCCATCATCGTCGCTGTCGTCCCAATTCTTCATGAAGACACCGACCACGTCGTAGCCTTGCTGCTTCAGCAGCAGGGCGCTGACGGACGAGTCGACACCCCCGGACATACCCACGACAATGCGGGTCTGAGCGTTTGGTTTGGTCAATAAAAACACCATCTTTTCTGGGAATACGAAACATTTCCACGATTTGAAGGTCGCAAAACGTTACGCTCGCTATGCTTTAGTTACTTGACGGGCTCTAGGATGTCCCGTTCGATCAAATTATCGATCAAGAAATGATACTGTTCCACGGCGCCCTGGGTCTCTTTCTTCTGAAAAATGTTCACGGCCCGCAAACCGGACACATCGGTGGTGGTCATTTGCAGCCCCGAAAAGTCCTTGGCGATCGTGATCTTCAGCCGGAATGACGGCGAGTAAGGGCCCTCCGTACTCAGCGACCGGTCATACTGAAAGTTCCCCGCGCGGGTCTCTTGGAAGCCCACGTCCATTAAGGCATACCGCTTGATGCCGGCGGACAGTTTGTAGCTGACGCTGTCTCCGGTTACTTTTGCTACTGGTTTAATTGCCATTGTTCAACACGCCTTTCTGCCATAGTCACCATTAAGGATACCATGGAACGCGGCTCCGTTGATAGCGGCACCAATGAGAAAACCATCAGCGGGCCGCGGCCGGCTGGGCTTGGGTGCGCTGGGCAATCTGGGCCAGTGCGGCGGCAAAAGCCTGGATCTGCTCGGGAGTGTTCACACTGCCGAAGCTGATCCGCACCGACTCCTTGACGCGGGGGCTGTCTGCCCCGAACATGGCGGTCAGCACGTGGGACGGCTCAAGGCTGCCGGCCGTGCAGGCAGAACCGCCGGATACCGCATAGCCGGCCAAATCCAACTTGACCAGCAGGGCATCCGTCGCCACGCCGGGGAGCCACAGGTTCAGGACATGCTGGAGTTCCGTCGGGGCCAGGGACCCATTGACAGCGTAACGGACACCAGCCGCATCTAACGCGTGCAGGATCGTCTGCTTGTACCCGGCAAATTGCTTCTGCCGGGCGGCTTTGACGGCAGGCGTTAATGCTTTCACGGCAGTGGCAAAACCAACGACGCCAGGAACGTTCTCGGTACCGGCACGGCGCTTGTGTTCCTGGTCGCCTCCCTTAATTAAGGGCCGGAAGTGCACATTGGCAGACTCGTACAGAAAACCCATGAACTTCGGCCCGTTGATCTTGTGGGCTGACGTCGACAAGAGGTCGATGTGGTCAGCAACGACATCGATGTCGGTCAAGCCATACGCCTGCACCGCATCGGTGTGGAACCAGGCCTGGTGGTCCTGGAGCAGCGTGCCGATGGCATGGATCGGCTGGACACTGCCCACCTCATTGTTGCCGGCCATGATCGACACCAGAATCGTATCGTCGCGCAGCGCGTTGGCCACATCGGCGACGGCCACGTGGCCGGTTTCGTCCACGGGCAAATAAGTGACCTCAAAGCCGAGCTGCTCTAAGTAGTGCATCGACTCCAAGACTGCCTTGTGCTCGATCTGGTCCGTGATGATGTGCTTGCCCAGTTGCTGGCGGGCCAGCGCGGTCTCCACGATGGCCGTATTGTCGCTTTCACTGCCGCCGCTGGTAATCACGATCTGGTCCGGTTGGGCGTTGATCGAATCGGCCAGGACGATCCGGGCATTCTCCAGCGCTTGCTTGGCATGCCGGCCAAAAGCGTGGGTCGAGCTGGCGTTGCCCCAAGTATCTTGTTCGGCCTGGGCGATGGCCTGAATGACAGCCGGGGATGGCGGCGTGGTGCCGGCATTATCTAAATATACAGGTTCAGTCATAAGTCTCTCCTTTCTAAAAAAATCGTTAGCAGTATCTGCTAACGAAAAATAAGTGTATCACGGGAACGCTTGTCCCGCAAGGGGTTAGGCGTTCTGAGCGGCCAGGTGCTGAAGAAAATAGAGAAACGCCGCGGCCGACCGGCGCCCGGCTTCAACGATGAATTCGTCGAAACTGGCGTTGGCATTCTCGTCGCCATTGTCGCTCAACGCCCGGATGATCACGCAGGGCGTCTGGAATTCGTGGGCGGCTTGCGCCACCGCCGCACCCTCCATCTCCACCGCCAGGGCCTGGGGAAACAGTCCCTTGATGCGGTCGATCTGGGCTTGGGAAGCAATGAATTGGTCGCCGCTGACGATCAGGCCGGTGCGAATCGTTTGACCCTTCGCCTGGGCCGCTTCGGCCAGCATCGCCGCGTAATGCGAATCACTGGCAAAGACCTGGGGCATCTGCGGCAGCTGCCCCGGCTGGTAGCCTGCCGGTGTCAGATCCACGTCGTGGTAGGCGACACCCGTGGAAATGACCACGTCGCCCACGGCTAAGCCCTGGCCGATGCCGCCGGCGGAACCGGTATTGACGATCAGATCGGGTTGAAACCGCGCCAGCAGCAGGGCCGCATTGATGCCGGCCTGCACTTTGCCAATACCGCTTTCAATGAGTATGACCGCCGTTCCGGCAATCGTCCCCGTATCAAACACACTTGTTCCGATGGTCACCTGGCCCGCATCTGTTAGCTGCGCCCGCAGTGTCCGGATCTCTTCTTCCATGGCACACAACACACCAATTTTCACGTCAACAAAACTCCATTCTCTTCATTGTTAATCAACAAACCATAACACCAGAAAAACACCAATCAGGGCCATCACCAGCACCGCGATGGTCCAATTCAACCGCCGCTTAAGCCGCTGGCTGTGGGCCTCGGCTAACTCCCCGGTCAAGGCCCGGGCTTCCTGGCGCTGCTTCTTCGCATAGGCCTTCTCCACGGCGATGCGTTTGGCATCCCGGGCTTTGAAGGCGTCTCGCGGCCCCGGCGCCGCTTGGGGCGGCTGCTTTTTCTTTCTACCCCACATCGCCGGTCAGCCTCCCTGTCGCCCGCTGCAGCGCCCACCAGTAGATGGCGGTAACCGTCTTAGCGTCCACGATTCGGCCGTCCGCCATGGCCGCTTGTGCTTGAGCCAGCGTCAGCCAGTCCACTTGGAGAAATTCGTCGCTGTCCAGGGGCCGCTTATGCGCCACCGGGGCAATGCGGTCACTGAAGTAAAGGTGTAATTTTTCCATTGAATAACCGACACTGGAATAGAATGTGGTCACGGGCTGCAAAGGCGTCACCGGGGCATAGCCGATTTCTTCATTCAGCTCCCGGCGGGCGGCTTCATCTGGATCGTTTTCACCTGGCTCCAGTTTGCCGGCAGGAATCTCCACGGAGAGCCGGCGTAAGGGCTCCCGCCACTGGGTGACGAACGCGCCTGCGCCGGCGTCATTCAGCACCAGCATGGCCACGGCGCCGTGGTGGTGAATGATTTCCCGTTCAGCCGTTTGGCCGTTGGGCAAACGCACTTGTTCAACATGCAGGGACAGAATATGACCGTCATAAATCGTCTTGTCTGATAACTGGGTCTCTTTAAACTGCGCGATTTCTTTTTCCGAGAACATGGACTACCTGCTTTCTGGGTACACATATGCTGTCTTATTCTAGCAGGTCTGGCGGCGAAGATTCAATGCGGTCCCCGGCCGGAAGCCAGGCGGAGGCGAAAATCCTTCTTTAGCCTGACCCGGCGCCCCTCTGCCTATGCTAGACTAATTTTGTTGAATCAGTTAGGAGGCTTTTTTATGCGCCACCAAAATCATGTGTGGGGCTGGGTCCGGATTGCCGGGATCGCCATGATCATCCTGGCCGTCCTCGCCCCCGTTGGCCGGAGGATGTGCGGCAGTTTCTACTATCCCCGCCACCTCTTTCACCCGTTGTTCGGAATAGGAGTGATGTTGATTATTATGGCTTTCTTATTCAGAAAAAAGCGGCGTCCCGAGCCGCCGACAAACAACACCGTCCCGCCGCTGACCAACCGGATGCAGGCCCATTACCATAAATTAGGCATGGCCGACGAGGACATTACCTTCTTCCGCGCCCAGATGGCCGAAGCCAAGGAAAAGATCGATCACCTGCAGGCCAACGTCGAGCGCAGCCCGAAGCTTAAAGCCGTCGACTTGAACTACGGCATGGTGCGGGTCTCCCAAGCCATGTTCCAGGCAATCGTCGACGATCCGCTGCACCTGGCCAGCGCTGGCGATTTCCTGTATCGCCACTTGCCTAGCCTGGTGAACTTAACGGATAAATATATTGAAATTTCTCACCACGAGGTCAAGACTAAAGATACGTGGACCGTCCTGGCCAAGAGCATCGAGGTCATCACCCAGCTCAGCCAGACGATTCAGAAGGATTACACCGCCTTCGTTCACTCGGATCTCTCGGAGATGGACGCGGAGATGACGACGGCCGAGCGGGCTATCCACGAGCACGACAAGCCCGCGGGTGCTACCCCGCCCGACCCAGACACCCCGCCAGCCGCCGCTGACCCTACGGCAGGCAGCGATTCGGCGGATGACGGAAAGGATGAGTGACTGTGAGCACAGAAGACCCGAAGAAAGAAACACAGCCGACTGCTGACGCCCCTCAAGACGATATGCTGGAGGGCCTGCTGGCGGATCCATTCAGCGAGCAAACTGCGGCCCCAGCGGTGAACGGCACCGCGGACAGCAAGGACGAGGCCGTTGCCTTAATTGACAAACTCCCGGCAGCAGAACAGGAAAAAGCCCACCAGCTGGCCAGCCAAATCGACATCAATAACCAGGAAGCCGTCATGAACTACGGGGCGGCGGCGCAGAAGCAGCTGGGCCAGTTTTCTCAAAGTATGCTGAACCAGATTCAAAGCAAGGACACCGGGGCCATTGGCGATTCCCTCACCGACCTGATGTACCGTCTGAAGGAAGCCAATCCTGATGACCTGCGGGCCGAAGACAGCAATGTCTTCCGCCGCCTGTTCGGCAAGGTCAAGCAGTCGATCTACGAGACGACGGCCAAGTACCAGAAGATTGGCGCTCAAATCGATGGCATTGCCGGGAAGCTGGGCAGTGAGAAAAACGGCTTGTTAGCAGACAACCGGGTCCTCGAAGAACTCTACCAAAAGAACAAGACCTACTTCGATGCCTTAAATATTTACATTGCGGCCGGTCAGCTGAAGATCAAGGAGCTGACGGAAGAAACGATTCCCGCGATGCAAAAGAAGGCGGAAGCCGCGGGCGGCGACCAGATGCTGCTGCAGCAGGTCAACGACTTGACCCAGTTCAAGGTCCGTCTAGAAAAGCGGACGTACGACTTACAACTGGCCCGCCAAATCACCCTGCAGCAAGCCCCTCAAATCCGCCTCATCCAGAATACGAACCAGGCGCTGGCCGAAAAGATCCAGGCCTCCATTAATACGGCCATCCCGCTGTGGAAAAACCAAGTCGCCATCGCCCTCACCCTGCTCCGGCAGAAGAACGCCGTGACGGCCCAGCGGCAGGTGTCGCAAACGACCAACGACCTGCTCAAGAAGAACAGTGAGATGTTGAAGATGTCTTCGATTGAAACCGCCAAAGAAAACGAGCGCGGCGTCGTCGATATCGAGACGCTGCAAAAGACCCAAAACGACCTGGTAGAAACCTTGAACCAGACGCTGCAGATCCAGCAAGAGGGCCGTGAGAAGCGCAAGAGTGCTGAACGGGAGCTCGATTCCATGGAACAAGATCTCAAGCGCCAATTGCTCAACTACACCCACGGTCACCAATCCGACAACAGCAGCGGTACCAACCGCCGCGAAGTGTAAGTTTAAGACAGAAAAAAGGGCCGGTGCGCATCCCTGATGGGGGTGTGCATCGGCTCTTTTCGTATGGTCTGAATTGTGGATTTGGAAAATGGTTCGCGAGAGCCGGCGATTTG
>NZ_KI271582.1:163939-164213 GCF_000469325.1 Schleiferilactobacillus shenzhenensis LY-73 | reverse complement strand
CGTGGCGGGCACAGCTTGCCCCGCCAGCCTCCGGGCCCAAATCGCCTACATCCTACCCGATCGTAAAGTATTTGGTGCCAGGACGTATCCGCCGGAGGTGCCACCCAGACTTTTATACTTTGAGGCGATTCCTGTAACGCTCGTTGCGGAGGTTGTCGGGGTTCCTGTCGTGCGAGACTATGCCAGTCTCCGAGAATGTAGGGTGACGGAGGGCGGAGCAGATGGGGGCTCAGCCGTGAGATTGAGGGGCATGACAGAACTCGTATTCCGGTGA
>NZ_KI271582.1:133490-163814 GCF_000469325.1 Schleiferilactobacillus shenzhenensis LY-73 | reverse complement strand
CCCACCACGTTCCAGCCCGTTTTGCCGGAGCTTGCGGAGCTTTGGCACGGCGTCCGGGTAATGTGTCCACAGCGTCCAGCCCCAATCTGCGGAGCCCGGAGTCACCCGGGTCCAGCGAGAAACCCTACTCCGCCTGTTCTCCATCCTCCGGTACAACGGACACTTCCGCAGCCTGCGGGCCGTTTTTACCCTCGACCACCACGAACTGTACTTTCTGACCCTTGTGCAAGGTCTTGTACCCCGCATCCACGATGCCGGTGAAGTGGACGAAGATGTCGCCCTCGGTCGGTGAAGTGATGAAGCCGAAGCCGTGGTGCTCGTCGAAGCTCTTAACGGTGCCGTACAACATGGTTGTCCCCTGCTTTCTCATTACGCTTCCAGACCGGTCTTCTTCGTCTCCGGGAAGGCGGCTGCGACAATCTTCGCACAACGGCCGCAGAGTTCCGGATAGTCCGGATCCACGCCGATATCTTCCCGGGTCATCCGGCACCGCGGGCAGACGTCGCCCGGTGCGTGGGTGACCACGATGGCCGCATCCTCATAACTGTCGGCATCCGCCGGCCGCTGGGCTTCCGGCGACTCAACGGTCAGTTTAGAAACGATCAGCAGCTGGCGGACGTTGGTGTTCAAGTCGCCCAGCAGCTTCGCCAGGTGAGCGTTGGGATAGACCGTCACGGCCGCTTCGAAGGACTTGCCGATCGTCTTGGCGTTACGCGCTTCTTCTAGAGACTTCAGGACTTCGTTGCGGAAGTGCATAAACTCGTCCCATTGCGCCAGCGTCTCGGTGCTGTCCGGATACTGCTGAACGACCGGCATGTCCGCCAACGCGGCATAGTCTGTATCCTCCTTCAAGAAGGTCCAGACTTCCTCCATCGTGTAGGGCAGGATCGGTGTCAACAACCGGGTCAAGGCGCTTAAGGCGGCGTACATCACCGTCTGCATCGCCCGCCGCTGCGGCGCGTCGGCTGCTTCGATATAGACCACGTCTTTGGCGAAGTCCAAGTAGAAGGCTGACAATTCGTTGGTGAGAAAGGCGTTGATCGTCTTGAACACCTTGGCAAAGTCATACGCCTTGTAAGCATCCAATGAGGCGCGTACGACCTCATTCAGCCGCAGCATCAGGTACTGGTCCACAGTACCGAGTTCACCGAAGGGCAGCGTGTTCTTCTTCGGGTCAAAGTCGGTCGTATTGGCCAGCATGAACCGCATCGTGTTACGGATCTTCCGGTAACTCTCGGCAGTCTGCTGGAGAATGCCCATGGACACCGGGACGTCGGCACTGGCATCCACAGAAGCGACCCAGAGCCGGATAATGTCAGCCCCCATCTTGTTGGCCACATCGGTGGGCGAAATGCCGTTACCCGCGGACTTGCTCATCTTGTGCCCTTTGTCGTCCATGACAAAGCCCTGGGATACCAGCTGACGGTACGGCGCGTGGCCCGTGACGGCAACGGCAATGATGATGCTGGCGTTGAACCAGCCGCGGTACTGATCGGATCCCTCTAAGTACAAGTCCGCCGGGTAGGACAGCTCCGGCCGCTGGTTCAGAACCGCCTGGCTGGAAGAGCCAGAGTCGAACCAGACATCCATAATGTCCTTTTCCTTGGTGAATTTACCGTTCGGGGAACTGGGATGAGTGAAGCCCTCCGGCAGAAGGTCCTTGGCCTCGCGCTTGAACCAGACGTTGGAGCCGTACTTGCCGAAGAGATCCGCGACGTGTTTGATGGTCTCGGGGGTAATGATCGGGTCGCCGTTTTCTGCATAGAAAATCGGCAGCGGTACGCCCCACGCCCGTTGACGGGAGATGACCCAGTCGCCGCGGTCCTTGATCATGTTGTACAACCGGGTCTTGCCCCAGTCCGGCAAATAGGTAATCTTATCGATCTCGTCCAGGATCTGCTGGCGAATCGGGTCAATGGACGCAAACCACTGGGTGGTCGCCCGGAAGATAACGGGCTTCTTGGTCCGCCAGTCATGGGGATAACTGTGGGTGAAGAAACTGAGCTTGAGTAAGGTGCCGTTGGCCTTCATCTTGTCCGTGATGACCTTGTTGGCATCGTCGTAGAACATGCCCTCAAAGCCCGGTGCTTCCTTGGTATACCGGCCTTGAGCGTCCACTGGCGAAAGAATCGGCAGGTGGTACTTCATCCCGACGTTGAAGTCGTCCGTCCCATGACCCGGGGCGGTATGAACCAGCCCGGTCCCTTCGTCCAAGGTGACGTGGTTGCCCAGGATCAGCAGCGACGTCCGGTCATAGAACGGATGCTTGGCGGTCATGTACTCCAAGTCCGTGCCCTTGAAGGTCTTCAAGACAGAAACGGTCTTCCAGCCCAGGGTTTCTTTGACGTAGTCCAGACGACCTGCGGCAACGACATATTTCTTCCCGTCGGCATCCACTTGGACGTAATCAAACCGGGGGTTGGCGGCGATGGCTTCGTTCGCCGGCATGGTCCAAGGGGTCGTGGTCCAGATAATGAAACTGGTATCTTTGTCCAGCAGGCCTTTGCCGTCAACGACAGGAAAGGCCACGAAAATTGACGGCGACTTCACGTCGTGATATTCCACTTCTGCTTCGGCCAACGTCGACTCGGAAGACGGGGACCAGAAAACAGGTTTCTTCCCCTTGTAAATGAGCCCCTTCTCAAACATCTTGCCAAAGACGCGAATCTCTTCTGCTTCATAGGCCGGGTGCAGCGTGACGTAGGGGTGATCCCAGTCGCCCAAGACACCGAGACGCTTGAAGCCGTCCCGTTGCAGATCGATCTGGCTGGTCGCAAACTTGGCACACAGTTCACGGTAGGCGGCGAGGTCCATCGTCTTGCGGTCAACGCCTTGCTTGGTCAGCTGCTGCTCAATGGGCAGACCATGGGTATCCCACCCGGGGACGTAAGGCGCCCGTTTGCCGTTCATGGCGTTGAAGCGGACGATGATGTCCTTACTGATCTTGTTCAGCGCGTGGCCCATGTGGATCTCACCGTTGGCAAAGGGAGGGCCGTCATGCAGGATAAAGGTCGGCTTCCCCTCATTTTTCTTTTGAATCTGCTCATACAGGTGGTTATCTTCCCACCCTTTTTCCCATTCTTTTTCTCTGACAGGCAAGTTCCCGCGCATCGGGAATTTGGTCTTGCCCAAGTTCAATGTTTCTTTGATCCGCATTTCGTCGCGTCCTTTCTGAATGTGTACGTGGTGCTGAGGGGGTGCCTCTTGAAACTGGGCGGGGTCCGCCATAAACGCGCTGCGCGGCAGCGGCCATAAACGGGCTGCGCCGAGCAGAAGCTAGGGGCTAAGGCTGAGCAAGGGCAAAACCTAAGCCCGGGTTTTTCCCTTGCTCAGCCTTAGCCCTACGCTTCTAACCGCTCGGCTCCGCCCTCTGTACAAAAAAAGACCTACGTCTAGGACGAAGATCTCGTGGTACCACCTATTTTCGGGAGTGCTGGCTCCCCTCTGGTTGATGGATAATGGCATCGCCCGATATCCGTGACTGATCGCGCTGGGAAGAGGGCCTGCCGACCTTTCACCTGGTGTCGGCTCGCTGCAAGGATCTTCCGTGCGTACTGGTTCACATCTGCTATCTTACTAACAAAAACGAATTACTTGATCCCTTGATGGGTAATCGCACCGTTGTCGGGGAACTCAATGACTGGACCGTCGTAGGGACTGCTGGCGGTGAAGTAGTCAGGATCGAGGCCGTCGGCGCCCGAACCGTTCTGCCCGGGTGCGGGAGCGGTAGTCTCTTTTGGGCCGTCACCCGCCGCCGGATGGGGCTGGGCTTCGGGATCCGGGTTGGGAATCGCTGGCCCGTCATCTGGTGCCGCCGGTTGGGGCGTACCCTCTTGGCCGTCCGCAGCTGGCTCCTGCTGCGGTCCCTGGGGATCTTGGGGCGCCACCGGGGCTGCTCCGGAACCGTAGTCAGGAGCGCCTGCGGGGATGCCGTAATCAGGCCCGCCAGACTGACTCTCATCGAAGTTTAAACTATTCAGTTGCGGATTGTCAACCGCAGGGTGACTGCCATCCGGCAGCGCGTGCCGGCCATTTTGGCCGTTATCATCCGCCAGCAGGTCATGCCACTCGGGGCTCTTGACGATTTCCAACTGCGACTCCAGCATCACTTGCAGACGTTGGCGGAAGATCCGGGTCTGCTTCTTCAGCTCGCCCGTCTCTTGGGTGATCTGGCGGGCCCGTTCTGATGCTTCTTGGAGAATATGGTTGGCTTTGTCGGTGGAATCATCCACCATCGTCCGCGCCTGCTTCTCCGCTTCGCTTTGGATGATGTTGGCTTCCCGCTGGGCATTGCTTTTGACCCGATCTGCCGCATCCTGAGCAACAATAATCGACTGGTTCAGCGCGTCTTTCAAATCCGTGAAATACTGGACCTTATCATTGGCATCCTGCAGCTGTTTTTCCAAATCGGCATTTTGCTTCAGCACGTCCTGGTAACTGCTGATGACCTCATCTAAAAAAGCGTTGACTTCATCGGTATCATAGCCCCGCAAGCGTTTATCAAATTTTTTATTATGAATGTCCAACGGCGTCAGTGTCATGGTTATCCCCTCTTCAATTCCATTATGTGCGCTACTTGCGCAGTACGTTGACGGTCAGTTTAATCCGACCCTTTTTGGTTTGCCCGGCTGAGGCGGTGATCTGAATCCGCCCGAACCCGCGAACAGAAATGACGTCCATCAACCCCACATTAAAATCCGGTTTGGTGAACGGCTCCCAGTTGACCTTGACCTTGTCGCCTTCGATCAAACTCTTCGCCCGCTGCCGCGACATGGCATACACTTCGCTGATCAGGGCGTCCAGCCGCAATGAGGATACGGTGGCCGTTTCCGGCGCCCAGGCGTCCTTCGGCGTAATCAGCTGCGTATAATCCGCCGGTACCAGCTGAACGTTGATCTTGCCCACTTTCGTAATTTCATTTTGGACATAATCTGCCAGGCTGGTTTCGGTGAAGAACTGCCAGGTCTCCCCGTCGGTCATAATATCGCCAAAAGCATCCCGCTTTAAACCGGAGTGCGTCAGCGTGCCCAAAATTTGAGAATGACTCAAGGTGGCAAACTTCTGCGGATACTTCACCGTGAACAGCTGAACGGCGAAGTCATCCTGTTCCGGCGTGAAATATTCCGGGGCGATGATCCCCCGGCGCCGCTCGGCCGCTTCGTAACCGCCATTGAAGAAATAATGCACGATGTCGTGCTGACCGACGATTTCCTCAACAATGAACTGCTGCCGGGGATCCAGGAAATCGGTCAGAATCGGCCGGTATTCCACGTTGGCCCGTTCCATCCAATCGCCAACGCTGTCGATGAATGGGGCTTCTTCCTTACGGAAATGCTGATACACAGTCGCATCCATGATGACTTTTACTCTCCTCTTGTGGCCTTGCTAATAGCCGCTGGCCAACCGCAGCAGCCATTGCAAGATAATCGTAATGCCCTGCCCAAACAGTGCCAGAACCCCAATCGCCACTAAGGGGGCAATGGAGATTCCAAACAAGGGCGGGATGAACCGGTTGAAGAAATTCAAATACGGTTCGACCACCCGGGCGATCAGGTTCCCGAACCAGGTGTTGAAAACGGCGGGAATCCAGGTTAAGAGCGCATAAATAATGATTAATGCCCCGTACGCCTGAATGCCATACCCGATGATCTTGGCTAAAATCACAATAAATTCGGCCACGCGCAGCACCTGCTTTCTGAAAGTCTAGTCGTAGTCCGTGTCAAAGTCGCTATCGCTGCCGCCCACCAGGGAGGCAATATCCCCGTCCACCTGAAACCGGGGCGGGGTCACGAGGAAGATCTTGTCCCCGACCCGCTTGATCTCACCGTGGATGGCAAACGCCACCCCGGTCAAGAAATCGACGATGCGCGCGGCGGAAGACGGATCCACCGAATCGAAGTTCACGATCACCGCGCGGTTATTAAGCAAGTGATTACCAATCGTCTTCGTATCGGAATATACCCGGGGGGCAAACAAAACGATGCGGCTGGCGGTTTGAGGCTTGGCGTTCAACGCAATCACATTCCGTTCGTCCGGCGCACTGCTGCTCCCGGTGGGATGATTCGGGGCCGGCTTATCGGTTTCCGCCGGGGTATCGTAATCATCCTCCGCCACCCCGAAGAAACGATTCAATTTATCAAAAGCCATGGGGCCTTCCTCCTTTCAAGAAAGCTGTGCTGCTGGCATTACCGGTTACGATGTTTGAAGAACGGCGGCGTGCTGTCGTCGTCATCATCGGTGTTGTTCACGTTGTTTTCTGGTTGATGGAAAATATCGAACGCCGGCTTGTCGTCATTGTTGTCGTCACTATTGCGGTTGTTCCGGCGGCTGGAATGGTTAAGGAGATTCCAATCGGATAACGGATCTTCTTTCTCACTCACCCGGGCATCGGGCTGTTGGCCCGGTGCTGCCGGCGTTGGCTGAGAAGCTTGCGGAGAGGCCGATTGGCCATTTGCGTTGCCTGTGGGCGCCGTATGGCTCGCCCGGGCAGGCCGGCCGCCATGGGCCATCTGCGCGTCTTCCTGTTTCTCCTTGGCCTTCAGTTCGGCGTCGTCAATCCCGGTGGCAATGACAGTCACCACGACTTCATCCCCCAGGTTCTCATTGATCGAGGTCCCGAAGATGATGTTAACGTCCTGGGTGGCCGCGTCGGAAACGATGCTCGAAGCGTCCTGGGCTTCGAAGAGCGACAGGTCCGGGCCGCCGGTGATATTCAGCAGCACCTGCTTGGCCCCGTCGATGGAGACTTCCAGCAGCGGTGACGAAATTGCCGCCTTAGTCGCTTCCACGGTGCGGTTCTCACCGGTGGCAGAACCGATACCCATCAAGGCTGAGCCCTGATTCTCCATGACCGTTTTCACGTCCGCAAAGTCCAAGTTCACGTAGCCAGGGGAGGTGATCAGGTCAGAAATTCCTTGGACACCTTGGCGCAAGACGTTGTCCGCATCCCGGAAGGCTTCCAGCAGCGGTGTCTTCTTATCCACCGTTTCCAGCAAGCGGTTATTCGAGATAATGACCAGGGTATCCACGTTGGCCTTCAAGTTGGCAATGCCTTCAGCCGCGTTGCGCCCCCGCTTGGGTCCTTCAAAGGTGAACGGTCGGGTCACCACACCCACGGTCAGTGCACCGGAATCCTTGGCGATTTTGGCCACGATGGGCGCTGCCCCAGTCCCGGTACCACCGCCCATGCCGGCTGTGACAAAGACCATGTCGGCCCCTTTTAAGGCGTCGGCCAGCACTTCTTCACTTTCGGCAGCCGCTTTTTGACCAATATCCGGATTGGAACCGGCGCCCAACCCGCGGGTCAGCTTCGGTCCCAATTGAATCTTGGTCTCCGCCTTAGCGGCACTCAGTGCTTGGGTATCGGTATTGGCAACAATAAATTCGACACCTTGCACCCCTTCATCGATCATCCGGTTGACGGCATTGCCGCCCCCGCCGCCGACGCCGATCACTTTGATCTTAGCGCTGGGGACCTCAGTATTTTCCATCTTGTAATCCATACGTGTTCCTCCTCATGTTATCGGCGATCAATCGAAAAAGTTGGTGAAGAGATTCTTGATTCGCTGACTGGTCTTTTTTTTCTTTTTCTTAGGGGCCGGTGCCGGCTCGCCGGCTGGACTGCTTTGCGGATGGCGGCTGCCGGCGGTGTCCGGGCGCCGTTCGGCGGTCGGCCGCTGCGGTGCCGGTGCAGCTGGCCGGCTTGGGCTAGCGGCCCGTTGCGGCGCTGCCTCGGCTGGATCGACGACCCGGCGAATCAAGATATCGATTTCGCTCAACTGGGCAATGTAGGAAACAATACTCAGCCCTTGCGCAAAGGAGGGGTGGCGCAGACCCATCTGGTCCGGGATATAGCGCTTAACTGGTCGCTGGTAAACTTTCTTAACCAGCTCGACCACCCCGGGCAGCGCCGATACGCCGCCGGTGATGACGATCCCGCCCGGCAAGTCAAAGGCATGCACTTGGCGCAGGCCGGCGCCTAACCGTTGCAGAATCTGTTCAACGCGGGCTTGAATGATGGCCGCCAAGTAATCTTCCCCGACCATTTGCGGGTTGGTTTGGCCGACGATGGCCACCGGAAACTGGTTGTCACTGCTGACCAGCTCCGCGTCGGCATTGCCATATTCCCGCTTCAACCGTTCAGCATTCGCCAGCGTGGTGTTCAATACCACGGAAATATCTTTGGTAATATATTCTCCGCCTTCAGGGTCAACGTGGGAATACTTGAGCTTATGGTCGTGGATGACGGCCGCGGTACTCTGACCGCCGCCCAAATCCAGGACAATGGTGCCGAAATCGGCCTCGCCGTCATCCAGCACCAGTTGGCCCAGTGCCAAGGGATTGATCACCAAGCCGGCTAAGTTAAGCCCCGCTTGGGCAATGGCCTTGCGGGTGTTGTGGATCACCGTCTTTGCCGCTGTGAAGAGGATTCCGTGAAACTCTAACCGGGTCCCCACCATGCCGCGGGGGTCTTTGATCCCGTCGAATCCGTCGACAATGAACTCCGAGGGCAGCACATCAACGATTTCCCGTTCTGGCGGAAGGTTCCGAATCAATGCTGAATTGACCACTTGAGCCACATCCTGGGCAGTAATCTCCCGTGATGGTTCCCCAACAGCAAAAATGCCGTCGCATTTTTCAATATTCAACATGTTGGCCGGAATCCCCGCATAGACTGCATTGATCGGGACGTTGGCCTTCTTCTCCGCGTGGGCCACCGCACTCTTGATCGAGGCACTGGCCTTGTCGATGTCCACGATGACGCCCCGGGATAACCCCTCAGACCGCTCGCTCCCCACACCGATCACGTTCAATTGATTCTGAATCGATTCCGCCACAATTACTTTGATTGAAGTGGTACCAATATCGAGCCCAACGATCACTTTGGACTTGTCCATGAATTGTGGCCTCCTTCGAACGCCTTGTTATTTGCGATTAATGGACTGTATGCCGCCTGGTCCAAAGTGCAGACCGCCACGCCATACTCACTATATGAAATTCTAACACACCGGGTCGGGGGGAAGGAACCGAAAGCATACATATTACGGTTTCTTGGTGTCTTTTGCGGTACTGTTCGGCACGGCGTAAGCCCCCACCTCCAAATCTACGATCCCTGGCCCTTTCAGCTGGGCCTTCATCGCCGGATAATAGACCATCTTTTGCTTTAATGAATCAAGGTCGGCGATGACTTTGTTCCCATCATTCAAGTAAAGCATCACCCGGTTCGGATTGTCTTTATCACCAATATCATGAATCTCCGAGATATCCGTCTGCACGTGCGCTGCGAGCGACGCATACACTTTGACCGCTGCCTGCAAATGAGCCGCTTTGGTGAAGTCGGCATAGACGGGATAATTACCCACCGGCTTGCTTTGACCACCGCTAACCACGGTGCCGGTACTCAGAATCGGATGATAAATCCCTGCCTTAACCGCATAGCCGACCACAGGGTATTCCTTGACCTGCAACACAATGTCATTGATCCCGGTCCGCTTGATGGCCACTTTCTTCAACAGCGGCATCTGCTTGAGCAGGTGCCGGGTGTAATCTTGGCGGTGGAGGAACACGTGGAACAGGCCCGCCCCGCTGCGGATACCGCTTTGGTCGATGACGGCTTGGTCCGCAGCAATCGTGGTCCCCGTCACCGAGATTTCACGCACCCGGCTGAAGGGCGTGAGAAAGTAAGCAGCGCTGCCGCCGATCGTCAGCAGTATGGCCAAGACGATGACGACATTGCGCACCAGCCGACTGAGCCGGGTCCGCTTGAGCTGGGGCAGCGTCTTGGATACATGCAGCGGAGCGCGGTACTGGCGACGGGCATTTTTCTGCTCTTTGGTCTGCTCCTTGTGCAGGTATTCTTCCCAAGGCTTGATCGTTTTTTCTGGATCCACCTTGGTTTTCCCTTGCGGTTTGCGCCGGGCCATGCGGCTGCCCCCTTTCTCACCTGACTATCGGATTACGAATGCGGCATGAGTGACTGCATGATCGTGATAATGTCGTCGGCGGCATGCGGGTGGCCCAGCGCCAGCGTAGCCGTATGCATCCGCTTCTGGCGGTCGTCATCCCCCATAATCACCGTGATGGCATTCAGCAGCGATTTGCCAGTCAAGTCGGATTCCGGCAGGACCACAGCGGCCCCGCTGGCGGCTAACGCCTGCGCGTTCTTCACTTGATGGTTATGAGTCACATACGGTGACGGAATCAAGATACTGGGGATCCCCAACGCGGTGATCTCGGCAATGCTGGTGGCGCCCGCTCGACCCACCAGTAAGGTCACGTCTGGTAAAATCGCCGGCATGTTGTCAACATAGGGCACGACCTTAACGTTCCCAGGAATCTTCACGCCAGCCAGCTTCTCTGTCACAGCCTGAAAATGGGCATTGCCAGTGACGAAGAGGACTTGGTAGCTTTGGCCGGCAAACTCGGGAATGGCCTCGCTGACGGCTTGATTGATCGGTGCAGCCCCCCGGCTGCCGCCAAAGATCAGGACCGTCGCCCGGCCTGGTACCAACCCGAATTCGTTCAACCGCTCATTCGGGGCTAAACCGGCCACTTCTTGGGCCCGGGGATTGCCCACCAGCATAATCTTATTTTGCTCATGCTTGAACTGGTCTGCCACTTCCGGGAAGGCAATCAGGATGCGGTCCACGTAATGACCCAAAAACTTGTTGGTGATCCCGGCCACAGAATTCTGTTCGTGGATCAAGGTGGGCACATGGGCTTTGGCCGCGGCGTACACGATGGCAGAACTGACGTAGCCGCCCGTACCGATCACCACATCGGGTTGAAACTCCTTGACGATGGCCTTCGCCCGGCGGACGGCCTGGAGAAACAGCTGCACAGTATGCACGTTGTCCCAGGTCAATTTGCGTTTGAACCCTTGCAGGGTAATCGTCTCAAAGGGAATATTTGCCGCCGGTACGATGCGGCTTTCTAGTCCCTTGGGGGTGCCGACATACAGAACGGCGTCGAGCAGCTGCCGTTCTTGAAGCCGCTTGATGAGCGCCAGTGCTGGGTAGATATGCCCCCCGGTACCGCCGCCGGATACGATCACTCTCATGCCGGATTCTCCTTAATAAACTGATTCACATCCGCAATGAACCGGTCGCCCCGCTCTTCGAACGTGTGGAACTGATCCCAACTGGCAGCAGCAGGGCTGAGGATGACGACGTCGCCAGGACGGCTCTCCCGCAGTGCGACCGGGACCGCGTCATCCAGCGTATCGACGATGTGCAGGTCGGTGATCCCCGCCTTCTTCGCGACGTCGGCCATCAGCTGCTTGGTCTGGCCATACACGACCATGGTGTGGACGTGGTCTTTCAGCAGCGGAATCAGTTTTTCAAAAGTAAAGCCGCGGTCCAGACCGCCGCCAATGAGGACGACGGGGCCAGGGAACGAGCGCAGCGCGACTTCAGTCGAGACGATATTGGTAGCCTTGGAATCGTTGTAAATCTTGCGGCCCTGCCACGTCTCCACATATTGCATGCGGTGCTTCACACCGGGGAAGGTCTTCAAGACATGGGCAATGGCGGCGTTATCCGCTTGCCCGGCCAACTTGGCTGCGGCGATGGCCGCCAGGGCATTTTCTATGTTGTGGGCACCAGGAATGCGGATGTCGTCCGCTTTGATGATTGGCGTCCCTTGGAAGTACAGCGTGCCGTCTTCTAAGTAAGCCCCGTCATGGGTCAGGTTCTGGCGGGAGAAAGGCACCACCTGGGCCTTGGTCCGCTGCGCCAGCTGCTGCCACTCGTCCCGGTCCCAATTGACCACAAAGTAATCGTCAGCGGTCTGATTGGCCACCATCTTCATCTTGGCATTGATGTAATTGGCGCGGGTCTTGTGGTAGTCGAGATGAGCGGAATAAATATTGGTGAGCACGGCAATGTGCGGGTGCAGCTGGGTCGTACCGGCCAGCTGGAAACTGGACATCTCCACGACCATCGTATCGGCCGGGGTGACCTTCTCAGCGACAGCGCTGGCGGGAATGCCAATGTTGCCCGCCAAATACGCCTTGCCTTGAGCGCGGTCAGCGTTGAGCATCTCGGCGATCAGCGTGGTCGTCGTCGTTTTCCCGTTCGTGCCGGTGATCGTCACCCAGGGGGCAGCGGATATTTCGTAGGCCAATTCTGGTTCCGTGATGATCGGAATACCCCGCTTCTCTGCTTTATCCACGAACGGATTGTCGTACGGGATGCCCGGATTTTTGACCATCAGGGCAAAGTCTTCATCGAGCAAGGCCAGCGGCTGTTCGCCGGTAATCACCCGCACACCCTCGTCCAGCAGGGCCTGGGCGGCCGGGTTCTGGTCGAAGGGTTTGATGTCCGTGACGGTGACGAAAGCCCCCAGCTGCTGCAGCAGCCGCGCCGCATTCGCCCCGCTCTTAGCCAAACCCATCACCAATACTTTCTTATTCCGATATGTCTCGATTTTCTTCACAACGTTCGCTCCCTCTAAACTACCAAATCATTAAGTATAGAATCCCGCCGAGCGCACCGACCGTCCAGAAAGTCAGCACCACACGCCACTCACTCCAGCCCAGCATCTCGAAGTGGTGGTGAATCGGGGTCATCTTGAACAGCCGCTTGCCGGTCAGCTTGAAGCTGCCCACCTGGAGGATCACACTGGCGGTCTCGCAGACGAACACGATGCCCACCAGCAGCAGCGACCATTCCCGGTGGAGCATGATCGAGACCGCCGCCAGCAAGCCGCCCAAGGCCAGCGAGCCGACGTCGCCCATGAAGATCTTAGCCGGTTTGTGGTTGAAGAGGAGAAAGGCCGCCAGTGCTCCGACTACCGCCAAGCAGATCAGCAGCACATCGGTGCGGGCATCCTGCCAGGCAATGATGGCATAAACACCAAAGGCGATGATCCCTAACCCGCTGACCAGCCCGTCCAAGCCGTCGGTCAAGTTGACGGCATTAGAGAACCCGACCAGCCAGAACAGCGCAAACGCCGCGAAAAACACGCTGTCGGCAACGACCCCGACGAAGGGAATGTACAAGCTGTACGGCATCTTTTCTGAGAAATAGACCCAGAGAAAGATCGCACTGATCACGATTTGGCCCAGCAGTTTTTGCCAGGCCTTGAGGCCCATGTTGCGCTTATAAAAGAGCTTCATGCCGTCGTCGGCAAAACCGATCAGACCAAAGCCCAGCAGTACCAGCAAGGCCACCAGCAGCGTCCGGTGCAGGCTGTGGGTCGCGGCGGCAGCCAGGACGGTGACTACGATCACCACGATGAAGCCGATGCCCCCCATTGTCGGGGTGCCGCTCTTCTTCGCGTGCCATTTGGGCCCCTCCTGCCGTATTTTCTGGCCTTCGTGGTGCCGCCGGAAATAACGGATCAGCAGCGGTTCCACCGCAGCGGTTAAACAAAAACTGACCAGTACTGTCAACAATGCGCTCATGTGTCTTCTCTCCACCTATCGGGATTGTAATGTCACAGAGACTGTACTATTCGTGGTGATCACCGAATTAGCCGGCAAGCTCTGCGCGACGGCGTACCCGGTCCCTGTAAAGTTGACCTGGATACCCGTAATTTGCGCCAGTTTCAAAATATCATTTTTTGACCACCCTGTCACACTGGGCATGAGCGCCGCCCCATCGGTGAGGAGCACTGCCCGCTGGCCCGCCAAGACGTGGCTGTTGGCCGCCGGCAGCTGCTGCACGATGTGCGTGCCGCTGCCGACCAGCACTGGCGTCAGCCCCGCGTTAGCCAGCGCTGCCTTGGCTTCCGCCGTGGTTTGGTTGGTCACGTTGGGCATCGTCACCTGTTTCGTGGCGGCGGTGCTGCCTTGGGCCCCATAGCTAAGGACCCGGGTCATCATCGGCTTAAAGATGCTCGCCAAGATCGTTTCGGCCGGCGCCGTCATCTTCTTGGGCTGCTGCATCGTGATGTACAGGATGTACTGCGGATTGCTGGCCGGGGCCATCCCGACGACGGAGAAGATGTAATTGCTGTCCCCGGTCAAGTAGCCGCCGCCCTTGGGATTGGCAATTTGGGCAGTCCCGGTCTTGACGGCCAAGTCCACGCCTGGGAGCTGGTAGGCGGCCCCTGTACCGATTTCTTTATTGTTCACCACGGTCCGCATCTGACCCAGCACATTGGCGGCGGTGGCGGCGCTGATCGGCTGACCGACGACTTTGGGCTGATACGTCTTGGTCTTACCGGTCAGCGGATTCTTGATCTTGCTGACGATTTGCGGCTGGACCATTTTACCGCCATTGGCCACCGCCGAGAAGGCCTGCATCATTTGCACCGCGGTGACGTTGATGGCTTGCCCGAAGGATGTGTTGGCCTGGTCGATGGCCCGGCCAAACTGGTACATCCCGCTCACTTCGCCGGGCAGGGTGATGCCGGTTTTCTCCCCCATGTGGAAGCGGGTCAAGTATTTCTTCCACGTGGCCGCCCCCATCAGCTCTTCCAAGTGCACCATGCCGACGTTGCTGGACCGGGTCAAGACCTGACTGTAAGGAATGGTCCCCCAGCCGGAATAGTTCCAGTCCCGCACAGTGCTGCCGTCCAGGGTAACAGCCCCGGATTGATAGGTCGCGTTGGGATCGTAATGGCCGGAATCCACCACCGCCGCCATGGACAGTACCTTCATGACGGAGCCCGGTTCGTACGCATCTTCCACCAAGGTGTCCCGCCAGACACTGCCCAGGCCCTTCATGGTCGAGGCATCGAAGGTGGGCCGCTGGCTGGCGGCCAAAATAGCCCCGGTCTTGGCATTCATTAGGATGGCGTTCATGCCCACAGGCTGGTACTTATCCTGGACGTTCTGCATCAGTGTCTCCAAGTTGTTCTGCAGCCGGGCATCAATGGTCAGGGTCAGACTGTCCCCGTCCTTGGCTTTCTTAGTAACGACCTTCGACAGGGGCAGTTCGTACCCATTCGCATCCGTTTGAATCTGCTGGCGGCCGTTGATACCGCTCAGCTGGGTGTTGAAGTACTTCTCGATGCCCATCACCCCGGTGAGCTGAGCGTCAGAATCACTGGCATTTTCTTTCGGATTCTTCAACTGGGCAATACCGATCACGTGACTCGCGAAGGTCCCGTTGGGATAGAGGCGGGACGGTTGGGCGCGGAAGTTGATCCCGGACAGGTGCTGCTTATCGATCTCTTTCTTCGTCGCCAGGTCGATATTTTTCCCGGCATTGCCCAGCTCCACCTGGAACGGCTTCTTTTTTGTCTTGGGATTGGCTGCAGGATTGAGGATCTTCTCGATTTGACTGGCAGAAAGGCTCAGATACTGGCTCAGCACTTGGGCCGTTTTCTTTTTATCGGTGACATACAGCGGTTTCCCAGCCAGGTCCACGTAATCATGGTCAATAATGGCATAAAGCGTGTACACGTTCGAATCCTCGGCGATAACGTCGCCATTGCTGGCGTAGATGGTCCCCCGCTTGGCTTTCAAAACCGTCTCCCGGGTGTATTGGCGCCGGGTTCTGTCCGCCAGTTTGACCCCATCGACCTGGCCGCTGATCGTAATATTAAAAAAGCGAAAGACGACGGCGCCGAAGAAGAACAGCGCCGTCGCCAATAGCACGATACCAACGATTTGGCGATTGCGTCGAGTCTTCGG
Organism: Schleiferilactobacillus shenzhenensis LY-73; assembly: GCF_000469325.1. Lineage (GTDB taxonomy): Bacteria > Bacillota > Bacilli > Lactobacillales > Lactobacillaceae > Schleiferilactobacillus > Schleiferilactobacillus shenzhenensis. The sequence continues at coordinate 148,231 of NZ_KI271582.1, read as the reverse complement.
GTTCGGGGACTTTCGTTGAGAATTCGGAGATTTCATTATTTACTGATGTTCCTTATATTGCCCTCGATCAGCGTGAGACCATGGGCTTTGGCAAACGCGTTCAATCGTTCTGAACTCGTCAGCTCGCCAATCTCCTGCTGGAGGTCATTATTTTGACTCTTTTTTTCGTTGACGGTGGCCGTGACATTCTGGTATTGACGCTGCGTCGTGGAGACAGAGACTTGTACGCTGACGATCGTCAGCATGAAGAAACCGCATACGGCGGCAATAGCCGTCACCAGGACCCGTTCCCAGCCGCTTAACGGCACCCGCCGCGGGACCGCGGCCGGGGCACTTTGCGGGGCAGCCTGCGGGGTTGGCGCCGTCTTCCGTTGCGGGGCTGCACTCCCCTGGCCCCAATCCAGGTCTTTCTGTTCGATCATCATCAACAACTCCTTACACCCAATAAATTAATTTTCACGCATCACTTTTTCTGCGATTCGCAGCCGGGCACTGTGCGCCCGATGATTTTCTTCGAGTTCAGTCTCTGTCGGCCGGATCGGCTTGCGCGTCACCAGCTTCAAATCCACGTCTGCCGGTGTTCCCAAAATCGGCAGATCCGCCGGCAGATCGCTGGTGGCGTGTTTTTGCATGACATGTTTGACCACGCGATCTTCCAGTGATTGGAAGGTGATCACACTCAAGCGCCCCCCCGGGCCCAACACGGCAACGGCTTCTTCCAAGGAATCCTCTAAGGCCCCCAGTTCGTCGTTGACGGCGATTCGGATCGCTTGGAACGTCCGCTTGGCCGGATTACCGCCGGTACGCCGGGCGGCCGCCGGAATCGCTTCTTTGATAATCTCGACCAGTTCTCCGGTGGTGGTGATTGGGGCGCTCGCCCGCCGCGCGACGATGCGCTTGGCAATGGCGCCGGCGAAACGTTCTTCCCCGTACCGGTGAATGATCCGGGTCAGCTCCCGCTGGTCCCATTCATTGATGATGGTCTGAGCCGAGAGCGGCTGGCTTTGGTCCATGCGCATATCCAAGGGACTGTCGAAGCGGTAAGAAAAGCCCCGGCGGGGATCATCGAATTGCGGTGACGACACGCCCAGGTCATACAGCACCCCGCGAATGGGTGCCGTCGTTACTTGGTGCAGGACCCGGGATAAATGGCGGAAATTATCATGGACCAAGACCAGCTGATTCGCTGCCAGCTGGTCCGCGAACCGATCGTGACCCGCCGTAATGGCCGCTTCATCAGAATCGAAGGCGATCACTTGGCCGCTGCCGGCTAGCTCTTGGAGAATCAGGGCCGTGTGGCCCCCGCGGCCGAACGTGGCGTCGACGTATGTCCCGCCCGGCTGAATGGCCAGACCGGCCACCGCTTCTTTCCGTAAAACCGTATGGTGCACAAAGGCCACGACGATGCTCCTTTCTTTCTTAAAGATCGATATCCATGAGATCCTCTGCCAACGAATCAAAATTCGCCGAGGATTGGTCCATGTACTTCGCCCACGTCGGTGCCGCCCAAATCTCAATGCGGCTGGCGACGCCCACGAAGACGCACTCTTTCGTCAAATGCGCAAAATCCCGCAAGTTATCCGGCACATTGATGCGGCCTTGTTTGTCCAGGACCACTTCTGCAGCAGCGGAATAGAAGAATCGAGTGAACGCACGTGCGTCTTTTTTATTCGTGGGCAAGTGAGCAAGCTGTTCCTGAATCTTTTGCCACTGGGGCAGCGGGTACCCAAATAGGCACGTGTCCAAGCCCCGGGTGACAACAAAGGTGGCGCCTAACTCTGAGCGGAATTTCGCCGGGACGATCAACCGCCCTTTGGTGTCGATCGTGTGGTGATATTCACCCATCAGCATGTGCGTCACCCCCCAAGAATCCCGATAGATAAAGTTTACCACAATCCCCCACCCGCCACCACAACTCGCCCCAAAAAGGGCTTAGTTTTCCATTTTTGCAAAAAAATACCCGGAATTGCTGTGAAAACACGCACACACGGTCGATTACCGGATCTAAAAATGATGACCAAAATTAAAAAAACAGTTGACCGGCATGCCAGTCAACTGAGAACAGGTGTTTCATTCTATATTTTTGCCACGAGCCAAACCACTAAAGCAAACACGTACCAGCCGCCGCTGAGCAGGGCCCAGTACCGCCAAACCGACCGCCAATACTCCCCCAGAAGCAGATCCCGATCGCGAACGATCTTGAAGACCAAGTAGACCAAGCCGAAGACCACCGCCGTCAAGACACAGATTGGCAGCAGGCTCATGCCCACCCCGCCGGCAGGATAGGTCAGAATGAAGACGCCCAGGAATTGCGGCAGAACCAGCCAGTTCACCAAGTGCAGCGGCTTACCATGCCAGCGGGCGGAAAGGTAATTATAACCGCCACCGCCCAGCACCATGATGATCGGTAAAAACGCCAGGTAGATCCAGTCACCCATGTTGCGCCCTCCTCGGCTTGAATTGAAAGTTATTCCAATCAATAGTAAACTAAGCACAGCGATAAAAACAAGGTGGGATTAAACTTGAAAAAAGAACGCAGCACGTTTGACAAGATCTTGCGGGTCTTCATTTGGCTGATGCTGATCTTCTCTGTCGGCTCTATCGTCATTGCCGCGGTGTACTACTTGTCGAACGCAGCGTAGGCGAGACCACGGCGGCATCTCCGAACCATTTCTTGGCGAGGCGGGTAATCGTGCCGTCGGCCGCGGCGGCACGCAGGGCCGTGTTAATTTTTTGCCGTAACCGAACATCCTGTTTGCGCATCCCGACGGCGAACTCTTCGCTGGGAAAACCGCTGTTCAGTTCCCGATACGCACCGGGGTCCGCTGAGTGGGCGATCGTATACTCACCGAACACGGAATCCAGGACCAATCCCTGAATGCGGTTGGCCTTTAAATCGATGAATGCATCATTATAACTGTCATACAGGATCGGGGTGTTATCCTTGATCCTGTTTTTGAGTATCTTTGGTTCGTCGTCGATATCCATCGCCGCCGACGACCCGGTTTGGGCCCCCACGACCTTGCCTTTCAATTGCGCCACCGTCCGGATCCCGCTCGCCTTGGTCACAGCAATGATCTGCCGGTTCATCAAGTAGGGCAGCGAATAGGCGACTTGCTTCTTACGCTGGGCAGTGATGGTGTAGCCGTTCCAAATCACATCGATGGTGTGGTTGCGCAGTTCAGTTTCCTTCATATCCCAATCAATCGGTTGAAAATCCATGCGCAGGCCGATTTTTTTACCCACCGCCTTCGCCAAATCAATGTCAAACCCAGAGAGCTGGCCGTCTTTGGCCCGGAAGCCCATGGGCACGAAGGTCTCGTCCAGTCCCACCACGATCGTGCCGCGCTGTTCGATCTGACTCGTGGCATCCCCCTTGGGAATCTCCCGCGCACAGCCGGCGGCACTCAGGAGCAGCAGGACGACGGCCAAGATACCGGTAATAACGTTACGCAGTCGTTTGGGCATTGTCTTTACCTCCCACCGTAATGACCCGAGGTTTGATTTGGTCGATAAAGGGCATGTCGTGGGTAACGATCAATTGGGTCATGCCCTGGGTTGCAAACCCTTTAATGAGCTGGGCCACGTCCGTGGTCATCGCCGGATCCAGGGCGGACGTCGGTTCATCATAGGCCAAGACTGCCGGCTTCAGCGCCAGTGCCCGGGCAATCGCGACCCGCTGCTGCTGGCCCCCCGACAGCTGGTACGGATAGTCCTGGGCGTGGTCGGCCAGTCCCAGCTGGTCCAACAGGGCCGTGGCGGCTTGCGTGGCCGCGGCGCGATCTGTTTTCTGGGCGTAAACGGGGCCGACCAAGACGTTGGCTAACACACTCAAGTGCGGGAATAACTGGAAGTCTTGGAAGACCACACCGACTTTACCGGCATCTGCCCGGTTGCGGTAGGGGTCGATGGGCTGGCCGTCCAGCAGGAGGGCCCCGCTATCGATGGGCTCCAACCCGGTGATCATGCGCAGCAGCGTCGTCTTGCCGGCACCGCTGGGACCCACGATGCCGAGGGTCTCCCCGTCTTGGATCGTGAGATTGAAGTTCTGGTAAATGATCCGATCGCCAAACGCTTTATTGATATTTTTCATTTCTAACATGACTGCCATCTCCTTCGTTCAGCGATAATACGCGTAGTGTTTCTCCAGTGACCGCAACCCCCACGTGAGCAGGGCCGTCAGCGTCAGGTAAACGATGCCCACCAGTACCAGCGGCACCAGCGTGACGTCCCGTGCCGAGGCAATGTTCCCGGCCCGCAGCAGATCGCCAATACCCAGAACGTACACCAAGGAGGAATCCTTGATCAGGTTGATGACTTCATTACCGACGGCGGGAATGACATTCTTCACCACCTGAGGCAAAACGATCAAGCGGAACGTTTCCCACGGGGTCAGTTTCAACACCTTGGCCGCATCATATTGCCCCTGGGGAATGGCTTGCAGGCCGCCGCGAAAAATCTCAGCAAAGTACGCCGCGTAGTTCAGGACGAACGCCAGGAACACGGCACTCATCCGGTCGAAGTAAATGGCAATCACCGGCAGGCCGTAAAAGATGAAAATCAATTGCAGTAACAAGGGCGTGCCCCGCATCAGCCACACGTAGCCGTCCAGCAGCCAAACCAGCGGCTTGAAACGACTGCGCAGGCCCACAGAGACCAGGATCCCCAAGGGAATGGAAAGCACTAAGGTGCCGAGAAAAATAATCAGGGTGATTTTGGTCCCCGATAAAAGTGCGGGCAGGATTGAACCAATATATTGCCAATTCATGATAATTTCCTCCTTTTTGAACCAGATAAGGCTTCATTTGTGAACAAGTCCGGGCAGGGGCGCACCCGTGCTCAGCCAACAAAAAAACGCCCCCACGACCGAAAATTTTCGATCGTAAGGGCGTTTTTCGCGCTGTCCCACCTTAGCTTCTCCGCCATTGCGGCACAGGACCGGCAGTACCGGCCCCGCTGTCGCAGCAGCAGACTCTTCTCGCCGGCTATCACCGGCTTGGTCGCTAACGGGACCGAACGGAGCCCCCTACTCTGTTCAGGGGTCAGCCGATCCGGATGTGGTTCACCGCCGGCTCAGATCCCTTTCCACCACCCAGGGACTCTCTGAACAGAAACCAACGGCTACTCTTCCGGACACGCCTATCGTACAAATGAAATTAGAGACATCATAACGGGTATGAGAATGAATGTCAAGCCCGACGAAAAAGTTTTTGCCAAAATGTCGGCTGCTTGGTGATCAGCGGCAGCAAAGGGGTTTGCGGATCCAACAACCGGTCCGTGATGTTATGGTAGCACGCCCCGGCTTTGGAGTGGGTATCAAACACCACCGGTTCACCATTATTATCCGCGGTGATAATGGCATTATCATCCACGACGTAACCCAGCAAAGGCAAAGCGAGCCGGTGGGCAATGGCCGCCACCGTCAGACTGGTCCCGGCCGCAATCATCGCCGCCTGCACCCGGTTGACGATCAAGCGGGGACCGATGGGCATGTGGTACGCTTCAATCAGCCCAATGACCCGGTCGGCATCGCTTAACGCGGACAGCTCCGGGGTCGTCACGATGAGCGCGCCATCCGCTCCGGCCAGCGCGTTGCGAAACCCCTGCTCGATTCCCGCCGGGCAGTCCAGCAGGATGTAATCGAACTCACTGCGCAAGGCATCGACGATTTGGCGCACAGAGGCCGGCGTCAAGACGTTCTTGTCTGCATTCTGGGCGGCCGGCAGCAAAACCAGCCGGTCTTCGAAGCGGGTATCCTTGACCAGGGCCTGGTGCAGCGTCGCCCGTCCCTGGACCACATCAACGATGTCGTAAAGAATACGATTGCCTAACCCGATCATAATATCCAAATTACGCAGGCCCAGATCCAAGTCGATGACACAGACCCGTTTGCCGATCATCGCCAGCGCCGTTCCGATGTTGGCTGTCGCGGTGGTCTTACCCACGCCGCCCTTCCCGGACGTGATCACTAATGAAATGGCCGGCACAGATCATTCCTCCATTTGGGCATACAACCGTGGCCGCATTTGGCGCAGATTGATGCATTCTGAATAATCGATCGCATGCAAATCGTTCACGTAAGCGAAGCTGGTGGCCGTCAAGTGAGTGTTAGCCTGATCCACGATATCCACCATATCGGCGATACGCACCTGCGTCGCCCCGGTCAAGTCACCGACCACCACCGCTTCGGCATCATCCGGATAACCGGCGTGGATTACCCCCGCGGCTTCCCCTAGCAGGAAGACACTGCCCCGGGCTTTGAGCACCCCGCCATGGTGCAGCGCCCCGATGAACAAGACATCACCGTCGAACTGGCGCTCCTGGCCGCTGCGAATGACGCCAATGGCCACCGGTACGTGGGTCTGGCGAATTAGGGGAGAAAGGTCATGAGCGTCCATGACGGCGGCCTTAAACGCAGTAATCTGGAAATGGGGATACGGGTCTAACAGCGCCCGCACAGCGATTTCCTGATCAGGCGTCAGCAGCCGCCGGCCGGTGACGATCACAAAGTTGGCTTGATCTTCATGCAAAGCCGCCTGCGCCTCATGCACCTGCCGCAGCAGGCCGCCAAGATCCGTCAGATTATCCGCGAACGACGCCGCGTCGTCCAATTGGACTTCATAGCCGTCTTTGCGTCCCTTCAGTGTCGCACTTGCCATTGTCTTCGCCCTTTCGCTGTTTCCGTTATTTGCCGCTCTGCCACTTTGTCAGCAGCCGTACACAGGGACCGTACAGCACCCCCGCGAGCACCACGTTGACCAGGATCGTCGGCCACAGCACCTGACTGACGAAGCCGACGAACCCTTCGCCGCCGACCCCGAGGAAGCGGTGGCCAAAGTAGACGCCGCTGGTCACGACCACAATACTTATAAAGTATAACAGAACGGTATACAGTCCGTTAACGGGCAAATACTGCCGAATCCAGCGAATGCCGTAAATCACGGCGGGGAATGCCAAGGCATAGAAACCGATAATCCCCGAGTAATACATGTCGTACACGCCGCCCAGGACGAGCCCGGCCAGCAGCATCCGCCAATCGGTGGGCAGCAGGTAGCAGACGTAGACCAGCCATAATAATAAAAAGCTGGGGGCCACTTGCCACCGAGGGGTAATCAGCACCCCTTGCAGCGCGTAGGTCACCGCCCCGTCAAGAAACAAGGCCACAACCGCCCACAGCATGATCAGCCAAAAATGTCGTCGATCCATGATCATTCCCCCTGAACGGCCCGGCTGATGACCGTGACCACGGAAAAGTCATTCAAGTCTGTGGCCGGCTTGACATAAACGGTGGCCGGCCGGCCGTAATCATCATCTTTGATTTGAGTCACTTTACCCACGAACAGGCCTTTAGGGGTCAGCCCGCCCAGACCGGACGTGACGACGGTGTCACCCTTTTCAATGGTGTTCTTCGTGTTGATCTGAGTCATCAAGAGCGTCTCGCTGGGCTTGTCGTACCCGGAGATGATGCCGTTGATGTGCTGTTCTTTCTTGTTGACGATTTCCACCGCCGTACGGTCCGCTGTGGTATTGGCCGTTGAGATCAGCTCGACTTTGGCAGAAAAGTTGTGGACTTCCAGCACGCGGCCAATCAAACCGGCCCCAGAGACCACCGGCATGTTTTTCTTCACACCGCTGTGGGTGCCCTTGTTGATCATGAAAATGTTCTCCCAGTCCGCCGGCTGCCGGGACACGACACTCGCCGGAATCTGAGTGTAATCGGACAGCGTGGCATTCAGCTTCAACTGCTTTTTGAGCTGCTTATTCTCCGCCTTTAAGGTGGCATTCGTCGCTTGGGTCTGCTGGAGCTGGGTCATGTTCTTCTTCAATGCTTGGTTTTCATTATAGGTATTGATCAAGTCACCCACCTGATCGTAGCCGGCATGAACCGCCACCATCGGTGCCGAGACGACTTGCGCCGCCACGTTGCTGATGTCGTTGGCCAACCGCTGGACCAGCGGCGGCGCTGCCCGGTTTTCGCGGACACGAAAAGAGAGCGCTACGGTGCTCAGCGTCGCGATCAGGATGATCATGACAATGATCAGCTTCTTATTGGCAAAAAATTTCCGCATGCCCGTCCTTCACCCTTCCGCTTGTGGGTTTGCTGATCGGTCTGGCGAGCCGCTCAAAACTGGTACCGACATTACCGGGAGCGCCGCTTCATCAATTCGATATGCTTCAGCGATTCACCGGTACCGATGGCGACACATTCCAGCGGGTCTTGGGCAATAAACACCGGTACGCCGGTGGCATCCGAGATGACCCCGGGCAGGTTCTTCAACAAAGCGCCGCCGCCCGTGAGAACGATCCCCCGATCGATCACATCCGCCGCAATTTCCGGGGACGTTTCTTCCAATGTATCCTTGATTGCCTCAATAATCGCCTGGACGACCTCTTGGACGGCCTTAGCCACATCTTCACCGGATACGTCGATGGTCTTGGGCAGGCCGGACACTAAGTCGCGGCCGCGGACGGACATCGGACCAAGATCCTTGGCCCCTTCCACAGAAGCCGAACCGATCTCCATCTTGATCTCTTCTGCGGTCCGCTCGCCAATCAAGAGATTGAACTCTTGGCGCACGTAAGAAATGATGGCTTCATCCATCTTATCGCCGGCCATTCGAATCGACCGGGCCGAAACGATCCCGCCCAGGGAAATCGTCGCCACGTCCGTGGTGCCGCCGCCGATGTCCACGACCATACTGCCAGTCGGGTCCATGACGGGCAGACCGGCCCCAATCGCTGCAGCGTATGGTTCTTCAATCACGTAGGCATCCTTGGCCCCCGCGACCCGGGTAGCGTCGGTGACCGCCCGCTTCTCGACTTCTGTTACCCCCGAGGGCACGCAAACCATGACGTACGGTTTGCCCGTCGCCCCGGACTTTTGCAGGAAGTACTTCATCATCGCCACCGTGGTATCGTAGTCGGCGATGACCCCGTCCTTCATTGGACGGATCGCCTTGATACTCGCCGGCGTCCGGCCGATCATGTCCCGGGCTTCGGAACCAACGGCGAGGACATCACCCGTGCTGGTATCTTTTGCGACCACAGACGGTTCATTCAGGACAATACCCTTGCCCTCCACATAGACCAATGTATTGGCCGTGCCTAGGTCAATACCGATATTTTTCGCACCAAATCCAAACACGAAAGTTTCTCTCCTTCAAAGCGCACACGCGGATATTTAATATCGACAATTATACCATAGAAGCCTTGTCGCCACTATGTTGGCGGGCTCGTGCCCCAAGTTGCTGAAAACTGGTCGCCATATCGATAATCACCGTAACACATTCTAACATGCTCACTTGGCAGAAAACGGCCGGTTTTAGAAAAGCTTGATGAAATCCATGGCTCACCAGGGCGTTTCGCTGCGGAGTGAAATGAACGCATTGCGGCCAATGATCAAGTGGTCCACCACGTCGATACCAATAATTCGGCCGGCGCTGACCAATCGTTCCGTGAGCAGCTGATCCTGTTCTGACGGTGTGGGATCCCCGCTGGGGTGGTTGTGGGCGACCAGGACCGTCGCCGCTGCGTGACGCAGCGCCCCCGCAAAGACTTCCCGAGGATGCGCAATCGACGCCGTCAGCGTTCCCTTGAACAAGACCTCTTGGGCAATGATTGCATTCTTGGCATCCAAATAAATGGCAATGAATTCTTCTTGGTGGACGCCCGCAAAGTAATTCTCCAGGTGGGCGGCTGCTTCCGTAACGGAATTGACCGTCCCGAACCGGTGCCCCAACTGGTGGGCACAGCGCCGGCCGAGTTCCATACTGGCCGCAATCAAGGTCGCTCGGGCCGGTCCAATCCCCCGCTGCTGGCTTAATTCGGTGATACTTGCTTGCTGGAGCCGGGGCAAATATTGGTACGTTTGCACCACGCCTTCGGCAATTTGAAAAACGGTCTGGTGTTTGGAGCCGGAACCGATGAGAAGCACGATCAGTTCTTCATCGGTGAGGGCACTGACCCCGAATTGGCTGGCTTTTTCCCGGGGCAGCATGGCGGCGTTGGTATTCATCGTCATCATCCTTTCTCTTACGTGTTACATTACGCAAAAAAACACCGCTGGCGCGCTGCCAACGGTGTTTTTTCTCACTTAATCGAACAAATGAGCAATATGGGTGATGCGGGGGGCCACCAGGACGGGCTGGGGAATCGGCGTCAGGATTTCTTCCGCACTGCGCAGATCCGGTACCAGCACCGGCGTCATTCGCGCATTCAAGGCGGCTTGCACACCATTGGCTGAGTCTTCGACGACCAGTGCGCGGGCCGGGGCAATGTGCAGAGCATGGGCGGCAGCCAGGAAGATGTCCGGCGCCGGCTTACCCGCCGCCACGTCATCACTGGTGATGATGTGGTCAAAGGCGTCTTTGATGCCGACGGCCGTGAGAAATTCATTCACCGTCCGGCCGTAATTACTGGACCCCACGGCCAAGGGGATGCCTTTCTGGTGTAAAGTGGTCAGCAGCGTCTTGACCCCGGGCTTGATCTTTAAGTCACCGGCGGCCACGTACTGATCCACCAACGCATAGGTATCATCCAAGAATTCCTGGGCTTTTTCGCCCGGGAAATATTTTTGGAAGAAAATCTTGGCGTCTGCGTTCGCTGCGCCGGCCAGCGGTGCGTAATCAGCCGCCGTCAAGGTCAAGCCCTGGGCCTGCCCAGCGGCCAAGTTGGCCCGCAGGTACATCCGCTCGGAGTCGACCAGCACCCCGTCCATGTCGAATATCACGCCGTCGAATTTCACGAATCGGCCTCCTTCAATAATGTGTTCCGCACCAGCGACACAAAGTGCAACGACCCGGCCATGAGAATCAAGTCGCCAGCGTCGGCGCTTTGGAGCACGCCGGCCAAGGCCCGCTGCCAGCCCGCCACGCGGGGAATCGGCGGTTGGGTGGCCGGCCAATCGGTCAAGGCCAATAACCGGGCATCCGGAAAATCGGTCCCAGTCACGTCCCAACCGGCCCGCTGATACAGCGCCAGCATGTCAGTCACGTCCTTATCTTTCAGAAAAGCGGCAATCAGATGGACGGACACCCCCGGGAAGGCCTTCTTGACACTGGTGATCAGCGCCTTGGCGGCGGGCACGTTATGCGCACCGTCCAGCATCAGGTATGGCGCTTCTTGGAGCAGTTCCATCCGGCCGGGCCAGCGGAAATTGCTGAGTCCAGTCTGCACAGCCGCCGGCGTCAAGACATGGTCTTGCGCAGCCATGTACAGCTGACTGACGGTAATCGCCACCGCCGCATTTTGTACTTCATACTCCGAGATGCTGGGCAGACGTAATTTGGCGATGCCGGCATCGCCGCGGACGTAATCAAACTGCCAAGCATGCTGGGCTGGGCGTAACCGGGCGTGCTGCACACTGAAGTCCTGACCATAACGGTAAACGGGCGCCTGCTGGGCGGCTGCGACCGCCGTGATCACCGCCGTTTGGGCGGGTGCAATGGCCCCCAGGACCACCGGCGTATGGGGCTTGATTACCCCGGATTTCTCCTGGGCGACATCGTTCAAGGTGGGGCCAATCAATTCCAAATGGTCCGCACCGACCGTCGTAATGGCACTGACGGCCGGTTGGATCACGTTGGTCTTGTCGTGGGCTCCGCCGATGCCGACCTCAATGACCGCCACATCCACGTGCTGCTGGGCAAACCAGTAATAGCCCAGCGCAGTGACAAACTCGAACTCCGTGACCGCAAAATCCGGTGCGGTCTTCTGAATTTGCGCCAGGACGGCGGCCACGTGAGTCGCTGCGGCGGCCAGCGCGTCATCGCTGATGTCCATGCCGTCCACCTGAAACCGCTCGTTGAAGCGGGTAATATACGGCGAAATGAAGCGGCCCACGTGCAACCCGGCTGCTTGGAGCATGGCGGCGGTCATCGTCGCCACCGACCCCTTGCCGTTCGTCCCCGTGATGTGGACGTACTGCCCGTGCCGTTCAGGGTGGTCCAAAGCCGCCAGCAGCGTTTTGATCCACGTCAATTCGTGCCCGCGGTGCAGGCGCGGCCGGCTGTGGATAAAGGCCAGGGTCTCTTGGTAATTCATTCTGCGGTGTCCTGCAGATCGGCCAGCCGCTGGGTCAACGTGGTCAGCTGCTCTTGGTAAGCCGCCCGCTTGTCTTTCATGTCCGCCACAACGGCTGCCGGGGCCTTGCTGACAAAGCCCTGGTTCGCCAATTTCTTATCGGCCCGACTGACTTCGTTCTGCAGACGGGTCTGTTCTTTGGTTAATCGGGCAATCTCAGCCTTCATGTCGACCAATTCGTTCAGCGGCACGATCACTTCCCCGCCGGGAATGACGGCGGTCATCATCTGGGCCGACGCTGCCGGCTGGCTGCCGGTCAAGGCATCCATCTGGCTGGCGTTCACGAAGCGCTGAATAAACGGCTTGTTAGTATCGAAGACCGTCGCGAGCCGGGGTTCAGCCATAAATACCTGTAAATGGATCGGCTTGCTCATCGGCGCATTGGCCTGGGTGCGCAAGTTCCGGGTGGCCCGTACCAAAGCAATGATCCAATTCATATCACTGGCCGCTTGGGCGTCGGTGAACTGGTCGTGAGCCAGCGGATACTGGGCCAGCATGATCGTTTCTCCGGTGTGCGGCAGTGCCTGCCAAATCTTCTCGGTGACGAAAGGCATGGTCGGGTGGAGCATACGCAGCGTCATGTCCAGAACCCAGAGCAGGTTCCGGCGCTTAGCCGCCTTTTTCTGCTCATCGTCTCCGTACAAGACTTCCTTGCTCATCTCGACGTACCAGTCAGCAAAATCGTTCCAGGTGAAATTGTACAACGCCCGGCCGGCTTCCCCGAATTCGAATTGTTCAGAAAGGCGGGTGACCTTCTTGATCGTCTCGTTCAGTTCGTGGAAGATCCAGCGGTCGGCCAAGTCAAACTCAGCCGGGTCTGGCGGCGTCGTGCTGGCCGGGGTGTCCGCCAAGTTCATCAGTACGAAACGGGAAATGTTCCAGATCTTGTTAATGAAGTTCCAGGCCGCCTCCAGTTTTTGCTCGCTGAAGTTGGCGTCTTGGCCCGGGGTCGAACTGGTGGACAGGTACCAGCGCAGGGCGTCGGCACCGTATTTCTTAATAATATCCATCGGGTCGATGCCGTTGCCCAGGGACTTGGACATCTTTCTGCCTTGAGAATCCCGCATTAAACCATGGATCAAAACGTGTTCAAACGGGCGCTGATGGGTGAAGTGCTCGCTCTGGAAAATCATTCGAGCAACCCAGAAGGGAATGATGTCGTAGCCGGTGACCAGCGTGTTGGTCGGGAAGTAGCGCTTGTAATCCGGCGCGTCGGTGTCCGGCCAGCCCAGCGTGGAGAACGGCCACAGGGCACTGGAGAACCAAGTATCCAACACATCTGGGTCCTGTTCCCAATTCTCGGGATCCTTGGGCGGCTCCATGCCAACGTAAATTTCCTTGGTCCCCTTCTTGTACCAGGCGGGGATCCGGTGACCCCACCACAGCTGGCGGGAAATGACCCAGTCGTGGATGTTTTCCATCCAGTTGGTCAAGTTGTGCTCGAAGCGGTCAGGAACGAAAGTGACCTTGTCCGCCGTCTTCTGCTGCGCCAGCAGCTGTTCGGCCAGCGGTTTCATCTTGACGAACCACTGGGTAGACAGACGCGGTTCCACTTGAACGCCAGAGCGTTCGGAGTGACCCACACTGTGGACGATGGGCTCCACGGAGAGCAAGTAGCCCTCTTTCTTCAGATCGGCAACGATGGCCTTGCGTGCCTCAAAGCGGTCCATGCCCTGGTACTTACCGGTCTTCTCGTTCATCGTGGCGTCATCGTTAAGGATGTTGATCCGCTCCAGGTTGTGCCGGTTGCCGACCTCGAAGTCGTTGGGGTCGTGAGCCGGTGTGATCTTCACGGCGCCGGTCCCGAACTGCATGTCCACGTAATGGTCCGCAATGATGGGAATCTCCCGGCCGACCAGAGGCAGGATGACTGTCTTTCCGACGACGTCCTTGTACCGTTCGTCATTGGGGTGCACCGCAATCGCTGTATCGCCCAGCATCGTCTCCGGCCGGGTCGTGGCAATCTCAATGTAGCCGCTGCCGTCCGTATACGGATACTTCACGTGATAGAAGGCACCCTTATCGTCCTGGTGGATCACTTCGATGTCAGAAAGGGCCGTGCGCAGCTCCGGGTCCCAGTTAATGATGTACTCGCCGCGATAGATCAGGCCTTCCTTGTACAGATCAACAAAGACCGTCCGGACGGCTTTGTTCAGGCCTTCATCCAGCGTAAACCGTTCCCGAGAGTAGTCCAAAGACAAGCCTAGCTTGGCCCACTGCTCGTGGATCGTCTTGGCGTATTCGTCCTTCCACTTCCAGACCTCTTGGATGAACTTCTCCCGGCCCAAGTCGTAGCGGGAGATGCCCTGCTTGCGCAGCTTGGCTTCCACCTTGGCTTGGGTGGCGATGCCAGCGTGGTCCATGCCCGGCAGCCACAGGGTATCGTAGCCCTGCATCCGCTTCTGGCGGATGATCATATCTTGGAACGTCGTGTCCCAGGCGTGGCCCATGTGCAGTTTGCCGGTCACGTTCGGCGGCGGAATAACGATGCTGTAAGGTTTGGCTTTCTTGTCGCCGCTGGGCTTGAAGTACCCCGCGTCGCGCCATTTCTTATAGACCCCAGCTTCGACGGCCGTGGGCTCGTATTTGATGGACATATCTGATTCAGTCATTGCGTTCACTCCTTCATAAGTATTGATCGAGGGGAGAAAGGTTCCGGA
>NZ_KI271582.1:129092-133320 GCF_000469325.1 Schleiferilactobacillus shenzhenensis LY-73 | reverse complement strand
TGATTTCACCACTGAGCCCGTTTTGCCTCCGCTTGCTACGCGTTGGCACTCAGTCACCGAGAAAAATTCGTAGAGACGTGTCATCGGTAAGGCCGTACGACCAGCTATGCACTTACTTCGCATCACCGCCACAATCTGCGCAGGCCGAAGGCAAGAGTGACGGCCTCTGCCCTCGGAAACGGGCTCCGGCCGACAGCGGCACGCGATCTGAGGGCCTTAAGCCAAAAATCCCAAGTGCAGGGATTTCCGGCTTAAGGCCGCTCAGCCCGGTGCCGCTACCCGTCGGCCTGCGCCCTCTGCACAAAACAGGCTACGCGGCCCAGAAGCTAGGGGATAAGGACCAGGAAGGGTAAAACCTAAGCCCGGGTTTTCCCTCCCTGGTCCTTATCCCACCGCTTCTACCGGGCCGCTCCGCCTTCTGCACAAAAAAACGTCCCAACCAAAAGTTAGGACGATTGCTCGCGGTACCACCTAAGTTGTGCGTTGCCGCACCTCTCGAAACCGATAACGGCGGCGGCCGGATACCACTTCATTACTGTCGCAGTACCCACTCCCGAGCTACCGCGACGCTGCATTCGGCCGGTTTGCACCTTCCACCGGTTCTCTGAGACCCTGCTACGCCGCGCTCTCGATCAAAGTGTTAGCTGTATTATAGCGTACTTATTCCGGCGCCGCAAAGGTGGCGAGGGCCTCTTTCATGTTGTTTTCAGTATTCTCTGCATCGGCAAAGTACATCAGCGTCTGAATCTCACTGGTCAGGTCGATGTACTTCACGTGCACGCCTTCCGGTACCTTCAAGCGGGCGGGGGCGAAATTCAAGATAGACCGCACGCCCGCGGCCGTCAACTGAGCCACGGCTTCCTGGGCCGACACGCTGGGCACGGTGGAAATGGCTGTGGTGATCCCCTGCTCCCGGATCTTCTCCGCCAGCTGGTCCATGTGGTAAACGGGCACGCCATTAATAATCGTCCCGATGGCTGGACACTGGGTATCGAAGGCACAGGTGATGCGCAAGTTGTCGTTGCGCCGGAAGTTGTTTTGAATCAGGGCCTGACCCAGATTACCCACCCCCAGCAAGGCAATCTTGTGCAGTTCGTTGACCCGCAGCATGCGGGCAAACGTATCGATCAAATGGCTGACATCGTAACCGTAACCGCTCTTCCCGAGTTCCCCGAAGCAGGAGAAATCCCGGCGGATCGTTGCGGCGGGTATGTGAATGTTCTTGCTGAGCTCGTGGGACTTGATGCGCGTGATCCCCTCCGCCCGATACATGCATAAGTATCGATAATACAAAGGAATCCGCTTGGCCGTCGCCCGGGGCAAGGTGACCACGTGTTGTTCTGTCATGTTGATTCACCGTCCTATTTGTTTACTGCTTCACACAATAATATAGCATGTTTGTCACACCTTGTGCAAGCGCAAACACTCAATAAAATATCGGGGATCAAAAAAAGCAGAGACCAACGCCGCTAATTCGGCATTCATCCCTGCTTCAGCTGGCTCGCCCCGCGGGCAGTCAGCCAAGTTGGTGAAGTGTTCAACTTTTCTCCCAGGGCAGAGGACTTACAGTAAAGCGGCCGTCTCCGCCTTGTGGGCATCCATAAATTCGTCCTGGGGATGGATCGTAGTCAGCTTGATCCCAGCCAAAGCCCGGGCCATCATTGCTTCGCCGTCCAGGGCTGCCTCGTATTGCCGCGCCCGTTCCAAATTCGGCTTAGTCTTGGGCCGCGGCGGAGCGAAAATGGTGCAGCAGTCTTCAAACGGCATGATCGATAAATTGAAGGTGTCGATCTTTTCTGCCAAGGCAATGATCTCGGTCTTATCCATGGTGACGACGGGGCGCAGTACCGGTGTATTCGTCACGTCTTCAATCGCCAGCATACTCTCCAGCGTCTGGGAAGCCACTTGGCCCACCGATTCGCCGTTGAAAATGGCCAACCCGCCGCGCTGGGCCCGAATACGGTCGGCCAGCTCCAGCATGAAGCGGCGTTGGACTGTCATCAGATAGCCTTCCGGCACGTGGGCTTTGACTTCTTCTTGAATCTCCGTGAACGGGACCTCGATGAAATTAATCGCGCCAGCATAGGGGGCGAGCTTCGCGGTCAATTCCTTGGCCTTATTCAGCGCATCCACACTGGTGTACGGGGGACTGAAGAAATGGACCATCTCGATGTCGACGCCCCGCTTCATGGCCAGATAACCGGCTACCGGACTGTCGATACCGCCAGACAGCATCAGCACGGCTTTACCGGCAGAGCCCACCGGCAGGCCGCCAGCACCCTTAATCGTCTCTGTGGACAGATAAATCCCATCCCGCCGGACTTCCACCCGCAAGGTCAGGTCAGGATGTTTCATCTGCACCTTAATGTTGGGGAAGGTGTCCGTGATCAAGTCCCCTAAGTCCAGGTTCATCTGGTTCGTGTCCAACGCAAAAGTATGATCGCTGCGCCGGGTATTGACTTTGAAACTGGCGGTGGGACTGGGCAAAGTCGCCCGCACCAAGTCGATTGCGGTGGCATGCACGACCGCCATATCCTTGGGCAGCTTGATTGCCGGGCTATAGTTCTGAATGCCGAAAATACGGTCCAGAATGGCCATCACCGGCTTCGCCGGCGTTCCGTTCAACTGAATATGCATCCGGTCCCGCTTGGGGTGAATGCTCAAGTCCGGAAAGTTCTTCAGCGCCTTCGTGACATTCCCCGTCAACCGGCTGATGAAGTTACGGCGATTCTTGCCTTTGGTCGACAGTTCGCCGTAGCGCACCATGATTTCAGTATATTCCATAAAAATCTCCTTCAATTAGGCCGAATGGGCTGCTGTCACCGTGGTCCGCAGCTTAGCAAATTTCTTGTACAAGATATCGAAGACGCGGTTGAACTCGTCGGCTTCCGCCAAAGTGTTGTGCTCGTCCAGCGACACGCGGACGGCACTGGTAGCAATCCGTTCAGGCACCTGCATGGCCTTCAGGGTACTGGATTCGGTCCCCTTCTTCGATGAGCAAGCGCTGGTGGTCGAAATGTAAATATCGTGGTCTTCAAACGCGTGGACGATGGTCTCCCCGCGGACACCCGGCAAAGCGAAGCACAAAATATGCGGGGCAAATTGATTCGTCGCCGGCGAAAAGATTGTGACATCGGGGTACTGCTGTAAGTGATTCAGAATCCGTTTACGGACAGCCGCCTGCTGGGCGACGTTCGCGTCCTCATTCGTCAGCAGCAGCCGTAACGCCTTGGCCATCGCGCCAATGGCCGGTGTGTTTTCTGTACCGGACCGCCAGTCGGATTCCTGGCCGCCGCCGGTCAAGAGCGGTGCAATCTTGCGCCCTCGCTTGGCATAAATGAAGCCGGTACCCCGGGGCGCATGGAACTTATGGCCGGAGAATGTGGCAAAGTCTACCCGCGGATCGCGAATCAAATCGTGCAGCCCTTTGCCCACTGCTTGAACGGCATCCACATGAAAGTGGATGGTGGGATAATCAGCCAGCACCTTGGCGACTTCGTGAATCGGTTGAATCGCGCCAATCTCATTGTTGACGACCATCGTGGAAACCAGGATGGTCTGGTCCGTAATCGCATTGGCCAGCATCTGGGGGTCAATGAACCCATTCTTGTCCACGGGTAAGTAAGTGACCCGGAAGCCCAGTTTCTCCAGCTGCTTCATTGTGTTAATCACCGCCGGATGCTCAATCGCCGTCGTAATCAGATGGTTCCCGAACTCCCGCTTCTCGATCGCGGTGCCCTTAATGATCCAGTTGTCACCCTCGGTACCGCCGCTGGTGAAGAAAATTTCATCCGGTTCAGCCCCAATCAGCTGCGCAATCTGGCTCCGGGACGCCTGGAGCATGTCGTTGGCCTTAGTGCCGACAGCATGCAAAGACGACGGGTTGCCGAAGTAATCGTTGCTGATGGCATCATAAGTGGCCAGCACAGCCGGGTCAATCTTGGTCGTGGCGCTGTTATCAAAATAAATCAAATTATTAAGCACTCCTCGTTTACGGTTCGTTGATTCCACTGCTTGGAAAATGTAAGTAAGAAAAGTATATGCAAATCGGCGTGAAAGTGCAAGGGAAGCAGGCCAAAGGGTGGAGGCTGGTGGTGCTGCCAGCCGGAACCCGTTTAGAGGGTAAAGTCGAACGGTTAGAGAGGCAGATATTGTCTGGTCTTGACCCGGGTGACTACGGGCTGCGCAGATTGGGGGCGGCGACGCGCAGCTAGTGCGAAGCCGGTTT
>NZ_KI271582.1:128805-129038 GCF_000469325.1 Schleiferilactobacillus shenzhenensis LY-73 | reverse complement strand
CGAAATCTTTCGCAAAGAGCGCGAAAGATTTCGTGCAGTTTCCACCACTGAGCCCCCAATCTGCTCCGCCCTTCGTCACCCTACATTCTCGGAGACTGGAGCATTCTCGCTCGGCACGAAACCTTGGCAGCCTCCTCCACAGACGGTAAGGCAGTTCCCCGGAAGCATGAAGTTCAGGCGGCATACCCGGCGAATGTTTCCTGACCCCGAAGACTTTACAGTCGGGTAGTAAA
>NZ_KI271582.1:117682-128670 GCF_000469325.1 Schleiferilactobacillus shenzhenensis LY-73 | reverse complement strand
CCGTGCCCACCACGTTCCAGGCCCCCTGGCGGAGGGCCCAAATCGCCGGGCCTCGCGAATCCTTTCCCTAACACACATAAAACTGGGCCAAAATCCACAACACAGTGTGAATTCCGGCCCAGCCTCACCTGCTCCAACTCAGAGTTGGTTCTTGCGGTCTTTGTATGCTGATTCGATCCGGTGGTACGCCCCCGGCTCGGCCGCTTCCACTGCGGTGGCAATGGTGTCCAATGCTTTGGGATAGTCAAACGTCGTGTTGAAGATTTGGGTAGCCGTGCTGCTGGCTTTGGCCACCGCCGGGTTCTCCTGCTTCAACGCATTGGCGTATTGCAGGATCTCCTGGGTCAGCGCCGCCGCATCGATCAGATCAGCGGAACGCTGCTTGAGTGTCTTCAGATCTTCCTGGGTCATGATCAGCTGCTTGGTGATGTCTTCCAAATTGATCTTCACCTGGTTCAGATCATGATCCAGTTTGCCGATTTCCTGCCGGACGATTTCTGCGAACTCCTTGTACTGTTTGGGCAAGCCGGGTAAGTTCTGCTGGCCCATTTCCCGGCGGGTCTCGCGGAACTCCATCATGAAGCGCGCCAGGTTCTGCCGGGCAATTTCTTCACCAGTCTCCAGCCCGCTCAGGTCCTTGTCCATGGCCACTTGCTTTTCTTCAATCGCCGTCAGCTGACTGTCGATTTTCTTCATGTCTTCAGCGACCAGCGTGAATACGGCTTCTTGGTCCGCAATCTTCTGCTCATCTTGGGTGAAGCGTTCCTGGGCTTCGGCAATTTGCCGGCCAAAGCGGGCCGCGGTTTGGACTTCATCGTTGGTCAGGACATAGCTTTCATCCAGGTGCCGCACTTCGTTTTGCAGCGTCCGGTTCTGCACGGCGGCGTGGGTAAGAAAGGCATGGAGCTCGCCGCGCATCTTCTCCACGTCGGCTTTGGCGTCGATCTCCTTTTGCATCACATCATACAGCCGGTCGATATGGTCCGCGATGGCTTTATTAGCCGCCTGCAAGTCGGCTACTTTATTTTGCCGGAGTAACGTCTCGGCTTTTTGCCGATCATCATCCAGCTTGGTCAACTCTTGGGGAATATTGATATCAAAGAAACGGTACCCGGCATCGTGCAATCGGTCATAGCCATTCGCCAATTCCTCAGCCTGGCCAGGAAAAATATTGGTCAGTTCATTGACCCGCGGCGGAATGTCATTGACTTCCTTTTGTAAAGCATCCAACTGTTCGTTGATCTGACCCAGGGCCGTGCGCGCCTGGATATGGTCGCCGTTACTTTCCAACACATCCACGTGAGCAAAGCTTTCATTAATTGCCGTGAGGGCTGTCTGCAGCGCGGTGATGGCACTGCCAAAGGAAAAGCTCTGGACCAGGATCGTCTTACGCAGCTTCTTGTAGCGTTCCTTCGCTGCCTGCTTGGCCGCTTGGTTCTCTTGGGCCACGTCCGTAATCTTGGCCAGAGCATCAGTGATGTCCTGAGCCGTGCGTTCCTCATCGGCAATACGGCCAGTCAATGTATCCACGATGCGGCGGGCCTGGGTAATGCGGTAATGGTCATTTAACTCGCCCGCTTGATTCAGCTGGTTCAGGACCGCGGGAAATTCCTTTTCCGTCAACCGATTATACTGTGCCTGCCAGCGGTGGAAAGTCTCGAGGCTGGCACCGCTGAGCGTCATTTTTGCCAACGTGCCCACTTGATCCATCAAGGGCAAGTCGGCCAGACGGCGCTGGCGCTGTTGGAGGGCCGCCAGCGCCGTTTGGTTCTGAAATTGGCGTAACAAAACAACACCGGCGGCCACGGCGATAACGACCAGCACAACGATCAAAATGATTCCCCAAAGCGGCACACTATCCACATCCTTACTTGCTGACTGACACCTTGCATTACCGGGAGTGCCGGCATACAATTACATACAAATTATACCAGAACCACCGCGCCGGTCTACCGACTGGCGCAAGTTTAGCAGAAATGAGGTAATGCGATGACCGATCTTTCTCTCTTAACCGACCAGCTGACCAGTCTCCTGGCTGGCGAAACGAACCGCGTCACTATGCTGGCCAACGCCAGCGCACTGCTCAACGACACGCTTCCGGACATCAACTGGGCCGGGTTCTATCTATATAATGAAGCGACCGGCCAACTTGATCTGGGACCGTTCCAGGGAAAAGTGGCGTGCATGCACATTGCACCAGGCCAGGGCGTCTGCGGGACCGCTTATGCCACCGGGCAAATTCAGCGGGTCGCTGATGTCCACCAATTTCCTGGGCACATTGCCTGTGACAGTGCCAGCAATGCAGAAATCGTGATCCCCTTGCCCGGGTTGGGCGTCTTGGATATCGATTCCCCGACCAAGGACCGGTTCAGTGCTGCTGACGAGGCGGCACTGACCACATTTGCGGCCACCTTGCAGCACCAGCTTGACACGGCGGCTGCTTCTTCGGTACAATAGCCGCTGTGCGTAAAATAAGCAGCAGCAAGCGGCAAAGCCGTCAACAGATGGCGACGTCCGACAATAGTTCAATCGTGTAACCTCCGGCTGCAAAGGTGAAAATTGTAACGTCATCTGAACGATTGCTGAACTTGCCCGGTTATTTTACAAACCAAATAAAATAATTGGAGGAACTTCAATGTCTCGTTATACTGGTCCCCGCTGGAAACTTTCCCGGCGTTTAGGTTTATCACTTTCTGGCACGGGTAAAGAACTTGCCCGCCGCCCCTATGCTCCTGGTGAGCACGGCGCGAACAACCGCCGCAAGATCTCTGATTACGGTGCACAATTAACTGAAAAGCAAAAGCTGCGTCTGATGTACGGCTTGAATGAACGGCAATTCATGAACCTGTTCATTCGCGCCGGCAAGATTCGTGAAGGTAAGCACGGTGTTAACTTCATGATCCTGCTGGAATCCCGCTTGGACAACTTGGTTTATCGCTTGGGCTTTGCGACCACGCGGCCCCAAGCCCGTCAGCTGGTCAACCACGGTCACATCACCGTGGACGGCAAGCGTGTCGACATTCCTTCATACGAAGTGAAGCCTGGCCAAGTCATCGGGTTGAAGACCAAGTCTAAGGACCTGCAAATGGTCAAGGATGCCCTGGACAACACCGTTGCGCGTCCCCCCTTCGTGACATGGGACGACAACAACCTGACTGGGACGTATGTCCGCCAGCCGGAGCGTGAAGAAATGGAACCGGAAATCGACGAGTCCTTAGTCGTTGAATTCTACAACCAAAAGCTGTAATACAATACAGTGTGTGGTTTCGAACAGCTCAGCAGTTGCTGGGCTGTTTTTTTGTCCAGAGGGCGGAGCCGAGCGGTTAGGCCACTCAGGCTAAGCGGCCCAAAGCCCAAAGCCCCGCACTTGGGCTTTGGGCGTTAGGGCCTTAGACTGTGGTGGCCTGCTCGGCGGATCCCGTTTTCAGAGCAGGCTGACCGGAGCCCTATGGTATACTGTAAATAACGATTCCTGTGGGAGGTTAAGGTTATGGCCAATAACGATGATGTGAATCAGCGCATTGAGGAGAGTGCGGCCGGCGGTCGGCAGACGAATCCGGACGAGCGGCGGCAGTATCTGGGGTCCCTGCGCGAGCGGGTGTTCCTGGCCATTACTGTCGGTCAGCTGCCGGACCCGGATGTGCTGACCGCGTTCAATGCCCATCTGGCTGATTTCAAGGGCTACAGTGCGCTGATCAACGGTAAAGTCGATAACAGTATTACCGGTGCGTACATCAAAGCACTGAGCAGCGGCGGTATCCCCTTCACCCTGGTCAACGATACGACGACACCCAGTGATAATGCGGCGATGGGTTTGCTGATCGTCGCCAAGGCGGCCATCAACGAACCCACCGTGGCCATTACGGCCAAGTATCCCGATGGTGCCCACTCCGCGGACCCGAAGGAGAAGAAACACAAAGGATTCTTTGATTCGCTGTTCTAGCCAACTGAGACTCAGACGCGGGTGCCCGCGTCTTTTTTCATGGTTTTCTGAATGAAAGGAAGATTGTATGGTAGAACCCCTTGCTTACCGGATGCGGCCCACAAACCTGGATGAGGTCGTCGGCCAGCAAGACCTGGTCGGTCCGGGCAAAATCATTCGCCGGATGGTCCAAGCCAAGCGCCTGCGCAGCATGATCCTTTATGGTCCCCCGGGAATCGGCAAGACCAGTATTGCCTCGGCCATCGCCGGCAGCACGAAGTATCACTTGCGTATCCTGAATGCGGCGACTGACACGAAGAAGGATCTGCAAATCGTTGCCGAAGAAGGCCGGATGAGCGGAACAGTGATCCTGCTTCTGGACGAGATCCACCGCCTGGACAAGACCAAGCAGGACTTCCTTCTCCCTCATTTGGAGAGCGGCCGCATCATCCTCATCGGGGCCACCACCGAGAACCCGTATATCAATATCAGTCCGGCCATTCGCAGCCGCACCCAGATTTTTGCGCTGCATCCCCTCAGTCCCGACGATATCATCAGCGCCTTGCACCGCGCTCTGACGGATAAGGAGAAAGGTCTGGGTCAGTATCCCGTCGTCATTAGCGACGACACGCTAGGTGTCCTCGCCCACGGGGCCCATGGTGATTTGCGCACCGCGTTGAACACGCTGGAACTGGCCGTGCTTTCGACCACGCCGGATCCCCAGGACAAGCAGATCCATATCACCGACCAGGTCATCGTTGATTCAGGGGCACGGCCGCCCATTGCCGGGGACAAGAACGGCGACGCCCACTACGACACCATCTCCGCTTTTCAAAAGTCGATCCGCGGTTCCGACACCGACGCCGCCCTGCATTATCTCGCGGTCTTGATCGCCAGCGGGGATCTGCCGTCAATCATGCGCCGGCTGCTGGTCATTGCTTACGAGGATGTGGGCTTGGCCAATATGCCCGCCGCTGCCCGGACCGTGGCAGCGGTGCAGGCAGCCGACCGATTAGGCCTGCCGGAGGGCCGTATTCCGCTGGCAAACGCCGTGATTGAGCTGTGTTTATCGCCGAAGTCCAACTCCGGAATGGCGGCTATCGATGCGGCCTTGGCGGATGTCCACGCCGGTAAGGGTCAGCATATTCCGGACACCTTGAAGGACGCCCATTACCAAGGCGCGAAGGACCTCGGTCACGGGACTGATTACAAGTACCCCCACGCCTATCCGGGCGATTGGGTCGCGCAACAGTATCTCCCTGATGACATCAAAACGGCGCAATACTATACGCCCAAACGTAACGGCAAGTTTGAAACGGCCTTAGCGGAACAGTACGCCCGGCTGCGCCAAGCCGGCCCGCACGGCCACTGAAAACGGACCCCGTCATTTTCCTGAAATGGCTTCCATTCCGCTTGCCAAACGGCTTTGCCCATGCTAGTATTAAGTATGGTCATCTTAGGTGTTCGAGTTTTCCTCTTATCAGGTTGACCGATCAAGTAACACCACATTGGGACGGCGAAGCTCCTCTGCGCGTGCATGCCATATCCCTTGGTAGCCCAGAACGGAGGATTAACCGACCCACCTGCTTAATATTAGCGGGTTCAACTGTACGGAAAAATCAACGGCACCACTAAGAGCCAGCACACAGCAGCGATGCTGTGTGTTTTTTTGTACGCTGGTTCTGCCCCACCCGCCTGCGATTTCTGTTATCATGAAGAAAACGCTTCGGGAAAGGATCCTCTTCGTGCTGGTCAAAATTGCCGTCATCGTCTTACTGGTTTTTCTGCTTCTTTGCGCCATGGTCGCCCGCGTCATCAGCGTGCGCCTCAGCGGATCGGACCAGGCCCCCCTGCCCGCAATCGGCCAGGTCTTGAAACCGGCACCGATTCTATTTTTAGTGATTGCTGTACTGGGTGCGCTGCTGCTCACTGCCGCACCCGCCCCGTGGAGCCTCATCACCGTCGGCTTGACTCTGGTCTACACCCTTTGGCTGGTCTTTCGGCTGGCCGCCATCCTGAAGAAGTGACGGTCATCGCTGCTTCTTCACGGGGAAGTACGGTATAATTAAGATGAATAGAAGAAATGGGGTGGACAATGATGTTACAAGAATACAAACGGGTCCTGGTTGCCATTGACGGTTCCTACGAAGCCGAGCTGGCGTTCCGTAAGGCCGTCGAGGTGGCCAAGCGGAACCATGCCCACTTGTTCCTGCTGCACGTGATCGATACACGGGCGTTCCAAAACGTTTCCAGTTTTGACTCGGCCATGGTGGAACAAGTGACTGAAACCCAGAAACAGACCATGAAAGAATATGTGGATATTGCCAAACGGGCTGGGCTCCCGGATGTTTCCTTCGAAATCGAATACGGGGCGCCGAAGACCTTAATTGGTCGGGAATACCCGAAGGCCCACGACATTGACCTGATCATGATTGGGGCCACCGGCCTGAACGCCGTCGAGCGTCTGCTCATTGGCTCTGTCACCGAATATGTGACCCGGGTGGCCACATGCGACGTGCTCGTTGTGCGGACAGACCTGGACAACCAGCCAGCGCTGGTCGACAGCAAGCACCCCGAGAGCAGCATCGGCAATGACGACGATCAATAATTCAATCAAACACAAGACAAAAACAGCGATCGGCCCAACTCGGCTGATCGCTGTTTTTCGCTCCCGATGATTTTAACTGGCTGCAGTTAAGTCTGCCAGCGTCGCATTGATGCGCTCCGCCATGACCGTATTCTGGCGTTCCTGAGCAATAAACAGCGCCCCGTGAAGGTCAGTCGCTGCTCTCTGCTGTTTCCCGGCGCCGGCCTCGGCCCGAGCGCGAACGAGGATGAACCGTTCCAGTAAAAACAAGCTTTGGCTTTCTTTCAGCAGGTACAGACCATCCGCTGCCGCGTGGTGGGCGTCACCCCACCGGCCTTGCGCACAGTAGACTTCGGCGAGGCCCAAATGGACGAACAATTGCAGCTCCCGGCCCCATTTCTCCTGCTGGTACACTTGGTCGATCTCCTTCCGGGCTGCCCGCAGATGGAACAAGGCTTCTCCTAATGCGCCCCGCTGGTAACAAATGTAGCCGACGCCCAGCTGGGCCAGCACCCGGTAAGCGTCCCATTCCCGCACCTGAGGATCGTGCAGCGTCTGGGAGAAACGCAGACTGGCCTGCGTCAAATCATGGTGGACCGCGTAGGCCTCTAAGCCCAACAAACAATAGTACCGGCGGCGCCACGACGGGTCAGGCAGTTCGTTGTCCCGCAACTGGGCCAATAATCCTTGACACCCGGCCACATCTTCGTGCATGAACGCGCGTAATGCGTTAGTGATCGTTGCCCCAGCCGCGTCGATCGGCCGTACCATCACCTTCTCTGGTGCCAATTCCAACCGGTCGCACAACTGGGTGACCGTTTCTTCCGTGACATTTTGATCACGCTTCTCGATCAGACTGATCGTTCCCTGGGAACATATTCCCCGGGCCAACGCGTCTTGGGACATGTGTTTCCGCAAACGGGCCTGGCGTAAGACGCGGCCTTTTATTAACATTCAATACACTCCTTGTGAACTTCCAAACACCCTGTGGTCTATTATAAAAGAACGCGTTCCCCTTTGTCACCATTTATATCAGTTGACCTGCGGCTGGTTGAGCACTAATCCCACTCTGGAGTGGTTGGCTTGATACAATAGAGGTAGCGACCATTCAATAAGAAAGCAGGGTTACTTATGGATCTCAAACAATACCGGTTTGCTGGTGACGGCACCTTCCGCATCAAAGATCAATCGACGTTGCCGCCACAGGCTTACCAAGACAATGAAAAGGCGATCAAGAAGGAAATCAAAAAGGACCGCAAAACACTCCAAGAGGCGCAAGAAAAGTTGTATGCCCAAAACCAATTCGGCATTTTGATTTTGTTTCAAGCCATGGACGCGGCCGGTAAGGACGGCATGATCAAACACGTCATGCGCGGCGTGAATCCCCAGGGCACGACGGTGACGCCGTTCAAGGTGCCCACGGCTAACGAACTGGCCCACGACTACTTATGGCGGACCCGCATTGCCTTCCCCCGCAGCGGCGAAATCGCCATCTTTAACCGCTCTTACTACGAGGAAGTGCTGGTGGACCGGGTCCATCCAGCGAATGTGCTGAAAGAACATATTCCCGGCATCGACGCCGTCAGCGACGTGAATGATACGCTGTGGCACCAGCGGTATCAAGACTTTAAGGATCTGGAAGCCTTCGCGAACCGCAACGGGATCGTGATTCTCAAGTTCTTCCTGCACCTTTCTAAAGGTGAACAGAAGAAACGGTTCTTGGACCGCATCGAAATTCCCGAGAAGAATTGGAAGTTCTCCGAAAACGATATCAACGAGCGCCAATACTGGGACCAATATCAGAAAGCGTATGAAGAAGCGATTCAGCACACCGCGACGAAAGAGAATCCGTGGTACGTCATTCCCGCTGACGACAAGTGGTATTCTCGCTTGATCGTCTCGAAAATCATCAACGCCCGCATTGCCGCCCTGCCCCTGCGCTTCCCACAAGTCACGGCAGAACAAAAACAGGGCCTGCATGCGGCCCTGGAGAAGTTAGAGGATCATTCGGCAAAAAGCAATTCGTAAGCGTCCCGGGGGGTGCCATCGCTGTCCACCATCCACACGGTCCCGGTGTGCTGGAAGGCAAAATCCGCCAGCAGCCGGTGCATCGGCAGGTTCTGGGCGTGGGTGTCGACCCGTACGGAGGGCAGTCCCGCAACTTGGGCGGCCGTTAACAACGCGCTCATGAAGGCCCGGCCAAAGCCGGCGTGCAAGTGGGTGCCATCCACCACGAACCGGTGAATCGCCAGATAAGGCTGGCCCGCTGTCAGCCAAGCCCCGTCGATCTTCGCGTAATTCGGATCGGGGGTCGTGATCACCGCGGCATAGCCGACCACGGTCCCATCGGCCATGACGGCCACCCGGCCAATGCCGGCTTGCACATCGGCTTGAAAATCCGCAGCGGCAGGATATTCTCCCTGCCACTGCGGTATTTTTTCGGCTGCCAGCCGTTCCCGGGCCGCTTGCCACATCCGCAGAACGGCCGCTTCGTCGGCTGCCGCCGCTTTTCTTACTTGAATTGTCTTCGTCATAGACTGCCTCATCTCTTAAGAATTATTGTTCGCAATGTTGTTGAGAAAACGGAGGATACTGTCAGGAAAATCGCCCCGTAAAATCATCGCCGTCAACAGCCGGTTACGGTTATACCAGCGATTCCAAAATGTGATGTTCTCCTGAGGATGAATGTGCTGCAGGTCTTCCTGCCACTGCTTCAACAGGAGCAGCAGGTAGTCGCTGTAAAAAGTCTCCTTATTCGCGATGCTGCTCAAGGAGAACGCCAGCCGCTGGTCCTCACCGAAGACCAGCCCGTCGGCCACGTCGCGATACCCCAAAATCACTGCGCTAAGCAGGAAAATCTTGTCTGCTCGGGTAATGTTGCGTTCGATCAGTTCATCCACCACGTTGCCGACGTGCATCCAGGTATGGCCCCAGCCCTTGCCGTCCACGTAGCCGCGCCCGTCTTGTTCCAGCAAAGCGTAAGTAGCGACCCGGTGCAGGATGACCAGGATCTCCCCTCCTGTGAGGGTATGGTAATCATTCCGGTCGGCAAACAGGAGCGTCCCCAGCACCAGCATCGCGAAGCTGCGCCGGAACATGGCGTCCGACTCCGGTTCCAGAATATGGGCGAAAAGATACTCCGGCGACGACACCACGGCGACACTGTAGTGAAATTGTTCATCCGTCAGCGTGTGGCTGCGCAGCAGATCATTGAACAGATAGAAAGCACCATGGTCCCGCATCCGCAGGTCGGTACTGCCCAGCTGATCCAGGATAAAGTCGAGATCTTCGTCTTTCAAATCTTGCGGCAGCGGTGCGGCACTGTCGTCATTGTCTTGGCTGGCCTGAGCAAGGCGGTCCCGGTAGCGCTTATTCAACGCCAGCATCCGGCCCA
The DNA here is from genome assembly GCF_000469325.1 of Schleiferilactobacillus shenzhenensis LY-73. GTDB lineage: Bacteria > Bacillota > Bacilli > Lactobacillales > Lactobacillaceae > Schleiferilactobacillus > Schleiferilactobacillus shenzhenensis. The sequence goes on along the minus strand of NZ_KI271582.1, from coordinate 118,767 downwards.
GCATCATCGGATTGGTCTCCGGCAGCTTCACGGCCGTCCGCCGCTTCTTGCGGCCCACCCGGCGGCGAGCCGCCACCATCAGCGTGGGCAGGTTCTTGTAGATGTCGCCCTGGTTGAGCTGCACCCGGAGAACGTCTAATCGATCATAGAAATCTTGTATCACTTGCTCCATTACCGTGTTCCTTTCTGCACTCTACTCATTTATCTTACCAAAACTTCTTGGACAGGTCGCCCTCAATGTTGGCAGCGCGGTATACTGGAATTGAAAGAAGGTGGATGGACATGGAGACGCCCGGGCGCAATTGGCTGCCGGCATTGGCGCAAACGTGGCACGCATACGAACGTAATCGCCAGTTGGCCACCCACCGCCGGCTGGTGGCCGAACATTACCGTACCGATATGCTGAACCTGATTGGTCGGAAGTACCGCCAGCCGTTTTTGATCAGTGCCGCAGCAGCGCTGGCTGCGGCGGCCGTGTTGGCCGCCATCGCCATCCTGGGCAACGCCCCGTGGATCTGGACGCTGGTCTTGACTCTGCTGGTGGCGGCGTTAGTCATCAGCAGCATCGGCGTCTACCGCAGCAAGCAGGTCAATCTGCTGCGCCAGCCCCGGTATCGGCGGACGATCCACCGGTTGAAGCACACCAGCCACTTCACCCGGCTGGCGAAGACGGATTGGGCCATCCGTACCGAGCAGGCGGGGCTGTTCACGCAGCCTGTCGTCGCAGCGACCCTAGCAGCACTGCCGGCCGCCTTACATACCCAGGAGGCCGTCTCCGGGCTGTACGTGCTCATCTGGCGCCAGCAGGCCGCCACCCTCGACCAAGCCATCAGTCTCTACCAGCGCGCCCCGCACCAGGTCGGCATGACGCCCTACGCGGTCCGGCAGCTGATGTACCAGACGAAGCAATCCTAAGTAAGAAAATTCGCAATGCCAGTGACTCTCGGCACTGCGGATTATTTGTCTTTTGACGTAATCTTAATCACCAGTGTCCGTGAAACGTCAATGCTTGCCGCTGCACCAGATCACTACGGGCTCCACAGATTGGGTGATAGGTTAGTGTCTGGCTCTGACCCGGGTGACTC
>NZ_KI271582.1:117365-117668 GCF_000469325.1 Schleiferilactobacillus shenzhenensis LY-73 | reverse complement strand
CTGTGGGCACGACTTTAAGCCCGCGCAAAGTGCGCGCGGTCTTAAAGCTCGGCCTTGATGTAAGCGGCAAAGCCGCTAACATCAACTTCACAGCTGAGCCCCAATCTGCTCCGCCCTCCGTCACCCTACATTCTTGGAGACTGGAATAGTCTCTCTCGACACGAAATCCTGGCAGCCTCCTCCACGGACGTTACAGCAGTTGCCCGGAAGTATGAAGTTCAGGAGGCCGCCTCTGGAGAACATGTCCTGGCACCGAGGACTTTACGATTGGGTAAGATGTAGGCGATTTGGGCCCGGAGCCAG
>NZ_KI271582.1:107931-117299 GCF_000469325.1 Schleiferilactobacillus shenzhenensis LY-73 | reverse complement strand
GGACTTGAAGACAAGGGCGGTTTTTGCCCTTGGCTTCAAGCCGTGCCCACCACGTTCTACGCCCCCCTGGCGGAGGGCCCAAATCGCCGGGTCTCGCGAACCATCCTCCTGCTCCTCAAGGCGGACGTGCGAAGCACAACGCCGTATCGGCCCAAATCACCGGGTCTCGTGGTACCACGCCGGAAGTTTCTTATCCTACCGAACCAACCATCTCGTAACTGATCAACCGGTTCAGCTCCACCGCGTACTCCATCGGCAGCTCCTTGGTGAACGGTTCGACGAAGCCCATGATAATCATTTCGGTCGCTTTATTCTCTGGAATCCCCCGGCTCATCAAGTAATACAGCTGCGCCTCGGAGATTTTGGACACCTTCGCCTCGTGCTCCATGGAGACGTTGCCGTTGAGAATCGTGTTGTACGGAATCGTGTTCGACCGCGATTTCTCATCCATGATAATCGTGTCACATTCTACGTGGGCGAAAGAGCCGTCGCTGTCGCGGTCGAAACGGACCGTGCCGCGGTAGTCCACGGCACCGCCGTCCTTAGCGATGGACTTGGACACGATGGAACTGGAGGTGTTCTTGGCGTGGTGGATCATGCGGGCACCGTTGTCCTGGTCCACGCCGGCGCCGGCGACAGCGATGCTGAGCATGGTCCCGCGGGCACCTTCCCCGTCGAGATAGACGGACGGGTATTTCATGGTCGTTTTACTCCCCAGGTTGCCGTCGACCCACTCCATCGTGGCGTTCTTCATCGCTTGGGCTCTTTTTGTCTCCAAACTGTACACGTTCTTTGACCAGTTCTGAATCGTCGTATAGCGGCAGTAGGCATCATCATTGACGAACACTTCCACCACCGCCGCATGCAGGCTGTCGGAGGAATAATTCGGCGCCGTGCAGCCTTCCACATAGTTGACACTGGCCCCGGGTTCGACAATGATCAGTGTGCGTTCGAATTGGCCGGAATTTTCCGCATTGATCCGGAAGTATGACTGGATCGGAATGTCGGTCTTCACCCCGGCGGGGACGTAAATAAACGTCCCCCCTGACCACACGGCCGAATTCAGCGCCGCAAACTTATTGTCCGTCGGCTTGACCAAGGTGGCGAAGTATTTCTTAAAGATCTCCGGATACTGCTGCAGCGCGGAGTCGGTGTCCATGAAGATGATGCCTAATTTCTCAAACTCGTCCTTCATGTTGTGGTAGACCATCTCGGACTCATACTGCGCGGCGGAGCCGGCCAGATAACGGCGCTCGGCTTCGGGAACGCCCAGCTTCTGGAAGGTTTCCTTGATGGTCTCGGGGACGTCATCCCAGTTGCGGTACTTCTTGTCTGTCGCTTTTTGATAGTACAGCATATCGTCCAAGTCCAGGGCAGAAAGATCCGGCCCGAAATCGGGGTCCGGCATGCGCCGATAGATTTTGTACGCCTTTAAGCGGAAGTCCAGCATCCACTGGGGCTCGTGCTTCTCCTTGCTGATGATGCGCACGATGTCCTCGGTCAGGCCTCGACCGGTGCTGAATACCGGGGTGACGTCGTCAGAAAAGCCGTAATCGTAGTCATCGTCCAGCGTGGGAACGGTGCTCAGCAAATCTTCATTATTCTTGGTATTTTTCGTCTTGGCGTCAGTCATTGCGCAGTCTCCTTCTCTGGAAATCCCGGCAGGGCTTGGTCCAGTGCCTTCCACGCCAGCGTCGCACATTTGATGCGCGCCGGGAAGGCCCGGACCCCCGCCAGCAGGCTGGCATCGCCCAGCACATCGTCCATTTTCTTCGTCGTTTCCTTACCCGTGATCATTTGAGAAAACAGGTATACGGCGTCGCGCGCATCACGCACCGACTTGCCCAAGACCACGTCCGTCATCATACTGGCGCTGGCTTGAGAAATCGTGCAGCCGCTGCCGCTAAAGGCAATATCATCAATGGTCTGGCCATCGGGGCTGAGCTGCACCTGCACGGTAATGACATCCCCACAGGTGGGGTTCTCCATTTCTTTCTCATGACTGCCGTTGGCCAAGGTCCCGTGGTGGTGCGGATGCTGGGAGTGATCCAGGATCACCTGGCGGTACAGCAATTTCAATTGATCCTCATTCAACTTGGAAGAACTCCTTTGCTTCATTGACTGCGGCCACCAGCCGGTCCACATCGGCTTGCCCGTTGTACAGATAGAAACTGGCCCGAGCAGTGGCCACGACACCGAGGCGGGCCATCAGCGGCTGGGCACAATGATGGCCGGCGCGAACGGCCACTTGCTGGGTATCCAGCACCGTGGCTAAGTCGTGGGGATGAACGCCTTGCAATGTAAAGGCCACCACCCCGCCCCGCCGCTGGGCATCTGGCGGGCCGTAAATCGTCAGGCCGGGGATGGCGTTCAGCTGGTCCAGGGCATACGCCGTCAGGGCTTGTTCGTGGGCCCGGATCGTGGCTAAGCCGATCCCTTGCAGGTAGCGGATGGCCGCCGCCAAGCCGACAGCGCCGGCAATGTTGGGCGTACCGCCCTCGAAGCGCCAGGGAATGTCCGCCCAGGTAGTATGGAACTTCTCCACCTTACTGATCATCTCACCGCCGAATTCCACCGGCGGCATTTCTGCCAGTAAGGGCATCTTGCCGTAAAGGACACCGATGCCGGTCGGGCCCAGCATCTTGTGGCCAGAAAAGGCGAAGAAGTCGGCGCCTAAAGCCTGCACGTCCACCGGCATGTGGGGGGCGCTCTGCGCCCCGTCCACGACGACCACCGCGCCGACGGCATGGGCCAGGCTGCTGATCTCCTGAATCGGGTTGATGGTTCCCAACACGTTAGACACTTGGGTCACGGCCACGATCTTGGTCTTCGGACTGAGCATGTTTTGGAAAGACTTCATGTCCAGCAGGCCCTGCGCATCAATGTCGACATAACGCAGCGTGGCGCCAGTACGCAGCGCTAATTGCTGCCAGGGCACCAGGTTGCTGTGGTGTTCCATAATCGTGATGATGATCTCGTCACCGGCCTGGATGTGCGTCCCACCGAAGCTCGTTGCCACCCAGTTCAGGCTTTCTGTCGTCCCCCGGGTAAAGATGATGTTCTCAGGCGCTTCAGCATGAATGAAGTCTGCCACGGCTTGCCGGGCCTGCTCATACGCCTCGGTCGCTTGTTCAGCGAGCGTGTAAACGCCCCGGTGCACATTAGCGTTTTGACGCGTGTAGTAGTGGACCAGTGCATCGATCACCGCCTGGGGCTTTTGCGACGTCGCTGCCGAATCCAAGTACACCGCATCGGGAACGGGGGCTGCCCCCGTCTGCCACATGGGAAAATCAGCTTTGTTGATGGGCAATACGTTGGCCATGGATAAGCTTCCTTTCAATCGTATCGATCAACTGCTGCTGGATGGCCGGTAACGGAATCGCCGTTAAGACAGCGCCGAGAAAACCGCGAATGACCAGCCGCTGAGCCAGTTCTTTCGTCAGCCCGCGGCTCATCAGATAGTACATCTGACTGGCGTCCACCCGGCCGACCGAGGCCGCGTGCCCGGCCTTGACGTCATTTTCATCGATCAGCAAAATTGGGTTGGCGTCGCCATGAGCGGTCCGGGAGAGCATCAAGACCCGGTTTTCTTGCTGGGCATCGGCTCCCCGGGCGCCCTTCACGATGTGCCCGATGCCGTTGAAGACCAGCGTGGCATTCTCTAAGATCACCCCGTGCTGCAGAATATTCGCAGTCGTCTGGCGGCCAATATTCGTCACCCGGGTATTCAGACCTTGGACTTGCTTGCCGGTGGCCAGCGCGACTACCTTCACGTCCGCCGTACTGCCGGTCCCGACCAGATTCGTACTGGTATCAGCGATGATGTTGCCGTCATTCAGTACGCCGGCCGTCCAGTTGAGAATCCCATTGGCGGCGACTTGGGCTTGGCGGCGGACGAACGCGGTGATGTTGGCACCAAACGCGTCAACATTCGCGAAGTCCACCCGGCTATCCTCGCCGACCACAATCTCTGTCACGATGGAATCGGCGCTGTCGGCGCCTGCTTCTCCGGTGAAATGATCGACGACAGTAATCTGGGCATCCCGCCCTACCAGCAGCAGCAGGTGCCGGTGGGCATTGACCCCGGCGAGTAACTGCGTGTTCAACACCAGCGGCTGGTCGCTATGAAAATGGTCCGGAACACGGATCAGGAAGCCGCTATTGAGGTGGGCCAAGTGATACGCCGTCAGCCGGTCGGTTGGCGCGGTCTGGTGAAATAAGTAAGGCTTGAATGGTGCCAGAACGGCCGCTGGGGCCGTGAGCAGCGGCTGAATCGTCACGCCGGCCGGGGCCGCAGGAGCCCCCTCAGGATACGTGACCCCCGCCGCGGTACCGTCCCCGAACAGTTTCCAAGGATGGAACGTGACTTTGGCAAATTCCGGCCACGGGGCATCAGCATAGGCCGCAGCAGCTGCTTGCCGTTGCGTTGTCAGCCACGGATCAGCATCCAAGGGCCCATACGCCGCCGCAATCGCTGCCGGATCTAATTGTTTCGGTCCAAAGGCCGCCATTACGCCTCCCCCTTCCCCGGGGTGATGTCGCTATCGTCCGTCAGCGGCACATCCAGACCTAAGTCGTCCCGCAAACCGACATAGCCTTCTTTCTCCAATGTCTTGGCGAGTTCAGGACCACCGGACTTGACGATGCGCCCATCCATCATGACATGGACCACGTCTGGCACGATGTAGTTCAGCAGCCGCTGGTAGTGGGTAATGATCAGCGTGCCAAACTGGGGCCCGCGCATGGCGTTGACCCCCTTAGCGACGACCTTCATGGCATCGATGTCCAAGCCCGAATCAATCTCGTCGAGGATGGCGAAAGGCGGTTCGATCATCAGCAGCTGCAAGATCTCGTTGCGCTTCTTCTCCCCGCCGGAGAAGCCTTGGTTCAAATAGCGCTCGGCCATCTCGTCGGGCATGTCCAGCAGGGCCATCTTCTCGTCCAGCTTCTTGATGAACTCCCGCACGCTGATCTGGTGGTCATCGTCACGGCGGGCATTGATCGCCGCCCGCATGAACTCGGCGTTGGTCACGCCGGCAATCTCAGCAGGATACTGCATGGCCAGGAAGAGACCAGCGCGGGCGCGCTTGTCCACCGGCCAGTCCAGAATGCTCTCGCCGTTCAGCAGAATATCCCCTTCCGCCACTTCGTACTTGGGATTGCCCATGATCGTCTCCGACAGGGTCGACTTGCCGGTGCCGTTGGGGCCCATGATAGCGTGGATCTCGCCGGTATGCATGGTCAGGTTGACCCCTTTCAGGATCACCTGGTGCCCGTCCTCGTCGTCCACCGCCACGTGCAGATTCTTCACTTCTAATGTGTCCATGCCGTTATCCATCCTCTCGTTGTCTAGTTAATTGTAGCCCGTTTAAGAAAGGGCGTCCACGGAGAAAGCCTAGTATACCGCGGTTTGTTGGCGAGCTTGTGAGAAAGGCAACGGAATTGGGCTGAGCCATGGAATACAATTGGCGAGACTCGGGTAACGCCCTTGTCAACAGCAAGACCACGCAAAACTGCTCGTGAACAACTACCAACCCACGGAAAACCACATACGTCACTGAAACTCCCTAAGACGCAAAAAAGCCCCGCCAAGGGCTTTACGTGTTACGGATAACCGTTAAAAGTCTTCCTCTTCGCCGCCAAACATGTAACTGGTGTAGTGGAAGCGCATGGACATGATGAAGCCGATGCCGATCATGTTGCCCAGGAGGGCGGAGCCGCCCTGGGAGATGAAGGGCAAAGGAATCCCGGTTAGGGGCAGCAGGCCGATGCTCATGCCGATGTTTTCGAACACGTGGAAAACGATCATCATGATGACGCCGGTGGAAACGTAAGCATAGAACTCATTCTTCGTGTCGAAGGTGACCTGAATCATTTGGTAGATGAGCAGGAAATACAGCAGAATAACGGCACAACTGCCGACGAAGCCGAAGTTTTCACCGATGACACTGAAAATCATATCGGATTCGCGCACGGGGACGTACACTTGGGAGTTGTTGAAGCCGCGGCCGAACATCTGGCCGCTGCCGATAGCCTTCATGGATTGCCACAACTGGTAGCTGGTGGAACTGGTGTCGCCCGAAGGATCCAGCCAAGCGTCGATCCGGTTGAATTGATACTGGTGGAAACCCACCTTCAAGAGCAGCTCCCGGCCGGCGGGCTGGGTCACCAGAAAAATGGCCATGCCGCCCAGCAATGCCACGAAGCCAATCAATGGTAAAAGTATCTTCCACGTAATCCCCGACACCAGCATCACGCCGCCTAAGATGGCCAAGAACACGATCATCGTGCCAAAGTCCTTCTGGGCTAGCAATAAACCACCCACAGGAATGAACGTGGCAATCATTTTGCCAATGAGCAAGAAGTCGCTCCAGACATGGTGCACCATGTATTTCTGGTTGTGCTTCGACACCACCATGGCGAGCATGAGGATAAACGCCGGTTTCATCAGCTCCGACGGCTGAAAGGTCAAGGGGCCGATGGCAAACCAGCTCTTAGCCCCGGTTTGGTCAAAATATGCCACGCTGTAAAAACGCAGCACTAAGAGCAGCAGAAGCAGCCCCGCCGCGTAGGCAAACGGGGCAATCTTCCACATCTGCTCGGCATCGAACTGCATGATCACCACGATGGCAATGGCCCCCAGGACATACCAAATGACCTGGGTGCCGACCATCCGCAGTACACTGACGGGCTTGGCGTCGTGGGTCGCCGCCACGTAAATCGAAACGAGCCCGACGAGCGCGAGCATCATCACGGAGAAGATCACACCATAGTCGATGCGGTCCCCCTCAGATTTATTCTTGCGCTGCAGTGTTTGCATCAAAACGCGTCCCTTCGTTCTTAATGACGGTGCAGATTATACTCGGCGATCAGCGCTTCGACGGCATCATCCGCCGTTTTGAACTTGCCGCCAACCATAGTCTGCCCTGCCCGCGCCAAGTAGTGGTCCCCTTCTTGGGTCACCGTGCCGAGCACGTCGTGTTCCGTCTTCAACTGCCAAGTATCCGGCAGATCCGGAATCTCTTCCAACGCCAGGGGGATATTTTGCTTTTTCTTATTATTACTCATGAGAACCTGCTTTCTTCGGGAATGCTTCCGGATGGAACTTCCGGGCGATCAATTCATCCTCGTACTGTTCAGGATGAGGATTGCGCCGCAGGGAGAAATGGTCCCCCACGGGGTCAAAGCCGCCCTTAACAAACGGGTTGCACCGCAAAATGCGGGCGAAGCCCATTAAAAAGCCGCGTACCGCACCAAACTTCTGTACCGCCTGCAGCATGTAATTGGAGCAGGTGGGATAATAACGGCAACTGGGCGGGGTCAGCGGCGAGATGTAGCGCTGGTAAAAATGAATCATGGCCAAGAGAATCCGGCGCATGGTCCCAGCCCCCTTTCTTCCTGCTATTGCCAAAAGGAAAAGACGTGCTGCCAGGTAGCCGGGTCAAAAAACTTAAGAGGATTCTGACCGCCCAGCGCCATGCCGGCCATGCCGCCGATGAGCAGCGCGATGAACGCACCGATCAGTACGATCAGTACGTGCAGGAGCACCTTGCGGGCATGGTGACTATCTGTCTTCAACATCCTTCACTTCCTATTCCAATTCAACGGTGCCGGTAAATTAACGCTTCTTATTGCCAACCACGTGGTCCAGCAGAATGCCGGTGCCCAGGGCCACAGAATCCAGCGGGTCATCCGCGATAACAACGGGCAGGTCCAGCGCATCCGCAAAGAGCCGGTCAATGTTCTTCAACAGCGCCCCGCCGCCAGTCAGCATCACACCGCGGTCAATGATGTCCGCAGACAGCTCCGGCGGCGTCTGGTTCAAGACTTCCTTAGTCGCGGCGATCACTTCACTCAACGTGGGGCTGATGGCTTCCGTGATTTCCTTGGCATTAACGGAGACTTCCCGGGGCAAACCAGTCATCAAGTCTCGCCCGCGGACTTCAATACTCTTGTCTTCCGGCGGCTCGAAGGCGTAGCCGATTTCTTTCTTCAAGGTCTCCGCCGTGTGCTCGCCGATCAACAGGTTGTGCTGCTTCTTAATGTGGTTGACGATGTCTTGATCCAGCCGGTCGCCCGCCCGGCGCAGTGACCGGGACGTGACGACGTCGCCCATGGAAAGCACGGCAATGTCGCTGGTACCGCCGCCGATATCCACGACCATGTTGCCCTGGGGCTTGAAGATGTCCATCCCCGCGCCCACGGCCGCGACCTTCGGCTCCAACTCTAAGTATACCTTACCGCCGCCGGTCTTCTCGGCCGCTTCGATGATGGCCTTGCGCTCAATATCCGTGGTGTTTGTCGGCGCACAGATCATGATCACCGGCTTGGACATAAAGCCCTTCACGTTCAGTTTATCGATGAAGTACGCCAACATTGCTTCAGTAATGTTGAAATCGGCGATGACGCCGTCCTTCAACGGCCGAATTGCCCGAATGTTGCCCGGGGTCCGCCCCACCATTTGATATGCTTCTGTGCCGACCGCTAAGACTTTACCGCTCTGGGTGTCAATCGCCACCACGGAGGGCTCGTTCAAGACGATGCCTTTTCCTTTTACATTGATCAGTACGTTCGCCGTACCTAAATCAATTCCGATATCCTTTGCCAAAATGCCGACTCCTCTCGAGAAATGCTTGGTAAATTATACCATATTTCTCGTTCATAATAACGCCGCTGCCCCTCGCTCTGGCCTGTCTGACCGGGTTTCAGCGGATATTCGTAAAGATTATCGAAAACTGGTTGATCATGCTCAGTAAAAACGAGCTGACGCCGTAGCCAATGGCACAGGCCAGCATAATCAAAAACACCCGCGCCGGGCCGACCTGATCTTTTTGCAGAATCTGGTCGAAACGGAGGGCGATGAACGACCGGAACGTGAGGAAGATGAAGAAAAGGTGCGAGGCAATCGTCAGCCCCGCCTGAATTTTGAAACCGCTCATGCGTATAAACTCCTTAATGTCATAGTTGCGAAAAGTGTTCGTGAGACGAATTCGTTGCCGCTTGTGTCCGAGTGCGTATATTTGGGGGTAGGTTAGTGTCGGGGCGTTGGCCCGGGTGACTACGGGCTCCGCAGATTTGGGCTGGAACGCCATGGGCACGACTTTGAGCCAAGCAAAGAGCGCTTGTCTCAAAGCTCGGCCTTGTTGTAAGCGGGCAAAAACCGCCCGCTAACAACAATTTCATGGCTGAGCCCAAATCTGCTCCGCCCTCCGTCACCCTACATTCTTGGAGACTGGAAATGTCTTGCGCTCCAGGAAATCCTGGCAACCTCTTCCCCGGACATTACGGCAGTGGCGCGGAAATATTCAATTCAGGCTGCCCCTCCGGTGAATTTGGCCCGGCACTGAGACCTTACGATCGGGTAGGAA
>NZ_KI271582.1:58150-107794 GCF_000469325.1 Schleiferilactobacillus shenzhenensis LY-73 | reverse complement strand
CGTGCCCATGGCGTTCCACGCCCAGCCAGCCGGAGGGCCCAAATCGCCGGGTCTCGCTCACCGTCCTCCTGCTCCTTGAGCCGGACGTGCGCAACACAACGCCGTATCGGCAGTCCCGCGGACCATTTCCCACACGACAAGGCGGCAGCGCGAAGCGCAACGCCGCAAGAAAAAGCCGGCGCAGAAAAACTGCACCGACTTCAGCATACCATAAACCAACGTTACTGTTGCTTGACGTGGATCCGATTGACAGCCCGCTGCAAGGCGACTTGCGCGCGCCGGGCGGTGTCCTTGTCGTGCTTCGCTTCCGCCGCCGCGATGGCCTTCTCGGCCCGCTCTTTGGCCAGCTGCGCCCGACTCAGATCGATCGTCCGCTGCCGCTCCGCCGAATCTGCAACGATGGTGGCCACGTTGTTCGAAAACTCCATGAACCCGCCATTGACGGCGATGTGGTTTTCATGATCCAAGCCATCGACCCGCTGGACCCGCACTTCGGCGATTCTCAACGGGGCAATGATCGGCTCGTGATCCTTCATGATCCCGAGTTCGCCATCAATCGCATTGACGATCAGCAGGTGGGCATGGTGGTCATAAACGACACCATCAGGCGTCACGATCTTGACGGTGATTGCATGGGATAAATCTTCCGCCACGAGTGTCCCCTCCTACTTTTATTGTGCAGCGGCGGCCTGTTGGCCAGACTGAGCTGCATCGTCAGTTGCTGGCGCTGTTCCGTTCTTCGGCTTGTAACCCAGCTTGGCGGCTTTCTTCGGCACGTCCTCGATGGGGCCGACGGACCGGAAAGCTTCTTCCGGATAATCGTCGAACTTGCCATCCAAGATCTCCTTGAAGCCGCGCACTGTGTCCTTGACGGGCACATAAGCACCGGGCAGACCGGTGAACTGTTCAGCGACGAAGAAGTTCTGGGACAGGAAGAATTGAATCTTCCGGGCCCGAGATACGATCAGCTTTTCTTCATCGGACAATTCATCCATCCCCAAAATGGAGATGATGTCTTGCAGTTCACGGTAGCGTTGCAGAACATGCTGGACCTGAGTCGCGACATCGTAGTGCTCTTGGCCGACGATCTCGGGATCCAGCGCTGACGAGGAAGACTCCAGCGGGTCCACTGCTGGGTAAATGCCTTGCTCGGTCAAGCGCCGCTCCAAGTTCGTGGTGGCGTCCAAGTGGGCGAATGCCGTCGCCGGCGCCGGGTCAGTGTAGTCATCGGCCGGGACATAAATGGCCTGAATCGAAGTGACTGATCCTTTTGACGTCGACGTAATCCGTTCCTGCAGCTGGCCCATTTCAGTCGCCAACGTCGGCTGATAACCAACGGCAGACGGCATTCGGCCCAGCAGGGCAGAAACTTCAGACCCGGCTTGGGTGAACCGGAAGATGTTGTCGATGAACAGCAGCACGTCCTGGCCCTCCACATCCCGGAAGTACTCGGCCAGAGTCAGCCCCGTCAGGGCCACCCGCATCCGCGCACCAGGCGGTTCGTTCATCTGACCGAAGACCAGCGCGGTCTTCTCCAGAACGCCGGACTGCTTCATTTCGAAGTAGAGGTCGTTCCCTTCCCGGGTGCGTTCGCCGACCCCGGTGAAGACAGAAATACCGTTGTGTTCCTCGGCAATGTTATGGATCAATTCCTGAATCAGGACGGTTTTGCCGACACCGGCACCGCCGAACAGGCCGACCTTCCCACCCCGCAGGTAGGGGGCGAGCAGGTCAATGACCTTGATCCCGGTTTCCAGGACTTCGGACGTGGTGCTCAGTTCGTCATACTTGGGCGGCTCCCGGTGGATCGGATCCCGGCGGAAGTCCGCAGGGAACGGCTTGCCGCCGTCGATAGGCTGACCCAGGACGTTGAATACCCGGCCCAGCGTTTCTTTCCCCACCGGGACAGAAATGGGACCGCCGGTGTCCGTCACGGACATACCGCGCTGCAGGCCGCCGGTGTCTTCCATCGCGATGGTCCGCATCACGCCGTCACCGAGCTCCAGAGCGACTTCCAAGACGACGGTCGTGTTGCTGTTTTTGTTTTCCACTGTTAATGCATTGTTAATGTCCGGCAATGAATCATCAAGGGGAAAAGCCACATCGACAACAGGGCCGATGACTTGGACGATTGTACCTTCACTCATTCGTTTGTCTCCTTTCCCATCTTGATTATTCTAGTGCCGCGGCGCCACCGACGATTTCGGTGATCTCCGTGGTAATCTGGGCCTGGCGGGCCCGGTTCAATTGCGTTGTCAAGCTGCTGATCAAGTCGTCCGCGTTATCGGAGGCTGACTTCATCGCCGTCATGGATGAGGCGTGTTCCGCCGTTTTAGCATCCAGGATAGCGCCGAAGATCAGGCTTTCGGCGAATTGGGGCAGAATCGTGGCGAGCACGACGGGCAAGGACGGGTCCGTGATGTACGCCGTCGTGACCGGCGCTGCGGTATCGTCCTCTTCTGCCTCGATGTCGTTGATCGGCAGCATTTTCTCCACTCGGAAGGCACTGCTCAGCGAATTGATATGGTGGTTGTAGCACACATATAACTCGTCGAATACACCGTTGTCGTACATGGTGACCGCTGTGGACAAGATCTCCCGAATCTCATCGAATGTCGGGATATCACTGATGCCCCGATATTCATAGATCAGGTTCATGTTGTTGGTCTTGAAGAAATCAGCGCCCACGCCGCCGACAGCCATAATCGCGTAATCCGAGCCCTTGGGGTCGTGGTCTTGGCGGATCATGTCCAGCATCCCCTTGAGGATGGTGCTGTTATAACCGCCGACCAAGCCCCGATCGGAAGTGATGACCAGATAACCGGTCTTCTTGACCGGCCGCTGGACCATCAACTCGCTGAGGTTGATCCCCAGTTCTGCGGCCAAAGGATTCGGCGTCACATTGCCGACTTCTCCGGCCTGAGCCAGCAGCTGGGCGTTGGCCAAGTGGGTCACGATGGACCGCACTTTGTCCGCGTAGATTTGGTAATCCGTGGCCCGCTGCTGAATGCGATTCAGCTTTGCGCCGGATACCATCTGCATGGCCTTAGTAATCTGCCGGGTACTTTTTGTGGAAGCGATCCGTCGTTTAATATCAATGGATGAACCTGCCATCAGTCAGTACCCCCCTTTACTTTGCGGCACTCGTGGATTTGCTTTGGCTGCCATTCACAGCAGCAGCTTCCTGATCGGGTGTCTGTTTCTTCGTGGAGAACCCATCGGCGAATTCCTTGACGGCATTCTCCAAGGTATCATCCTTCGGCAAGTCGCCGGTCTCCCGAATACTCTTCAGAATATCGGCGTGGGTGCCATCGAAGAAAGCAAAAAGTTCAGATTCGAACCGCAGAATATCGTCTACGGGGACACTGTCCAGATAGCCATGAACCAAGGCGTACAAAATCACGACCTGCTTTTCAACCGGCAGCGGTTTATGCAAGCCCTGCTTCAAGACTTCAACAGTGCGCCGGCCCCGGTTCAGCTTGGCCTGCGTTGCCGCATCCAAGTCGGACCCGAACTGGGTGAAGGACTCCAGCTCCCGGTAAGAAGCCAAGTCCGTCCGCAGCGTCCCGGAAACTTTCTTCATGGCCTTGATCTGAGCCGCCCCGCCGACCCGGGAAACAGAAGCCCCGGCATCGATGGCTGGCCGCGTCCCGGAGAAGAACAGGTCACTCTCCAGGAAGATCTGACCATCCGTGATGGAAATCACGTTAGTTGGAATGTAAGCTGAAATATCCCCAGCCTGGGTCTCGATAATCGGCAGTGCGGTCATCGAACCGCCGCCCAGCTTATCCGAGAGCTTCGCCGACCGCTCCAGCAGCCGGGAGTGCAGATAGAAAATATCCCCAGGATAGGCTTCACGACCAGGCGGACGACGGAGCAGCAAGGACAGTTCACGGTAAGCGACCGCTTGTTTGGACAAGTCATCGAACACGATCAACACGTGTTTGCCGTTATACATGAATTCCTCGCCCATCGCCGTGCCGGCGTATGGTGCGATGTAAAGCATCGGGGCCGGTTCAGACGGACCAGCTTCGACGATGATGGTATAATCCAGCGCACCGAACCGCCGCAGTGTTTCCACTTGGGCGCGAACAGTGGACTCTTTTTGGCCGATGGCGACGTAGATACAAATCATGTTTTGACCCTTTTGGTTCAAAATTGTATCAATCGCGATCGACGTCTTCCCGGTTTTCCGGTCACCAATGATCAGCTCCCGCTGACCACGGCCAATCGGGACCAGGGCATCAATGGCTTTCAACCCGGTTTGCAGCGGTTCCGTCACGGACTGCCGCTGCATGACCCCCGGCGCCGGGGATTCAATGGGCCGGCTCTTGTCCGTCTTGATGGCGCCTAAACCATCGACGGGCTGACCCAGCGGATTGACGACCCGGCCGATCATGGCGTCCCCGACAGGAACTTGCATGATCCGTCCGGTCCGCTTCACCCGATCACCTTCGCGAATATCATCGAAGGCCCCCAGGATAATGATCCCGACATCGTTTGTTTCCAAGTTTTGGGCGACCCCGTAACTGCCATTGCTAAATTGCAGCAGCTCGTTACTCATGGCGTTTTCCAAACCGGTCGCACGGGCGATACCATCGCCGATGTAAGTGACAGTACCCACTTCATCGACCTGTAAATCATCTTGATAATTTTCTAGTTGTTTTTTGATCAGAGCACTGATTTCCTCAGCTTTGATGCTCATTCAATTCACCTCTCTTGCGACCATTACGCTTCTGCCGTCAAGGCCGCTTTGATATCAGCCAGGCGGCGGACAATGCTGCCGTCTAACACAACGTCATGGACCCGGACGGTCACTCCACCGATGAGGGCGGGGTCTTGGTGCAGATGCAGATGGACCGTTTTGGCGCCAAACCGCTTGGCTAAGGCAGCAGACAGGGCCTGCTGCTGATCCGCGGTCAAGGCCACCACGCTGGTCACGTGCGCCTCGATAATTCCTTGGTCGGCATCATAGAGGTGTTCGTAAGCCTTGACGATATCCGGCATGTCTACCATGCGCTTGTAATCGAAGACCATTTGCAGCAGCGTTTGCGTTTGGGCAGAAAACGGCTTTTTTAAGTTCTCCAGAATCGGCTGTTTCTCCAGGAGAGAAAGCCGGTTGTCCGTCAAGATTTGACCTAAATCGGGCTGGTCCGCGAAGACTTGCGCCAGCGCTTGTAATTCGGTGAGCGTCTCCGCGGCATTGCCCCGCTCTTTGGCCAACGCGAGTAAAGCACTGGCATAGCGGGTCCCGACTGTACTCCTATCGAGTTTGGCCATTATTGTTATCCAATCCCTTGATGTACGAGTCGATCAACTGTTGGTGAGCGCTGGCATCCAACTCTTTGTTAATCAGCTTGCTGGCGATCTGCACGGACAAGTCGGCAATGTCGTCCTTCGCGTGGGCCAAGGCATCTTGGCGCGCCTGGGCGGCATCTTTTTCGGCCTGTTTCTTCATTGTCTCTGCGTCCGTATGGGCTTGCGCAATGATCTGGTCCTGCTGCGCACTCCCTTGCTGCTGGGCTTTAGAAATAATGGCGACGGCTTGGTTCTTAGAATCGGCCAAGGCCGCGGCCGTTTTCTTCTGCTGCTCTTCAGCCGTTTGGCGCGCACTCTGGGCGTGGTCAATGTCATCGTTGATCTTATTGCGCCGTTTTTCCATCATATCGTTGACGGGATTCCAGGCAAAGTGACCGACGGCAACCAACAGCACTGCGAAGAGAATGAGGTACCACAGCAAGTCGCCGGTGTACAGACCGGTGGTTGCTAATATCACTTCATTAGCCAATCACACACACTTCCCTTCGTCTAAGTTCGTTGCCAATGAGTCAGACAAAGAGGATCAGCAACGCAACAACGACGGACAGGATCGGCACGGCTTCGATCAAGCCGACACCGATAAACATCAGTGTCCGGAGAGTACCAGCGACTTCCGGTTGGCGGGAAATGCTTTCCACCGTCCGAGAAATAACCAGCCCGTTACCAAATGAAGCAGCCAGGGCAGCTAAGCCCGCGGCGACAGAAGCGGCAATATATTGCATGTAAGTTCCTCCTAAATTGAAAGTCTATTCTTGTTCCAGCTTGCGGGACATGTACACCATAGCCAACGTCACAAATACGTAAGCCTGGATGGAACCGATGAACACCGAGAAGCCCTGCCAGATCAGTTCCAGCGGGATGGCCCCGATGAAGCTGATGGCCCCCATCGACATCGCAAATTGATGAATCAGGGTGAGCAGGACCTCGCCAGCGAAGATGTTACCGTAAAGCCGGAGAGCTAAGGTCAAGAAGTTCGTGAACTCTTCCAATAAGTTGATTGGCAGCAGGAAGGCAAATGGCTTCGTATAATTGCGCATATATCCGCCAAAACCAAATTTTCTTATTGAGAAGTAGTGGGTCAACAGCAATGTCATTAAAGCTAACGACATGGTGATGATCGGGTCTGCCGTCGGTGACCGGAACCAAGTCAAGTCACCGGCCTTCACTTCGATGGCCAAGCCAAGCTGGTTGGACATGAAGACGAAGAGAAACAGGACGAACGCATATAAACGGAATGGCTGCGCTTCGTCGCCAGGAATCGCGCTATGTACGATACCATCGGTGAAGTCCATCATCCATTCGATCAGGTTCTGCTTCTTGGTGGGCCGAAATTGCGGCTTGCGGGAAAGCCAATAGACCAATCCGAACACGATCAGGGCCGCCACCAGACCGGAAATATCGTTGGTCAGGTTGAAATGCAAACCCCAGAGCTGCACGATTGGGTATTTGTCGTCCACGTTGTGACCTCCTTTCCATGATGGTTAACGGAGAACCCGCATGACGATGGTCTCCGAAACACACTCGCTATATTAACACCGGGGAAATGAAAATACAAAGCCAAGCAGCGGTAAAAAGCGCTTCCGAGACGGTCAAACACCCGCCCCGGGAGCATTTTCAAAATGAAAATTTGCAATCGGCCGGTCCTGTATTTTCGTTTCTCGCCGTACTTACTTCGTACCGAAGAGGCGGTCGCCAGCATCGCCCAGACCTGGGACGATATAGCCGTTCTCGTTCAAATGGTCATCCAGTGCCGCGGCATAAATATCCACGTCGGGGTGAGCCGCTTGGACAGCCTTGACCCCTTCCGGCGCCGCAACCAGGACGACCAGCCGCATGTGGGTGGCGCCCCGCTTCTTCAGTGCATCAATCGCCATATTGGCCGAACCGCCGGTGGCCAGCATTGGGTCGACGATGAACAGCTCGCGCTGGTCAATATCTTCCGGCATCTTGACGAAGTATTCGTGGGGCTTCAAGGTCTTCTCGTCCCGGTACATACCAATGTGGCCGACCTTGGCCGCCGGAATCAATTCCAGAACGCCGTCGACCATGCCCAGACCGGCGCGCAGGATGGGAATGACCGCCAATTTCTTACCAGAAAGCTGTTTCTGGGTGGTCTTGCCCATGGGAGTCTCGATCTCGACGTCCTCGAGCGGCAGGTCCCGGGTGATTTCATACACCATCAGCTCAGCAATTTCGTTGGCCACTTCCCGGAATTCTTTGGTACCGGTGTTTTTATCCCGAATAATGGTCAGCTTATGCTGAATCAACGGGTGATTAAGAACAGTAAACTTGCTCAATGTGATTGTCCTCCTTGCTATTGTGTTCATTTTACCACGCTCTGGTGCCTGCTTTACCGAGTAATGGGAAATGCGGCGGTCAAGTTGAATACTTGCCCGCGGATGTCATCCAACGCCGCGCGGTCGTCCCGCTGGCGAATGGCTTGGACGATCCATGCCGCGACTTGGCGGCACTGGTCTTCTTTGAAGCCGCGACTGGTCACCGCCGCTGCCCCGATGCGCACACCGCTGGTCTTGAAGGGACCGTTTTTCTCCCCGGGAATCGTATTCTTGTTCAGGGTGATGGCAATGCTGTCGCACAAGTCTTGGACATCCCGGCCCGTCACCCCCAGCCCGGTCACATCCATGAGGAAAAGATGGTTGTCGGTACCGCCGGAGATCACCCGCAGTCCGTCCTGGGCATTACAGTAATCCGCCATGACGGCCGTATTTTTGATCACTTGGTCAATATACGTCTTGAACTCAGGCTGCATCGCCTCGTGGAGGGCCACCGCCTTGGCGGCGATAACGTGCTCCAGCGGCCCACCCTGGGTCCCGGGGAAGACCGCAGAGTTGATTGCCCGCCCGTATTCTGCTTTTGCCAGAATGAGGCCGCCCCGCGGACCGCGCAAGGTCTTGTGGGTCGTGGTGGTGACCACATCGGCATACGGTACCGGGCTGGGATGGGCCCCCGTCGCGACTAAGCCGGCGATGTGGGCCATGTCGACCATCAGGTACGCCCCGACGGAATCCGCAATTTCCCGGAACTTGGCGAAGTCGATCGTCCGGGCATACGCGGACGCCCCAGCAACGATCATCCGCGGCCGGATCTCCGCCGCCAGCGCCGCCACGGCATCATAATCGATCCGCTCAGTGACCGGATCAACCCCGTAACTGTGGAATTCATAGGTTTTACCAGAGAAGTTCACCGGCGAACCGTGGGTCAAGTGCCCGCCGGCCGTCAAGTCCATCCCCAGCACCTTGTCCCCCGAGTGCAGAAAGGCGCGGTACGCCGCTTCGTTGGCCTGGGACCCGGAATGGGGCTGAACATTAGCATACTCGGCGTGAAACAAGGCTTTCGCCCGATCGATGGCCAGGTTCTCCACCACGTCGATGTATTCACAGCCGCCGTAATACCGGTGGCCGGGATAGCCCTCGGCGTATTTGTTGGTCAGCACGGAGCCTTGGGCCGCGCGTACGCCCTGGGAAACGATGTTTTCAGAGGCAATCAATTCAATGTTATGCTGCTGCCGGTCTTCTTCTTGGTGGACAGCGGCCCATAGGTTGCGGTCTTCATTTTCGTACGCTGGTGTCGTCATGGGGTTTTCTCCTCACGTGAATGGAACAGCAATGTTAATCGAAATACTGCAAACCGGCAGCTTTCTCCAAGCGGTTCATATACGCCAGGCCTAAGCCGTCCGGGGTGAAGCCCTGGGCTAAGATGATCTTGATCTCCGGGTTCAGGTCGAAGTAGCGTAAGCCGTCAAAGAGCCGGTGGGTGGCGGATTCCACGGAATCCCCTAGGGAATACTGAGACTTGAAACGCACGGTGCTTTGCTTCTGGAGCACAGCGTCGGTGGCCAGCAGCCCCACCGGCCCCTTGGTCTCTGCCCAGGCAATCGCCTTGGCAAAGTCGGCCGGATCACGGACGATGATCACTTGGGCGTTGGGCGCGTAGTGCTTATATTTCATTCCGGGTGCCTTGGGCACCTCGTTGGCCCCCACCTTGTGGCTGTTGATCAGTACTTTACCGATGATCGGTTCCAGATCATGAATCGACACAGCACCGGGCCGCAAGATCACCGGCGGGACCACCGACATATCGACGATCGTCGACTCAACGCCCACCTTGGTCGGCCCGTCGTCCAGCACCGCGGCAATCTTGCCGTTCAGGTCGTGGAGAACATGATCGGCAGTGGTAGGACTGGGCTTGCCCGACGTATTGGCGCTGGGGCCGACGATGGGCACGCCCGCTTGGCGGATGATTTCTCGAGTCAGTTTATCTGCCGGGTTGCGGAAGGCGGCCGTACGCAGACCGCCCGTGACTTCCTTGGGCAGCGTACCCGGCTTCACCGGCAGGACCAAGGTCAACGGACCCGGCCAAAAGCGGTCAAACAGGGCCTGGACCTTCGGCGTGATGCCGGCAGCATACTGGGCCACCTGGTCGGGTCCCGAGACGGTCACGATCAGCGGATTATCGCTGGGCCGGCCCTTCGCCGCATAGACTTGCTTCACAGCTGTGGGGTTGGTGGCATCCGCCCCTAGGCCATAGACCGTTTCAGTGGGAAAGGCGACCAGCTGGCCGGCCTTGATCAACTCCGCGGCTTGAGCCACTTGATCAGGATTCAAACGTAACGTTTCCACAATAACTATCCTTCTTTTCTAACAGAATCAACGGCGTATACCGCCCGGACCATACGCGGCTGCCCGGCCAGGTCGTTCTTGGTCTGGACATGCCAGGCAGCATCGGCGGCGAAAAGGGCGGTCAGCGCAGTGCGTTGGCGGTAGCCGTGTTCGAGAAATAATTGGCCATCCGGTGCGAGATGGGCCGGGGCAGTCCTGATCAACGCTTGGTACATGGCCAGGCCGTGGTCCGGGGCAAACAGGGCAGTGCTGGGTTCATATTGCTTCACCGACCGGTCCATCACTGCCAGTTCGTCCCAGCTGATGTATGGCGGGTTACTGATGATTGCCGTGAAGCGCTGATCGCCCAGCGGAGCCAGGAGGCTGCCTTGGCGGAATGTGATGCGTCGGGGCACCAGCCGGTCCGCATTCGCTTGGGCTACTTCCAGGGCCCGCGGCGAGACATCGGTGGCGGTGACCTGCCAGCGGGGCCGGGCGTGCGCTACTGCAATGGCAATCGCACCGGAGCCGGTACCGATATCGGCGATGCGCACCGGAGCGTTGGCCGGCAGAGAATCCAGCAGCCAGGCCACCAGTTCTTCCGTCTCCGGCCGGGGAATCAGCACCCCCGGGGCAACGTGCAGCGGTAAGCCAGCGAACCAGGCTTGGCCCACGATGTACTGGGCCGGCTCCGCCGCCAGCAGCCGCTGGGCATCCCTGGCCAGCTGTGCGGCTAGCGACGTTGATATCGTGTTCCGCAAGTGCAGCAGGAGGTCGGTATTCGTCCAGTGCTGCCGGGCAGTCAGCACATACTCTGCCCCGCCGGGGTCAAGACCCTTCGCACTCAGTGCCCCGCGCACCCGCCGCAGCCAATCGTTGTACGTCTCAGGCGACGCCATCTTGCAGATGCTCCAGCTTATCGGCCTGGTCGTGCACGATGAGGGCGTCAATGATCTCATCCAGCTCGCCGTTCATGATGCGATCCAGCTTGTTCAGCGTGAGGCCGATGCGGTGGTCGGTGACCCGGTTCTGGGGATAATTATACGTGCGGATCCGCTCGGAGCGGTCGCCGGTACCGACGATGCTCTTACGCTTCTCGTCGTACTCGTCCCGGTTCTGGGTCTCGTAGAAATCGTAGACCCGAGAACGCAGGATCTGCATGGCCTTCTCCCGGTTCTGCTGCTGCGAACGCTGGTCCTGCATGGCCACCACGATACCGGTGGGAATATGGGTCATCCGCACGGCACTGGAGGTCTTGTTGATATGCTGGCCGCCGGCCCCAGAGGAGCGATAGACATCTGTGCGAATGTCTTTGGGGTCCAGCTTGAAGTCGATGTCGTCATATTCCGGCATGACCGCCACGGTGGCTGTGGAGGTGTGGACCCGGCCAGCAGATTCCGTCACCGGCACCCGCTGGACCCGGTGGGCCCCATTTTCAAACTTCAGCTTGGAATAAACGTTCTCGCCGGTAATCATCGCCGCGACTTCCTTGAAGCCGCCCACGTCGGTGCGGTTCTCATCGACGATTTCGAAGCTCCAGCCCTGGCGCTCGGCGTATTTCTGGTACATCGAGAGCAGGTCAGCCGCAAACAAACTGGCTTCGTCGCCGCCGGCGGCACCGCGAATTTCCATGATGATGTTCTTATCATCGTTGGGGTCCTTCGGCAGCATCAAAACCAGCAGCTCGTGGTCCAACTGCTCCTTCTCCTTCTGGAGATTGGCCAGATCTTCCTTGGCCAGGTCGGCCATGTCGCTGTCGTCGGTGTCGCTCAAGACTTCTTTACTTTCTTCAATATCGTGCAGGACCTCTTTGTAGTGCTTGTACTTCTGCACCACTTCCCGCATGCTGCCTTCTTCTTTGCTGACCTGCATATACCGTTTGGTATCGTTGATCACTTCTGGGTCAGCCATCATTTCTTCTAGTTCGTCGTACCGTTGCAGCACGCCCTCTAGCTGGGCGATGATTTTATCCATCGATGTCTTCGCTTCCTTCAATTTTATCTAACGAGGGGTGGAAATAGTGATAGCGGCAGACCGGGTAGTATGACTCGTTGCCGCCGATCATGATCTGCTCGCCTTCATACACCGGACGGCCGTCATGGATGCGCAGATTCATGATCGCCTTGTGCCGGCAGAACCAGCAGATCGTCTTCATTTCTTCAATCTTGTCCGCATACAATAGAAGGTACCGGGACCCCTCGAACAGCTCATTGCGGAAATCGTTCTTCAACCCGAAGGTCATCACCGGGATCCCCAGCGTGTCCACGATCTTGCAAGCCTGCAGGACCTGGGCTTTTTTGAGAAATTGGGCCTCGTCGATGAGCACACAGGCCGGCTTGATCGGTTGGGCATCGGTAATACTGAAGATGTCGGTGTCCTCCAGGATCGGCAAAGCCGAGCGGTGCAAGCCAATGCGGCTGGCAATGACGCCCTCCCCGCTGCGGGTATCCAAATGACTGGTCATCAGCACCACCGGTTTGTTCTGTTCTTCATAATTGTGTGCCACCTTCAGGATCTCGATGGACTTGCCGCTATTCATTGCCCCATAGCGAAAAAACAACTGGGCCAACACAGCCACCCCCATTATTCGTATCGTCTAAATCTCTACCAGTATAACGGAAAGCACGCCAGCAGTGAAGGCAGACCCGGTCAGAAGTCCCCCCGTCAGGCCGGGCGTATGGTAAAATAGCCAAGGTACGTTTGACCAAAAAAGATAGGTGGCAAAAACAGATGAGCATTCGGGACAAGTTCGCAATCACAGTAGGAAAGAGCGCCCATTGGTTCCTGCATACATTTAGAAATGGCGGCAGTTCTTTCCCGGGCAAGCTGGCAGACCGGCTGGCGCCCAACGCCCTGGCAGCACTGGGCAAAGATTACGACACGATCATTATCACCGGGACGAACGGCAAGACTTTGACGACTGCCCTCACCGTGAAGGCACTGCGCCAGAAGTACCCCGATATTCTTTCTAACCCCACCGGTTCCAACATGTTCCAGGGCATTCTGACAGTCTTCATGGCCCACCGCCACCACGGCAGTGAGAAAGGCTTGGCCGTCCTGGAAGTGGATGAAGCCAACGTCGCCCACGTGGCCGCCCAGCTGCATCCGAAGATGTTTGTGATGACCAATATCTTCCGGGACCAAATGGACCGCTACGGCGAAATCTACACCACTTACGACAAGATCCTGGCCGGCGTTAAATTGGCGCCCGAGGCCACCATCGTCGCCAACGGTGATGCCCCCATCTTTAATTCTAAGGATCTGCCGAATCCCAAAGTATATTACGGGTTCAACCTGCCCAGCGAAGGCGATACCCGGGCCGACGTGAACACCGACGGCGTCCTCTGCCCAGTGTGCGACCATATCCTGCACTACCACTTCAACACCTACGCCAACCTGGGGGATTATTTCTGCCCTCATTGCGGTTTCCACCGCCCAGACCTGAAGTACACCGTGAACGCCGTCAATACCCTGCTGCCCACCAAGTCCCAGTTCGACCTGGACGGCCACCCGGCGACGATCAACATCGGCGGGATGTACAACATTTACAATACGCTGGCGGCCTACACCGTCGCCCGGGAATTCGGCGTGGCTGGCGACACCATCGTCGACGCCCTGGCCGGCGACGAAACCGTCTTTGGCCGGCAAGAAGTGATCACCGTGGACGGCAAGCAAGTGACCATCATCCTGGTCAAGAACCCCGTCGGTCTGAATCAAGTCCTGACAATGATCAAGAACGATCCCCAGCCCTACTCCCTGGCGGTTCTGTTGAACTCGAACTATGCGGACGGAATCGATACCAGCTGGATCTGGGATGGGAAGTTCGAAGACTTGGATTACGCCGCCATGCCCGCCGTCATCGCCGGCGGCCACCGGCACAAGGACATCGCGCTGCGGCTGAAGGTAGCGGGCGTGGCCGACGACCACCTGCAAGTGGCCGACAACGTCACCGACGCCATTCCGCTGATCAAGGCGATTCCCAATGACCGCATCTACGTCTTGGCGACGTACACGGCGATGTTGGCGCTGCGTAAGGCTTTGGCGGATCAGAACTATGTGACCCAGAAGCTGGTCAACAAGTAGTCTTCAATTATTACCGTCAGAAAAGGCTGGACCATCGTGCACAGTGCAAGCTGCAGTGTGCGGATGGTTCAGCCTTGTTTTGTGTTTGGAATTCGCTGGGCCCGGCGATTTGGGCCCTCCGCCAGGGGGCCTGGAACGTGGTGGGCACGGCTTTAAACCTTTTGGCAAAAAGCGCCAAAAGTCTTAAAGACCGGCCTTGGTCTAAGCGGGCAAAGAGCGCCCGCTAAGACCAACTTCACCACTGAGGTTCCCTGGCTCCGGGCCCAAATCGCCTACATCCTTGCCGATCGTGAAATTCTTCGTACCAGGACACAATCCCAGGAGGCGTAACCCAAACTTTATCCTTCCAGGGAACTGCGAAATGACCATGGAAGAGGCTGCCAAGGTTTTGTATCGCACGGGACTGTTCCGGTCTCCGAGAATGTAGGGTGACGAAGGGCGGAGCAGATTGGGGGCTCAGTGGTGGAAACTGCACGAAATCTTGAGCGTTTTTTGCTCAAGATTTCGATGCAGTTAGGTGTGTTTGAGACCGTGCTCTTTGCGGGCTCAAACCGCCGTCACCACGTTCCAGCCCCCAAGCTGCGGAGCCCGTAGTCACCCGGGCCAGAGACAGTTACCTACCCACCGGCTAGCTGTCGATTTCTGCCAGCCAAGTGTTCAGAATCAGTTCCCGGTCGGCCAGGAAACGGTCGTTGTGGCCGTTGGGGTAGACCCGGTTGGTGAGGACGATCAGGCCTTGCTGATGCTGCCGGTCCAGGGCAATGAAGGTGCCTGTGAAGCCTGTGTGGTACAGGACCGGCGTGCCTGCCGGGGTGTAGCGCAGATCCCAGCCCAGTGACCGCTGACCGTGGTGCGGGGCCCAGTCGTGCCACAGCGGCACGAGTGTCTCTTGAGCCACTGGCGGGTCCGCTGGCGCCCACTGACCGAGATACCACTGGGCAAAGCGGACCAGGCTAGGCAAGTCGCTGAATAAACCGGCAGAACCGCTGTGGGCGCCAAGCACCCGGCTCTTGGGATCGTGGACGATACCGGCAAAGTTGCGGCCGGTTTGGCGATTGAACAACGTGGGCACTGGCAGGGTCGGTTGAAAAGAGGCGCCGCTCAACCCCAGCGGAGCCAAGACCCGCGTGGCAATCAAATCGTGGATCGGTGCCCCGTACAATTTCTCCAGCACAAAACCGGTGTCCAGCAAGTTCGTGTCGCTGTACACCGGTTTCTGCTCAAAAGCCGCCGTGACCGGCAAGTGCAGGATAGCGTCCCGTAACGCCGGGGCTGGCAGTGCGTCACGGTGTGGAATATACCCGGCAATGCCCGAGGTGTGCGTTAATAAATGCCGAAATGTTACCCGGCGGTCCGTTACGCTGGGCAAGAAATCAGCCACGGGGCTGGCCGGTGTCAACAACCCATCTTGAACCGCCTGTAAAAACACCGTCAGTGTACCCACCACTTTGGTCAAGGAGGCCAGATCATACTGGGCATTGGGCGTCAGCCGTTCCGGCGCAGGATACCAGGCGGCCTGACCCAGCACGTTGGCGGCGACGGCGTCACCGTCCATCAGGGCATAAGAAACACCTGGGACAACGTGGGCTGTCACCAGGCGTTGAATCAATGTTTCAGTCGGCTTCATGCTAAGGCAAACCAGAGGTTGATACCGTTGGGATCCGTTACTTGCAAATAATGGAATTGACCATTGTACTCATAATCTTTGAATCCTTGGGCGTCCAAATTCGTGCGCAGCAGGTCCATGGCAGCTTCGTTAGGCAGGACAAAGTTGACGTAGTCTAAGCCGTAGGTGTCCCAAGCAGGCTTGGCCAAGGTATCATCGTCGGTCAGGTTGATGCCGATATGGTGGTGGTAATCACCCGCGGCCAGGAACAGCTGCTTCGGGTCGGCGTCATCATTGACTGCGAAGCCCAATCCTTTCTCATAGAACCGCGCCGTATCGGCCAGGTCGTTCACCCGGAATTGGACGTGGCCGATGGAGACGCCGGCGGGGGCGGAATTGTACTTGCCGTTTTGGTGCTTCAAAATAGCTTCTTGGTCAGCCTTGACTGTCTTTTCTTTCTTCCAATCAATAGCGTTCGGCGTCCGCCATTGGGAAGCCGACTTGTCGTAGGCAAACTCCACGCCGTTGCCCTCGGGATCATGAATAATGAAGGTCTGCGAATAGGCATTCTCGTAAAGGCCATTGATGACGATGCCGTTGTCGAGCATATGCTGCAGCGCGGACCCCAGTGTATCCCGGTCCGGCAGGAGAATCGCCATATGTTCCAACCCGGCGGTGGGTTTCTTGGCTTTGTGCCCGCTGATCTTATGCAGTGTCACCAGCACCTCCTGATTCTGCCGCGTGCCCAGGTATGCAAGCTGCTCTGAACGTTTCAATAAGTCCAACCCGGCGATTTGGCTATAGAAATCCACCATCGCCTGCAAGTCTTTGACCTTCAAGGCGACGAAGCGAATGCGGGTCTCCTCGGCAATGCTGAACGAAGCACCGGTTATTTTACTGGCCATTGATTCCAGTCCCTTCTTGGTACGATTGTCATAATCCAATTGTGCGTGAACGCGGCGCAGAATTCAAGCGTGCGGCTCGATTAGTCACCGGTTTAAACAATAAGAAAGGCCCCGCCCACAAGAAAAGGCGGCCCTCTGCACGACGGTCGTCTTTTCTGCCCTGTTGTTGTTCTATCCATCCATCATGGCCTTCGCCAAACGACGGTTTAGACGTAATCAATGCCGCCGTCCACCACGATTGTTTGACCGGTGATGTAGTCCGACTTGCTGCTGGCCAAGAATGACACCAGTCCGGCCACGTCTTCGGGCTGCTCGCCCCGGCCCAGCGCGATGCCGTCGATGAACTTCTGCCGCGATGCGCCGATGGGCACACCGTGAATCTCGCTCATCCGCTTGTCGATGAGATCCCACATCGGGGTGAGCACGATACCCGGCGCATAGCCGTTCACCGTAATGTGATCCTTCGCCAGTTCTTGGGCGGCCGCTTGGGTCAAACCGCGAATTGCAAACTTCGTCGCGGAGTATGGTCCAAGCAATTCGATCCCTTGGTGGCCGGCGATGGAGCTGGCGTTAATGATTTTCCCGCCGCCCTGCGCCTGCATGATCGGGGTCACGGCTTTGATCCCGAAGAACACGCTGTTCACATTGATGCGGAAGATGCGTTCGAACTCTGCCGTGGTCGTCTCCTGAATCGTGGCGACCAAGGCGATCCCCGCATTGTTGACGAGCACGTCAATCGTCGGGAACTGCTTATGGGCCGTCTCTACCAGGTTCTGGAACGACGCTTCGTCAGAAACGTCGGCCACGACGGGCAGGCTGTCCACCCCCAGGGCTTTGATTTCCTCTGCCACAGAAGCCGCCGTTTTTTCGTTCAAATCGCCGACGACCACGTTGAATCCGTCTTTCGCCAATTGCAGCGCGATACCGCGCCCGATCCCCTGACCGCCCCCGGTCACGATTGCTGTCTTTGCCATGAAAATTCCTCCAATTCCTTTTTGGGTGATTTCAGAATAGCACGACACTGGCACGGTTGAAAGCGATAACACTCGTTCTGAAACAACTTGGACGATTCGCCAAAAATGGGTCAAACGAGGTGGCAAAAATTGATGGCAAAAATTGTCGGATCTTGTGTATTTTTGCCTAATACACCATGCAAAAAGAGCACCCCGCCGTCTATGGCCAGGTGCCCTTTCTTCACTGCATTCCTTACGACGGCTCGGCCATCGCCAAGTTGCCGGTGAATTGACTGTTGTACAGATCGGCGTAGAACCCATTCTTGGCCAGCAGGCTCGCGTGCGTCCCCGTCTCCACCACGCTCCCGTGGTTCATGACGATGATGTTGTCTGCGTCCTGAATGGTCGACAGCCGGTGGGCCACCACGAAGCTGGTCCGCCCTTGCAGCAGGCGCTCCATGGCGTGCTGGATGTGCAGCTCGGTACGGGTATCGACGGAACTGGTCGCTTCATCCAGAATCAAGATCTCCGGATCGGCGACGAAGGCCCGGGCAATCGTCAGCAACTGGCGCTGCCCCTGGGAAATATTGCTGGCCTCTTCGTTCAATACTGTATCGTAACCTTTAGGCAACTGGCGGATGAAGCTGTCTGCGTGGGCCGCCTTGGCCGCAGCAAAGACTTGCTCATCCGTGGCGTCTTCGCGCCCATAGCGCAGGTTGGCCATGATCGTCCCGGTGAACAGCCAGGTATCCTGAAGGACCATCGCGAAGTGACTGCGCAGGTCCTCCCGCTTGATGTCCCGGGTATCGGTGCCGGCCAGGCGAATAGAACCGCCGTTGATGTCGTAGAAGCGCTCCAGCAGGTTGATAATCGTCGTCTTGCCGGCCCCAGTCGGCCCGACAATGGCAATCATCTGCCCAGGATAGACGTTCAGGTTGAAGTCGCTCATCAGTTGGGGCTTGCCGACATAACCGAATTTAACGTGTTCCAGGGCAATCTTGCGCTTGTCGTCTGGAATCGGGGCCACATCAGACTTGGTATCCGTCATTTCCGGCTCGTCCAAGACCTCAAAGATCCGCTCCGCCGACGCAATGGTCGCTTGGATGGTGTTCGCTAAGTTAGCAAGTTGAGAAATCGGCTGAGAGAATTGCTGGGTGTATTGCAGAAAGGCCTGCACGTCCCCCAAGCTGACCTCACCGTTGGCGACGCGAATACCGCCGAAAATGGCAACGAAGACGTAGCCCAGGTTATTAACGAAGTTCATCAGCGGCATGATGATCCCGGAGATCATCTGTGCCTTCCACGACGCGTTGTACAGCCGGGTGTTTTCTTCTTCGAACTGGCTGATGGTCTCGGCCTCGTGGTTAAAGGACTTGTTCACAATGTGGCCGCTATAGTTTTCTTCAATCTGGTCGTTCAAAAGCCCCAAGGACTTCTGCTGCGCCGCGAAGAACTTCTGCGACCGGGGAGCCACGATGCCGACGACGATCAAACTCAGCGGAATCGTTAACAGGGCAATCCCCGTCAAGGCCCAGCTAATGGTAATCATCATCCACAGCGTGCCGACAAACATGACGATACTGGTAATCGCCTGGGTAATGTTCTGCTGCAGTGTACCGGCGATGTTATCCATATCGTTGATCGCCCGGGACATAATGTCCCCGTTGGGATGCGTATCGTAGTACTGCACCGGCACCCGGGCCATCTTGTCCTTGAGGTCCCGGCGCAGGCGATAAACCGTGTCCTGGGACACTTGGGTCATGATGAATTGCTGCAGGAAACTGAACAGCGCAGAGGCCAAATACATCAGCAAAACGGTGACAATAATCGTCTGGATCTTGCTGAAGTCGATGGGGAAGGTGTTGATGTTCATCCCCGCCTTCTGCTCAGCGGTGCCCTTCATGACGCCCTTGAAGATCTCGGTGGTCGCTTCACCCAAGATTTTGGGTGTCCGGATCTGGAAGATCTGGGAAACGATGGCCAGGATCACGACAGCCGAGAAGGCAATGGCGTGGGGCTTCATGTAGCCCAAGAGCCGCCGGGTGGTCCCCCAGAAGTTCTTCGGCTTTTCTTTCACGCCCATGCCGCGCATGGGCCCATGACCCGGGCCGCCGGCCGGTCGGCGAGTGCTCTTGTTATCACTCATTAGTCGTATCCCCTTTCCGAATCTGCGAGCTGACGATTTCTTGGTAGGTCGTGTTGTTCGCCATCAGCTCGCTGTGCGTGCCGCGGCCCACCATCTTGCCGCTGTCCAGGACAATGATCGTGTCCGCATCGGCCACTGTGGAGACCCGCTGGCCGACGATCACGACGACGCTGTCCTGCATCTGGGGATCTTCTTTCAAGGCGTGGCGCAGGTTGGCGTCGGTCTTGAAGTCCAGGGCAGAAAACGAATCGTCAAATACGTAAATACTGGCTTTCTTCACTAACGCTCGGGCAATGGCCAACCGTTGTTTCTGACCACCGGAGAAGTTGTTCCCGCCTTGTTCCACGACGGCGTCCAATCCGGCGGGCAAGCCCTTGACGAATTCTGTCGCCTGGGCAATGTCTAACGCATGCCAAATCTCGTCGTCCGTGGCGTTCTCGTTACCATACTGCATGTTGGAACGAATCGTACCGCGGAACAGCATCGACTTCTGGGGGACGAAGGCAACATGCTCGTGGAGCGCGGCCAGGTCCCACTTTCTCACATCGGTACCGTTCACGTTGACACTGCCCTTCTCCACGTCGTAGAACCGCGGAATCAGGTTGACCAGCGTCGTCTTGCCGGAGCCAGTGCCGCCGATGACAGCCACCGTCTGACCCTTCGTCATGCGGAAGTCCACCCCGACCAGCGCCGGGTTCTCGGCTTGGGCATAGCGGAATTGAACGTTGTCAAATTGCGCCTCGGCTTCCGGTGTTGCTGGCGCGGTGGGTTGGGCCGGCGATTTCAACGTCGTCTCGGCATCCAATACTTGGTTGATCCGGGTTGCACTGGCTTGTGCCCGAGGCACGAAGAAGAACACCATGGCGAGCATCATGAAGCTCATCAAAATCTGCATCGCGTATGTAATGAAGGCGATCATATTCCCGGTCTCCATGGATTGCTGGGCAATGCGCTGCGCGCCGAACCATACGATACCGACGTTGGTGCCGGACATGATCAAAGTCACGAGCGGAAACATGACGGCAATAATGGAGAAAACCATCCGGGCATTGTGGGTGTAATCCTTGTTGGCGACATCGAACCGGTTCTGTTCGAATTCGTCTTGGCGAAAGGCCCGGATGACCCGCACACCCGTCAACCCTTCCCGGAAGATCAGGTTCAAGCGGTCCGTCTTCGTCTGCATCTTACGGAACAGCGGGACGGCGAAGAACATCACAACGCCCATGACGAGCACGAGCAGCGGAATAACGACCAGGAAGATCCGGGTCAAATACGCATCCTTCTGGTAAGCCAGGAAGCTGGCCCCAATCAAGGTAATCGGTGCCATGATCATCATCCGGAGCATCATCATGGTCACGTTTTGAATCTGCATGACGTCGTTGGTGTTCCGGGTAATCAAAGAACTGGTGCCAATCGCGTCGAATTGGTCATTGGAATAAAACATGACCTTATGGAACAAATCACTGCGCAGATTTTGGCCAAGTTTTTGCGAGGCGCGGGAAGCGAGAAAGACGTTCCCAATCGCCATCAAAATAAATACCGCCGTCACTAAGAGCATACGGCCGCCGGTGGACCAGATATAGCCGACGTTACCAGCGGCGATCCCGTTGTTGACGATGTCCGCTGTCAAGTTGGGCAGATACAACTGGGCAATGACCTGGCCAGTCATGAACAGCAAGGCCCCCAGGATCTGCCACCCGGACATGCGGGCTTTCATTAGTTTGAACATTAGCTTTCCTCCTGTGCATTTTGCTTCTCGACGCCGTATTGCAGCCAATCGATCATCAGCAGCATGTTGCTCATGTATTGATCAGCGGTCCGACGGGGAGCTGTTGCCGCGTGGGTGAAATAGCGGGCAACATTCTGGGCAAAGATACCGAACAGCATGTGAACGAGGGTGAGGAGCTGTTCCTCGTTGGCCACATTCAAGCGTTTGGCATCCACCATGCCCGACCAGTTTGTCGACGGCCGGTGTTCTGCCCGGTACCGCCGCGTCCAGTCCTCATCCATCTTAGCCGTGCCCCGGTAGTTGAACCCAGTGAACAGCGTCCGAAAGAAATCCTTCTGGGGACCGGCGATGACTTCCTTGAAGCCCGCCACGGATAACTCCCGGGCGGCCGCAAACAAGTCGCCCTGATGGCGGCGCAGCGTGCCCTCAGTCCGGGCCACCCAGTCTTCCCGCATCTGACTCAGCAGGTAGAAGTACAGGTCCGTTTTGTCTGCGAAGTATTGGTAGAAACTGCCCCGAGAGATCTCGGCCAGCCGCACGATGTCGCTGACCGCCGCTTGGTCCAAACTGGCGTGGGAAAAAACAGTCAGTCCGGCCGTGATCAGCCGCTGGCGTTTGGTCTTGGGTAAATTGAAAAACGTTTGGGTGGGCACCCCGCCGCCTCCCTTTCTCAATGTGACATTATATACCAAAAATGACACATCGTCATATGACAATGTGTCATTATAGACCCTTCAGGGAAAAAATCAATCAGTAATCTGCTCGGTTTCCTTCAAAAATTTGTTCAAATCCCGAGCACTCGTCAAATTCACCGCTTCCACGCTGGTTCGGCCATCTTCCACACTGACTAGGCTGACGCTGGTGTTGTCTAGCAAATGCCCGTCAATGGCACTGTGGTCGAGACCATACAAGTAATTACTGAGGGCCAGCCCGGAAGAAACGATCAGAATATTGCCGTCACCGTTCTCGTCTGAGATGCGCCGCATCGTCTGCTGCATCCGCTGCTGCAACGCTTGATAGTCTTCAGCTTGGTCGGTGTCATCCAGGGCGGCGAAGGAGTTGGTCAGAGCGACCACATCCCCTTCGCCTTGATACATCCGCCGCGCGGTCTTCAGGCCGTAGCGGCGGACCACCTCGATGAAGATGCGGCGGGCGGATTCGCCTTCCAGCGCCCCGAAGTACATTTCGCGCAGACCAGTGGTCACGTGCATCGGAGTGTCCGGGTGCTTGTCCAGAATCAGCCGACAGGTGACCTGCTGCCGTTCCAAGTCGCTGGTGTAGGCCGATACAAAGTCCACCTTGCGCAGCATATGGCTGAGCTGACGGGCGGACCGCAGCCCATCGGCCGTCAGAGGCGAATCGATCCACCCTTGCATCTTATCCTGCGCATTCAGCTCGGTCTGCCCGTGACGGACGAGGAATAATAGCTGCTTCGCCATAATGTCACCTGTTCCTTTCTGCGATTACGTTAACTGAATTCTACCATAATTGAAGGTGGGAGAAAAAACACCGGTCGGAAGGCGGAAAAGACAGGCTGCGGAGTAAAGAAACGCGGCTAGCGGATTCAGCATGCCCCCACCGGCCGGTCCGCTAAAAACCGGCCCAGGATGGTCCATCAATGCATCATCGCCACTGCCCCGCCCCGGTATGCCGTGGGGGAATCACCGAAATGCTTTTTGAATACCAAACTGAAGTAATTAGGATCTGCGTACCCGCAAAGGTGACCAATGACCTGACTTTTTTCGGTGGTCTCAAGCAATAGCCGCGCCGCTAAATTCATTCGAAAATCCGTGAGGTACGTGATAAACGACACCCCGGTTTCCCGTTTGAAAAGTGTGGAGAAATAGGAACTGGACACGCCCAACGCGGCACAAATATCTTTCAGCCCCAGCTCTTCCTCCTGGTAATGCGCCCGCACATACGCTTTGGCCTCCCGCATCATCGTCGTCGACGTAGTGTCCCGGGCGGCGGCCAGCTGCCGGTGGAGAGCCAAGCTGGTGGCCGATAGCCACTGATGCAGAGAGGCAGGAGAATTCTCCGGCAAGGACTGATACAGGCCCTTGAGGTTATCCGTCAACCCGGCGACCCGCAGCCGGTTGTTGGCCGCAAATCGGTACAGGGAGCTGATGAGCTCATTGACCACCACCGTGTGCTGATTCATCCCCGTGGCGGTCGTCTCCAAGTACGCCAGATACGTCGCCACAGCTCCTTCGATCGCCGTCGCCGGCCCCAAGTGGATCTGCTTGAGCAGGGCGGCCAGCGCAGTGTCGGCGACCGGACTGAAGTCGTCGCGCTCCTCGGGTACCAATTCTTTCATGTTGATCACCTTGCCGGAACCATAAAGACTACGGTAAGACACGGCTGTACGGGCACTGCGGTACGCTTGGGGCAAGTCCAGCGGGTCCGCCACGACAGTGCCCACACCCACCGTGACATAGGCCTCTAGCTGTGCTTTGACTTCTTGGCAGAACCGGTCCGCATCGTCGGTCAGTGTCCGCCCCGCCGCGGTGTTCCCCAGCTGCACCACCAGCACCGTGTTACCCAAGTAAGAAAAAGCCGCGGCCGACCACAACGTGGCAAAAAATGTCCGGGACTTCTCCAGCACCTGAGTGCGCACCAGCATCGGGTCCGCACCGGCCGGCAGCTGTTTCGTCGAAGTGTGTACCACCAGAACCGTGTAATACGGTCCTGGCAGATCAATTTGGTAGTCCCGCTGGTAGGTGTGCAAACTGGACCGGTCGATCTGGCCATCGATCAGTGCAGCGTAAAAACTGGCCTGCATGACCGGCAGCGACTGCTTGTAAAATTGCTGCAAGGCCGTCCAATTCGCCGCCTGGACATTGCGCTGCTGTAATGTCTGGTGCAGCTGAACAAACGTCCGGCGCAGCACGGCCGGATCTTCCGGCCGGGTCAAAAATGCGGATACCCCCAAAGTAATGGCTTCCTGCGCCGCCTCAAAATGTCCCTCCGGCGCCAAAATCACGAACGCGGTGTCCGCCGCCGCAGCCTTAGCCCGGCGAATCAACGAGAGACCGCTCCCCTCGGCCAAAGCCAGTTCCGTCACAACAACGTCCGGCCTTTCTGTTTCAATCACCGCTAACGCCTGTTTTTCAGAAGCCACCGTACCCGTCAGACTGTAGCCCAACGCGGCCCAATCCAGTAAAGCCGCCATGGGCGACTCCGCTGGTGTTTTCTCCACGAATAACACGCGATATGCTGTCATCGAATGACCTACTTTCCTGATTGTTTACCGATAATCGGCTGAGTAAGGGATAGTGTATCCCTGAAATACTTACTACTCTATCAGTGAAAGCGCTCCATTGAAAGCAAAACGGCTTGGTACCGGGTGGACAGAACGTGACAGGTGTCAGGCTTGCCCTGCGGAAGAACAAAAAAGCCGCGGCTCCAGGCCGCGGCAAACCGTGTCACAACTCACTTCTTCTGAACGTACTTCAAGGAATCCAAGGTCACGGCGATGAGGATGATCACGCCGGAGAAAACGAACTGCAGGTTGGTATCGATTCCGAGGATGGTCAGCGCATAAGTCAATGCGGTGAAAATCGTGACACCGACCACCACGCCGGAGATCTTACCAATACCACCGGTGAAGGATACGCCGCCGACAACACAGGCCGCAATGGCGTTCATTTCCCAGCCTTGGCCGTATGCGGCGGAGCCGGAACCGACCATCCGGGCACATTCGAGCCAAGAGCCGAACCCATAGAGGACCCCAGCGAAGATGAAAGCCCCCAAAGTGACTGCAAATACTGAAATACCAGAGACCGCGGCGGCTTCCGGATTACCGCCAACCGCGTACAAATTCTTGCCGAACCGGGTCTTATTCCAAACAAACCAAGTCACAGCAATGGCTAAGATGGCCCAGAGAATGATCGACGGGAACCCGCCAATCTTCGGAATGATCATGTTAGGAATGGCCGGATCAATGGCCCCGAACGAGACGCCCTTGGTCGCATAAGTGACCAGTCCGAAGATGATCAACGTGTTGGCCATGGTTGAAATGAAGGGGTGCATCTGGAAACGGGCGGTGAAGAACCCGGCAATCGTCGTGAAGAAAGTACTCAAGACAATACAGGCCACCAGGGCCAAGATTACCCTGGGCCACAACCCCCATTTGGAGAAATCAAACGTAATGCCAAACACGGAACCGGTATTGATGCCTTGGTGCATGATGATCGTGGCGGCGGTCATCCCCATGCCGACCATCCGGCCGATGGATAAGTCGGTCCCCGTCAACAGGATCAAGCCCGCTACCCCCAAGGCCAGGAACATCTGCGGGGACGCCTGCTGAAGGATATTTAAGACATTGTTGTAAGTCAGCAGCGACGTGCCCTTAATAATCGGGGTAATGATGGCCAAGATAATGAAGACGATGATGATGGCAATGTACAAGCCGTTGCGTAACAGGAAGTCACGCCGATTGAACGTGTACCGGTAGTTTTCCCACCGTTGGGCCATGTTTTCTTGGAAAGAGAACTTGGACATGCGCAAGAGGTCCAGCAAGTGATACTGATAAACGAATGCCGCGTGCTGGCGGTCTTTGATTTGGCGCATGCGGGCCTGGTAGGTCACTTTGGCATCGAACAGCTTGTTCTTGTGAACGTAGTTTTCTTCCTTGATCTCAGCCCGATCCGAAAGACCGCTGACCGTCTGTTTGTGCTCAGCATTGAGGGCGGCCAGCTGCTCCTCATACGCCTTCTTAGCCACCACTTTTTCTTCCTCACAGCTCTTGACGACGTATTGATAATAGTCCTTGTCGTAATGGGCCTTGAGATAGCTTTCTGCCTCGGCAATCAGCTGGGCCACTTGTTCCTTGTTCTGATTTTCCACCTCCCGGGCGCCGATCAGGGCTTGTTTATCCGCCTTGATGACGTCATCCCGTTCAGTTTTGGTCAGGCTTTTGTCCCGCTTGGTCGCTTCGATATGGCTGTTGAGACTGATGACCCGGTCCGTCCCGTCCTGCCGCAGCGCGTTGACTTGGCTCTGGATTTTGCCGATGGCGTCATCAATGGGCTGCCGCAGCTGCTGTTCGGCCTCAGGGGTGAGAATGTTGGTATCTGCCATGAGTGT
Source organism: Schleiferilactobacillus shenzhenensis LY-73 (assembly GCF_000469325.1). Classification (GTDB taxonomy): domain Bacteria; phylum Bacillota; class Bacilli; order Lactobacillales; family Lactobacillaceae; genus Schleiferilactobacillus; species Schleiferilactobacillus shenzhenensis. The sequence goes on along the minus strand of NZ_KI271582.1, from coordinate 81,346 downwards.
TGTTCTCCCTTCTCGCTTATAAATACTTCGCGCTGAGCCGTAACAGCTCTTCTTGGTTGGTCTGTTTCGTGTTCACGATGCCCGCCAGGCGGCCATTGCTCATGACCCCGATGCGGTTGGTAATGCCCAGAATTTCGGGCATTTCGGACGAGACCACGATAATAGTTTTACCTTGTTTGGCCATTTGAATGATCAATTCGTAGATTTCGTACTTGGCCCCCACGTCGATACCGCGGGTCGGTTCGTCCATCATGAACAACTGGGGCAGCCGCTCCAGCCACTTACCGATGATCACCTTCTGCTGGTTGCCGCCGCTTAAACTGGCGATGAGCTCGTCGGGACCCATGGTTTTGGTATTCATGACCTGGATCTCTTTCAGGGTCGCCTTCGTCATCTTCTGTTCAGACAGGGCGACGCCGCGCTTGTACGCGTCCAAGTTGGTGATGGTGGTATTAAACGTGAGGCTGCCCTTAAGGAACAGGCCGTTTGCCTTCCGTTCTTCCGTAATCATCGCGAACCCATGGTCCATCGCTTCCTTAGCAGAGTTGAAGTTGGCCAGTTTGCCGTTGAAGTACACCCGGCCCGCTGCCCGGGTCCGGACCCCGAAAATGGTCTCCAGCAATTCGGTCCGGCCGGCCCCCACCAGCCCATAGAGACCGAAGATCTCGCCTTGGCCGACACTGAAGGTGATGTCTTGGAGGTACGGTGAAAATTTCGTCGACAAATGGCTGACCTGCAGGATCGTCTTCCCGACAACGTTATCCACCGGCGGGAACCGGTTATCCAGCGGCCGCCCGACCATGGCCTTCACCAGCTCGTTCATGTTGGTATCGGCCGTCTTCTTGGTCATCACCAGATGGCCGTCCCGCAGCACGGACACCTCATCGCAGATCTGGAACACTTCGTCCATTTTATGCGAGATGAAGATAATCGAGATGCCTTGTTTTTTAAGCATCCGAACCATGTCGAAGAGCTTGTCGACTTCTTGCGCCATCAGTGAACTGGTGGGCTCATCAAGAACGATGACCTTGGAGTGGTAAGAAATGGCCTTGGCAATCTCCACCATTTGCCGTTGAGAAACACTCATTTTGCGCATGGGCTGCGTCAGATTGACGGTCATGCCCAGCCGCCGAAACAGCTCGGTGGCTTCCCGCCGCATTTGTCGCTCATCGACGACCCCCAGGGCGTTGACGGGATAGCGGCCCAAGAACAGATTGTCCACCACGCTGCGGTCCAGTGCTTGGTTAAGTTCCTGGTGGACCATGGCGATGCCGTTTTCCAGCGCGTCCTTGGGTCCTTGGAAGGAAACCTCCTTGCCATCCAGATAAAACTTGCCTTCATCCCGGGTCTTGATACCGAACAGGCACTTCATCATGGTCGACTTGCCGGCCCCGTTTTCGCCCATCAGCCCCATGACGGAGCCTTTTTTGACATCCATGTCAATATGATCAAGCACGCGGTTGCGCCCGAAAGATTTGCTCAGACCCCGAATCGACAACATCACGTCGGAGTCGACAGGCGGTTCTTGGGATTTGTTAACGTTTAATACTGGTGCTTCCTGCATGAGACTGTGTCTCCTTTCTCATTTGCTCTTGGAAAAAAACAACTCCAGGATGGGCAGCTCCGAAAGCGCATCATTTCGGCGATCCCGATTCCTGGAATTGCAATGGAGCTAATGCGGATTACTGTTTCAGGATGGACGTGTACGAAGATCCGTTGTCGGTCTTCACCATGTTGATGGCAAACGCGTCGTACTCGCTTGGGTTGCCCAGACGGTTGGTAATGTTGGACTCGGTCTGGCCGTCACCGCCGATGAACTCAACGTTCAGGTTCAACAGTTTCGCGTACTTCTTCAAAAGCGGCTGATACGTCGATCCCAAGAAGTTGTCGGAGGAGTTGTAAATGTCCAGCCAAACCTTCTTTTCTGGGGACTTTGACTTGCTCAACTGGTGCGAAGCGCCTTCATAAACCTTGGTCGATTCAGTGAAGTCCTTGTAGTTGTCGGCAGTGACTGCTACGTTCATCGCGTAGTAGGAGCGCTGCTTTTCGTTATAAACAAAGGTGTCCTTCGCCAGCATATTGCCCACGCTGTCTTTTGTTTCGATCCCGGTGCCCTTCTTCGCCCCGTCCAACGCATTACGCAGTACGCGGAGGGTCAAGTAAGCTTGGACATCGGCGTGCTGGCTGACGGTGCCGCCGTATCCTTCTGCAATCGCAGCGACCGCATCAGAGTTAGCGTCGTAACCAAAGGTCGGCACTTTGTTTTCTTTAGACCAGGAGTTGAACATCGCCATGCCCATGCCGTCGTTGTTCGATGCCACGACGTCGATCTGCTTGCCGAGGCTGGACGCCCATGTGCCGATCGTGTTCCCCGCGGTGGCGGCATCCCATGTCGCGCCGGAGTTGTTCTTCATTTCCTGACTCGCCAGTTCACGAATCTTGTAGGTCTTGCCGTTGACGGTGAGACTGCCGTCTTTCACGACTTTGGACTTGCCGTCGGAATTCATCCCAGCAGGAGCAGAGTTCACTGCGCCCCCCTTGGATACGGCCGTGCCCAATGCCGTGCGGACACCGCGGGTACGGGCAATGGAGTCGTTGTGGCCAACGTCGCCGATGGCCAGCACGTACCCAATGGTGCCGTCACCGTTGCGATCAATGGTGGCGATGTTCTTCTCGATATAGGACTTGATCATTTCCCCTTGAACCTTAGCCCCTTGGTTCGCGTCAAACCCAACATAGTAGGTGTCTTTGTTGAAGCTCAAAGCGGCCATGTCCAATTTGCCTGTGGTGGAGTTAGAGGGCTGGCGGTTGAACCACACCACCGGCTTGTCCTTATTCGCCACCGTCTTAGATCCGGTACTCGATGACCCTGAGCCGGAACCGCAGGCGGCCAGCAGCAAAGCGGCGCCAAGCATCAACGTCATTGTCCACAATGTCTTTGTCTTTTTCATTTTCGATAATTCCTTTCTTGCTCCAGGATGGATGAATGCGCTTACTTATTCTTTAGTCTACTCAGCCCACCCGGATGCGGCCATAGAATATCCGCCAGTCCGCCTTGAATATTTTTGGGAGTTTATCTTGAATATGCCCACTTTGAGTGGCGCCTTCGCCGTGTTTTCATGGCGGGACCATGGGCGAGAAGGCGATAATACCTGGATTGGCAGGCGGTACGGAAATGAAATGTTTTAGTAAAACGCTGTCTTCAAAAACTGCTGATTTTCGTTCATTTTCACTGATCTTCGTGAAGAAGTCGACAGTTCCTGTAATTTGACCAGTGAATCAGAACCCCTGATTAGCCAACGCTAATCGCTTCTGCAAGGGAGAATACAACTTACCACTGAATGTCGGGCCGTCCTGCATGCCACTACCTCCGACCCTGACTGCCCTGTTCTTTTCCCAAGCAATGACTAGCTGACTGCGGGCACAAAAAAAGCCGCTGCGCACGTAACGCAGCGGCCACCGCCCGCCAGGACTGGCTTTATATTCTGTTTTCGGCACTACACCGCCACTTCAAAACATTGAAAACGGGTACTTATCCGTGACTACCTGAAGGAACAAAAAAGCTGTCATACCAACGTTTTGAACGTCGATGACAGCCAACGAATGGTGAAAATTGGGTAACTAGGACTCGAACCTAGACATTGCGGATTCAGAGTCCGCTGCCTTACCGATTTGGCGATTACCCAGTGCTTAACAACGAGTAATAGTATATAAATTTTGGTGGGGGTGTGTCAAGGGGTTGGCAGGAAAAAGTTGCAGGAAGTACCCGCCGGTCACAGCCTAAGTATAAATCTTGAGAATGTTCACCCAGTCAAAACTGACTTGCTGCCCTTCGCGCAGGTAAGGCAGCCGTTCAGGCGCGGTGAGCAGTTGACCCGTCAACCCGTTCCGTTGGATGCCTGTGATGACCACTGGCAAAAATTCGCCTTGAATCTCGGGATCGACGAAACCTAGCTGGACTTTGTCGCCCACGTGCAAGCGCTGAATGGCTTCCGGTGCGGGGGCGTGGAAAGTCATGGGCTGGGTAATCGCCAGCTGCTGGGCGTTGAGGTAATGGATCTGATCGTCGGACATTGAAATTCCTCCTAAAAAATATGCGTTTTATGCCAAAAAGCAAAGAAAAGCGCCGGCAATCAACGATTGCCGGCGCTGCGATAGCCCGTACGGGAATTGAACCCGTAACTCCGCCTTGAGAGGGCGACGTCTTAACCATTTGACCAACGGGCAATGGCATCAAAAATGAGCACTTTTATAGTTTACCGGATTTCACAATAATGTCAAGGCCTTTTTTTCTGCCGCATACCCAGGATAAAGAGCACCGCCAAAATAATCAGCAGAAAGAGACACAGAAAAAGGCTGATATAGAAGGCATAGTGAAACGCGGGCCAAGCAAACAGCTGCCAGCAGACCCAAAACATGAGGGTCATGATGACGCACTCGACCAACCGGGTCCGCACGGAAACAAAGCTGGCTTTCATTCGTAAGACAACTCCACCATCAATAAGTGCTGCGTCTTGAGCCAGGAGGTCGTCAGCCACACGTCCTGATACCCCTCGTCATCCGGGGCCAGTGTTTCCTTGTACAGATCATCCAATTGCGTTTTCTGCGCGTCAACGAAGTCCTGGGGCAGGCGGAAAACATGAAGCCGCATGGGCACGAAGAACTCTGGATAATCGGCAAAGGGGAAGAGCTTTTGGTCGAAGGCAAACGTCAGCATGTTGACATACTTGCGCGGTTCACGCACGATCTCCTCGCGGTGGGTGGTGATGAAGTCGATGATTTCTGCATAAGCAGCCATGGTCAGTAATCCTTTCTTTCTTAATTAATAGCGCCGAGCAGCATTATCCGCCGCGAAGTGCTGGAAGGCGGTGATGGTCTTATCCCGGTCGTGCTGCTCGAGATGCAGGACACTGTCGTCGTGCCGATCACCGGCCATGAAGCGGTACATGAAGGCATCCCGGAAACCGATCTGCGCAGCATCTTGAGCCGCGTTGCCATAATAGACCGTCTTAATGTTCGCCCACATGATGGCCCCCAGGCACATCGGGCAAGGATAGGCGTTGGTATAGAGTTCGCAGCCAGATAGGTCGTAGGTATCCAGGGTATCGCAGGCGCGGTGGATTGCAACGATCTCGCCGTGGGCTGTGGGATCGTGCTGGAAGAGCACCTGGTTGTGGCCCTTCCCCACGATCTTGCCGTCCTTCACGATGACACTGCCGAAGGGGCCGCCCTCGTGGAGGGTATTGTTTAGGTCGGCCTGCTGAGCCGCCAACACCATGTACTGGGAATCATATGCCAATTTTCAACACTGCTTTCATGAATGGATAATTACTTTCAGCAAACAGCTTACCATAATCGCGGGCAGAAAGGCAGAAGCAGGGCCCTACAAGTCACTGCTTGGCCATGCCGTTAATGCTGCGTGTTCACCGGCTTACTTGGTCCGCAGCACAGCGTTTTTCAATGGCAGGGTGACCGTGAACTGCACGCCTTGGGGGTGCACGTCGGTCACGGTGACATGGCCGTGATGGTTCTGGACGATGAACTGGGCGATCGACAACCCCAGCCCGCTGCCGCCCGTGGCCCGGTTCCGGGAAGGTTCCGTACGGTAGAAGCGGTCAAAGATGCGCTGCTTGTCCGTGTCGGGAATGCTGGGGCCAGTGTTGCCCACCGTCAGAGTCCACGTCTTTGCTTGCCTGGCCGTGGCCACCCAGATAGAATCCCCCTCGGTCGTGTATTTGAAAGCATTGTCCAGCAGAATCACCAGCAGCTGGTGGAGCTGGTCGGCGTCAAAAATGGCCTCGCCGTCAGCGCTGAGGTCAGCATCAAACGCCCGTCCCCGGGCTGCCGCAATCTCCGCGTAAGGGGCAAGCACCTGCTGGGCCCAGTCATGCAGCCCAATGCGCTGCATATTCGTCGTCAGTGCGTTGCTGTCAGCCTTCGCCATCGTCAACAGATCCGCCGTCAAGTGCTGCAACCGGGCCGATTCCGATAAGGTCGTAGCAATGGCCTCGCTCTGGTCCAGCACCGTATCGTGGGGCTTGGTCAGCAAGTGTTCCTGCTGGGCCTGAATGACCGCCAGCGGCGCACGCAGCTCGTGGGCCGCATCGGCCACGAAGTCCTGCTGGCGCTGCCACGATTTCACAATGGGCCGCATCGCCCGCCGGGCCAGCAGCCAGGCGAGTAAGAGGGCCAACAGCCAGAAGAAGATCATAGTGATGATCAAGACCCGCAGAAAGCTGTTCAAGCCGTCCAGCTGAGCGTCGATGTTTTGCAGGATCAGCACGTATTTGCCGGCGTAGGTCGGGTTCCGGTTAGTCTTGGGGACATGGACCAAGATGGTGCGAAACGTCCCCGCCGTCGTGGTCAAGGTCTGTTTCTTGTTGACCGCACTTTTATCCAATTCCAAGTTCTGAAAATAGGCGTAGTAACGGGCGCCTAAGTCTGCGGCGTTGACGATCCGGCCATACGTATCAAAAACGACCATATTGGTGCGGAACGGCGCCCCGCCCTGACCGGCGGGCCGAGCGCCCGGCGTCAGCGGCCCCGGTGAAGCTTCTGGGCCGCTTTTCAAACTCCGCTCCTGTCGCTCCAGTGACGCATCGACACCGCGATAGACCGTATTGCGGTAAAGGAAAAAGACCACGGCCCCCAGTGTAAAGAAGAGGACCGCGAAGCTTAACACTTCGCCGAAAAATAACTTGCGCTGCTGGCGCTGGATCCCTTTATTTGCTTCCACCAGTGCCTCCTTCGTCGAGGATGTACCCGACATTTCTAATCGTCCGGATGGCGTCAGCCACCGCGGTGCCCTTCAATTTCTTTCTCAAATTGCTCATATAGACTTCCACCACGGCTAAGCCGGTATCGGAATCGAAGCCCCACAGGCGGTCGAAGATCTGCTCCTTGGTGAGGATAGTGCCTTGGTTCTGGAGCAGATAGACCAACAAATCGTACTCCTTGCCGCTGAGGGCGACGGCGGTGTCCGCCACCGTGACGGAGCGGTCGTTCAGCTGGACAGTCAGCGGGACAAACGTGAGGGTGTGGTCCGCACTGTACTTGCCGCTGCGCTTGAGCAGCACCTTGATTCGGGCCATCAGCTCCTCCCGATGGAAAGGCTTGGTCAGATAATCATCGGTGCCCAGGTCGAAGCCGCGCATCTTGTCGGCCAGCCCGTCCTTCGCCGTCAAGATGAGGACGGGGGTGCCCACATGGGCCGCACGGAGCTTGTGCAGAACCGTGAAGCCGTCCATCTCCGGCAGCATAATGTCCAAAATGATGGCATCAAAAATGCCTTCACTGGCCAAATATTCCCCTTCGTCGCCGCTGTAGACCCCGCGGGTATCAGCCATGGGCGTCAGAAATTCGCGAATACTCTGGTTGAGGCTGTGGTCATCTTCCACTACTAGAATTAATGGTTTAGCTGTCATCTGATTCTCTTCTTTCCACTGATGACCGAGTATAAGCCCGGCACCTTTAAGGCACCTTAAGAAATTTCCTGTGAATTTTAAGCTGGGTTTATGCTGCGGCTCGTATTGTATTCCCATAGCAAACAAAGGAGATGGCCACTGTGAAACGTCTGCTCACGCAATTCGTTCAGTTCGGTGCCGTCGGGGCGCTCAATACCGCCCTCACCTACGGCATCTACCTGTTATTATACCAACACATCTCGCCCACGTTGGCGATGGCCGTCGGTTACGGCCTGACGTCGCTGCTCGGCCTCGCCCTGAACAAGCAATGGGTGTTCAAGGACCGCGGCGGTCAGCTGTCGTGGGTGACGTTCAAGTATTACGCCACTTACGGCACGACGTTCTTACTGAGCCTGTTGCTGACCAGCCTCTGGGTGGACGGCTTCCGTCTGCCCGCCGCACTGGCGCCCATGTTCAGCTTGGCCGTCACCGTCCCAGTGAATTTCTTCCTGAGTAAGTACTGGGTCTTCACACAGAAAGGAGCACCACTGCATGCAAGCAAACACACGGCATCCCGCCCCACCAACCATTCGTAAGAAACAACGGCGGATCGACTGGTGGCTGGTCGCCGTCTTGATCCTGGCCGCTTTCTTGTACGCTTGGAATATCTGGGAGGCCGGCAGCGCCAACGATTATTACACGGCTGCCGTCGTCAGTATGACCAAGAGCTGGCACAACTTCTGGTACGGGGCCTTCGACCCGGCCGGCTTCATCACCGTCGACAAACCGCCGGTGGCCCTCTGGTTCATGGCCATCTCCGGGAAGATCTTTGGGGTCTACGGCTGGTCTGTGGTGCTGCCCTCTGTCCTTTTCGGCATCGGTTCAGTCTATCTGATCTATGCCATGGTCAAACGCCAATTCGGTGCTTGGCCCGCCCGGCTCAGCGCACTGGTGATGACCCTGACCCCCATCGTCGTGGCTGATTCGCGTACCAACAACATGGACGCGACCCTCATCTACTTCATGCTGCTGGCCACGGACTGCCTCTTCCTCGCAGTCCAGAAGAAGCGGCCTTGGCTGGTCGTCGTCAGCTTCGCCCTCATCGGCGTATCCTTCAACATCAAGATGCTGCAAGCGTTCATGATCCTGCCGGCGCTGATCCTCTTCTACTGGCTGGCCAGCACGCAGCCTTGGAAGAAACGGCTGGTCACCTTCACCGGGGCCGCCGCCGCGCTGGCCGTCTTCACCCTCGCCTGGCCGCTGCAAGTCGACAGCACCAGCGCCGCCAGCCGGCCCTACATCGGCAGTTCCGACAAGAACTCGGTGATGGACCTGGCCTTCGGGTATAACGGGTCAGAAAGGCTCCTCGGCCAAACTTCCGGCATTGGGGGTACGTTCGGCGCTGGCATGACCGGAAAGACCAATGGCAAGACCACCGGCGGCATGCCGGGCGGTACTGCCCCGGGCGCTGGCACCACCAAGAAGGGTACCACCACCGCAAAGAGTAAAACGACGACGAAGAAGAGCGGAACCACCGCTCAAGCCGCCACCGGTACGCCGCCTTCCGGGACAAAAGCCCCTAGCAGTGCCAAAGGCGGCACCCCGCCGTCCGGCACCAAGGGCGGTACCCCGCCCAGCGGCGGCAAAGCGCCCAGTGGTACCAAAGCACCCAGCAGCACAAAACAAGGCACCACAGCAAACAAGAATACAACGACTAAAAAGTCCACGACCACCAAGAGCAAGAGCAAAACCGCGCTGACCGCCCAAGGCGGCACGCCGCCGAAAAACTTCAAAGGCGGCAAACGCGGCAACTTCACTCCCCCCACCGGCGGTAAAGGCCGGCAAGGCGGCCCTGGCGGTATGGGCGGCAATCGCCGCGGCGGTCGCGGCGGCATGGGTGGTGGCGGCGGTGCCTTCAATATCGGCACAGCGGGCCCGTTGCGGGTCTTCCAGTCCGCCCTCGGGCCTCAGATCAGCTGGCTGCTGCCCATGGCCCTGATCGGCTTCATCAGTGCCTTCGTCTACTACGTCGACCGTAAGCGCAAGTGGTGGCAGCTGTCCATGCAGCAGAAGCACCTGGGTTACTGGCTGGCCTGGCTGGTCCCCGTGATGGGCTTCTTCTCCATCGCCAGTTTCTTCCACCCCTACTACATGATCATGCTGGCGCCGCCGATCGCGGTTCTGGCTGGTATCGGTCTGTACACGATGTTCAAGCAATTCCGCGGTTCCTGGAAGAAGTGGACCACCTACCTGCTGCCCGTGGGCATCGCCGTAACGGTGGCCCTGCAGGCCTGGTATCTGACGCAGTACTACACCGTCTGGCCGTGGGTCCTGATTATTGCCGGGATCCTGGTCATCGCCGGTTTGCTGGCCACCCGCCTGCGCCGGTTCCGCAAGACGATGGTGGGTGTCACCCTGGTCACTCTGCTGGCTGCACCCGGTTTCTGGTCGATCACCCCGACCCTGGCCGGTGAATCGGTTGCGATTCCGACAGCGGGTCCGGACTTGCTCAGTCAGGGCGGCAACGCTAGCGGCGGTTTAGGCAGCGGCAGCGTCAACAGCGGCCTGCTCAAGTATCTGGAAGCCCACCAAGGCAGTGCCAAGTACCTGTTCGCCGTTTCTGACGCGTCCACCGCCGCCCCCTACATCATCAAGACCGGCAAGGCCGTGATGGCCTTGGGCGGCTTCAACGGCACTGACCCGACCCTCACCCTGGCGCAATTCAAGACCTTGGTGAAGAACGGCGAGTTGAAGTACTACTACAGCTCCGGCAAAAATTCCAACACGACGATCGCCAAGTGGGTCGCCAAGAACGGTAAGAAGATTGCTGCCAGCAAGTACGGGAGCAGCACCACCAGCCAGTCCAGCGGTCGCCAAGGCGGCCCTGGCGGTGGCGGCGGTTTCGGCGGTATGGGCGGCAGCGGCACGCTGTATCAGCTCAGTGCCTCTGACGTCGATGAATGAGGCAGAAAGGAGTTTTCATCATGGCTCACGAAGTATTCAAGAAGACCCCATTGATCTCCATCGTTCTGCCGGTGTTCAACGAAGAAGCCGGCATCGAGGAAACCATCGATGTCTTGCTGCATTACGTTGCCGCCCGCCAGGAGCGCTACGAGCTGATCTTCGTTGACGACGGCAGCCGGGACAATTCCGTGAAGATCATCCGGGAAGCAATGCGGCGGGCACCGCAGATCAAGCTTGTCGAGTTCTCCCGCAATTTTGGCCACCAGTTAGCAATCACGGCGGGCGTCCGTTATGCCAGCGGCGACGCGGTCGTCGTCATGGACGCCGATCTCCAAGACCCGCCCAGCGTTATCCCGGCGATGATCGCCAAGTGGCAAGCCGGGTATGCCGTGGTCTACGGCAAGCGCCGCCACCGTGACGGCGAGAGCTGGTTCAAGAAGGCCTCCGCAGCGGCTTTCTACCGCATCTTGCACAGCATCACCAACGTCAACATGCCGGTGGACACCGGCGACTTCCGCCTGATGGACCGCCAAGTGGTGGACGTGCTCGACCAGATGAACGAGCCCGACCCCTTCGTCCGCGGCATGGTCAGCTGGATCGGCTTCAAGCAGACCGGCGTGCTCTATGACCGGAAGGAGCGCTATGCCGGCACCTCCAAGTATCCGTTGAGAAAGATGCTGGGCCTGGCAATGAACGGCATCACCAGTTTCTCCCGCCTGCCCCTCATCCTCGGCTACTGGGCCGCCGGCGTCCTCGGCGTCAGCAGTATCCTGGTCCTCCTGGGCAATCTGCTCCGGGGCACCCTCACTGCCGAGACCTGGGTCATCATCACCGTCGCCCTTACCGGCGCCCTGATTCTGTTAGCCCTCGGCGCCATGGGGACCTACGTCGGCCGGATGTTCACCGCCTCGCGTGAGCGCCCGCTCTACATCGTCGCCAAGACAGAGGGCTTCCAGCAAGCCCAAGTCCATACTCACCCGCAAACGCAGAAAGAAGATTCCAACTTGGTCCAGCTGCGTAACTGAGCGTGCCTTTTGGCTCACTCCCTGCACGCCCTGGCGCTGGGCCAAGACCCTACCAGAATACGATGCCGCCCCCGTGAATGTGCGGGGGCGGTTTTTGATGTCACTGTCAATATTATTGATTGAAATATTACAATCGTGTTTTCTCTGTGCCCTCTCTACCACAACAACGTATAATTGACACTGAGCAACGGAACAATTAACTTTGTTCAGTTTGCTTTTGTCCAAACTCTGAAGACAATAAAAGCTGACATTATGGGGAGATAGATTTTATGGATAATCAGAATCAACAGAATTCACGTGCCGCGCGCCGGACTGGTAATGGGTCTCAAGCGCCTCAACCACCAGTTGGCCAGGGCAATCAGACGCCACAAGTCAGTGGTGGTCTCAAGACAACGAAGCTCGTTGTGGGCATCTTGCAGATCGTCATCTCAATGTTTATTCTGTTTCAATCATGCGCTGTTGGCGTTGGTCACGCAATTGAAAATAACACCAAGGATGCCGGTGGCACAGCTGGCGTAATGGCTGCTATCCTGTTCCTAGCGACAGGTATTGTGTACATCGCGACGCGTAAAAGCGTCAAACTTGGCGGAGACATCGCTGGACTGGTGATGATGGCAATCACCTGGATTTTTGCAATCAGTAACGCCCACGATTATGCTGATTTACAAATCTGGGGCTGGCTTGCATTGATCATTGGCGTCGGCTTTTTCGTCTGGCATTTGTTGTTGAATCGAAAGGCAAATAAAGCGTGATACGTATTTGACTACCCTGCTGACGACCATGGCTTCATTCTAATTTTTGTCTGCAACTGCAATTAATCACGCGAATATAAAAAGCGCTGAGGCCAATGCTCTCTTGCCTAAACAAGCGGAGCAAAAAGCCTTAGCGCTTTTCTTCTTGGAGCCAGTTGAACTGTAAGTTACTTATTCAACCGAGCAGTCAATTCCTTCGTCAGCTCTTCATAGCCCTGCCGGCCCAGAAGTGCGAACATGTTCTTCTTGTAGGCTTCCACACCCGGCTGGTTGAACGGGTTGATACCGTTCAGGTAGCCAGAAATAGCGACAGCAGCTTCGAAGAAGTAGATCGTATAACCCAGAGAATAAGCATCCTGCTTGGGTACGTTCACGGTCATCACGGGCACACCGCCATCGGTGTGGGCCATGACAACACCATGATAAGCCTTGTCATTGACATAGCTCATCTTCTTGTCAGCCAGGTAGCCCAGGCCGTCCAGGTTCTTGTCGTCAGACGGAATCGTGACGTCGTGCGGCGCCTCGTCGATCTTGACGACCGTCTCCATCAGGTTGCGCAAACCTTCCTGGATGTATTGGCCCAGTGAGTGCAGGTCAGTCGTGAAGTTAGCGGAAGAAGGATAGATCCCCTTCTGGTCTTTGCCTTCAGACTCGCCCATCAATTGCTTCCACCACTCGCCGAACAGACGCAGGTTAGGCTCGTAGTTCTCCAGCAATTCAGTCGTGTAACCCTTGCGGTACAAGATGTTCCGCAACGCGGCATACTTGTAAGCATCGTTCTTCGTAACGTCCGGATTGCTGTATTCAGTGCGGGCGTCAGCAGCACCCTGCATCAACTGGTCGATGTCCCCGCCGGCCACGGCAATAGGCAGCAGACCAACGGCAGAAAGGACGGAGAAGCGGCCGCCCAAGTCATCAGGCACGACGAATTCTTCGTAACCCTCGGCATCGGCTTCCGTCTTCAGTGCACCCTTTGCTCGGTCAGTCGTGGCAAAGATGCGTTCCTTGGCGCCTGCAGCACCGTACTTCTTGATCAGCTTTTCCTTCAAGACCCGGAAGGCGATGGAAGGCTCCGTCGTTGTCCCAGACTTGGAGATAACGTTGATACTGAAATCGCGGTCACCGATCAATTGCACCAAGTCGTACAAGTAGTTGCCGCTGATGGAATTGCCGGCGAAGTAAACTTCCGGTACGTTGCGGCCCTTCTGCTGGTTGTAGAAGTTGGGGTTCAGAAAGTCGATAGCGGCTTGGGCGCCCAAGTAGGAACCGCCGATACCGATAGCGACGAAGACTTCGGAATTGCCCTGGATCTTCTTGGCGGCTGCCTTGATCCGGCTGAACTCGTCTTTATCGTAATCAACGGGCAGATCAAGAAATCCGCGGAAATCGTTGCCGGCGCCAGTGCCGTCGCGCAGCTCTTTGTCTGCTGCGGTGACCAGCGGTTGAATCTCGCCTAATTCATTGTCGTGAACAAACTTGCTCAACGCAGATGCGTCAAAGGAAATGTGTGCCATGGATAGACCTCCTAAAGTGTATGTACCCTATTTACCCTTACAACTTTAATCGCTTGCGGACCATAATGCAACGATTTGCATGAAAACCACCGTGAAAGCACACGCCTTTCTGAAACGGAAAAAAAGCGGAGTAAAAATGATTGACAGCGGGTGTGTACTGCGGATAATAGTACACGTAATACAGATTATCTAGAAAGGAGTTCGTCCGGTATGCAGAATCCCCGTTCCCTCGCCTATTACGAGCGGTTAGCGCTGAAAGTTAAGGACCAGGTATTGAGCGGTATCTGGACCGTCGGCGACAAGCTGCCCTCCGTTCGGGAGATGGCCCAGCAAGAGCGGCTGAATCCGAACACGGTGGCCAAGGCCTATCGCCAGTTAGAAAGCGACGGCGTGATTGAAGTGCGCCCAGGCAAAGGGACGTTCATTAAGAACAGTCCCCCGTCTGCCCCGCAGCAAACCGTGCTTTGGCAGCAGCTGTCGGCGTGGCTGATCAATGCCGGTACCGCCGGTATCACCCGCCAGCAGATCGATGACTATCTTGATACGAACTTTTCTCCCAAGGAGGTCGTGCATCCATGACCGTCTCTGTTTCTCAATTGACCAAGCGCATCGCCAACCGTGAGATCATTACCGATATCAGCTTCACTTGGCACCCCGGGGAAATCACCGGGCTCGTGGGCCGTAACGGCGCCGGCAAGACGACGCTGTTCCGGACGATGATGATGCAGTACATCCCGGACAGCGGCACCATCCAAGTGGACCAGCAGCCCATCAGTCAGAATACCGATTTTGCTCAGCATATTTTCTTTGTGGACAGCCAGGATAACTTCTTCAGCAGCAGTCCCCTTACCACCATCGTGGACTGGTACACACTGGTGTATCCCGCGTTTGCTGCGGCCGACTTTTGGTCCACGATCCAACACTTTGCTATTCCTGAGTCCAGCCGCTGGTCGAGCCTGTCCAAGGGTCAGCAAGCCACGATCCTCATGGCCCTGGCGCTGGCCAGCCACGTCCCCTACATCATCCTGGATGAACCCTTCGCCGGTCTGGATGTCATCGCCCGCGAGGAGGTGACCAAGATGATCATCGACGCCGCGGCCGACCACCACACGGCCTTTCTGATTTCTTCCCATGACCTGGAGGAACTGGACGGCATCAGCGACCGGGTGCTGATCCTCAAGGACCACCGCATCATGCACGATTACCAGTTGGAATCGTTGCGGGAGGAAGCGAGAAAGATTCAGGTCGTCTTCCGCCACAATCAGGTGCCGCCGCTGGTAAAGAAGGAAGGCACGCTGATCCGGGTCACCGGCCAGGTGCTCGAAATCGTCTTCATGCATTACACGGAAGCCGTTGATGCCGCCCTGACTGCTGCCCAGCCGGTCTTCAGCGAGGAGCTGCCGTTAACGTTGACGGACATCTTCCGGACGACGGCGGTCCATGATACGGATTATTTGATGGGAAAGGAGGAAATTCTGCATGAACCAGCACAGTCTTAATCAGCTTATCCGCCGGCGGCACCGCATCGTCCTGTTACTCGCCGCTTTAATGATCGTCTTCTTCGGCATCATGCAAGGCACCGGAACCGTCAGCAACTTTCACATGCGGGATCAGGAAGAAATTTCCCGGACGAATTACGTTAAGCACGTGTATCCGTATCTCTCCAAATCAGAGCAGCGGGCAGGATACAAGGCCTATATCAACCGCTTTAAGCAGGTCCGCTACGGCAGCCCCAAGACGGATCGGATGTATCAAGACGGAACGTTTTTTAACTATTTCATCTTTCTATTAACGATTTTACTGGGATGTGTGATGACATTCTGGGACCAAATCAGCGGTTTTAATCGGCTGCTGTTTTCCTCCGGTATGAGCAGGCGGCGTATCTATCTTACGAAACTTAAGCTGTATTTGACCGTCATCCTGCCTGCCTGGGGCATCAATGCCGTGATCACCATGCTCTTTGTCTGGTTTGGCATTCCCCATCACTATCTGACCATCTATTGGGTGTCATTACTTCTTTTCATCCCCATCTACTTGATTCAACTAATCGCCGCGCTCGCCGCCGGGAGCTTGTTTGGCATGGTCATCGGCCAAACCTTGCCCCTCGTCGCGACAATTGGCTTTCTGGGGATGAG
Source organism: Schleiferilactobacillus shenzhenensis LY-73 (assembly GCF_000469325.1). GTDB lineage: Bacteria > Bacillota > Bacilli > Lactobacillales > Lactobacillaceae > Schleiferilactobacillus > Schleiferilactobacillus shenzhenensis. Next base: position 65,553 of record NZ_KI271582.1, on the reverse strand, counting down.
TGCCGGCCCAGCCGTCATCCAGGCTGTTCAGCTGCTCCACGTTCAAAAATCATGGTCAGCCTGGCTCACCCAGCCGCTAGCAGCATATGGCACCTGGGTTGGGCTAGCCATTTTGTTCCTGGCGTTATCTCTCTACTTTTACCCCCAAGTCTCATTGGAGAATAGTCATCGGTATTTGCTCTTCCCTCAGCTGCGACCAATCGTCCTGATTGGTTTTACACTGTATGTCCCTTTTGTCATGCAAAATTGGCTGTTCTATGACTACCCTTGGCTGTCGATGATTCTGACCGGCGGCGCCGTCTTTGTTTTCCTCTTCTGGTATTTGTATCGTCCCACCTTCGGCCGCAGGAATAAAGCGCAGGAAAGTGAGACGTCGCCGTCACCCCGGCAGTAAGAGTTGATGAGGATTGCCAACCAACGGGACCTTTTCTGACCACCCGGGTCGCTGGACGTCACGAACTTCCAGCCGGGTTGCACACGCGTAAAAGGGCTCCGCCGAGCAGGCCACCATGGTCTAAGGACCCCAAGCCAAAAAGCCCAAGTGCAGGGCTTTCTCCACGCCTCATACACGGGCTCCGCGGCCCAGAAGCTAGGGGCTAAGGCGGGGCAAGGGTAAAACCTAAGTGCGGGTTTTTCCCGCCTCATAAACGGGCTCCGCCGAGCAGGCCACCATGGTCTAAGGGCCCTAAGCTAAAAAGCCCAAGTGCAGGGCTTTTCAGCTTAGGGCCACTTAGCCCAGGTGGCCTAACCGCTCGGCTCCGCCCTCTGTCCTTGAAACATCCCCTGAAAACCCGTATACTAATGAAGGTTTTAAGGCAAAAATTTTGGAGGGATTATCTCAATGGCAAAAAAACGCATTTCCCGCGGTAAGTTCGACAAGCTGCAACAGTTATCCAACGATAAGGGTGTTATTGCAGCCCTGGCGATCGACCAACGGGGTTCGATGAAGCGGATCATGAAGGCCGCTGCCGAGAAGTATGGCAAGGAATACAGCCTGGACATGGTTTACGAATTCAAGGAACTCGTTTCTCAAGAATTGACCAAGTTCACTTCCGCCATCCTGATCGACGAAGAGCTGGGCTTCAAGGGTATGAAGTCCAAGTCTGACAAGTCCGGCTTGATCCTCTCTTACGAGAAGACCGGCTACGACGCAGACTCTGTCGGCCGCTTCCCTGAACTGCTGCCCAACGAGTCTTTGCAACGGATTATCGGCAAGGGTGCCGACGCCGCTAAGGTCTTGGTTTATTACAACCCTAACGACAAGAAAGAAATCAACGACGTCAAGCACGCCTTCCTGGAACGCTTAGGCGACGAAGCTTTGGCTGCTGACATCCCGACATTTGTCGAAATCGTGACTTACGACGACAATGTTCCTGATGCCAAGAGCCCTGAGTTTGCCAAGGAGAAGCCGCAACTGGTTCTTGATTCCATGAAGGAATTCTCCAAGGACAAGTACCACATCGACGTCATCAAGGCTGAGATCCCCGTTAACTGGGACTTCGTGGAAGGTTACACGAAGAACGGCAACAAGGCCGTTTACAGCCAAGACGAAGTTGCTAAGATCTTCAAGGATATGAACAGCTTGGTAGACCGTCCCTTCATCTACCTGTCTGCTGGTGTGCCGGCTGAGACCTTCCGTGCGGAATTAACTTTCGCCGGCAAGTCTGGCAACAACTACAGCGGTATCCTCGGCGGCCGTGCCACTTGGTTAGACGGTGTTGAAGTCTATGCCAAGGACGGCAAGCAGGCGCTGATCGACTGGCTGAACGGCCAAGGCAAGGAGAACGTTGAGGAATTGAACGATATTCTCAACAAGTATGCGACCCCTTGGTACGAAGTTTACGGTGGTTTGGACAACATCGAAGTCTTCGACCGCGACGTCATGGGTGACTAGGAACCGAAGACAATAAAAGAACCGGCTCGCAAAAACCGCGAGCCGGTTCTTTTATTGTCTTCGGCGGACCAGCAGCTTGAACAGCCGGTAGAGGATATACCCGACTAAAGCCCCCAAAGTATTAAACATCACATCATCCACGTCGCTGATGCCTGTGTAGAGGACGAATTGCAGAGCTTCAATCGTGATGGAGACCAGCATGCCGCTGAGTACCGTACGGATCAGTCCGGTCGGTTTTTGCCTGACTAACGGGTAGAGAAAGCCGAAAGGGATGAACCAGGCGATGTTGCCGAAGAGGTTGTAAATGAAGTCCACGATGGATTGGCCCTGCTGGAGCTTGGCGGTCTGGGTCCAGAGCTGCCAGTTGACCTCGGTCAGCGACCGGTGCCAATAGAACTGAAGCTGCCAAGGGTAATATGTACCGCGGAAGACGGTCAGGGCGAAGACCAGCATTAAGTAAAAGACGAACACCCAGAGCAGCAGTTCCCGCCCCCACTGGCCGCGGCGGCCGTGGAGGCGGCGCCAAAGCAGCCGCAGGACCAGGAAGATCAAGAAATACAGGATGGTCTTGTCCAGCGAATAGAACGTCAGCCGAATCAGCGGAAAATGGTTGATGCGGCTGCTGTAGATGCTGGCCACCCAGTTGTATAGTGGTCCAAGAAAGATCATAGTGCGGCTCCCCACTTTTAGGATTACGTAACGCTTGCCCGCCAGATTGCACGGCCGCAAGCTTCCGCGGTACAATAATGCCATTGAACACAGAAAGGATCACGGTCATGCGCAAAATTCAGCACTGGGTCGGTACACGTCCCCGGTTTACCATCCTGCTCCTGGTCCTGTTTTGGGCGAAGTGTATGCTCGCCTATACGGTGGACTTCTCGCTGGGGGTGGATAACCCGTACGACATGGTCATCCTGGTGATCAATCCGTTGGCAACGACCTTGTTCCTCTTTAGTCTGAGCTATTTTATTCCCCATCCCAAGGTCGCTTATTGGGTGCTCTTTGGCTTGTACGTGGCCAATACGCTTTTATTGTATAGTAACATTATTTATTATCGGCAGTTTACCGACTTTTTGACCCTTTCGACAATCTTAAATGCGTCCAAGGTCAGTGCCGGCTTAGGCGGCAGCACCTTGAAACTGATGACTCTGCACGATGTCCTTTATTGGTTGGACGTGATCATCATCCTGCTGCTCCTCATTCGCAAGGCCATCCCCATGAACCCCAAACGCTATCCGTCGATCAACGCCTGGGCGTGTTTGACCGGGTCTGTCTTTTTGTTCCTGTTCAATTTGACGCTGGCGGACATTTCTCGCCCGCAGCTGCTCACCCGTACGTTCGACCGCAATTACATCGTCAAATACTTAGGGATCGATTCCTTCATGGTCTACGATGCGGCCAAGTCTGCCCAGAATAATCAGATCCGCTCCCAGGCGGACGGCTCTGACCTGGGCAACGTCTTGCAGTACACCCGGAGCCATTACGCCGCACCCAACCCCCAGTACTTCGGGGCGGCCAAGGGCAAGAACGTCATCATCATCCACTTGGAATCCTTCGAGCAATTCCTGATCAACTACAAGGTGGACGGCAAGGAAGTCACCCCCTTTCTGAACAGCCTGTACCGCAGCAGCAACACCCTGGCCTTCGACAACTTCTACCACCAGGTCGGGCTGGGCCGTACCAGCGATGCGGAGAACATGCTGGAAAATTCGGTGTACGGCATCTCCGACGGGTCCGTCTTCACCTCCCTGGGCAGCGACAACGTGTTCCAGGCGGCGCCGGCTATCCTGCAGCAGAGCCAGGGTTACACGTCGGCCGTCTTCCACGGCAACGCCGGCAGTTTCTGGAACCGGGACAGCGTCTATAAGAACCTGGGCTTCCAGTATTTCTTCGATAACAAGTACTTCGACACGTCGGCGGACAACTCCATTGGTTACGGCTTGAAGGATAAGCTGCTCTTCGCTGAGAGCACCAAGTACCTGGAGCAGCTTCAGCAGCCCTTCTACGCCAAGTACATCACCGTCACCAACCACTTCCCCTTCACCCTGACGAACACCGACAGCACCTTCCCTAAGGGCGACACCGGCGACATCACGGTGGACAACTACTTCCGTACCGCCAATTATCTTGACCAGGCGGTCAAGGAATTCTTCGACTACCTCAAGCGCAGCGGCTTGTACGAGAACACGCTGGTGATGATCTACGGCGACCACTACGGCCTGTCCAACACCAACAACCTCTCCCTCGCCAAGATGTTTGGCCGGGATGCCAGCCATTGGACAGCGTTCGATAATGCAGAAATGCAGAAAGTCCCCTTCATGCTGACGATGCCGGGGCTCAAGGGCGGTCTGCAGCACCAGTACGGCGGCGAAATCGACGTGCTCCCTACCTTGCTTCACTTGCTGGGCGTGAATACCAAACCTTACGTGCAGTTCGGGACCGACCTCATGTCACCCCAGCACGACCAGACCGTCATCTTCCGCAACAACAACTTTGTCACCCCCAATTACACTTTTGTCGGCGGCAAGGGCGCGGACAGCACCGTTTACGATAACCACACCGGCTTGCCCTTGACGGACTTGACGGATGCTGAGAAAGAAACCTTCAACAAGCTCCAAGACACCGTGGACAACACGCTGTCCCTTTCTGACTCCTTAAACACCAAGAACCTGCTGCGCTTCTATACGCCCGCCGACTTCACGCCGGTGGATCCCAAGGAGTTCGACTACCGGGCACTCTGGAACAAGCTCCAGACCACCCGGGACGACAAGGGCACCCGCTCGACCAGCCTGTACAGTGCAGACGGTGATCAGACCACCACGGGTCTGTACCAGACGGACGCGCCGGAACTGCAGGGCGATACGAGTGCCCTCACCACCGTGCCGGCCGACCAGCTTAAGCGGGAAAAGACCATCGCCGCCACGGAGAGCAGCAGTTCATCCAGCAGCAGTAGCAACAGCGGGACCGGCAACCAGCCCAGTCGGTAGATTATTTGCACATGGATTTTCACAAATAATTCAAACTCACTCGGTACAATAGTTGTTGGAGGGTTAAGAAATGCTGTTTATCAACCGCGCCATCGCCAGCTTGAAGTACCATCGGCGTAATTCCATCATCACCGTGGCCGGCCTGGCCACCTTCATGATCGTCGTCTTGGCCCTGCAGATGCTGCGGCAGATCGAGTCGGCCATGGCCAGCAACTTCATGACCAGCATCGGTATTTTTCCAAAACTGGTCCAGGTCCAGCTGAAACTGACGATTCAAGCGATGCAGACGACCCACGCGGCCGTGCTCGGTCAATACGGCAATTACGCCACGTATGCGTATCTGGGCATCTTTCTCTTCCTGATTATCGTCAACAGCATTTCCCTGCACCACCGGCAAAGCGAGCTTAAAGCTTATTCCGCCACTGGCAAATCTGTTTCCTGGATTTCGCTGCAGCTGTTCGTTGAGTATTTTTTGCTGTTTCTCATCGCCTATGTCATCGTTTTCGCTCTGGGTATGCTCCTGGCTTTCTTCGGAACGGGATGGCTGCGGCAGCTGAACCAGACGAACTTTTCTAACCAGCTCCCGGATGTCTTGAATACCACCAAGACGACGTCATTCATCAACAGTCTCTTCCACGAACAGTTCACATACTTCAATTGGAAAGAACTGCTGGCCGGGAACACGGTCACGCTGAACCGCATCGCCCTGTTCACCACCGCCGTTCGCCAGAGCTTCTTCTCCTTCCTGTCCATCGTCATCCTGGCGATTATCGGCAGTTCCTGGGTGGGGGTCCACGTTTGGCGCTTCCGGCAGACTCGCTGAGCATCGTCATTCACTAAATCAATGGAGGTCATGCAATTGCGCAAAGCCAGTACTGCACCGCAGTGGGCAGATGCCCTGCCCACTGCGGGTTCATACTTCGTTCTGACGCCGACGGACAGCTCTCCACAACGGCTCTACCAGCAGTTGTGGCACAGCTTCTACCGCTGGGATGACGTGGGGTTCATTGACCCCAGCGACCAATCGGTGATCCCGTTCTTGTCGGTCGCTGACAACATCCTCATCGATTCCCCGAAGAATGACATCGTGCGGCTGCGCCAATTCCTATTCGACAACGAATACACCGAACTGAACACCCATGACTTCTTGGACAAGCCGGCCAGCAATCTCAATGAGACCGAACGCTTCTACGTGCAGCTCTTCCGCTTCCTGCTCCTCAAGCGGCATTACATCATCACCACCAACTTCTTGGACCACCAGGGCGTAACCACTTTCCGCATCTTCTTCAACCTCCTGGAGAATGTCCTCCAGGCCACCGGCAGCCATTTGATCATGGTCACCGGCGACCAAGAGATGATCGATGGCCAGCCATCGGACCGGATTTTGACGGCCGACCTGTTCACCGATCACGACTGACCTATTTCTCCCCCGCCTGCTTCTCGGAAGCAGGCTTTTTGCATGGTCAGGATTTTGACCGATAATAGGGTAAGAAGGGAGTCTTGCATCATGACGAAAATTTTTATTGCTGCCCCTGTACCAGCGGCGCTGCTGAAGCCGCTGTCTGATACTGCGGCTCAGGTCACGGTTTATTCCCACGAAACGCCGATCACCCCGGCTGAGTTGAAGGCTGGCGCTGCTGACGCCGACATTCTGGTGGTGCCGCTGTCTACCCCCGTGACGGCGGATGTCATTGCTGCGGCACCGCAGTTGAAACTGATTGCCAACTACGGTGCCGGCGTCGATAATCTGGACTTAGCTGCCGCTAAGGCCCGGGGCATTCAAGTCGTCAATACCCCGGGGGTCTCCGCCAATGCCGTCGCAGAGCTGACCATTGCCCTCATCCTGGCTTGGAGCCGGCGAATCCCCGAAGGCGACCAGCTCATGCGGGGGGCCGGCTTCCAAGCGTGGGAACCGGAATTCTTCCTGGGTCATGAGATCAGCGGCAAGTCGCTGGGCATCGTCGGCCTAGGCGCCATCGGCCGCAACGTCGCCGCCAAAGCCGGTGCGCTGGGCATGACGGTCCGCTACTGGCAGCGCAAGCCGTTGGATGAGCCCAACGAGGCCGCCCTGCACGTTCATTACACCGACCTGGACAACCTCCTGGCGACCAGCGACTTCGTCAGCCTGCATGTGCCGCTGGTACCAGGCACCCGCCACATGATCGATGCGGCAAAGCTGGCCGAGATGAAACCCACCGCTGTCCTGATCAACGTTGCCCGGGGGCCGGTCATTGACGAGGCCGCTTTACTTACTGCTCTGCAGAATAAAAAAATAGGCGGTGCAGCGCTGGATGTCTATGAGCACGAGCCGCAAGTCGCGGACGGGTTCAAACTGTTAACCAACGTCATCCTCACCCCGCACATCGGCAACGCCACCGTCGAAGCCCGGAACGCCATGGCCAAGCAAATTGCCGACAACATCGTGGCGTTCATGACGGGTAAGCCGCTGAAGTATACCGTAGCAGGTTAATACCCATTGCCACGAAAAAGAGCAGGGACTGAGACAAAATTCTCCCTCGACA
>NZ_KI271582.1:22543-57989 GCF_000469325.1 Schleiferilactobacillus shenzhenensis LY-73 | reverse complement strand
GAATGATTTCACCACTGAGCCCGTTTTGCCTCCGCTTGCTACGCGTTGGCACTCAATATGTCGCGGAATATGAGTTTTGTCCCAGTCCCTGCTTTTCTATGCGCGTCTACGCGCCCCGCTTCCGATGCGATGCGCTTTCCATCGCATCTGCATCTGTTGCGTCGGGGAACGTGAGCTTGAACGTCGTCCCCTTGTGCAGTTCGCTGGTCACCTTGATGGTGCCGCCGTGCTGCTTGACTAAGGAGTGAACGATGGAGAGGCCCAAGCCTGACTCGCCGTACTTCGTGTTCTTCCGGGACGGATCCGCCTTGTAGTAGCGGTCCCAGATATTCTTCACCTGGTCCGGCGTCATGCCGATACCCGTGTCGCTGACGGTGAAGACCGCCTCATGGAAGCCGCGCTCGGCCTTGATCGTGATCTGCCCGTCCTGGGTGAACTGGATGGCGTTTTGCACGACGTTGAAGATGATCTGTACGAAGCGGTCATAGTCGGCGTAGACACTGACCGGCGACTCGCCTTCGAGGGTGAGCTTGTCTTTGGCATCCGCCGCTTTTTTGGTCAGCTGGGTGACGATATTATGCAGCGGCCCCATGGCGTCGAACTGCCGCCGGGACAGTTTGATTTGACCGGTCCGAATCTTTTCGTAATCCAAATTATCATTGACCAGCCGAATCAGCCGCTTGGTTTCACCCCGCATCAGCTCGATACTCTTCCCTTTAGATTCTTCGGGAATAGCATCGTAGGCCAGACCTTCCAGCAGGCCGTTGATGGTCGTCAGCGGTGTGCGCATCTCGTGGGCCGCGTTGGCCATGAACTCCTTGCGCCGTTCCTCTTGACGTTCAATTTCTGTCTGAGAATCCCGCAGCGACTTGGCCATGATGTTGAAGTCAGTCGCCAGGTCGTCGATCTCGTCCCGGTGCTTGCTGGGCAGGTCGATGTCAAAGTTGCCGTCGGCGACCTCGTGGGCCGCGTGGCGCACTCGGTTGACCCGGGAGACTTGGTAGCGGGCAAGTAAGTAAGCGAGGATCAGCGCTAATACCAGAGAGATGATCAGCGCGACGAAGAGGTTCGACTCGATCTGGGCGATGTTCGAGTCGATATCCGCCACCCGGGCACTGACCACGATGGCCGCGAACATCTTGTTCTGGTAGAACCACGGCACGACAACGTAGGCCTGGGGCTGTGCCCCCTTAGGCGACTGCTGGCCGCCCAGCAGCTTGCCGCTGGACGACACGTCGCGGATGTACTCGCTCTTTTGCAGGCGGGACCAGTATTCTTTAGAAAGGTGGTCCGGCATCGGCCGGTGGCCCAGGTCCCCATCGGTGGGATACACGCGGACGTTGTCGTTGCTCTCGTTGTCTGCCTTGGAGTAAATCGTGAAGTTGACCCGCTGGTTCGTGAAGACCTGTTCGATCTTGTGGATCATGCTGGGGCTGATCTGGTACTGCCCCTTGACCCCGGTCTCCGAGGACATCACCAGCTGCTCCGCGTTCTGGCCGTAACCGGTCAGCTGCTCGAAGGTGTTGCTGTAAACATAGTTGCTATAGTAGTTCAACACGGTCCCGCCGACGATGAAGATCACGGTCAGGATGACCGCGAAGAAGCTGATCATCAGCTGATAGATTAATTTCACTTGGCCTCGCTCGTCTCGTCCTCATCCTTCTCGTCGTTGATGGCGGAATCGTCGTATTTGTAGCCCACGCCCCAGACGGTCTGAATCACCTGGGGACCAACCTTTTCAATCTTCTGCCGCAGTTTCTTAATATGGGCATCCACGGTGCGTTCGTCGCCGTAGTACTCATAATCCCACACCAATTCCAGCAGCTGTTCCCGGCTGAAGACCTGCTTGGGCTTGGTCGCCAACGTCTTCAGCAAGTCGAATTCCTTCGGGGTCAAGTTTTCGATCTGTTTGCCGTCGAGAAAGGCCTCCCGGGTCTTAGTGGACAGCTGCAGGTGGTCGGTGGTCACATCGTAGGCACTGTCGGCGTCGTCATCGTGGTCTTCACCTTCGCCGAGTTCCACCCGGCGGTGCAGCGCCTTGATGCGGGCGATCAGCGTGATCGGGCTGAAGGGCTTGGTGACATAATCATCGGCGCCCATTTCCAGCCCCAGTACTTGGTCACTGTCCGAATCCCGGGCCGTGAGCATAATGATTGGTACGGTCTTGGACACTTCGCGGATCTCCTTCGCCACCTGCATACCGTCTTTGCCCGGCAGGTTCAGGTCCAGGGTAATAATATCCCAGCCCGTGGGATCTTCATTGAACTTGTCCACGGCTTCATTGCCGTCATAAGCGAAGACGACGTCCCAGCCTTCCTTTTGGAAGAACATCGACATCATTTCTGAAACGGATTTGTTGTCTTCAATCATTAGGATTTTCATGTGTTTTTCCCCTCTATTTCAATCGATCGCGCAGACCCTTGACCTGGTGGTGCTGACGGTAGGCCAGATTCTCGTCTGGATCCACATAGTCCCGGGGCAGTTCATGACGTTTGATCAGGAACTTTTTTAACTTGGTTTCAACGTAAGCAAAAATGCTGACGGTGATCAGCACGCTCAGGAACAACCATATAATAAAAAAGTTGTCCCAGTGTAGCCAATGTATGAAGATTCCAAGAAGGACGGTGCCGCCGCCGATGGCCAGATGGGCGTTGCGCGCCTGCTGCTGGGCATACGCATAGGCGGCCGCGTTGGTGCTGGCCAGATAGGACTTATAGGCCACCATCGCGTCCGTTCGCTTCGCCGGCCAGACCAGATACTTCAGCCCAATCACCAGGATGATCGCGCCGACATAGATAAAGACCATCAAACCACCTCCGCACAAGCTTACACGCCTATTCTACCGGAATTTACAAGGGAATGCCAAAAATGCTACCATGACGCTAAGGCTTTACAAAAACAGGAGGATTATCATGGCACAGTATAAAGGGATCGTTTTCTTCGACTTGGATGGGACACTGCTCAATGCGCACTCACTCGTGGACAAGGCCACCGGCCAGGCCATTCATCAGCTGCGGGCGAACGGTTATCTGCCGATCATCGCCACCGGCCGCCACCCCACCGAGATTCGCGATGCCCGCCAAGTAACTGGCATCGACACCTTCATCAGTTTGAATGGGGCCTATATCGAGCACAATGGCCAAGCCATCTACAAGGGCATCATACCCACCCCCACGGTGGGCCAGCTGGTGCGGATCGGCGATGCGCTGGGCGAGGCCATCAGTATGTACACCCACGACACCATCCGGACCACCCGGGACACCGCCGACATGCGGGCGGCGTACAACTACATCCACACACCCATCCCTGCCGTCGACCACGATTTCTACAAGACCCACGAGATCCTCATGCTGCTGGTGCTCACCGACCGCAACGACGGCCGCTACACCTTCCCGCTCAACGGCAGCCTCACTTTCTACCGCAACGGGCCCGACTCCATTGATACGGTGAAGAAAAACGAGTCGAAGCGCCGCGGTGTCGAACGGCTGATCAAGCTGCTGGACCTGGCCGGCGTGCCAACGTGGGCCTTCGGCGACGGGCCCAACGATATTCCGATGCTGGATTACGTCGACCATCCCGTCGTCATGGCGAACGGCATCACCGCCGCCAAGGACCGGGCCGAGTTCATCACCGCCGCCAATACCGCCGGCGGTATCGTCACTGGTCTGCGCCATTACCAGCTGATCGATTAAGGAGTCGGACCAATGGATAATATACAACTCTGGGGCCGGGTGGGCAGTATTCTGCTGGGCTATGCCCTGGGCAACTTTCTCACCGCCTTCGTCGTCACCCGCGCAGTCGCCCACAAGTCCCCCACCGAAATCGGTTCGCACAATCCGGGCATGGCCAACGTCATGGCCCAACTGGGCTTCCTGCCGGGGGTGGCGGTGCTGGCGGGCGACTTGGCGAAGAGCGTCCTGGCCGTTGTGCTGGCCAATCTGCTCTTCCCCGCCATCGGCAGCTTCGCCACCCTGTACGCCGCGGTGGGCTGCACCCTGGGCCATAACTTCCCCGTCTGGCAGCACTTCCGCGGCGGCAAGGGTGTGGCCGTTACCGTCGTGCTGGTCATCCTCTACAACCCCTTCTGGGGCCTGATGGCGCTGCTGGGCGCGCTGGCCGTGCTACTGATCAGCCAGTACCTGAGCCTGGCCGGGATCGCCATTCTCACCGCCTACGTCCTCATCAGTATCTTCGTATTCCCGCTGGAGACGACCATCGTCCTCGCCATCCTGACGCTGATCATGCTATGGCGCTTCTGGGACAACATCGTGAACATCGCCAACGGGACGCAGGAGAAGAAAAATATCCCCCGGGCCGTCTTCCGTCTAGTCCGGACGAAATTAGCGAAGGCCAGAAAGTGAGCAGCCCCCCACCGTTTCAGTCCGATAACAGAACAGCCGTCTGGTCTCTTGGCCGGGCGGCTGTCTTTTTTATCGTTGTACTTTCTTCGCGCGGCGAAGTGTCATATGAGACATGGCCTCCGCCATTGGCGGCAAAGCTGCACCATGTTGCGGCGCTTCGGGTGCCAGTGCTTCACCGCGGATCGATAACAACTCACCCGCCTGATCGCGCGTTACCTGATAAAAACGATGGGGCGCAAAGGCGGTCCCCAGCAGCCGCCGTTCGTCGGCTGTCAACGCTGCGGCGGCTTTGCGCAAGGTATGTAACTCTTGAGTCATGAACCGGTCTCCCTTCTCATTCGCCTCCGATTATATACCATTCGGGAAGAAAGCGGTCACGAACCGCCTGCCCTGTCCTGTGTCGAACACCGTCACAGGCCGTAATTCACGGTATAGGTTAATGTGGCTTGGTAAGGATGGGTCTTCAACGTGGCAGCCGCCGAGCCGGCCACTTGCAAATCAATACTCTTGAAGTCCAGGTAGATGGTCGGACTGCTGGCGGGCGAACGGGTTAACCCGGTGGCCAGCGTGACTGCCGTTGGACTGCCCGCAGTCACGACGTGATCCGCCCCGGCCCGGTTGAAAATGATTGAAGCTGCGGTCAGATCGCTGCCCGCGTCCGTGGCGGCTTGGTCTTTGAAGGCAGACAGTCTGGCTGCCACAGTGATGCCGGTATTGGTCACAGGCCGGTAGTCGTGAATCTGGTACTGCAATGGTCGATCATCGGCGTCTTTTTTCTCCACGGAATACGTGGCGCCGTTACGCCCGGGGATTGTCTCCGTACCAAAAGACAGGTCATGCGGCACAAATTCAACGTACTGAGTAACGTACACGTAAGTAATCGTCGTGGGGTCGCTGCTAAAAGTGCCGATCCCATTGGCTGGCAATGGATCAGTCAGCACATAGGCCGGGCCATCCGCGTTGGGCTGAAAGCTGGCCGGCGGCTGGCCATCTGCGTCGTCTGCGGCATCGGTGAGGATATTGCCGCTGCCTGTATTGAAGTTATATGTATCGCCAACAATGCCCGTCTTGGTGACCGGGGTGTGCAATTCTGTCCCCGCTGTTGTTTGAAACTTGAGGGTGACTGACGCGTGCTGATTGATGATCACGGGCTCAATATTTGAAATCATGGCCTTGTTTTGGGCGTACTGGGGAATGGTCTCACTCGCGGATTGGGGAACATCTACAGCATAAAGATAAATGGTGTGCTCTTGCCCGTCGTTCAGCTGACTGACCATATCCGCCGGCAGCGTCCCCGTGAATTTGACCGGATCCGGGTGCGGCGGATCCCCGGTATACGTAATACTGCCAATCGAGGGATTAGCAGTCGGCACTGGCGGAATTTTGGCGGCATCCGGCTTCGTCAGCGACACATAGACATTGGCCTGTTTGCTGTTTAGATCAGTGACAGTACCTGGAATCTGGATCGACAGCGCGCCTTTCTTAACCCGTATCGCCGACTGATCGACATTTAGAATGGGCGGTTCGCTGTCATTGATCAGAGAGTTGAAGGCCATCTTTTTGCTATCACCCGGTTTGAACTCGTCGATGGGGGACCATTTCATGCCGATGCCGGAGTCATAATCATCATCGTTGTCTCCCTCGACCGCGCCGTAAGCCAATCCGTTGACCGGATTGGCCAAATCCGCTTGGCCCAGCCCGCTGGGCGTTTTGAATACTGGGAACTTGTCTGCCGCCCCGCCCTCATCACTATCTTCACCGCTCGCCGTCGTGTTACGCCAATACATCATGTTTTTTTGCACAGCAGTGTCGTAGTAATCGTAGCCAAGCCAATGGGTTCCCAGCCAGCCATCCGGGCCATTCGCCACGTTAAAATCGTAGCGAACGATATAAGGCGGTGCCCCGGTCTGTGACCGAATATAGACGCCCTCAGTCTTGCCCTCGGCCGGACCGCTCGTCGCTTGCGCACTGAAGCGGACAGGAATATTGTCCGTTTGGGGAGGCCGCTTAGCAAATGCTGAACCGTCAGTTAACGGGGTAAACGTTTTGAGCGCGGTATCATAGGTCCGGGCAAAATAAATACCGTTCAGAGTGACCGGATTTCGTTCCCCGCCATTAACTGTCTGCGGATTAGTGACGACTTCGGAGAAACCCATCTGGCTTCCATCAGCACTGGGGCCAATGGTAGCGTCCACGTGCAAAACAACCTGCTCGGTGGTAGAGGGCACACCGAGCGCGCCCAGCGTCCCGGGCATATTAAAATAACCGTCATAGGACAAATAAATCAATGATGGATCCTGGGCATCGTCGGGGTACATATGGACATGCTTGATCTCGTCAAATTCAAAGTTCGGGTAGTAAGTGTTCGTGACCCCGCCGCTGGCTGCAGGGATCGTGAAGGCATCAAAATGGGTCTGCTCGCTCCCGACCAGTAACGAAGTCGAGGTATAAGGCGTCATGTAGCCATTGCTATGGACTAAAAACGTGCCTGCATCTTTGGATTGCATACCAAAATCGGCAAACAGGCCGGTCACCCGCTGGTTGGTGTTGTGGTCAAACACATTAATATTGGGCATGTCGATCTTCGCGGCATCGATCAGTGTGCCTCGCGTCGTATTGCTGCCGCCGGCCTGGCTCATGTCGAAGAAAGCATTGTACATGTACTGGGCATCAATACCGTTGCCGAGGGCCATCGTCGCATGGGCGCGGTTGAGCAGCGGCAGCCAGAGATTGAATGTTACGCGCAGGGTTTTTCCGGCGCTATTAGCTGCCTGCAGTACGACTTGACGACCGTTGACAGAGCCTTCGTCTTTCGTGAGCGCCTGCATCCCGTTTTTCGAAATGGTGAGACTTAATCGATACGGTGTTGCGGTCCGGTCCAGTACCGCATGAACATCGTCAGTCGTCAATGGTTTCTCCGCTGAAGACACGCTAAACGTCAGCTGAGCAAGATCACTGGCGCTGAAGCTGCCAATATTCACGGTCGCATTGGTCGTCACGTCGCTGCCAGCGGTGGCGAACGGTACCGCCCCGGCCGTGCCTGTCCCATCCGTTTGGAGCGCAGGCTGAATATCCAAATATGACTGGGCTGGAACCGTGACTGCGGTGAGCGCTGGCCGGTTCAATAGCGGCGTATTGGTAACGGCGGCCGCCGGCACACCGCTCATTTGGACTGCGCCCAGTGAAGGCGTCGCCGTAATCAAGTGCGGCGACAATTCCGGATGAACCGTCTGCAGCACGCGCCGCTGTTCAGTCGCTGGCAAGGCCATGAAGGCTGCCGGAGTATACGGCGTGCCCACGACGGCTTGCTGTACCCACAGGGGGTAGACCGGCTGCTCTGTTGATTTTTTAACAGCGGTTGCGTCAGTTGAGGCCGCCTGCACGGTCGACAGACTTGAAACCGCCCCAAAAACGACCAAGGCAGTCAAAATAATGCAAAGGACCGATTCTTGAAAAATGGTCCTTCGTCTTTGTTCTATCAGGCCGTCACCCCTTTTTGGATGACCAACCAATAATGATCTCCAAGCACGCTGATTCGTGTCAGCCATGTCCACACCCCACAAACCCTTTATAACAAGTTATTTGGCTTAATGTTAACACTAAGTGCGTCTACATTTTTAGCAAATTGCATAGATGATATTTACCAATTATGTGTTGGTGACTAATGGGATAGTAGGCTAAAGGGCCCTGTTAATAGCGATGAAGTGAGATGTTTCCTTTCTGGTACACACCCATATTTCCCACTTTTTTAGGTATTTTCGAATTGCTGGCGAAGCACTTGAGCAGAGAAAAACGGAATGTGCCTTAGCATCAGTCCGACTGTACCAATCCTAAGAAGGGCTTTTTTGTACGCTGCCCGGTGCCATCGGATTGACACTTACCGGTGCCATCGGATTGGTTGACGACAACCGGTAATCCTGTTATACTGACATTGTGTCGATATTTGGGGGTGTTACGGATTCGACATGCGTAGGTGAGTGTGAGTTGCATTCCGCAGGAGACGCCTGCGTCATCACCGTCACAGTTAAATATAACTGCAAAGCCTCAAAATTCTTACGCTTTAGCTGCCTAATAGCAGCCCACTAGCGTGATCCTTCATCGCTGTTACCCGGGCGGTGGTCAAGGGTCTCAAAAATCAACCGGGTTACGATTCAGCACCACACCTGAGTGCTGGGTAAGAGACGATCAGGCATGTCTGTTCGTGCCAGCCCTGACCAACGGCGTTTCGGGCAGACGAGAAAATAAGTAGCTGGCCTATGAATGTAGATGCTTGCATGGCAATGCGCATGGACACGGGTTCAACTCCCGTCACCTCCACTAAGAAGTTTTTGAAAGGCCCCGGAAATACTGTTCAATCAGTACTTCCGGGGCCTTTTTTTGTCCTGTTTTTATTATTTGGTCATGGACCATGGCCGAACCATTCCGCACTCCCTTTTGCTTTCCGAATCCTTACTGGTTATTTTTTCAACTGCTTCTTGCCGCCCCGCCCCGTCCGCTGACTCTTTCGGTACATTCACAGCGAATATAGCCTTTTACCAACGTTAGTTCACAGACCATAGTTGATGGTATAAGTCAGCGTGGCCGCATAGGGATGCGGCAAGATATTACCGGTCGTCGGACTTGCAACGGTTAAATCAATTTGGCTAAAGTCCACTGGAATCTGGGCCTGAGTCGCCGGGTTGCGCGCCAGCCCGCTGGCAATCGTGACGGGTGTACCGCTGCCGGCGCTGACACTTTTGGCGCCGCTGCTATTGGTGAAGACAATACGGGCATTTGTAATATCCGGCCCCACGCCTGTGGCAGCCTGGTCTTTGAAAGCAGATAACGTGGCTGACAAGTCAATACCAGTATTCGTACCCGTGCGATAGTCGTTCACAACAAACTGCCGTGGGTCCGGATCACCCGCCGTCTGGCGTACAGCTTGATACGTACCGCTGCTTGCGGGGACTGGCTGTTGACCAAAATACAGGTCGTGGGGGACAAATTCTACATATTGGGTGGCGTAAGTATAGGTAATTGTGGTATCTGCATCAGGCACAGTACCCTGTCCCTCAGACGGGAGCGGCGTGCTCAGCAAATACAACGGACCGTTAGCATCCGGCCTCAGCGTTGCGGGCGGTTGGCCGATCAGGTCCGTGGCATCCGTCGTCGTCAAATCAGCGCTGCCGCTATTAAAGTTGTAGGATTGCCGAACATTACCGCTTTTAGCCACATCATCATGGAGCTTCTGTCCTGTTGTGGACTGGAACTTAATCGTGATGTTTCGTTTCTTGTTAAAAGTGACTGGTTCAACAATGGACACCTTGGGTTCGGTCTGTGCATACTTAGCGTCCACGTCCGGCGGTGACTGCGGGGTATCAATGGCATACAGGTAAACCGTATGCGTGTCACCGTCACTCAGGCCGGCGAGAACATTTGCCGGCACGACGCCACTCAAATCACCGTCAAAAGATAGCGGCGTTGTGTGCGGCGGTGTCGTGCTGCCATAATCCACAGAACCGATTTTATAGTCCGTCGCCGGAGCGACAGGGGGCTGATTGCCGGCGAAATTAGGTTTAGTAAGTGAAAGATAGACGTCCACGTGTTTGCTGTTGATATCGGAGACAGTGCCGGGTATCTTAATAGTCGCAGCGTTCTTGGGAACGTACTGAATATCATCATTCACCCGCAAAACCGGCGGCTGACTGTCATTAACCAAGGTGTTGAATGCCATGGTCTTGCTGTCGCCGGGCTTAAATTCGGGAATTGGCGACCATTTCATGCCGATCCCGCTGTCCATTTTAGAGGCCCCGCCGGGCGTTCCTTCTTCATCGCCATAGGCCAGCCCATTCACCGCGTTCACGGTATTGGCTTGGCCCAACCCTGTTGGTTTGTTGAACGTGGCGAACGACCCATATTGCAACTTACCATGCTCATCAAAATAGTCGTAGCCGGCCAAACCATTATCTGTGGTCGTCTGCCAAAAATGCAGCGTGCCATTATTACCATTACCCAGAACGCCGTTGGTAAGGTAATGGGTCCCTAACCAGCCGTCAGGGCCGTCGGGTACGTTGAAATTGTAACGGACAATGTAATTTGGCTGGGCAACCTGTGAACGGATGTAGACACCCTCATTTTTTCCTGCCCGGGGTCCGCTTGTGGCGATCGCCGAAAAGCGAATCGGAATATTATCGATAATCTTCTGTTGATCAGGATCATCAGTTGTCGGTCCAATAAATGTTTGAATGGCCGTGTCATAAGTCCGTACGAAATACAGGCCTTTGATGGACATCCGGTTAGACTCCCCATCGTTGATCATTACCGGATTCGTCACCACTTCACTGTAAGCCATTTGTGAGCCATCGGTACTGGGGCCCAGCGTACCCTTGACGTGCAACACCACCTGATGGGTGTCCGCCGGAAAGCCCAGTACAGACAAATAAGTAGGTGTATTGAAATAGCCGTCATACTTGAGATAAATCTTAGACGGATTAGTCATCGAGTCAGGGTACATATGCATGTGCTTAATCTCGTCAAAGGTATTCTGAGGATAGTAATGGTACGATACCGGACGAGAATCATCTGTAATCAAATTGGTCACGCCGGCCAAGCCCACGATCAATGACGATGACGTCCACGAGCCGGCCTTATTTGTGTCGAAACTGCCAGGGTTGGGCATTGACATGCCCCAATCGCCGTATAGTCCAGTGACTCGGGTATACTTGTACGGTTCACTCGACTTGGTAGTGTCAACGACGTTAATATTAGGAATATCGGCATCTTGGGCATCGTCGATTTGACCGCGCGTCACGCTGGTTCCCTGAATCCATTTGGGATCAAAGAATGAGTTATACATATACTGAGCGGTTAACCCATTACCTAAGGGCATGCTGGCATAAGCCCGATCAACCAGCGGCAGCCACAAATTAAATACAATGGCAAGCTGATTACCGCTGGCATTCGTGGCCGTCAGTCTCACTTTCCGCCCATTATACGTCGTTTGATCGGCGGTAAGCGCGTCAATGCCAGCTTTGCTTACTGTTAATGTCAATTCAGCAGGTGTCTGGCTTTTATCCAGCGTCACAGTGATATCAGCAGTAGTGAGCGGGCTCTCTGCACTGACGACCCGGAAACTGCTGCTGGTCAGTGCCGCCACATCATCTGCCGAAAAATTACCGATATTGACTGTTGTATTAGTGGTCACTGCGCTGCCGGCGGCGGCTAAGAACGCGCTTGCCGTGCCCGTCCCAGCCGACGTATTGACCGTTGGCTGAATGTCCAGATACGATTTGGCCGGATCAGGCAAAGCGGCGCCTTGGGTCAGTGCCAATGCAGCCGCTAAGGCTGGTTTGGCCGTCTGGTTTGACGGAATCTGACTTTGCTGGACACTGCCAATGGTCGGCGTGTTGTATGCCAAGGTCGGCGACAGCTCTGGGTGGAGCGTCCGCAGCAATTGACTTTGCTGCGCTGCCGGCAAAGAAGCGAACGCTGCTTGAGAATAAGGTGTCCCCACGATCGCTTTCTCCAGCCAATCTGGGTAACTTGCCAGATTGGCTTTACTCGCCGACGCATCAGTGCTTGCACTCACCGTTGTTACGCTTGAATGTCCCACCATCAGCAAGACCCCAATAATAACCAAAAACACAGTCCAGTGCCTGGCCCAATTCCCCACCTGGTGATTCCTCATATCCCGATTTTGCTTCATGTTCCGCAACCGACCATGAGCCGAAACACCCTCTGTATGCTTGTGCCCCACACCACAAGCACGTAAAATCAATCCCCATAAATCCAATTGACGCGATAACATCTTCAAAACCCCAATCCTTTATTCGCCCCAATAGTTGACATCACTATTATAATAACACGGAATGTGGGCTTTGACGAAGAATTGGTGTGTCTCAGATATGCAACATCGATTACTAAAAAGTGGTAATTACCGCGGTCTTGAAAACAGTTTCTTACAATATTGGTACATCATCGTTTTCAAATGTGGAGAAATATCCCAAACCGTGGTTGCACTAGTAACACAGTGCTTGTAAACTATTGACCAATATCAGCGAACCATCTTGGCGGCTGTTCCCGCAAACGTCGGCCACAGGAACTTGACGATATTCTGGGTCACTTGCCAATTATGTTCATGCAGTGCGGAATGCTGTGCATTCGGACCAATCACCTTGACTTGCTGGAACACGGCGATCCGCGGCTTTACCAAATAGCCAATGCTGGTGGCCGAGGGCACCGTCACTACCCCGTCGGACTGGCTGCCGTCTCCCAGGTCGCCATAGATATTCAGCATGCGCAGGGTCTTCGGTACCTGGGGGGCATACTTTTCTAACCGGTCGTATTCCGGGTGAACCAGCACCGGCCGGCCATTGGCGGCCAAACGGTTCTGGTGCGGCTGATCGGTCCACGTGGTGCCGTCATTGGGGTGAAAGAACGCGGACACCGGTTGCCGGCCGATGATGCCGTCGAAGGGGCCGGCCAGCGTGACCAGTTTGTTCACCTTGGGCAGACCGTGCCCAGCATCCTTGCCGTATTGAAACGTGTACAGGGTCGACGCATAAGCCCCCATGGAGTGCCCGACCAGGTTCACTTTCTTCAACTGCCGGTGCTTGTATAAGTATGCGAGCAAGTTGTGGAGCCATCGGGTGTATTGCACTTCCCCGCCCCGGTTATTCTCGAAGATGATGCGAATCAGCTGGCGGGAATGGGGATCGATCTTTGGTCCGATAAAGATGAACTTGCCCTCGGGGGTGACGCGCACGGTCGTGACAGTGTCGGTCACGCCAAGGGAGACGATATCATCGGTAATCAGCTGAGTGGAGTAACTGGTGGAGTGCCAGCCGGGCACAAAGAGAGTGGGCACATTGATCGCCTGCTGT
This sequence comes from Schleiferilactobacillus shenzhenensis LY-73, assembly GCF_000469325.1. Classification (GTDB taxonomy): domain Bacteria; phylum Bacillota; class Bacilli; order Lactobacillales; family Lactobacillaceae; genus Schleiferilactobacillus; species Schleiferilactobacillus shenzhenensis. The sequence goes on along the minus strand of NZ_KI271582.1, from coordinate 44,767 downwards.
TCGACGTGGGACAGATTCTCCCGGTGCGGTGCAGGCTGAATCGCCGTGCCGTAGAACAGTGCGGCCAGGCAGACCGCCACGATGGCGATGACGCCCCGCCAGACCCACCGCCGTTTCTTAATGTCTAACACTGCCGCACCTTCCTTCTACTCATCAATAAGAAAAGAGGGCCATTGCCTCGATACGGCAACAGTCCCCTCAACATCAAAAACAGAATTAAGCAATCGCTTTTTTGGCAGTATCCACCAAAGCGGTAAAACCAGTGGGGTCAGAAACCGCCAGGTCAGCCAGCATCTTGCGGTTGATCGTGACGTTGGCCACCTTCAAGCCATGCATCAGCTGGCTGTAGCTCATGTCGTTCATGCGGGCTGCCGCATTGATCCGGGCAATCCAGAGCTTGCGGAAGTCCCGCTTCACTTGCCGGCGATCCCGGAAAGCGTAACGATACGAGTTCATCACTTGGGCATTAGCCGCCTTGAACAGTAAATGCTTCGCGCCGACATAACCCTTTGCCAGCTTTAATACCTTTTTGCGCCGTTTACGCGCGACGTTGCCGCCTTTTACACGTGCCATATTTGATAGTCCTCCTTGTTCTTCGTTAAACCAGTGGTGGTGCTTACTTCATCTGGGACAGCATCGGCTTGATGCGCTTCATGTCGCTGCCGGAAACCAACGCTGATTTCCGCAATTGCCGACGCTGCTTCACTGTTTTACCGTGGAACCGGTGAGACGTGTAAGCGTGGCCCCGCTTCAGAGCGCCCGAGGCGGTCTTCTTGAAGCGCTTGGCTGATGCACGATGTGTTTTAAACTTTGGCATTGAATTGTCCTCCTATACTGCGATTAGTCCCGCCGCCGGCTGTTGTGCCGGTCAGGACATGGTCTTACTTGGCGTCGCTCTCGTTGTCAGCGGCCTTAGCGGTGTCCAGGTCGGCCTTCGGAGCCAACATCAGGAACATGAAGCGGCCGTCCATCTTGGGTCGGGTCTCGACCGTGGCGATGTCCGCCGTCTGCTTAGCCAGTTCGTTCAGCACGTTGGCCCCAATATCCTTGTGGGTAATGGCCCGGCCGCGGAACCGAACGGATGCTTTGACTTTGGCGCCCTTGCTTAAGAACTTGCGCGCGTTGTTCAGCTTCGTATTGAAGTCATTGGTTTCAATGGTCGGCGATAAGCGCACTTCTTTGATGTTGATGGTCTTTTGCTTCTTGCGTGCTTCACGATCTTTTTTCTGCAGTTCGAAGCGGTACTTCCCGTAGTCCATGATGCGGGCTACCGGCGGCTTCGCTCCCGGAGCCACTAGAACAACGTCCAACCCGGCTTGTTCAGCCAGGTCCAGGGCATCACGCTTGGACTTAACGCCCAATTGGTCGCCGTTTTGATCGATCAAGCGAACCTCGCGGGCGCGAATGCCATCGTTTACCATCAAATCTCTTGCTATGGTAATTCACCTCTCCATAATAGTTTCTGAAGAAAACACAAAAATCGACGGGCGCACAACGCACCCGTCGAATCAGAATTCACCGATTGTATAAACCCAGAGGTTTGAAACATGGGCGAGAGACGGGTGTCTCTACTTGTATTTTCTCAACTTGTCCAGTGTACCGGATGACTTATTGCTTGTCAAGCGCGTTCAGTACCTTGGAGTTATCGGCCTCACCGGTACGGGAGTAGTTCTTGATGTCGGCCACGATAGCGTCGATGAACATCTCCAGGTCCTGGGACTCGGCCTTGTCGTGCCCGTACTTGCGGACAGAGACGCTGGAATCCTTGACTTCCTCGTCGCCGACGACCAGCGTGTACGGAATCTTCTGGGTCTGGGACTCGCGAATCTTGTAGCCCATCTTCTCGTTGCGGTCGTCTACTTCGACCCGCACGCCCTCCTTGAGCAGGCGCTTCTTGATCTCGTTGGCGTAGTCCAGGTGCATCTCGTTGTTGACCGGGATGATCTCGGCTTGGATAGGAGAAAGCCAAGTCGGGAATGCACCCTTGTAGATTTCTGTCAGATACGCGATGAACCGCTCCATGGTGGACACGATGCCCCGGTGGATCATGACCGGCCGGTGCTCTTCGCCATCGTCACCGACGTAAGTCAGGTGGAACTTCTCCGGCATCATGAAGTCCAATTGAATCGTGGACAGCGTCTCGTCGTTGCCCAGCGCAGTCTTCGTCTGGACATCCAGCTTAGGGCCGTAGAAGGCGGCTTCCCCTTCGGCTTCGTAGTAGTCCAGGCCGAGGTCGTCCATGGCGCCCTTGAGCATGGCTTGGGACTTGTTCCACATGGCATCGTCATCGAAGTACTTGGCGGTGTTCTTGGGGTCGCGGTAGCTCAGACGGAAGCTGTAGTTGGTGATGTCGAAGTCAGCATAGACATCCATCATCAGCGTCAGGATCTTCTTGAACTCGTCCTGAATCTGATCCGGGGCCACGAAGGTGTGACCGTCGTTCAGGGTCATTTCCCGAACCCGCTGCAGGCCAGAAAGCGCACCGGATTTCTCATAACGGTGCATCATACCCAGCTCAGCGATGCGGATGGGCAGTTCCCGGTAGCTGCGGATGTGGTGCTTGTAAATCTGGATGTGGGACGGGCAGTTCATCGGCCGCAGTTCCAGCATCTCACCGTCGCCCATGTCCATCGGCGGGAACATGTCGTCCTTGTAGTGATCCCAGTGACCGGACTGCTTGTACAGATTCAGATTGGCCAGGATGGGCGTGTAGACGTGCTGGTAGCCGTTGGCGATTTCCTTGTCGATGATGTAGCGCTCAATCGTCCGGCGAATCGTGGCCCCCTTGGGCATCCAGTAAGCTAAGCCGGCACCGACCTCAGGGTCAACGAAGAACAGATCCAGTTCCCGGCCAATCGTCCGGTGGTCGCGTTCCTTGATGTCCGCACGGCGCTTGGCGTCTTCCTCCAACTCTTCCGCAGAGAAGAACGCAGTCCCGTAGATCCGCTGCAGCATCGGGTTAGACGACTTGCCTTGCCAATACGCCCCCGCCACACTGAGCAGGGAGAAATGCTTCAGCAGTTTGGTGTCGGGCAGCAGCGGGCCGTAACCGAAGTCGATGAAGTCGCCCAGCTTGTAGACCGGAATCTGGACGCCGGCTTGCGCCTTGACCAAGGCAGACTTATACGGATCGTCGGCGAAATGCTTGGCCAGCTCGTCCTTCGCCATCATCACCCGCTCAATCTTGTCATCATCCTTGACGGCGGCGTTCATTTCTTTCTCCAATGCCGGCAAGTCGGTGACAGCGATCTGGTTCTCGCCGTTCGCCGGGTTATCGGTGTCGTAGAAGAAGCCGTCTGCTTGGGCCTTGCCCTCGCCTAAGTGGTAGCTGGGGAAGCTCTGGTGAACCGCAGCCGCCAGCAGAAAGGCGCCAGTGTTGCGCAGGACCGCCAAGCCCAGGTCATCCTTCTTGGTGACGATGGTGATCTTGCCGTCCTGCTTGATCGGTGCGGTCAAGTCAATGGCCGTCCCGTTCAACGTGGCGGCGACAGCGTTCTTCGCCAGCGAGTTGCTGATGTCCTTGGCGATGGCTAAAGCGTTGGTGCCGGCGTCGACTTGCTTCTTGGCGCCATCTGGGAATGTTAACGTAATTTGTTCTGCCATGAAAATTTCCTCCTCTAAGTAATCAATGGAACGAGCAGCATTAGGACAATTGAGGGCGGGTGCCCGAGGGCGGTGCGGATTGGGGCTCAGCCATAAAATTGTTGTTCGCAGGCGCCTTTTGCCTGCTTATAACAAGGCCGAGCTTGAAGACCGCGTGCATTTTGCGCGGGCTTCAAGTCGTGCCCATGGCGTTCCAGCCCCAAATCCGCGGAGCCCTCGGGTACCCGGGCCAGCGAACAAAAAAGTCCCAGTGTTCGACAATCGTCGATAACACTGGGACGCTCAATGCGCGGTTCCACCCGAATTGAATGTGCTGCCACATTCCACTTGATTGGTCGATAACGGGACGACCCGTGTGCACGGTTGCTCGAGATTGGTTGATGTGCCGCCTGTCTGGCTTTCAGCCTAAGGCCAGACTCTCTGAAACGGGCATATGAAGCATCTCTCATGCATCTCAATTGGCTTTATTATACCCATGGTGTTTTCAAAAAAACAAGAGGGTTAGCGAATTGTTTTCATTCTTGATTTTGAACGGAAGCCGTGCGCCGGTCTGGTCCTTCGATATTGATCTCTTTGGCGAGAAAATTGATGCGGGCCATGATGCGGTTGGCTTTCAAGGAATCGTCTTGACCATTCTTCCCGGCAGCCATGAATTCAGCGAGATTGGGAATCGTCAGGTTGGAGCTGAAGAATGTCGGCAGACGTTCCTGCATTCGGTATTGTAAAATGACGCCCAAGACATCATCACGGAACCAGGGACTCTGAGTTTCTCCACCGATGTCATCAAACATCAAGAGCGGTACCCGTTGAATTTTATGGACACGATCTAAAACACTATTGTCGCTAATGGCATCGCGAATCTCAACTGAGAACGTAGGCACGTGCAGAATGAGCGTATGGACATTTTGCTTTCTGGCCAAATCGTTGGCGACGGCTCCCAGTAAGTAAGTCTTGCCCACGCCATAATTGCCAGACAAATAAAGGCCCTGTTGGAACTCGCCCGGGCGGTACCGTTCGACGAAGGCCAGCGCAGCATCGAGTGCTACCTCGCGCCCGTGCGAATCGTAATTATCCAATGTGGCATTTTTGAAGTCTTTTGGCATTTTGGCAGCATCAACCAACGCCGCCAGGGCGGCCGCATTATCTTCCGCAATTTTCTTGGGCTCCGGTGCATAAGAAATATCAATCAGATGATTGTTCACAATCAACCGCGGCTTATAGCCTGGGGCGAACGTGTCTTCATGCTTAGCCAGCTTTTCTTTCTCATTAACAAATTCATACAGCTTAGCGGCCCCTTTACGGATTGCATCCGGTGCAAGTTGGCTCTGATGGGCCCGAAGAAAGTTTTGAACATCAGGGTCATTGTGCACCTTCTGCAATATTTTATTGTACCGTTCGCGCCAATTATGCTGGTTGAGGTATTTGCCCAAATCTTTGCTGACTTCCTTCATGACGGTGCACCACCCTTCCGTTTCTTTTCACTCTCCCGATTTTCTGCTCGATACCGGGCTAACCGTTCGGCGAGACGCTTTTTCACTTCCGGATCAGCCTCTTGGGCTTCCGGCGGCTTGTAGTTCGGATCGGCCCAAGCAGGTTGCTTCGTCTTTGGGGGAATCGCTGCCGGTTTGCGGAAGTTGCTCCGTTGACTGTTACCGCCTTGCTGCTTCTGGGCCCGGGCTCTGATATGGGCTAATGCTTTCTCTGGGGTGTCCACATGACTGCGCAAAAAGTCATTAACCATTTTCTCCATCGGAATCTGGTTGACCGCATTGAACATGGTCACCGCATAATTGATCATGATGTTTACCACACTGTCCGGCAGTACGTGCCGTTGGGTAATGGACATGACGGCGCTATTCTCGGCCACACCCACCAATGTGTTGAGCTTTGCGTGATTCCAACGCAGGAACTCAGCTGGCGACAAAGTTTTGGCTGCTTGTAAGATTTCTTGTTCTGTTAATCTGGGCATCGTCACCGGCGGCGCATCCACTGCTCGGACAGACGGCCCCTGTTTGGCAAATTGTTGCCGGGCCACACTGCGCAAGCGTTTGTCATCAATTTCATTGGTCATCAGATTCATGGTGTTGCCAATCAGCCGAGCCATATCCACTTCGTTGATTTTATAAAACTCATGGAGCATAAAAATCGTCTGGGCATGCGCGTTGATTTGGTTTCGATTGATCTGAGCAAATTGCAAACTGGCGGTGAGCAGGTCCCAATCAAAGGCCTGCATCTGGTCATTGGTGTACCGCGGTTTAGGACTCAGCGCCGACTGCTGTGCCACCGCTGCGGCTTGCTGCTGATGATGTAATACTCGGCTGGCCTCAGCAGAAAAGACCGTGGTGAAATCCTGAGTTACCTCAGTGTAATCCCCCATGTCAAAGCGCTGTTGCGCAAAATGATCCCGAATCTCGTTATACCGGTCATCCTCGACTTGCTGGCGGAGAAATTCTGATAACAACGGTTCAGCAAAGAATTCTTTAGGGGCCAAGGGGGCGTGCAAAACATAAATGTAGTATGTGCCCAACTTGTCAGATTTCTTGTATGACTGTAACAACCCCAAGGCTTCCAGCTTGCTCCGGGCAGTGAAAAACGACGTCAAGTCTTCCCCCAGCATCGTCAAAAGCCAGATGTGCGCTTTACGTTCGGATAACAGCATCGGCGCATCATTATGGTGCACCTGGGTCTCCAAAATATGGTACAGCGAAAAGCCCACCGCGCCAGTCAGCGGCTGGTACAAATATGTCAGCAGCTCTTCCGAGTACGCACTCAAGTAATCCGCCGACGTCACCAAAAAGCCGTCCAAAGCGGCTAAGGTGCCAATTTGAGCGACCTTTCCGTTCATTTTTTCTTCCCCTTCTCTTGTTTCGGTGCGGGTGCGGGACCATCGGGATGGTGGTTGCCGCGGGCCATCATTTCTTGCAGTTCCTTCATGAAGACATTCATGTCCTTGAACTGGCGGTAGACGCTGGCAAAGCGGATGTACGCGACGTCGTCGATGCCGGACAGGCGGGTCATGACGGCCTCGCCGATGTCCTTGGAGGACACCTCGTTGTCACCGGTCTGGCGCAGCTGGCGTTCCACATCGTCGACCAGCCCGGTCATCTGTTCCATGGTCACCGGCCGCTTCTCGGCAGCGCGGATGACCCCCTTCAGAATCTTCTCGCGGTTGAATTCTTCCCGGGTACCGTTCTTCTTAATGACCAGCAGCGGCGTCTGCTCCACCCGTTCGAAGGTGGTGAAGCGATAGCCGCAGTTTTCGCATTCGCGCCGGCGCCGGATCGACCGGTTGCCGTCGGCCGGGCGCGAGTCGATAACGCGTGAACTATTGTGGTGACAGCGGGGACAGAGCATGTTTATTCCTCATTTCTTAACTTAGGATCGAGACCGAGCTGCTTCAGGATGGCGTCGACTTGGGGCTTGAGGGCAGAAAGCGGACCGCTGTTGTCCGTCCAGAAATCCGCCCGGGCGCGCTTCTCGTCAATCGGCTCCTGCGCCGCGATGCGGACGTCGGCCGCGGCGGCGGTCATGCCGTCCCGGGCCATTAGCCGCGTCTTCTCCAGCGCGGGCGGGACATAGGCGACCAGCACCCCATCCACCATGGGCAGGTAGTAACCGCCCTCGAAGAGCAGGGGAATGTCCAGGACGATGAGCGGCGCATCAGCCGCCTTGTACCGGTCCAGCTCGGCCTGAATGGCGTCGCGGATCAGCCCGCCGTTAAGCTGGTCCAGCTTCCGGCGCTGGGCCGGATCGCTGAAGACGATGCGGCCTAACGCATGGCGGTCCAGACTGCCGTCGGGCTGGATGACACTGGGGCCGAAGGTCTGCTTGATCCGTGCCAGTCCCTCGCTGCCCGGTGCCACGACTTGGCGCGCCAACGCATCGGCGTCCACGACGGGATAACCGTAATCATGGAAGATCTGAGCGACCGTACTCTTGCCGGTGGCGATACTGCCGGTCAGTCCGAGCACATAACTCATACGTCCCCCGCCTTCCGCCGGGGCAGCCGCTGGCAATGGGGGCAGAAATGCGTTCCCCGCCCGGCGACCCGAATCTTGACGATAGCCGTGCCGCACCGCTCGCACGGCTGCCCTTCCCGGCCATACACATGGAGCGCATTTTGGAAGTCGCCGGTCTCACCGTCGGCCCCTTGGAAGGAGTGTACCGTGGTGCCGTGGGCTGCAATGGCCTTGGTCAGTTCAGTAATCATTGCTTCCCGCAATCGGCCGATTTTGATCGTGGAAATCTCGTCGGCTGGCGTCAGCGGATGAATCCGCGTCAGCCACAGGACTTCATCAGCGTAAATATTGCCTAGGCCAGCGACCACACTCTGATTCAGCAGCACGCCTTTAATCGCCGCGTGCCGCCGCTGCAGCGCGGTCCGCAAATACGACTTAGTGAACGCCGAGTCAAACGGTTCTGGCCCCAATTCTCGCAAGCCGGGCACCTGATCCTCGTCGCCCGTGGCCACGAGCACCATCCGGCCAAACTTGCGCATGTCCCGGTAGCGCAGCTGCGAGCCGTCGCTGAACGTGAAGACCACGTGGGTAAACCGTTCCAGCGTCTGCTCCGGGTCAACGGTGAAGGCATATTTGCCCTCCATCCGCAGATGGGACACCATGGTCACGCCGCCGCTGAACCGGAAAAGCAAATACTTGCCCCGGCGGCCAATGGCTTCAATGGTCCGGCCGACGACCACGTCCGCAAACGCGCCAACGTCGCCGCCAACGATTTTTGGCCAGTCACTGGTCACGTTCACGATTGTTTTTCCTACAACAGTGTCCGCCAAACCGCGGCGCACTGTTTCTACTTCTGGTAATTCCGGCACTGACGAACACTCCTCTCTTTGGGGCCGGGTGCTTGCGAGCTCCGCGGATTGGGGGCTGGAACGCCATGGGCACGACTTTGAGCCAAGGGCAAAAACCGCCCTTGTCTCAAAGCTCGGCCTTGTCGTAAGCGGGCAAAAATCGCCCGCTAACAACAATTTCATGGCTGAGCCCCCATCCGCTCCGCTCGCAAGCACCCTACTGTCGTTCCTGATACTAGGGTTAACAACGAACACCACTCGCACCGTGAGCCAGCACACTGCATCCCCACTCAACACAACTTATCGTCAGCGAAAATACAGCCTAACCCTGCGAGCATGAAAGCCGCACCCGCCACGAACACCCGCCAACGGCAAACGAAAGCGACGCAAGGTCCCCCGATGACCGGTCTTCGGTCATCGGTCATCGGTTTATTTTACATCATACCACGTCGCGCCAGAACTGCTGTCCACTTTGAGGGGCACGGCCAGCTTGACAGCGGAGTCCATGATCGATGGGACGAGTTTAGCTAAGATGGGGATTTCTTCCTTAGGCGCTTCGAAGATCAGTTCATCGTGCACCTGGAGCAGCATGGTTGCCTGAAGCTTCTGCTGCTGGAGGGCCTGGGCCATGTTGATCATGGCCACCTTGATGATGTCGGCGGCACTGCCCTGGATGGGCGTGTTCATCGCCGTGCGCTCGGCGAACTGGCGCAGGTTGCGATTCTTGGCGTTGATGTCCGGCAGGTAGCGGCGGCGGTGCATGATGGTCTCCACGTAGCCCTGCTCCCGGGCCGTCTTCACGATCTGCTCGGTCCAGGTCTTGACCTGGGGATACTGCTCGAAGTAGGCGTCGATGAATTCCTTGGCCTGAGTCCGGGAGATGCCGATGTTCTGGGACAGGCCATAGTCGGAGATGCCGTAGACGATTCCGAAGTTCGTCGCCTTGGCCTGGCGCCGCATGTTGTCGGTCACCTGGCTGGGGTCGCTCAAGTGGAAGATCTTCATCGCGGTATTCGCGTGGATGTCCCGGTTCTCCTTGAACGCCTCCTGCATGTTCTTGTCGCCGGAGACGTGGGCCAGCACCCGCAGTTCCACCTGGGAATAGTCGGCGTCGAACAGTTCCCAACCGTCGTGACTGGGCACGAACGCCTTGCGGATCTGCTTGCCCTCGTCCTGGTGCATGGGGATATTCTGCAGGTTCGGATCCTGGGAAGAAAGGCGCCCGGTCTGGGTCAGGGTCTGAATATACCGGGTGTGAATTTTGCCGTCGGGATGGATCGTCGTCAAGAGTCCATCCACGTATGTCGACTGGATCTTGGCCAGCTGGCGATAGTTGAGGATCTCCTGGATAATCGGCGACTGGTCCTGGAGTTTCTCCAGCACATCGACGGAAGTGGAATATCCGGTCTTGGTTTTCTTCACCGGCGGCAGCTTCATCTCGTCGAACAAGACGGTCCCCAGCTGCTTGGTGGAATTGATGTTGAACTCGTGGCCGGCTTCGGTGTAGATCTGGTTCTCCAGGTCGCGCAGGCGGTCCTTCAAGGACGCGCCAATCTTTCTCAACGTGTCCGGGTCGCACTTGATGCCGGCGATCTCCATATTGGCCAGGACAATGGCCAGGGGCCGCTCCAAGTCCGTGTACAGGTCCAGCTGAGCGTGGTCCTGCAAATCCTTGATCAGCTGGTCCTTGAGGTTGTACACCGCCGCCATCTTGTGGGCGATGTGCTGAACGAAGACGTCGTGTCCCTCCGGAATCTGGCGCTTCTTGCCGGTCCCGTATACGGTGGCGTCCGGTTCCACGCCGTGATACCCGTGCTGAGCGGCGACGGCGCCCAGGTCGTTGCTGTTGTCGACCGTGTTCAGCAGGTACGAGACCAGCAGCATGTCGAAGTCGATGCCGTTGATCGTCGCCCCGAAGCGGTGGGCGGCGACGTAGTTCCGCTTGGCGTCGAAGACGTACTTCACTTGCGCATCATTGGCCAGCCAGCTCTGGAACAGCTTGTCCCGCAGGATCTCGTCTGACGTGGCCACATACCATTGGTCCGGCGTGCCGACGCCCACGGCGATGACCGGCTCGGTGTGGTAATTGTCCCCCAGCATCTCGATCATCACGGCCTTCGGGGCCTTCCCCGCCAAGGCCTTGGTCAGCACGGCGCTGGTCAGCGGGGTCACCGGCAAGTCCTTCTGCACCACGGCATCGGCCTCGTCCGGTGCCAGGTCCTTCAAGAAGGAATTGAAGTCCAATTCCTCATAGACGGCCCGCAGTGCAGCAGTATCCGGCCCGGAATAATCCGTGTCCTTCAGGCCCACCGTAATCGGCGCATCCGTCCGAATCGTCGCCAAGTCTTTGGAGAGAAAGGCTTGCTCCTTGTCGTTTAACAAGTTCTCCTTCATCTTGGACGGCTTCATGGCGTCGATGTGCTCGTAAATACCCTCGACGGAGCCGTACTGCTGGACGAGTTTGCGGGCTGTCACCTTGCCCACTTTGTTAACCCCGGGATAATTATCGGAATTATCACCCATCAGGGCTTTCATGTCGATGAACTGCTTGGGCGTGATCCCCAAGTCAGCCTGGAAACTGGCCGGCGTATAAGCCTCCAGCTGACCACCCCCCTTGACCGTGACCTGCACCGTCACGCGGTCGCTGGCCAGCTGGGTCAGGTCTCGGTCGCCGGTGAGGACGGTCACGGCCATCCCAGCCGCGGCGCCTTCCTTGGCCATGGTGCCGATGATGTCGTCCGCCTCGTAATCTTTCAGCTCATACCATTTAATGCCCATGGCGTCGAGCATCTTGTGCATGTAGGGCAGCTGTTCAGCCAGCTCGCCCGGCATGCGCGCCCGGGTCCCCTTGTATTCCGCGAACTTTTTCGTCCGGAACGTGGTCTTGCCCGCGTCGAACGCCACCAGCACATTCGTCGGGTCAACTTTCTCCAAAATATTCTTGAGCATGTTGCGGAACGCATACAGGGCATTGGTGTGCAGCCCGTCATGGTTGGTCATCGAATCCAGTGCGTCGTGCATGGCAAAGAAAGCGCGGAAGGCCACGCTGTTGCCGTCGATCAGTAATAGTTTCTTATCCGTTGCCACGATCGTAACTCCCTTCAGCGGCCAGCTGGCCGCCAGCTCACCGTGCATTTTCCTTTCTCCATTGTAACAAAAAGAAGGCCGCGGAACACGCGTTCTAACGGCCTTCGCGGTACTCATGTTATTTTTCTGCCTGCAACGCATCGGTGAACTGCTTCTCGTACTTCTGAATGTCACCGGCGCCCATGAAGACCAGGACGTTGCCCTGCTCCTTGAGCAGCGGCGTCGTGTCGCCGTTGGTCAGGACCGTTGCTCCTTGGGGGATCTTATCCGCCAGGTCCTGGCTGGAGACGTTGCCGTGGGACTCGCGGACTGACCCGAAGATGGGGAAGATGTACACGGCGTCAGCTTGGCTCAAACTCTTGACGAAGCCGGGCATCAGCGCCTTGGTACGGGTGTACGTATGAGGCTGGAAGACTGCGACGATCTTTCTGTCCGGGAACTTCTGGCGGGCCGCATCCAGCGTCGCGCGGATCTCGTTGGGATGGTGGGCGTAGTCGTCGATCACCTTGGTGCTGCCGTAATCGGTCTCGGCGAAGCGGCGCTTCACGCCTTGGAAGCTCTCCAGCTCAGCGGCCACCTTGGCCGGATCCATCCGTTCCAGGTGGGCGACGCCAATGACGGCCAGGCTGTTGAGGATACTGTGCTCACCGAAGAGGGAGACGGCATAATGGCCAATGGGCTGCTTGTGGAAGAGGACGTCGAAGCTGGATCCCTTCGTGGTGCGCTGAACGTTGACCGCTTGGAAGTCGTCGGTATCCTTTAAACCGTAGAAGTACATCGGCACGTCGTGGTGCAGTGCGTGCACGTGGGGATCGTCGCCCCAAGCGAAGACGGCCTTGCGGGTCTGGTCGACTTCCTGCTGGAAGGCCGACACGACGTCGTCAATGTCCTTGTAATAATCCGGGTGATCGTAGTCAATGTTGGTGATAACACTGTAATCCGGATGGTAAGAAACGAAGTGGCGCTCATACTCGTCGGCTTCATAGACGAAGAAACGGGCGTTGGGCACCCCCTTGCCGGTGCCGTCGCCGATCAGGTAGCTGGTCTTGGCCACGCCGGAGAGGGTGTGGGCCAGCAGGCCGGTGGTACTGGTCTTGCCGTGGGTGCCGCTGATGCCGATGCTGGTGTAAGGCTTCATGAATTCCCCGAGGAACTCGTTGTAGCGGTACATGGGCAGGCCCATTTTCTTGGCCTGCGCGATCTCGGGATTGTCGTCGCGGAAGGCGTTGCCCCGGATGACCGTCATCCCCTCGTGGAGGTTGGCCGGGTCGAAGGGATACATGGGGATTCCTGCGGCGGCCAGCGGTTTCTGCGTAAAGGTGAACTGGTCAATATCCGAACCGGAAACGTCATTGCCTAAATCGTGCAGGATCAGTGCCAGGGCGCTCATGCCGGACCCCTTGATACCGATGAAATAATACTTCGTCATTTGTTGTGTCAGTCCTTCTCTTCGTCTTGTTGCGGCGCGCTGTCCGCGTCGCCGGAACCTGCCTCGCCGCGGTAGAAGACCTTGCGGGGCTTAGAGCCGTGGGGGCCGGAGACTAGGTTCTTGGCCTCCAGATGGTCGATGATGTTCGCCGCCCGGTTGTAGCCGATGGAGAACAGCCGCTGAAGCTTGCTGGTCGAAATGGTGTCCTCGTGCTGCACGTAATCCAGCACTTGGTCCCACAGCGGATCTTCTTCCTCGGTGACCTCGGCGGCTTTCTTCAAGTCCTTGTTCGTGAAGACATAATCCGCCTCGGCCTGGGCGGTGATGGCGGCGGTCACCCGGTCGATTTCTGCACTGGTGACATAAGCGCCTTGGAGCCGCAGCGGGTGGTTGGAGCCGTTCGCCCGGTAAAGCATGTCGCCCTTCCCCAGCAGCCGCTCGGCGCCTTGGGCGTCCAGGATGGTGCGGGAATCCACCTGGCTGGAGACCATGAACGCAATCCGCGTGGGAATGTTGTTCTTGATCACGCCGGTGAGCACGTCCACGCTGGGCCGCTGGGTGGCGATCAGCAGGTGGATACCCGCCGCCCGCGCCTTCTGGGTCAGGCGGGCGATGCTGTCTTGGACGGCGTTAGCCGTTGTCATCATCAGGTCCGCCAACTCGTCGATGACCACCACGATGTACGGCATCTGCATCTCGGGTTCGTGCTGGGCCTTGGCCCGCTGGTTGAACTCCTCGATGTTGCGCACGCCAGCGGCCACTAATTGAGTATACCGCTGCTCCATGCGTTCGACGACCCAATCCAGGGCCGCCACTGCTTCTTCCGGGTCAGAAATGACCGGCGCCAGCAGATGGGGCAGGTCATTATACGGCGCCAGCTCCACGGCCTTGGGGTCGATAAGCAGGAGCTGGAGCTGATCCGGCGTCGCTTTCAGCAGCAGTGACAGCAGAATACCGTTAATGAACACGGACTTCCCGCTGCCGGTGGACCCGGCGATCAGACCGTGGGGCATCTTGCGCAGATCCGCCACCACCGGCCGCCCGAACAAGTCGATGCCCAAGGCCACCGTTAAGGGAGAAAGGGACTGGGCAAACGCCGTCGAGCCGACGATCTCCTTGAGGGCCACATTGCGCGGCTTCGCGTTGGGAATTTCAATCCCCACGGTGCGCTTGCCGGGAATCGGCGCTTCAATGCGAATCTCCTCCGCCGCCAGGGCCAGCTTCAAGTCATCAATGAGGTTCGTGACTTTCGACACCTTGACCCCCGGGGCCAGCTGAATCTCGAACTGGGTGACGGTGGGCCCGACGGTATGGTGAACGACACTGCCGTCCACGTGGAAGGCCTTGAGGGTCGTGTTCAACTGACCAGTCTCGTTGGCCACCCACTCGTCGTCGGTGGCCGTGTCGGCGGTGTTCACCGGGCGGAGCAGGTCGGCGGCGGGGAGACGGTAATTGGAATAATCGACCGCCGTCTTCTCGAGCTCGTCTGTACCGGTGTCGTTTGTTTGGACGGCATGCTCGTGCTGGTCAGCGCGGTCGTCGGTGTCTCTGGATGCAGTGGGCGTTTCTGAATCATCTTGCTCCTGGTCTGAGCCGCCTGCCGGGATGGAAGAATCAGACGCCACCGTCGAAGTGCCGGCTGTCGCTGCGGAGGCCTTCTCTGTGGCAGCGGGTTCTTCAGCTGATGCGCTCGCTTCGTCAGTCAGCGTCGACTGCTGGTCGTCTTGGTCGTGGCCAGTCTCTTCATCTACCGTTTGGGAAGCGGCCGCCGCCCGCTTCGCCCGGTCGGCCATTTGCCGCTGGAGGGCGCTTTGCAGAAAATCGTCGGAAATGTGGAAGGCCCCGACGTCAGGATCGTCGACGGAGTCAGTGTCATCGGGTGTGTCAGGATCTGCCTCTGGTGCCGCCTCTTCTTCGAAAGCCTGCTGCGCATCGGCGAAACTTTTGCTTTGGGGATCAACTGACCGTATATCGTTGTCGGCAGCACCATTGGCTGCTGAATCGGTAGGACTTTCGGTTTCAGCAGCATCATCCACACTCTGCTCAGCCTTCTCGTCAGCTGATGGCCAGTCTGGCTTATCCTCATCGTCGGCGGCTGGTTGTACCTCGTCGCTGGCATCCCCGGAAACGACGCTGTCACCATCATCAGCCTGGGCAGGAATGGCCGCCGGCTCGCCTTCTATTTGCTCATCGGTGGCATCGGTCGTTGCCATCGCCGCATTGTCTGAAAAAGCAGCAGGTTCGTCTGCGGCACTATTCTCAGCTGTCGTCTCTGGCTCATCTGGTGCCACTTCGTCACTTGAACTCTGGTCCGCTGGCTCATGGTCACTGACAGTTTCTTGCCCATCACCGTTGTCGACGGCCGTTGCGGGTGTATCTTCGTCCCCTGCGGCCAAAGCAAAGGCTGGTGCATCGGCATCGGTCTCCTCCGCATCGGTCACGGCAACGTCCGCAAACAAATAGACCTGCGCCGGCGTCTTGGCAAAGGCCGCCACCATAGCGGGATCAGGCTGATGGTCAGAATAAATAAACGGGTGCAGTCGGTTGACCGGGATATAGTCCTCAGCCGGATCCGGTGCCGCAGCCACAGGGGTCTTGTCCGCCGCTGAACGCCGCCGCGGGACTGGCGCCGCTTGGCGTCGGGGACTCGCCTGCGCCTTACCTTTGGCTGATTGCTTTTGGAACGGCACTTGGTACGTAGATGCCGTGGCCTGCTGGGCCTTTTTCTCCAGTTCTCCGTGTGTCCGGCGATAAAACGCCGGACCATCGTAATGCGCCATAATGCGTTCTCCTCTTTCTTCTCTGGATTTCATTGTAGCAGACCGGAGAAAGCGTTGGAACGCAACGAGGAGAAATGAACGCCCCAATTAACGCAAAAAGCCGCCGAATCCAAAACGATTCGACGGCTTGTTCTCTCTTCATCAGTAGTGCAGATCCAGCTTAGCCGGCTCAAAGGGGGCGCCGACTTCAGCGTCCTCCGGCAAGATGAGCAAGCCAGGCTTTTGCGGTGCATTGGGCAAGGCCAGTTCCCGCGGGGCGCAGAGCATGCCGTAGGACGACACGCCGCGCAGCTCCCCTGGCCAGATGATCTTGCCGCTGGGCATGAAGGCGCCGGGCAAGGCGACGACTACTTTCTGTCCCTCAGCAACGTTGGGCGACCCGACGACGATCTGGCGCAGCTTGTCCTCCCCATCATCTACTTGGGCAATCTTCAGGTGATCGGAGTTGGGGTGCTTCTTCAATTCCTTGACGAAGCCAATGACGAAGCGGGGCTTGGTGTCCGCCTCGAGGCGGTCGCTGAAGCCAGCCGCTGCCAGAGCAGCGTTGAGCTTGGCGACGTCCGCCGCCCCCAGCTGCACCTGGCCGTCATGGAGCGCGTCACTGCCAAGAATCTGAGCGGGCGCAAAAAAGTTCACCCCGACCAGCGTCCCGGTCTTCGTGTCCCGAATAACGGTCACGCGGCCCTTGGTCTCGCTGGTCTCGGTGAACTCGCTGTCCTGCCCGACCACGGCGAATAAACAATCCAAACGGTGGTTAAATGCTGTAATTAACAAGGTCTTTTTGCTCCTTACCGATTTTAAGTTCACCTAATGTTAGCATTAGGCCGGTAAGTTGTCGATAAAGGCCTCGATCTCCTTCTTCGTCTTCCGGTCCTTGTTTGCGAACCGGCCGATTTCCTTGCCGTCCTTGACGGCGATGAAGCTGGGAATCCCGAAGACGTCCATGTCCTTGGCCAGGTCCATATACTTGTCCCGGTCAATTTCGATGAACTGCCAATCGTTGTATTCCTTCTCGATCGCCGGCATCTGCGGCTTGATGAAGCGGCAATCCCCGCACCAGGCGGCATCGAAGAACAGCATGTGCTTGCCCTCCGCCGTCACGTCTTGCAGCTGGCTATCATTCATATCAGCTAATGACTTCACGGAATCACACTCCTTTCTTTTCTTACTTACTTATTATAAGTGACACGGGCAGAAAAGTAAACTGGCTTCCGGCCGGCGTTGGCAAAGTGGGCCGTTCCCCTTATAATGGAGCCAGCAAAGCTTCTAATCAGAAAGCAGGTTATATTATGGCCAAGTTACCACAACGTCCCTGGGTCTACTTCGCCGCCGGCGCCCTCTCTGGGCTCTTCGTCGGCGCCGTCGACATGGTCTGGCACCAGCGTCAGGCGCGTCAGCTCCTAGACCGCCGCTTGCAGCAGGTCAAGGACCTGTTCCTGCGGGAGGGGCCGATCGAGGGCTCCTGGATCGAGTCGAAGACCCACCCGTACACGGCCAAGAGCGGCCGTACGGTGCGCGTCAATTACGGCGGTATCACCCGCAAGGAACACGGCGTCCTGCATCAATATGAATTCATCATGGACGTCGCCAGCGGCCAGCTGCTGGACCTCTACCCCTTGGCGTGAGCGGGCAGGAACACCGCCCGCACGGCATAGATCGGCTGGCCCTTGGCCGCGAACTTGTCCTCGTACTCCGTGGTCACATTCTTTTGTGCCCAGGGCGTATCATCATGGTGCAGGTCCAAGCTCAGCTGCCGGAACCGCATCCCGTACTGATTCATACTCATTAATGAATATTCGAAGAAATGACGGTTGTCTGTCTTCAGCTGCACCACCCCATCCGGTACCAGTAATTGCCGGTATTGGGTGAGAAAGCTGCGGTAGGTCAGCCGCCTTTTTTCGTGCCGGGTCTTGGGCCACGGGTCGGAGAAATTCAGGTAGATCTCGGTGAAGTGCCAGCCGGCAAAGGCTGTCGCCAATGTATTGGCGTTGGCCACCACCAGCTGCAGATTGGGCAGCTTGGCCTCGACCTGCTGCTTTAACAAAACGGCCAGGGCCGAGTGCTGCATCTCCAGGGCGACAAAGTTGATACTGGGATTTTGCTGGGCCATCCGAAAAATGAATTGGCCCTTGCCGGTGCCGATCTCCAGCCGCACGGGCTGCCGTTTTTCAAATTGATCGGCGACCTGGTCCGGTGTGACTTGAATCAGCTCGGGGTGGGCTTTGATCAGTGCGGCCGCCCAGGGCTTATTTCTCAAACGCATACGATTCCAACTTTCTTCCTAATTCGCCTGCATCTTCGCGATGCGGCGGGGAGCATACAAGTAAACGAAGGCCAAGACGATGACCAGCACCAGGGCGATGCCGGCGGCGGTCTCTATGCTGAGGCCGAGCTGCCACACCATCGGGATGGCGAAGATGACCCAGGCCAGGACCAGCAGCACGGTCAAGAGCCGGCCGAAGGAGCGCTGCTGGCTGGCTGCCGGGACAGGGTAGAGAAAGGTCATCACGTTGTTGCTGTATTGGCCGGCAAAGGGCAGCAGCTGGAAGCCGATCAGGTAGATGAACAGCGCCGCCACCAGCGCGGCAATCCACCACGTGTTGATGAACCACAGCGCCACTGCGCCGATGATCGTCAACCGCAGGAACAGGCCCAAGTACTCGCTGCCGCGGAGAAAGCCGCGGACATACAGATAGGTGAACGTGTGCGCCGGCGTCAAGCTGACCCGGGGCAGGAAGATGTCCAGGTACTTGCGCCGCTTGGCACTGCTGGTCAATCCCGGCACATCTGTGAATAGATTGTAGAAGCGATAGATGCGGAATTGGCGTTTTTCTTCCTTGGCCACGGCGGTGAGCCAATCGATCCGCTGAGTCGCAGCAGTTTGGCGGAATTGACTCGTCAGCCGAGCGGACCAGCCGGCGGCAATCAGCAGCCCCGCGGCTGCTAGCCACTGGGGACCATAGACACACAAGACGAGGCTGACGACGGCGACGGCCTGGGTCAGTCCGTAAAGCTGCTGCGCCCGCTTTTCTTGCCCCATGAACAACGCCATGCCCTGCCTGGCCAGATCGGCGGCTTTGAGGACGACCAGGACGATCAGAAACGCGACCCACTGCATCACGGTGACGCCGGCGCCCTGCACCGCAAAGGGCAGCCCCAGCGCCCCGACGAACAGCAGAATCACCAGGGGCAGCGGCAGGCTGTAACCGTTGGCGCCGCGCATGTAATCGCCCATGTCGGCTTCCCGGGGCTGCAGGAAGACCGCGTCCGCTTCAAAAATCAGCGAGGCAAACTGGCCCACTTGGAGCAGTGCCCAAAAGGCCAAGATGAGGATGGGTTTGCCCCACCAGAGGGGCGTCAATATCCCCTTCAAGGCATTGGCGTAACTGACCCCCAGCGCGCCGAACAGGAAGATCAACGCAATCATGAAGTGGTCGTTGAAGACCAGCCGCAAATACTTCAGTTGCTGGGTCAGATGCCGGGTCTGGCGAGTGTGCCACAATTCTTTCATGAGGCCGCCGGCTCCTTCGTCATCGCCAGGTAAATGTCGTCCAAGTTGGCGTCGCTCATGCCGAATTCTTTCTTCAAGTCGGCCAGCGACCCGGTGGTCCGCACCCGGCCGTTATTTAATAGGATGAAGGTGTCCGCGTACTGTTGCGCGGTGGCCAGGATGTGGGTGGACATCAGCACGGAAGCCCCCGCCGCCTTTCTCTCCTGGACAATGGTCAAGAGATCGTGGACGGCCAAGGGATCGAGGCCGGTGAAGGGTTCATCGATGATGAACAGCTTGGCGTCGGTCATGAACGCGGTGACGATCATCACCTTCTGGCGCATGCCCTTGGAGAAATTACTGGGGAACCAGTCCAGCTTGTTATCCAACCGGAACATCTTGAGCAGCCGGTCGGCCTTGGCCCAGGTCTCCTTGACCGGTAAACCGTAGGCACTGATGGTCAGGTCGATGTGCTCCTTCAGCGTCAGTTCGGGGTAAAGCACCGGCGTCTCGGGCACGTAGGCGATCTGCTGGTGGTACGCGGTGGCGTCCTGGCTGATGGTCAAGCCGTTCACCGTGACGGTCCCGGTCGTGGGTGTAAGCAGCCCGATGATGTGCTTGATGGTCGTCGACTTGCCCGCCCCGTTCAGACCGATCAAGCCGGCAATGGCCCCGTCCGGCACGGTGAAGCTGACGTCGTGCAGCACGGGCACGTGGGCGTAACCGCCCGTTAAGTGATCCACAGTAAGCAATGCATCCGCATCCTTTCGTTCTCTCGGAAGCGGCGGAGACTGCGCCCCGCCAGTAAGCGTTATGCTACAATGATAGCAGAAAGTTCGCCGCCGGGAAACGACGGCACTGGAGGTAACGGTATGTTAGACGAAAACTGCATTTTTTGTAAAATCATTCGCGGTGAGATCCCCAGCGTGACCGTTTTTGAAGACGACCACGTGAAGGCCTTCCTGGACATTTCTCAAGCCACCCCGGGCCACACCCTGCTCGTCCCCAAGGACCACATCGAGGACATCTTCCATCTGCCGGCGCAGACGGCCGCCACTCTCTTTTCTTACGTGCCCATGCTGGCCCAGGCCATCAAGGCGTCAAACCCCGGCATTGAAGGAATGAACATTATCAACAATAACGGCGAGGTGGCGTACCAGAGCGTCCATCACGTCCACATTCACCTGATCCCCCGGTACTCCGCCCAGGACGACTTCAGCATCCACTTCGGCAACCACAGCGACATGTACGACACTGCCGCCTTGGAGAAAGTCGCCGCCGGCATCAAAGCCAACCTGAAGGAGGCGCCCCATGCCTAAATTTCGCACGGGCCTGTTCCTCGGCGTCCTGGTCGGGGGTGCGTACGGCCTCTTCACCGCCAAGAAAACCGGCATCCAGCAGCAAAAGGAAACCGCCGCCTACCTCACCGAAGTCAGCGACTCCGTCAAAATGGTCAGCGGTACCGTCAGCCAGCTTCAATCGGCGCTGACCAATCTGCTCACCCAGCTCAAGACTACCGTCCCCACGGTCCAGAAAGAAGTCCAGCAGAACATTGCCGACTTTCAGTTCCAAGCCGCCCCCCGGCTGAAGCAGATCAACGAGACCTTGGCCACTTTGCAGAAAGACGCGAGCGGTTTCAGTGGTGGGAAGGACACAGAAAATTCATAAGTATGCCTTTTCAGTGCTGTTTTTGTAAAACCTTTCGTTCAGGAGCGTTGTCAATTTTCATTGGCAGGGCTCCTGTGTTATATTTGTCACTGTGCTGTTTTACCCGTAATGGGAACAATCTGAATTGAATGGATGTGTATTTAATGTTTAAAAAGTCTGGCAAATGGGCCATCGCGCTCAGTGCCGTCGCCGTCATGCTGATCGCAGCCGGCTGCTCCTCGGATAAAACCGTCGTTTCGATGAAGGGCGGCAAAATCACCGAGTCGCAGTACTACGATGCCATGAAGGATTCCAGCGCCGGCAAGACGACCCTGCAGACGTTGATTTGGCAGAAGGCGCTTGAGGAGCAATACGGTAAGAAAGTCTCCGACAAGACCGTCACCAAACAGTATAATTCCGTCAAGAATCAGTATGGGGCGCAATTCTCTCAGGCACTGGCGCAAAACAGCCTGACCCCCACCTCATTCAAGCAAAATATCAAGACCAACCTGCTTACTCGCAAGGCCCTGGAAGACTTAAAGCCCGTTACGAACGCGGACTTGAAGACCCAGTGGAAGTCCTACGAGCCGAAGATCACCGTTTCTCACATCCTGGTCAAGGACGAGAAGACGGCCAAGGACATCATCAACCAGCTGAACGCCGACAAGGGTAAGAACTTCGCGACATTAGCCAAGAAGTACTCCACCGATACTGGCTCCAAGGCCAACGGCGGCAAGCTGACCCCGTTCGACAGCACCGACACGCAATACGACGCCACCTTCAAGAAGGCCGCCTTCGCACTGAAGCAAGGCGAATGGACCAAGACTCCGGTCAAGACGCAATACGGTTACCACGTGATCATGTCCGACAAGAACCCGGGCAAGGGCTCCATGGCGTCTCACAAGAAGACGTTGGAGAACCAGATCTATGACAAGTGGATGCAAGATTCCACCGTCATGCAAGGCGTGATGTCGAAGGTCCTGCAGAAGGCCAATATCGACATCAAGGATAAGGACCTGAAGGATATTCTGTCCGGTTACCTGAACAGTTCATCCAGCAAGTCGACTTCATCCACCAGCTCCAGCGCTTCTGAGAGTACGACGAGCTCTTCTGCTTCGTCCACGACTTCCAGCAGCACGACGAGTTCGAGCAGCACCAGCAGCTCGAGCGCATCGAGTTCTAGCAAATAATCTGTGTTAGATAGATTGTGAGAAAGGCCCCCGGCGAGAAAATCGTCGGGGGCCTTTTTGAGTGGGTAGTAAAGTGTCTGGTCTGTGGCCCGGGTGACTGCGGGCTGCGCGGATTGGGCGGCGACGCGAAGCTGGTGCGAAGCCGGTCCTGCGGAGCTAGCTGTGGGCACGTGACAGAACTTGCCTGGGCA
>NZ_KI271582.1:10320-22398 GCF_000469325.1 Schleiferilactobacillus shenzhenensis LY-73 | reverse complement strand
GCTTGCTACGCGTTGGCACTCAGTCATGTTGGAATACGAGTTCTGTCACACCCCCAATTTCACATCTGAGCCCCCATCCGCTCCGCCCTTCGTTACCCTAAGTTCTCGGCGACCGGCAGTGTCTCGCTCGATACGAGGCCCGGCTGCCTTCCCGTCACGACATTGACGCAGAATACAAAAAGCCGCCCACCGACATGGCGGAAACCATCTCTGGTGGCGGTGTGATGCAGGTGTTAAATACTATTGGCTATCAATCGCAGTGAAAAGAACCCGGCGGCCCAAATGGCAATGATGGTCAGCAATAAGAAAATCTTGGCAAACAAGTCGGCCTTGGCACTTTCTTTCTTCCGACCGAATAATGCCGGTGGAAACAGCATGCCGATGATGGGTAATGCCGCGAACGAGAAGAGCATTGCCTTGCTGCCGTAGCCATCGGGCTGGTTAGAAGCACTGAAATGGATGGGAATTCGCTGCGGGGCGTCTTGAAAAATGGTATAAGCGTAATAGAGTAGGCCAGCCAGGGCCACAAAATTCAATGTGTAGACGACCAAGTAAAGCCAATCCAGCCACGTGCGTGACTGTTTCATCCCTCACACCTCCTGTGGTCCTAACCCCGAAAGAACTGGCGCACTTTGCCAGTGCTTTCATGCGATGGGCTTGTGGTGATAGAACCGGCGATTATCCAAACCAAACACGCGCTCGGAGTATTCCCCCGGCCGCGTATCGGCCAGGGCCATGGTGATCATCGTCAAACTAGCATCCATCTGGTCGATCTGGTGCAGCAGTTCCGCCTCGATGATCTGGGGCCGCACAGGCGCACCGTATTCCAACTCGCCGTGGTGGGAAAGGACCATGTGCCGCAGCAATGTCACGGCTTCGCTATGGCTGTCGAGCTTGAGCTGGTCGCAGGCCTGAACGATTTCTTCATCGATCATCACCACGTGGCCGATGAGGTTACCCTCCGGCCGGTACTGGGTGGCCACGGGGCCGGTGAGCTCGCGGGTCTTGCCCATATCGTGGAGAAGCGTGCCCGACAGCAAGAGGTCCTCGTTGACGGCTTCGTACAGCGGGGCAATACGCTGGGCCAGGCGAACCATCGAGACGGTGTGGAAGGCCAGGCCGCCCTCGTAAGCGTGATGGTTGGTCTTGGCTGCCGGGAAGGTGAAGAAATCGTGCCAGTGGGCGCCAAAAATGTATTGGACGATGCCTCGCCACACGGGCTGCTGGATCTCACTGATGGTCTGCTTGACGAAAGCCTGCAGGTCGGCGATGCTTTCCGGGGCCTTGGGCGTATAATCTGCCGGTTTCTGCTCCGATTCAGGCAGGACGCGCATGTGGTTGATACGAATCTGGGGCCGGTCCTGGTAGACCTCCCGCTTGCCGGACAGCTGGACGACGGTGCCGGTGGTAAAGTCCTGGAGGGCCCGCTCGCCGGCGTGCCAGAGCTTCGCGGTGATCTCCCCCGATGTGTCGGTGAAGACCAAGGCGATGTACTTGCTGCCGTCCTTGGCGTCGCGAATGTCAGCGGACTTGATCAGCACCGGGATATCGAGCTGCTCGTTGGGTTGAAAATCTTTGAGTAATTTTGTCATAAAATGCGAAGTGCCCAGACGGTGAGGCCGTCTGGGCGCTTTCTGCGTCATCCTCTCAGTGGATTACTGGAACAGACCTTTAAGGTCATTATACCATTCACTGGCCTTATCCTTGAGTCCGTCGATACCTTTCTGCACATTGGATTGGAAGTCGTTGAGCCAGTCGTCGCCGGAACCGCTGCTGCCGGTCCCAGAACTGCTGCTGGCATTGTTCGCCTCGTCTTCCTGGGCGGCGTCTGCCACCTTGAACGGCGTCTGCTTGGTGTTGGGCAGAATGTTCTGCATCTCCTGCTTGAAGATCGGCGCCACGCCCTGCTCGCTGATGCCCTTCAGGAAGTGGGTGGCGTCCGTGCGGTCGAAGCCGACCCAAGTAGCGACGGTGATGTCCGGGGTGTAACCGACGATCCACTGGTCCTTGGTACCGTAACCCCAGCTGTTGTCGCCCTCGGTACTGCCGGTCTTGCCGGCGATCGTGTACCCGCTGGGCTGCGCCGACACACCGGTCCCGTTGGAGAAGACGGCGAGCATCATGCTGGTCATCTCGTTAGCCGTCTTCGGCGTGATGATCTGCTTGGCGCTGGTGTTGGTATTGTCCACCACCACGGCACCGGTGGCGTCCACAATCTTCGTAATGAAGTGGGTGTCCGGCAGCTTGCCGCCGTTGGCGAAGGCGGAATAGGCCCGGGCCATTTGCAAGGGAGAAACGCCCTGGGACAACCCGCCGATCCCGAAGGCCAGATTCTGGTCTTCCTTGGGAATATTGATGCCGAAGCGTTCAGCGGAAGCGACGCCTTTCTGCACGCCAATCTGGTTCAACAACCAGACAGCCGCGGCGTTCTTACTCTGAGCCAAGGCGTCGTACATGGGAATCTGGCCGGCGTACTGCTCGTCCACGTTATGCGGCGTGTACTTGTTCTTGCCATAAGCCTGGAGCTTGTCGGTGACCATGGAATCCGGGTGGTAGCCCGCTTCGATGGCCGGCGTGTAGATGGCCAGGGGCTTCATCGCACTGCCCGGCTGGCGGCGCATCTGGGTGGCCCGGTTGTAACCCCGGAAAACGTGCTTGCCCCGACCGCCGACCACCGCCATGACCCCGCCCGTGGTGGGATCGACGGCGACGCTGGCGGACTGCACCGGAGTGCCGTCGGCGGCGTTCGCCGGGAACGCCCAGTCTTCCTTGTACGTCGTCTGCATTTGGCTCTGGACGGTCTGGTCCAGGGTGGTATAGATCTTGTAGCCCTTGTTGAGAATGTCCTCTTCCTTGATATCGTACTTGTTGTATGCTTCATCCAGCACGGCGTCGAAGAAATAGGGATAACGGTACTCGTCGGACTGCTGGTAGTTGTTCACCAAGGTCAGCTTCTGGCTCTTGGCACTAGCCGCCTCGGCGTCCGTCAGCTTGCCGTTGTCCACCATCAATCCCAGGATCAGGTTCCGCCGGCCGATGGCGTTGTCCATGTGGTCGATGGGATTGTAGAAACTGGGCGACCGCAAAATACCGGCCAGCGTCGCCCCCTCAGACGCATCCAAGTCCTTGGCGTGCTTTCCGAAGTAGCGCTCGCTGGCGTCCTCCACGCCCCAGACGCCGTTGCCGAAGTACGCATTGTTCAGGTACATGGCGAGGATGTCGTCCTTGGAATAATGGCGGGTGATCTCAACGGCGAGGAAGATCTCCTGGAACTTTCTAATAAAGGACTGCTTCTGGTTCAGCAGCGTATTCTTCGCCAGCTGCTGGGTGATCGTACTGCCCCCGCCCAGGATCTGACCGTGGTGCACGATATAGCTGACCCCCGCCCGGGCCAGGCCCTTGATGTCGAAGCCGGGGTTAGAATAGAAGCTGCGGTCCTCGGTGGAGATGACCGCGTTGCGGATCTGGGGAGAAATCTGATTCAACTCCACGAAGGTGCCCTTGTTGGTGATGGTCCCGGCGCGAACATTGGACTTGTCGTAGATCTCCGTGACCGTCTTCAGGTTGGTCTTCAAGTTCTCGACGTCGGCGGTCTTCGCTTTGTATGTAAAAAAGGCGGAGGCGGCCACCGCGACTGTCAAAAACAGCACGATCAGCCAGCGTACCACCTGGTAGCGGTGATTGAAGCGGCGGATGAACACCCAGGCGCGATGGCAGTATGGATACAGCCAAGTCGCGAACCGGAGCCATTGCGCCCACACGCGGCGCCAGAAACTCATGACGATGGTCCCTTCTGCGAAAGATTCGCCAACGGTAATGTGTTGGCATACAATTGTAAACATCATAGCACGACCGGCGGGGGGGATGCCGGGGATGCGGGAAGCTTAGGAAAATCTTGAGCCGCCGGCGCCGGCTAGTTGGGCCCTCCGGCCTACATCCTGGGTAACAGGAGGGTTCCCCCCCGAAATACATTTCAAGCAAAGATCCCCAAGAAAAAAGAAAGCGTAGGCAGTCGTTTTGAATAAAGTTTATCAGCGTTCCATCCTCTTACCTCCCGATTACACCCCCCGAAGCGTGCGGGCGCAGTTGCAGGCTTGGCGGATTCCGAAGAAGTGGATTCACTTTTTGCGGATCGAACGGGCCGTGCAGGTAAATGGTGGCTATCGGTCGATGCACGAGATGATGCGGGCCGGGGAGACGGTGACGCTGCAGTTTCGGAATGTGGAGGCGGCGGCGCAGGATTATCCGGGGACGGAGGCGAGTCGGCTTTCTCTCTGTCATGACGATCCCGATGTATTGGTGGTCGATAAGCCGGCGGGGGAGAAAATGCACCCGAACCAGGTCGGTGAAGGCGGGACGCTGATGAATGATGCGGCCAGTTATCTGCGGGCCCAGGGCGCTGCGGCGGAGATGGTGCACCGCCTGGATCAGGCCACCAGCGGCGCAGTCTTAATTGCGAAGAATCCGCTGGTCGTGCCGCTGCTGAACCGGCAGCTGGCGGTCAAGGCCCTGCACCGGGAGTACTTGGCAGTGGTGCCGGCGACACCGGTACTGCCAGACCAAGGGCACTTCACGGGGCCGATCCTGCACTCCCCCACCGACGTACGCCGGCGGGTCGTGGATGAAAAAAACGGCCAAGCCGCGGACACAGAATTCCGCGTCTTGGCCCGTTCTCCCCGGGGCCAGCTCTTATTATTAACGCTGCACAGCGGTCGGACGCATCAGATTCGGGTACACCTGGCCCATGCTGGGCTGCCGATCCTAGGCGACCCGCTCTACGGCCCGGATGCGGACCATGTCCCCGCCGACGGCATGCTGCTGCACGCCTGGCGGCTAACGTGGGAAACACCGCTGGGCTTCGGCCGCCAAACCGCCGTCGCCCCGGTTCCGGAACGATTCTACGCCACTGGATTCTTCCCGATGTAAGTGCCAATCGTCATCTGCAGCGCCTGGGCCGCATTGGCATCCGGGCAGATAATCAGGACGGTGTCGTGGCCGGCCAGCGTGCCGACGACGTCTGTCCGGTCCGTGTCGTCCAGGGCCGCCGCCACCAGGTTGCCGCTGCCGGCTTCCGTTTTCAGTACAACGGTGAACTGGACAGCGGTGGCCGTCAGGACCTGATTGCTAATGGCCTGGCGCAGCGCCTCCGGCAGCGACGGTGCGGGGTGGGCGGCCATGGCGTAATACGCCACGCCGCGGGCATCCTTGTACTTATGCACGCCCAGTTCCTGCATATCGCGAGAAAGGTTGCCCTGAGAGACTTGAATTCCCATGGCTTGCAGCCGCTGCAGCAGATCCCGCTGCCGCTCGAAGCGTTCCGTCGTCACCAACTGGCGGATGGCCGCCTTGCGTTCTTGACGTCCCATCATGCGGCCTCCTTACATTTCTGCCGGCGCACCGACCCCCAGAAGGGCCAGCGCACTCTGCAACACGGCACTGACGGATGCCACCAAGGCCAGCCGGCTATCCTGGCTGGCATCACCGGTGAGCACCTTGGTGTGGGCGTAATACTTGTTGAACGCCTTGGCCAAGCGCAGCGCGTACTTGGCGATCACTGACGGCTCGTATTCCTTGGCCGCGCGAGTGACCATCTCTGGGAAGTTGCCCAAGTCGCGGACGACCTCCCAGGCGCCGGCGTCATCCAGCGCCGGCGCGTCAACCAGGTCAGCACCCGTCTTGCCAGCCTTGCGCAGGATACTCTGGGCGCGCGCATTGGTGTATTGCACGTAAGGGCCTGTCTCGCCCTCGAAGCGTACGACTTCTTCCAAGTTAAAGTCGAAGTTGTCCATCCGGTCGTTCTTCAGGTCGTGGAATACCACGGCGCCGACGCCGACCTGGTGGGCGACTTCTTTTTTATTGGCCAGCGTCGGGTTCTTCTCGTCCACCTGCTTCTGGGCGAGCGCAACCGCGTCCTGAAGGACTTTCTCCAACAAGATGATGCGGCCGGAGCGCGTGGATAATTTCTTCCCATTCTCCGTAATCAATCCGAAGGGCACGTGGACGATCTCGTCCGCCCAGGCGAAGCCCATCCGCTGGAGAACGGCCTTCAACTGGTCGAAGTGCTCCTTCTGTTCCGCGCCGACCACGTACAGGGACTTCACGAAGTGGTACGTCCGCTTGCGGTAGATGGCGGCCGCCAGGTCCCGGGTCATATACAGCGAAGCGCCGTCGCTCTTGCGGATCAAGGCTGGATTCAGACCTTCAGGACTGAGGTCGACGATGTCCGCCCCCTGGCTTTTCTCCAATAATCCCTTAGATTCCAGAATGTCGATGACCTCGTCCATCTTGTCGTTGTAGAACGCTTCGCCGTTGTACGAGTCGAAGGTCACGCCCAGCTGGTCATAGACCTTCTGGAACTCCTTGAGAGAAATCTCGCGGAACCAGGACCACAGCTTGGTTGCCTCCGGATCGCCGTCCTCCAGCTTGCGGAACCACTCGCGGGCCTCGTCGTCCATCTCGGGATGGTCCTTGTCTTCCTTGTGGAAGCGCACGTAATAGGCCAGCAGGTTCTTGATGGGATTCTCCTTGACGGCTTCCTCGGAACCCCACATCTTGTAGCCGACGATGAGCTTGCCGAACTGCGTGCCCCAGTCACCCAAGTGGTTGATCTTGATGGGGTGGTAACCCAGCTTGCTGTAGATGTTCGCCAGGGCGTTGCCGATGACGGTGGAACGCAAGTGGCCCATGGACATCGGCTTGGCGATGTTGGGCGACGACATATCGATAGGCACGTTACCACCCTGCCCGACATCGGCGCTGCCGTATGCTTCCGGGTCGCTCAAGATGGCCTTGAACGTGGTCTCGGCGAAGACCGGCTGGTTCAGAAAGACGTTGACGTAAGGGCCCTTGGCTTCCACCTTGCTCAGACCGTCGGCGTCCACGAGCGGCGCCAGCTGCTGGGCGATTTGGACCGGCGAACGGTGCAGGCTCTTGGCCAGTTGGAATGCCGGGAAAGCAAAATCGCCCAGGTCCAAGGTCTTTGGGACTTCCAGCATGTCGGCGACTTGGTCGGTGGTGAGGGTCGTGTCCAATTGGCTTAAGGCCGTGCTGATTTTCTGCGCAATCGTGTGACGTAAATCCATAAGTAAGTTCCTCCTGTGTGCGAATCTGGAATCTGCATAGAAAAAAACTCCCGCCGTAAAAAAACGGCAGGAGAGACGGACTGCTGCCAGCCCGCGGTACCACTCTCATTAACGAAGTTGGGTTCGTTCACTCAAAGATGGTGTCTATGATGTTGTGCGCCGCAGTGCGCCGAGTGACTGTTCCGACCGGCTCCCACTACCCCGGACTCGCTGGACGAATCATGCCATTCTATTCTGCAACGCGTGAGACAAAGCGGGTGACGAGAATCGGACTCGCGACTTCAGCTTGGGAAGCTAATATTTTACCACTAAACTACACCCGCATTACGAAATACCAGTATACCGGAAAATTGGGGACTTGGCAAATGAAATTGGCGGTGTTAGAATCAAATATATCATTCATTTGCCTTTAATTTTTGAGCCCGTACCGTTATACTGGAGGTAAGAAAATCATGTTGGAGGAGCCGGTTATGGAACAAGCAGAGAAAGTCGAGCAGTTGATCTACGGTGTCGTCAGTGAGCGGACGCCGCGGGGCTACATCTTACGCCTGAGCAGCGATCCGCAGGTCACGGCCAAAGGTACCGTTTTCGAGGAAGCCGTCTACTATTTCTATCGGGTACTCGCCGATTTCCTGAAAAAGCAGCAAGAAGCCGGTCACGATATCCGCTGCTACACCTTCCAGGAATTCGACTTTCACTCCCTCAATGCCACCCGGTTTCTCACTTTAGTGAGCGCCACCCCCGACCTCGATCCGCACCATATGAATATGACGATGACTTTTCCCCAGTCTCGGTTGGTGGATCTGCCGAAGGAGTTTGCACAGTTGAAGGGTCTCCTGAGTTAGGGACAGACGCCGGAGGGCGCGGCGTCTGGGGGGCGGCAGCGGATTGGCCCGTTAGGAAAGTACCTTGAAGGGACTCAGTTCTTGCGTCGTTGGTGACGTGGGACTGAGTCTTATTTTGTGTGCAGAAATAGCTTGGCTAGGCGGTAGCTGCTGCCAATGGTTATAGGTATTGACGTGACCAGTGACTCCGTTGGCACTTACTACTACTGGTTGGGGCCGCTAAGTATTTGAACCGCAGCGGATTACCAGTGGTCGTGATTCCAGGCGTGCCCTGGGTCGGCGTTGGAGTTGCCGTAGTTGGTCATGTTGACGAACTCGTTAACGTAGGCCTCACTCTGCAGTGCTTTGATGCGTTGTTCTGGTGTCATCTTTTTCTTCTTGCCGTGGGTCCTCAGCCAAATCGTGGCTGGGATTAAGAAGATGACCAAGCCGGCGAGGATAATCAGGCCGAAGACCATGTAGAGATTTGTGTCGTTCATTGTTCTCCCCTGCCCCTTTGTTGCACGACATGCATGATTAACCGCTTTCTTATTACCTTCATTATCGGTCATAAACAACGAACTGGCAATATTTCTTCCATCATCAACAGGCGACTTCTGTTTATTCCTGAGAGTTCACGACACCCTTTGGCTTTTCTTCATGTTGCCGATTAATCAAGTATGCGATAGTCGCCGTTACTACCACCCCGACTATCGCAATGACCAGATTAAACCACATGACGTACATTTGACTGTTGGACCAGCGTGCAGTGATGAGTGGAAGAACAAATTGGGACATTGCACCGGCAGAGTAATAAAATCCGGTGGCCATTCCCTTGCCCATTGGCAGACTTTCTCCCATAACAGTCAAGCCCAACTGCATTACGCCACCAGCAAACGAAAATCCAACCAACAACGCCGCAGGAAATATGAAGCTGTTTGGCAAGCGAAAAATGAACGGCAACAGGCTAATAGCCCCCAAGATGTTAAACGGCACCAGCAACTGGACAGGCTTGAAACGTCTGCTTAAGACAAGGACATTTACCAGAACACAGATGAAGGAGCCAATGCTGTACCAGCTGAGCATGCTCCCGCTGAGTACAGAAGACATGTTGAGTATTTGAACCCCAAACTGCGAAATCGATTGTGTAAAAATCCAAAAGACACCCTGGGAGAGAAAGCCATATACAATCAGCAAAGCAAAAAGTGTCCAAGGCATTGGACGAAGCGACACTCGGCGATTTTCTGAACGGTCTGTCATTGTTGTTTTGACGATATCCTTGGACTTAGCCTGTTTCCACCAAGGCCAGAGTAATACCATCCCGTTAATCAGAAGCACGGCACTCATGAGTAAAAAGCTAAAACCATACCATGCATGAACATTGATCAGTAACCCGACCAGTAAAGGCAACAGAAATTGACCGGCTGACATTGCCCCTTTGATCAGAACACTGGCTGCGCCGGCCTTCTCTGGATAAATATCCATCAAAGCCGGATAAGTCCCTGCGTCTAAGCACGAATTTGCACACCCCGCCAAAAAAGCAAAGAAGAAGCCCCAGCTTGCTGTCGGACTCCAAAGAATGCCCAGAAAGAAAGCCATGTACGCCATCATTCCTAGGCCAACAAACGGTTGTCGACCAAGCCGATCACTCAACCATCCCGAAATCAAGAGGACGAGTAATCGGCCGATTCCTATGGCTGAAATTACGGTAGCAACAGTCCCAGCGCCAGTTTGCCACTGGGACGATAATGCGTCGACTGATTGGGCAAGAATCAGGATACCCGCACCGTGTACAATGTAGTTGACATACAAACCAGAAGAAATGCGTAGACGTTGCACGGCTTGTTTTGTGAGTTCCACTTTGGTGTACCTTCCTTAACTGCGTTTTGATCATAAGGACCATAATACACTATGATGTGTGAAATTTACCCGGGATGTTTCACTTCTCTCACTTTGACCTCGTTCATGAACGCGTAGAAGCGGGACATTTTCGACAAGAATTGCGAGAAATACCTTTTCATTTCAAATTTGCGTGCCTTAGTGTACGCAACCAGAAAATAGTTATGAAACTTATTTCAATTCAGACACCCTGGAGGGACGCGACGCCGGTAAGTTACGGCCTCGAAGGGCTTCTTAAAATTTCAACTCACACCCCGAGGGAATGCAACTGATGGATATATACCCCGAACGTACCGGAGCTGCATTTCAATTCAATCATCCCCGAGGGAATGCGGCTCATGATCAATTTTTATGCATACATTTTGGGGCTACTTCAATTCACGCATCCCCGTGTGAGGATGCGACGGTGGACCGCAGGATCCACAAAAGGTGTCGGCGATACTTCAATTCACGCATCCCGAAGAAAATGCGACATTCTTTGCGCTGGTATGAAGGGACGGCTTTGGTCATTTCAATTCACGCATCCTCGTGAGGATGTGACAGCGTCTCCGATGTTACCGAGATCCGCGAGACCGAATTTCAACTCACACATCCCCGTGAGGATGCGCCCCACCATGGCCTGAGAAGCAAGACGGCATTGAGCAATTTCAATTCACGCACCCCCCAAGAGGATGCGACACGCCGTGATCGCTGGGCGGCGGTACTACTACGTATTTCAATTCACGCACCCCCCAAGAGGATGCGACGATATTCAACCAACGGTGCGATTGCCTGAGCACGATTTCAATTCACGCACCCCCCAAGAGGATGCGACGTCTTCGTGGCTCACCGTAACCGCCTTCCCCATGATTTCAATTCACGCACCCCCCAAGAGGATGCGACATCATTTCCTGGGGTGGAAAATACAACGAACAGTATTTCAATTCACGCACCCCCCAAGAGGATGCGACCGCGACCAAAGTGTCCTTCTGCAATTCCTTCGCCATTTCAATTCACGCACCCCCCAAGAGGATGCGACTAGCCGGGGGCGAGGTACTGGGTGGGGTACTCGGAATTTCAATTCACGCACCCCCCAAGAGGATGCGACTAGCCGGTCGTGTTGTCGCTGCGGATGCGGTCCGTATTTCAATTCACGCACCCCCCAAGAGGATGCGACGTGATGCTGAGACCATGATTAAAGCCCTGGAGAGCATTTCAATTCACGCACCCCCCAAGAGGATGCGACCGGTGGATTACACGCGGGCGGACTGACTATTTTAGATTTCAATTCACGCACCCCCCAAGAGGATGCGACACAAGGGAGGACGGCTGAGCGTTGGCTATAAGGATTTCAATTCACGCACCCCCCAAGAGGATGCGACCTGTTGCTGATCTTCGTCCGCCATGACCGACATATTTCAATTCACGCACCCCCCAAGAGGATGCGACTATTTCGTACCGCTGTAAAAGTTCCTTGGTTTGTCATTTCAATTCACGCACCCCCCAAGAGGATGCGACGCGTCTTCCATCATCAAATACTTCTTGGTGCTGATTTCAATTCACGCACCCCCCAAGAGGATGCGACTGGCATCTGGCTCATGGCGGACGACACCTACTGATTTCAATTCACGCACCCCCCAAGAGGATGCGACACTTTCAAACCCGCTATACTGTAAGAGTTCAATACATTTCAATTCACGCACCCCCCAAGAGGATGCGACTTCAGAGTTAGTTAACATAATGGGGTATTCTGCATTTCAATTCACGCACCCCCCAAGAGGATGCGACGACCCTGCAGTTTCGTCGGACAATCGATTTTTGGATTTCAATTCACGCACCCCCCAAGAGGATGCGACGCCTTTTGCCATTGTTCACCGTCCCTTGCTATTAATTTCAATTCACGCACCCCCCAAGAGGATGCGACAGCGCAGGATTCAAGTGATGACAGTGCGACGCAGATTTCAATTCACGCACCCCCCAAGAGGATGCGACGCTATCTGCTGGACATTAGCGATGATATTGACCAATTTCAATTCACGCACCCCCCAAGAGGATGCGACGGTTGTTCAGGAGGGGCGGATGGTTTGGCGCGATTTCAATTCACGCACCCCCCAAGAGGATGCGACTCCCGAACAAACCGAGTTGAGACCGACAGTAAAATTTCAATTCACGCACCCCCCAAGAGGATGCGACCCCATGACACACCGGTTGATGTTTGCAGTATGCAATTTCAATTCACGCACCCCCCAAGAGGATGCGACGAGGATTACTTGCGGATACTGCACTATTTTCCA
>NZ_KI271582.1:9678-10252 GCF_000469325.1 Schleiferilactobacillus shenzhenensis LY-73 | reverse complement strand
CTACGGGCTTCGGCAAGGACTGATTTCAATTCACGCACCCCCCAAGAGGATGCGACATGATGTGCTCAAGCAATTGCGGCTGATTGTCCGGATTTCAATTCACGCACCCCCCAAGAGGATGCGACGGAAGGCCATCGTCAAGTGGTCATCCGGTTTCCAATTTCAATTCACGCACCCCCCAAGAGGATGCGACAGTACAGTCGGACTTGGCTGGCTTGCAGGCAGTTTATTTCAATTCACGCACCCCCCAAGAGGATGCGACCGTATGGGACGACAAGACCGGCGAGCCCGTCAAAATATTTCAATTCACGCACCCCCCAAGAGGATGCGACTTGAAGTGATCCGTCGTTACATTGAAAGCCAAGGTATTTCAATTCACGCACCCCCCAAGAGGATGCGACTACGCACCGACTACAACATCCGGGTCACCAGTCAATATTTCAATTCACGCACCCCCCAAGAGGATGCGACGGGAGCGGGATATGGAACTATTACCCGTAGCCGACAATTTCAATTCACGCACCCCCCAAGAGGATGCGACGCGGACACAAACCGGCCACCACGACATGACCAT
>NZ_KI271582.1:0-9610 GCF_000469325.1 Schleiferilactobacillus shenzhenensis LY-73 | reverse complement strand
CTACGGGCTTCGGCAAGGACTG
This sequence comes from Schleiferilactobacillus shenzhenensis LY-73, assembly GCF_000469325.1. Taxonomy (GTDB): domain Bacteria; phylum Bacillota; class Bacilli; order Lactobacillales; family Lactobacillaceae; genus Schleiferilactobacillus; species Schleiferilactobacillus shenzhenensis. Next base: position 9,588 of record NZ_KI271582.1, on the reverse strand, counting down.
ATTTCAATTCACGCACCCCCCAAGAGGATGCGACAAACCACCAGGGACAAACCGACAAAGTTGTCATTAATTTCAATTCACGCACCCCCCAAGAGGATGCGACGCATATCGGTTGGGGGGCCGGAAAACACAATGGGATTTCAATTCACGCACCCCCCAAGAGGATGCGACGCCAACTGCAAACGGGGCACCAGCGGTTGCCGCAATTTCAATTCACGCACCCCCCAAGAGGATGCGACAGTAGATACGATTATGCAGACCACACCGTATAACATTTCAATTCACGCACCCCCCAAGAGGATGCGACGCATGTCGAAACGGGGATCAGTCCTGACTTCGATATTTCAATTCACGCACCCCCCAAGAGGATGCGACATAATGACGGCAAAGTGGCCTATGTAGTGCTTAAATTTCAATTCACGCACCCCCCAAGAGGATGCGACCCGGGGCCTTCTTGGTCGGGGTAGACGGCATGGAATTTCAATTCACGCACCCCCCAAGAGGATGCGACACCAGCGTGCTAGTGTTCTCGGCATTCGTTCCTTTATTTCAATTCACGCACCCCCCAAGAGGATGCGACGTACCCTTGGCGGTCGTGGCCGCCGGTAATGACGTATTTCAATTCACGCACCCCCCAAGAGGATGCGACGGCGTCCGCCTTGTAACTGAGCAGGAGGATGTTATTTCAATTCACGCACCCCCCAAGAGGATGCGACGGCCGTGAGCCTTACGGCCACGGGCACCTTCGCAATTTCAATTCACGCACCCCCCAAGAGGATGCGACGCTGCGGTCCTACTGATCAGCTTGCCAGACGGTCGATTTCAATTCACGCACCCCCCAAGAGGATGCGACCAGCGTAGTTACTATGCTTACACGGTGACGATCATTTCAATTCACGCACCCCCCAAGAGGATGCGACCGCAACATATTGTATAAGCCATGATGGGCCTCAATAGATATTGCGGTTTGAACAAAAAATCGGAGAATCGTTATCCCTTTTTGACCTAATAATGCATGAACTAAGGCCATTTAAGGTGCGAATCCTCCGGAAATTTCTGTGTGCCTACCATTCGCACCTACTCAGAAATAGTAACTTTGACTTCCTAGCTGCAGGTCTAAGCCGAATTGATCGTTGTAACTCGACTCGCGAGCAATCCACAAACCAGATGCTTCATGATACTCCAAAATTCCATCTCGCAGGGCTTGTTCGAGCGACTGACTATCGGCATACACCTGGACAACGTATTGCTGTGCTTGTTTGAGCGTATCATACATCGTTTTCAAATCAGTGCGACCACTCAACAGTGTTTCCGCAATCTTCTTCCCTTCACGCCATTGGACAAGGACTGGGGTGGTCTTCGAATCAATCACCTGAAAATTCTTGGTAACTGTCTGCGGTGCGGAATAGTTCAACAGTTGCTCGCCGGCACTTTTTTGATTGTGCCGGTTGAACGTCACCACACCGGTGTCATTAATAGTTCCATTCCCAGTTGAAACCAACAGTGAAAGAAGATTGAGTCGTTGACCAGAAATGGTTGCAGGGTAATCGAGATACATCTTTCTGCTATTGAAATACCGCCGAAAATACTGCTGTACGAATTCTGCAGAAAGTGGATCCCAGTCTGAATACTTTGTCAAAAGGGTCTCGGTAATCCCCGCGCCGGCAGAGATGTCTGCTAATCCTCGACTGAGATTCTCGACACTACTGTCCATCTTAATAAGGTGAACGTTACCTAGATTCACTTCATGGTTCCGATTACACCGTCCCGCCGCTTGAATCACACTATCAATCCCGGCTAACGAACGGAATACCGACCCAAAACTCAGATCGACACCGGCCTCAATCAATTGTGTTGAGAACACAACCAGCTGTTGATGCTCAGCTAACTCATCGTGAATCTGTCCGATAACTTCCTTCCGGTGAGCACCACACATGCCAGTGGAAAGGTGGTAAGCCTTAACGGCAGGATATTGATTCTGAAACGCCTCAAAAGACTGACGAACGGCCTTTTTGGTGTTCATAACGATTAAACTACTTCCCGAACTGTCAAGCTCCTCTTTTACAGCTGAAATTAAGTCTTCAACAGTCCAAACTTGATGGTTCTGAGTAAGCAACTGCACACGTTTGAAAGCACGTTCGGCATTAGGAATGTCGGGAACAATTTCGGTAGGGGTATCAATTCCAAGCGGCAGAACGTCGTGGGATAGCGCTGGCTGTGTGGCAGTACACAAGAGAACAGTGGTCTTGCCATAATCCGCCAGCCAGTTGATAGCTGCATTGTTCATTTCAACCGTCTTCGTCGGCATGCTCTGAATTTCATCGAACACCACCACGCTGTTGACCAAGCGATGCATGTGCCGAAGATTCTTGCTGCCAGATCCGTAAAGAGCATTGAGATAGGCAACCTGAGTCGTCATCACAATTGGGGCATCCCATGTATCATGTGCATAGTAATATCGTGCACTTTTTGGGCCATCGCTGATGGCTGAGTGGTACTCAAGAACTGTAGTATCATCATCGCCAGACAACGAAAGCCATTCTCTAATTGCTTCCGCATTTTGCTCAATAATTGTGGTGTAGGGTGCCACAATGATAATCCGTTCAAGGTGATGCTGTTGACACTGAGCTAGCGCAAAACGAAGACTGGCAAACGTTTTACCCCCGCCCGTGGGGACGCTAAGGCTGTAAACCCCCTGCTTGTCCTGACCGGCACGCCAGCTTAAATCGGACATTTCTCCACGAAGCTTGTTAATCTGTCCCCTACCACTTTCTTGGTCAGCAGCGTCTTCACGAGCTTGTTTTTTAACAGCTGCTTCGTTGGTTGTATACAGGACTTCCAACTTGTCAGATGTAGCGATTGGACCGTTAGAAATATCTGCCATGAAATTACCCGTTTCCAGATGATCCGCATCAATTAGACAACTGGCCAAGAATCGTAGATAAAAGCTCTGTTGCGCATCTTGCACGTCAGCAGGAATTACCGCAATTTCAGCGACAGCTTTTTCCACGTAAGCAAGATACTCATCACGAGAGAAGTCACTGAAGAAGCCCGCTTCAAGTTCACTGACGTTCCAATCGGAGATGTCACCATCAACCCGTTTCAGGAAGGGAGACTCCCCTTTTACTGGACTCAAGAAATCATAGGGACCGTCGGCGTTGTGGTGGGCCATAATGACATTCTCCACAAGCTCGGTCATGTATATTGCGTTATCGTCAACGGAATTTGCAAATAACTGACGGAGCATGTGAGCGCCACCAAATGCATGATTGACTGCCCCTCGCTTGGCCGATGGGTCTTCATCCAGAGACTTTCTGATATACAACTGAAAAGCTTTGGAATACTTGCCGGCATCATGAAGCCACCCCGCCAATCCGGCGACGTAAGCCAAGTTTAGACTACTGCCAAACTGTTCACAAAGGTCCCGTGTTTGCAGCAGATGATCGTGCACGGATTGATAACGAATTTTGCCGTCGTCATCCTTCTCACCGTGCGCAATAAACTGGACTGCTGGCATGGTCAATACCCCTTAATTTCTTCAACGTGCAAGCCATCGACATGCGGATCATCGACGCTGACGGTGACCTGAGAAAAGTCCCGAGCTTCATCAGGATAGCTAACCTGAGTCTTCTCGTGTACCTCGTATGGGGGCAGCTGACCCAATTTGGTATCATGTTCCCACCAAACAACCTTCAACACCACCATGGATCCTTCGGGCCGAGCGGCCGACGCATCATTGACGAACAACGTCTTCAACGCTTCCTTCAATGCTGCGGCATCGTCTTCGGTAAATCCGGTACGTTCAGCCTGCTGGACATTGATGCTGCCGTTAAATTTATAAACAGCAAACGGCACCATTGCCTTGGTCCCCATCGTGTCTGAGCCTTTGCTATCACCCGGTTCCAAATTGATGGACTTGGTGATTTGCTCTTCCTTAATGAGGACGGGCTTGATAGAGTATGCCGCTTGGACGGTGACGGGTCCACGAACAGGAATGGAAACACCGTCTAGACCGTCTTTCTCTTTGTTGGCTTTGAAGGGCATGACTTGACCAAACGCCCTCACATCCAACCAGCTTTCGGTGGCCGCTTTGATGAATAGTTCACGCCAATTCGGTGTCTTTTTGGGGTCCAGTTTAAGGACCTCGTTGACTGCGTCACTCATTTTCACCCGGTCACGGATGTTAGTTACGCCATCGGTAATGCGGTCCTGTTGTTGAATGAGAGTAGGCAAATTCATATCTTGCCAACGGTTGCGAATCTTCCGTTTGATGGCCACGTCACTGATTTCGCCCAATCCATCAGCATTGACACGAGGACGGTTGGCATCCAGTGGATCGCCATTGGGATTTGCATTTTGAACACCAACGACGACGGAAAAATCAATTTTGTGATCCAGTACTTTACTTGTCATTTGAGGTCTCTCCCTTTTCGTCTTTCTTGTATCGATTGTCTTCACTTTGTGCTGCATACCCAGAAAGGAAAACGGGTGAAAGTGGTGAGTCGTCCGCGAACTCTTCTGAAGGCATCATATTGGTAATCTCTTTGACCAGTTCTGCATAGTAGGCTTGTGATCCAGCACTGAGGCGGCCAAGATAGGAACGAACCACAGCCAACCAAATACGTTTCCATGTACTTGCAGGACGTTCAGAGAAATTTGTGAAAAAGCGTACAGCGGTCGTTAAACGATCAGTTTGGCTACCACCACGGGCCTGTTGTTGTCGAATGGCACTTCGCTCAACAGTATCCGCGACTGCAAGCAATCGGCCATAGAGATAAGACCGATCGGTATTTTCTTTTTCTAAGCTCATTCCAGACGCTCCTTTGGTGTTGTAGTTTTGAATTGCTGTGAAGAAGACAATGTCACGGTACCAAGCCTGCATAGCAGTCGTTTTACGCATTGCGTCATCGTGATAACTATTTGGGTGCCGCACATGGCGGTAAAACGCTTGGATGATATCGGGTGGAATCACACGGCCATGAATCACAGCAACCAGCAAGTGGGTCATTGCACGTTTTTGAACAGTTTCATAACGTGATCCTGTCTTGCCAATTCCGTAAGCGCCTTCAACTATCTGGTAAAAATTCGGCGTAATTTGGTGCGCAGTCTGATCCCAATAACGGGTGAAAACAGCTTTTCTTGACCAATTAATTAAGTTCTGCTTCAACTCATCGGACTGCATCAAATCGTAGTACACGATACTCATCCGACCAGTAGTCGCGGCATCGAGAAACAGGATATTCACCGGATGTTCAGCATCAGTTTCGATATCACCCGCCATGCCGAGCAACCTCTTACTGTATTCGATAGCGACTGGTTTTCCAGTATCCGGCGTTTGCGAGACACTAGATGAGGCGGCGTTAATCCTTTGGCGACGGGCAGAAAGTGTCTGCCCGTTGGCCATCAAAGAAATGGCGTCATTCACTGAATCGTTGCTTGCTCCACTGGTCCAGAACAAATATGCACGTGTATCCCGATGAATCCCTTGACGTTGAATCAACCACTTGAGTGCGTGGGTCATTTTCTGAGACTGTTGAAATCCTAGGGAGTAATAATCATCCCCTAAAAACACCCCACGATACGTGTAGCTGGAATCGTCGTTAGCTGAAATTAACTTTGCTCCGCTGGCAAATGGATCAACATTTTTCTCAAGTTTTTTGGTCGTGGGTACTTCAGTGCCAGTAATGTAGTCAATCCCGACCGTTTCTTCGTCCTCTGCTTGTTTAGCCAGATAATACTTTGTCCACGATTGAAAAATTGTGTTGTTGCGCCACACCGGCTCAGAAGTGGCATCGTCAACAGTAAATCGAACGAAAGAATCCCCGTTTTTGACCGAAGCCACCAGCTTTTGATTAGTCAGTGAGCCCAGTAAGTCATGGACTAACTGATTCTTGCCAATATATGAAGCAATGGCAATGATTTGTGAAGGTACGTCAGGATCAGCTGCCCAGCCTTGCAACAAGCGAAGATACTGAGCGTGTGATTCTGCCGCGTTCTTCAAGTCCTTTTTTCCTTTGACGTACTCTATATAATCACCAGCACAATACTTGATTTTGTCTTGCAGCGGAAACGCCTGGACACCACTTGACCGCGTGGCAGCATCAATTGTCGCAGGAATCACCGTCAATTGCTCGTCTTTTGGCACCCCTCGAGCTGACAAAAAGCTGCCATCCTGATCGACTACCACTTCAATTGGAATCTTGACAGAAACATGTCCAAGCGGCAGCAACGTGAACCGTTCATCGTTAATAAATTCACCGGCGCTTTGGGCATTTCGGTCATAAACCTTTGTCAATTCATCAAACACTGTCATTGACCATTTCCTCCAATCAGTTCGGCATACAAATCGTCAACGGATTGCATGGTGTCAGGGTGTTGCCAATTCTGTTCAGCAATCTTTCGAATAGGTTGGATAATTGTGCATTCATCTGGTCGGGGAAATGCAATGATTCCATGGTGCATCTTGGGTGCCCAAAGACGGACTGATAGCATTGGGTCGCCAGTCTCCTCAGGGTAATTAAATCCGTGGACCATGACCCCGAAAAGTCGATCGTCATTGTCGTAGGCACCCTCGCCTTCATCAAAACGAACCGGTTTGACATACCCTTGGCATTCCCGAGTGCCTAAATACACATCTCGTCGGCCACCGGCCTTTAACGCCCGTTTGAAAATTGCCACATGTTTTTTCATGTTACGGTCGGACGCCAAATCAGAACGTTGCATGTTCCACTCAATGTGGCACTGCACTTGGTATCGGACATCTGCCAGATAGGTGTAATAGGCAAGAGAATTCTTGTCTAAGGCAAAGTTCTTGTCCAATGGCCGGATGGCCTTCGACTCCACTCGAATCTGGTTCATCACCCGTACTTTGTCGATTCGCCAAATAAACGTGGGTTTCCAGTAGATACTGGAAGCTACCCCCACAAGAGATTGGTATGTTGGTAGCTGGTACGACATCTTTTCGCCCCCCCTCGTGAGTGGGTCAGTGAAGAGAGCATTCCGGCCCCAAACTTCGAATGACAATTGATTGTCTTCTGACACGTAATCACCTCCAGTGATTGTGATCATGTATTTTGTTGTTTATCTGATCCACACGCGTGATTCAGCCCCGTGTACAAAGCAGTCCCAAGAATCTTGGTTTCGGCAAAATGTTGGGATTGCTTCTAGGAGGTAAGTTTTCGCAGGAGGATCGGTTCGTCCCTCCCGCATAATTATCATACATCGCCATTCTACGATAAGTCAAACAAATAAACCAACCAACGAATATCAATATCAATCCTGATGAAAAAGGGGATAATTATCCCCTCTTTGTCCTAAATGAACCAACCAACATTTCAATTCGCATGGGTGTGCCCACGATTACGGTAACTGTACCGTCCGCCTTCCAATTACGATAGCGCATCTCCAAGCCTCCTTGCAAGTCAGAAAATCAATGGTCCCTTCAGGTCAAGTACGTTCTTAGTGCCCACGTGGGTTACTTTACTCTTGTAGTTATCCCCAAGATTGTAAAACCGTAGGCTATCCATTTCTTCGTCGATTGTCTTCAAAAGTGCCGACTTCATTTGAGTAAACGTCAGCTGGTCGACTAGACACTCAAATACAGAATTTTGAACACGTTGCCCGTATCTCTCGCAAACTTTTGCCACCCGATTTAAACGTCGCGGGCCACCAGGGTCGGTTACCGATACATCGTATGTCACTACTACCAACATTGATGTGCCTCACTTCCAGAGAAATGCTGGATAACTGTCTAGATCACCCCTGACACTCCTGGCCAACAGTAAGGCCTGAACAAAAGGCACAAGTCCCCAGACAATTTTCTCTTGTAGAAAAGGATGCGTCAGAGTTTCTTGCTTCTTCGCGGTCCACTGGTCAAGGAATACTTTTCTTCCCTTATCCGTTAACATGACAGCACCACTCTCCTGTTCCAGAAAATCCTGCTTATCCAGCATCTGCTTATTAATCAGCTTCAGAACAAATCGATCCGCAAAAACGCCGCGTAACTCTTCCATCAAATCCAGTGCAAGTGACTGCCGTCCTGGTCTGTCTTGATGCATGAATCCCACGTATGGATCAAGCCCCACCGATAGGAGCGCTGCAGCACAGTCATTTGCTAGTAACGAGTAAGCAAACGATAGCAATGCATTGGTTCGATCCAAGGGAGGTCTCCGAGAACGCTCGCTGAAGGAAAAGCCGCTGCCTTTCTGCAGTATGAAATCATCAAAGTGAGCGAAGTAATTTGCCGCGGCATTCCCCTCGATTCCTCGGATCGTATCAATATCCGAAGTTTCCCGTAACTCCTCGATGGCACTGAAGAGCGCCTGCGACAGATTTTTGAATCGTTGGGTATCAATGACCAGTGCATGGTCGCGGATATAGCGTTCCACCATCCACCGCTGGTTAAACAATTTACCGATGATAAAGTTTCTTGAAAATTCGCCGGCCAATGCTGCGTCATCAGAAATACGGTACTGTTGCTTGCGAAGAACAACATTACCATTCACCGCCCCAACAACGGTCCCAAGAAAACGTCCACTAGGGGTCAAGAATGTCATAGGTTTATTTTGGTCAATGCAGCAACTCATCAAAGCTGGGCTCGCACCAGATCTGGCGAAGCAAATGATGGAATCAATGTTAATCAACGGGACCTTTCCCAGCGACTGGTAATCTACAGAAACCGCGACGTTACCACCATCTAAAGACAAGTAAGCGTCAGGAGTGTTGACAAACAGCGTATTTAATAGTGGTTTCATTGCGCATCTAGCCTCTCTTCGAAATATTGTGCCGCCGATTGTGTCTTTGTGAGTACTGGGAGACAAATGTCTCGAAGTGAACAATTCCTGCACCGAGGGCCGACTTTTACCCGAGGCGTGTATTTACGTTGCCATAGATGATGCATCTCCTCAAGGTCTGCTATAGCTCGCGACCGCAGTTCATCGGTTAAATCAACTGTTTCTCGTGTCCGAGTTCTGAAGTAGAAAAGGTCTCCCTGAGCTATCTTTGTGCCGAGCATTTCTTCCAGACACATTGTCTCTAAGGTCAGTTGAAGGACATCGGACAGGTCTCTTTTGTGTGCGCCGTGCTTGTATTCAATGACTAGGGGATCGAACTTACCGGACCGCCCGCTGACATGAATGCCCTGAGATGACTCTGTCAGTTGGACAACGTCACAGATCCCAGATACTCCCAATGAATCAGAATGGACACGCAGCGCACGAAGGTACACGATTCCGTGCCGTTTTTCCTTGAAATACGGGTCATCCGCTTTCTCATGGAGCTGCGTTCCTTCGAAGGTCAATACGTTGTCTTGCCACTGCTGTTCGATGTGTATCAAAGCCCATTGTCTTCGGCAGTATTCGAAATGTTGGATACCAGAGATTTGTAGCCAGCCGTCCTCAGCGTATTCCACTGTAATTCCCCCTCGTGTATATTGCTGTCCAAAACGCCCAATGCTCATTATTTCACCTTCAGCGAGAATGCGCCACTTTTTTTGTGTTTTTGTCGACCGACCACTATGCTTGCGGGTGACTCTAACCCAGATAAATTGCCAACTGTATAGAAAACGACGCAACTCCTTGAGCTGCGCCG